>CADADN010000038.1 GCA_902786665.1 uncultured Prevotellaceae bacterium | reverse complement strand
TGCGTGGAGTCTCGGACCTGCCTTTCTTTATGTACCGATGCATGATGATTTTTGGTTAGGCTGCGGTGGGGCCATCCACGGACAATCCCCCCTGAGCCGTTAAAGGGGAGTATGTTTTTGGAGAGTTAAAGGGGAGTATTTTGGGAGTAAAAAGGGAGTTAAAGAGGAGTTAAAGGGGAGTTAAAGGGACGTATGTTCACTTCGTTGGATAGTTAAAGAGGAGTAAAAGGGGGGTATATTTGGGGGAGTTGAAGGGGAGTTAAAGGGACGTATGTTCACTTTTTCTGCCTTTTTGGGGAAATGATGAACCTTATGCTTATTAAAAGCCCTTTTGCACCTCGTTTTCCCTTACTTGCGTACGTAAAAATACAACCGGGGATGCCCCGGTTGTATTCTGTCAAGCAGTGGTTTTACTTTGCCATACCACCTGCCTGCTTATTTCCATTTTTCATCTTTTCATATTTCCCATCCTATGGCAGATGCGCCGAGGACGGCGGCCGATGCACCATCGAGACCGCTGATGAGGAACTTGGCCTTTCCCTTGAAGATGGGCAGCACTTTCTCATCGTAGCTGCGCTTGATGGGTTCCATGATGAGGTCGCCGGCCTTTACCAGTCCACCGAAGAAGATGAAAGCCTCGGGAGAGGAGAAAGCAGCGAAGTCGGCGCATGCGGCACCCAGCATGTCTCCAGTGAACTCAAACACCTCCTTTGCCAGAGCGTCACCCTTTCCTGCGGCGATGGAGACATCGAGCGAGGTGATGTCGTCGGGGTTCATCTCCCTGAGCAGCGACGGTTGGTCGGACTTGAGGAGGAACTCCCTTGCAGAGCGTGCCACGCCGGTGGCGGAGCAGTAAGCTTCCAGGCATCCTTTTCGTCCGCATCCACAGCTGCGCCCGTTCTGTCGTTCCATAATGACATGTCCCAGTTCACCTGCGAATCCGTCGCATCCATAGACCAGTTGTCCGTTGATGACGATACCTGAGCCCACGCCAGTACCGAGGGTGATGACGATGAAGTTCTTCATACCCCTTGCCACACCATAGATCATCTCGCCGATGGCGGCAGCGTTGGCGTCGTTGGTGAGTGCCACGGGCACGCCGAGACGGTCTTGGAAGAGCTTTGCCAGGGGCACCACACCGTTATGTCCCCAAGAGAGGTTGGGAGCGAACTCAATGGTGCCGTTGTAAAAATTCCCGTTGGGTGCTCCGATACCCATCGCCTTGATGTTGTCGATGCCGCCCACCTGTTCGATGATGACCTGCAGGGCCTCGACGGAGGCGTCGACATAATCCTCCACTTTGTCGAATCCTTGCGTCTTGATGGCCGTAGTCGCCTTGATGTCTCCACGGCTGTCGACAATTCCAAACACGGAGTTGGTACCACCCAAGTCCAAACCAATCACATAGGGTTTAATTGTAGTCTGTGCATCCATATACAATATGTTAAAAGATTAATACTGTTAGATTGTTTTGGCAAAGATATGAAAAAAAGGCAATGAGACAAAGTTTTGCACATAAAATTTGCTTCTTTCGGAAAAAATTAGCAATTTTGCATTCGTTATGCCTTTTGAGTTTCACAACATACTCGACACCATCTTCAAAGGCTTGATCATCGGTGTGCTTGCGTCGGCCCCCATGGGTCCCGTCGGCATCTTATGCGTGCAGCGCACCTTGAACAAAGGTCGCTGGTATGGCATGGTGACCGGCATGGGTGCGACGCTGAGCGACTTGATCTACGCCATCATCACCGGCGTGGGCATGAGTTTCGTGATGGACATGGTGAACAACACACAGAACCGCTTCTTCCTCCAAATCACCGGCAGCCTGATGCTTCTCACCTTCGGCGTTATCAGTTTCCGCTCCAACCCCACCCGCAACATGCACCGCAGCGGCACCACCAAAGGCTCATACATCCACAATGGAGTGACAGCCTTCATCGTCACCCTCTCCAACCCCCTCATCATCCTGCTTTTCATGGCTGCCTTCGCACAGCTGGCCTTCATCATTCCCAACCACCCGTTGGAGATGTGCATCGGCTACCTGAGCATCGTGGGAGGCGCACTGATGTGGTGGTATGGCCTGACATGGCTTATCGACAAGGTGAAGAACATCTTCGAAGATTACGGCATCATCCTCATCAACCGCATCATCGGCAGCGTGGTCATCATCATCTCACTCATCGTGCTCCTTGGCACAATCTTCAACCTCTTCACTTTCCATTACTGAGACGAGTAGCGACCCGCCCCTCATATTCACACATCCATGTATATCGCACAAGAACTTAGGAAAAAAAGCATCGCCGAATACCTGCTCTACATGTGGCAGGTGGAAGACCTCATCCGCGCCTATGGCTGCAACCTGTCCAAGCTTCGTCACGATTACCTCGACAAATTCGACTGTTCTGATGAAGACAAGGAGGATTTGGTCGACTGGTATGCCAACCTCGTCCGCATGCTCACCCAGGAAGGCTGCCGTGAGAAAGGCCACCTGCAAATCAACAAAATCGTGGTAGACGACTTGTCCGAACTCCACGCCCGCCTCCTCGACAGCCCGCAGTTCCCTTTCTACCGCTCCCAATACTACAAGGTGCTTCCCTACATCGTGGAGTTGCGCAAGCGCGGCGGCAACAACATGGCGAGCGAGGTGGAGACATGTCTCGACGCCCTCTATGGCGTGATGCTCCTCCGCCTTCAAAACAAGGACATCTCCCCCGACACCAACCATGCCATCAACGAGTTGAGCACGCTGATGGGCATGCTCTCCGACTATTACATCAAAGACAAGTCGGGCGAACTGAAATTCGACGAATAACAGCACATCATAGCACAAATGAACATTCTCATCACTGGCTGCAACGGTCAATTAGGCAGTGAACTGCGTCTGCTACAGCCATTCCACCCCACCCACGTGTTCCACAACACCGACATCGAGGAGTTGGACATCTGCGACCAATCAAGCATCGACCGCTTTGTGAACGAACATGCCATCGACGGCATCATCAACTGCGCCGCCTACACCGCCGTGGACAAGGCAGAGGGAGACAAGGAGCCATGCACCACCCTCAACACCCTTGCCCCAGCCTATCTGGCCCACGCCGTGGAGCAACGCGGTGGTTGGATGATTCAAATCTCCACCGACTATGTGTTCAACGGCCACGCCTGGACTCCTTATGTTGAAGACGCCACCCCGTCGCCCGACAGCGTGTATGGGAGCACCAAACTGGCAGCTGAACTGGGAGTGTCGAAACTCTGCCATCGGGCGATGATCATCCGCACGGCATGGCTCTACAGCAGTTTCGGCCGCAACTTTGTGAAGACCATGCTCCGTCTGGGACGTGAGAGGCAAGAACTCGGCGTGGTGGCCGACCAGATTGGCTCACCCACCTACGCCCGTGACCTTGCCAAGGCCATCATGGCCATCGTGGAGCAAGGCGTGGAGCCCGGCGTTTTCCATTACACCGACGAAGGGGTTGCCAGCTGGTATGACTTCGCCATCGCCATCCACCGCCTGGCAGGCATCACCGACTGCACCGTCCGCCCGCTGCACACCGAGGAATACCCCACGCCAGCCCGTCGACCCCCCTACAGCGTGCTCGACAAGACCAAAATCAAGCAAACCTATCACCTCGACATCCCCCATTGGGAGAAATCCCTCGCCGAGTGCATCGCATTATTGCAAAAAGAACAATAACGACCAATGAACAACGAAATAGAAAGAAGGCGCACGTTCGCCATCATTTCCCACCCCGACGCGGGAAAGACCACCCTTACAGAGAAATTCCTGCTCTTCGGCGGGCAAATCCAAGTAGCCGGAGCCGTCAAGAGCAACAAAATCCGCAAGACAGCCACCTCCGACTGGATGGACATCGAGAAGCAACGCGGCATCTCGGTATCCACCTCCGTGATGGAATTCGACTACGAGGGCTACAAGGTGAACATCCTCGACACCCCGGGCCACCAGGACTTCGCCGAGGACACCTATCGCACGCTCACCGCCGTCGACTCCGCCATCATCGTGGTTGACGGTGCGAAAGGTGTGGAGACTCAGACCCGCAAGTTGATGAACGTCTGCCGCATGCGCAACACCCCCGTCATCATCTTCATCAACAAGATGGACCGCGAGGGTCGCGACCCATTCGACCTGCTCGACGAATTGGAACAGGAACTGCAAATCCAAGTGCGCCCACTCTCCTGGCCCATCAACCAAGGTGTACGTTTCAAGGGTGTATACAACATCTACGAAAAGAAGCTCGACCTTTTCACGCCCGACAAGCAGCGTGTGACGGAGAAGGTGGAAGTGGACATCGACAGTGAAGAGTTGGTGAGCCGCGTCGGTGAGGACGACGCCAACCAATTGCGCGAAGACCTCGACCTGATAGAAGGTGTATACCCCGACTTCGACGTGGAGGACTACCGTGCCGCCACCGTCGCCCCCGTATTCTTCGGGAGCGCCCTCAACAACTTCGGCGTGCAGGAGCTGCTCAACTGTTTCGTAGAGATTGCACCCTGCCCCCGTCCGACGAAAGCGGAAGAGCGCGACGTGCTGCCAGAAGAGCCCAAATTCACGGGTTTCATTTTCAAGATCACGGCCAACATCGACCCGAACCACCGTTCCTGCATCGCTTTCTGCAAGGTGTGCAGCGGGAAGTTCGTGCGCAACCAGCCCTATCTCCATGTCCGCCAGGGGAAGACCCTGCGTTTCAGTTCACCCACACAATTCATGGCTCAACGGAAATCCACCGTGGAGGAGGCATGGGCAGGCGATATCATCGGCCTTCCCGACAACGGCATCTTCAAAATCGGCGATACGCTCACAGAGGGTGAGCAGTTGCATTTCCGCGGCCTGCCCTCCTTCTCACCGGAGATGTTCAAATACATCGAGAACGACGACCCCATGAAAGCTAAGCAACTGGCGAAAGGCATCGAGCAACTGATGGACGAGGGTGTAGCCCAGCTGTTCATCAATCAGTTCAACGGTCGCAAAATCATCGGGACGGTGGGCCAACTGCAGTTCGAGGTCATCCAATACCGCTTGGAGAACGAATACAACGCGAAGTGCCGTTGGGAGCCCGTCCATCTTCACAAAGCGTGCTGGATAGAGTCGGACGATGAGCAAGAGCTGGAGAATTTCAAGCGACGCAAATACCAATACATGGCCAAGGATCGCGAAGGTCGCGATGTCTTCCTCGCCGACAGCGGCTATGTGCTGAGCATGGCGCAAGAGGACTTCAAGCACATCAAATTCCACTTCACCTCGGAATTTTAGGAGGGAATAGGAAGTTTTAGGAAAGAATAGGAAGTTTCAGGAGGGAAGCAGGACTTTTTACTTGCTTTCTTCCAAAGGTTGGCAGCACCATCTGGAGACCTTCAGCATGACACCCATCCCCGGCACCTCTTTCAAAAGATAATACTTGTGACTTTGCCTGACGAGCCGCCCCGTCAGACCTTTCAGCGGTCCATGGCAAACCAACACCGGCGTACCCAATTTCAGTTTTGCCTGCTCAGCACTGAGGTACTTCCTCATTTCGATTTCCGGATTACACATCGCCTTGAATTCCATCATCTGCTTGGCAGGAATCTCATAGTAATCCCTACTGGAGCGGTCCTTGGTGATGACCGACATCTTGAATTGCCCTTTCGCCACAAGGGTCATCATCTCCGCCTGCGGGAGGCTTTTCTTCACGAAAATGAGATTGCTGACCACCGGTTTGAGTTTCCGTTTTGGTTTCCCGTTCTCATCCTCATACACACGATACTGCATGGGGATGAAACTCTCCACGCCATGTTCCTTGAAAAACTCATCCACTTTGTTCTGACAATTGGAGAACAATCTGATGGCATACCATGGTGACTTGTCTTCCGCCTCAGTGTTTGAAGGCGGTTGTGATACAGACGGTGTAACGGAATCCTCTGGCATATGCTTTGGTTTAGGGGGATGGAAGATGATAGGAGGTTTTGGGAGGGGATGAGAGGAAATTGGGGCTTTTCAGGGGATGAGAGGCTGGTTTCTTCTGTATGCCGTGCCGGTCATGATACAGACGAGTTCTCCTCTTTGGTTGGTGACCCTCACCTCGCAGAAAGGCAGTTTGTGATGATTCTCCTCTCTTGCCTCGGCGGTGAGGGTGTCTCCCTTGAGAGCCGACCTGAGATAGGTGATGCCGTTGTTGGTACCCACCGTCATGAGCCCATGGCTGTTGACAGTGGCAGCGAAAGCGAGGTCTGCCAAGGTGTAGATGGCTCCACCCTGGCATACGTTCGCCCCATTGAGGTGCCTCTCCTCGACTGTCATGACGGCTTTTGCGAATCCCTCACCCACTTCGGTGAGCACAACCCCCGTGGCGGCAGCGAAACGGTCGAATTGGTTGAGATAATCCTTTAAATCCATGGTTATGTGGGGTTTTACTAGTTTTCCTAGGGGCTCTAGTTTTTCTTGTTTTCCTAGTTTTCCTAGAGGCTCTAGTTTTCCTAGAGGCTCTAGTTTTCCTAGTTTTTCTAGGGATTATCCTTTGATTTTCTCTATGAAGAGTTTGACGGCCTGCACGTCTTTCAGACCCGGCTCGATTTCAAACTTTGAATTGATGTCCACTCCCACGAATTTGGGATGTGAGATGGCCTTGATACGCTCCACGTCTTCGATTCCGATGCCACCACTGATGAGGAAAGGCACATTGCCATCGTATGCGTCGAGGAGGTTCCAGTCAAATTTTTCTCCGCTGCCACCTTCCTGCTTGCATTTGTTGTGGAAGAGGAAATAGTCCACCAAGCCTTCATATTGCTTGCATTTGGCAAAATCCTCCGGACTTTCCACCTTGATGGTCTTGATGACCTTCACCGGACGTATGTCCACGAGTGTGCGTTGCAGATTCTGTATCATCACCGGCGACTCCTCGCCATGTAGCTGCACCATGTCAAGATAGAAGTTGTATACCCTTGTGACAATGCTCTGAGGCATGTCGTCAACGAACACGCCCACACGGCGAGGTTTGTTTTCCACTGCAGCGAGTGCTGGCAGCCCGCCCAGTTCGGAGATTTTGGTGGCCAGTGGTGAATAGTCGGGATAGAATCCTCCCCTTGCACGCCTCTGCTTTACAAATCTCGGGCTTTCGGGCCAGAACACCATTCCAATCCAATCAACATCCAATTCACCCACCTGGCGCAAGTTATCGGCCTCACGCATGCCACATACCTTTACTATCATGTCTTTTACCTGTTTTTTCTTTTTGAGCTGCAAAGATACGAAAAAAATCCATAAGCAAGTGTTTATGAGTATGAAAAGAAATGCAAGAAGGAAAAAAAGCGGCAAAAGGGTGCTGTTTCATCCGAAAAATCACTACTTTTGCAGTGTTCTTTCGAGACTTCGAAATCAGAGGTGTGAGAAGATTGTCACGCCATATGGGTTGTGCACATTGCGAAGACGGTTTTCTTCCCGTCTCGCCATCAAGAAGCCACATGATTTGGCGCAGTGTGCACAGGGACGGCAATCCCGTCTCTACTTTAACGCCTACCACAAAACAGAAAAAAGAAAGCGACATGCAACATTCACCCAACAGCCCCTCCTCTACAGAACGTGTGCTTGAAGTCCGCATCGGGCGAGGCACTCTTGTCTTCATTGCCACCGAGCCCGGCGACCGCCCCACCCCGGCCATCCAAGTTGAGATGAAAGACGGCGTGTCGGCCTCTGCCCACTTGCGCAAAGCATTCAAGAGCCAGAAGATGTTGTCGGGTGTTTTCGACAGTGCCGTCGTGTTGGTGGATGCCCCAACGATGCTCGTTCCAAAGGAAGAGTTCAAGGAGTCGGATGCCGACCAACTCTTCAACCACACCTTCACCGGCCATGAGCGCGATGCCAAATGCCATGCCGCCCTCGAGCACCTGCACGCCATCGCCCTTTTCGCCATTGAAAAAGACATCATGACCGTGCTCTCCGACCATGCAAGACGCTGCACCTACCTGCCCGTCTGCCTGCCTGTCTGGGAGCGATACGGCCGTCATTCCAGTGTCACCCGCCAACGCCTCCTTGGTTATTTCCACGATGGCAAGATAGACATCTTCTGCACGGTCGGCAACCGTTTCAAGTTCTGCAACGCCTTCAGCGCCACACATTCCCACGACACGCTATATTTCTTGCTCAACGCCTTCACACAACAGGGTATGAAGTCCTCACGCGACGAGGTGGTGCTTCTTGGCAGCGTCCCTCACCAGCAATGGATTGCCGACCATTTGAAAAAATATGTCGAGCGCATCGTCGTGGAGCCTCTCCCCGACAGCAAGCTCCCATTGGACCTCTCCCTTCTCACCAACCTCCCTCAGCCATGAGAATCATCACCGGCATGTACAAGGGCCGCCGTTTCGACATCCCCCGCACGTTCAAGGCCCGGCCTACCACAGACTTCGCCAAGGAGAACATCTTCAACGTGCTCACCGGCTACCTCGACTTGGAAGACTCCCGTGCCCTCGACCTGTTCTCCGGCACCGGCAGCATATCGTTGGAGTTTCTCTCCCGCGGTTGCGCCCAGGTGGTCAGCGTGGAGAAGGACCGCGACCACCACGCTTTCATCAAGCAGTGTGTGAGCCGCCTGGGCACCGACCGCTCCGTGGTGATTCGTGGCGACGTGTTCAAGTTCCTTGCCACCTGCAAGCAGCAGTTCGATATCATCTTTGCCGACCCACCCTACGCCCTGCCACAGTTGCGCGAACTCCCCGACAAGGTGTTGGAGAAGGATTTGCTGTCAGAGGGCGGGGTGTTTGTTCTGGAACACGGAAAAGGGGATGACTTTTCCAGCCATCCCCGATTTGTGGAGCACCGCAACTACGGTAGTGTCAATTTCAGTCTATTCAGATGAAGGGTCATTTTTGTGCCCTTGCCTTTTTTAGTTCCTCCTTATTGTCTTTGATTTCCTGCTCTTGAATGGTGATGTATTCCTTGAGCATATCGACATATTCTTTGTATTCATCACCCAAACCGGCATAGATGTCGTAAGCTTTCTTGAAATTTTCATTAGACTTTTCACAATTGGAGATAATCTCCTCATAAAAGCTTTCGTCAAAATACTCACTACCCGTATTCATCATAAACTGTGCAGCGACACGATATACATCATCATTGTTCAGGGGATAAGAATATCCTAATGCCCAGTAGACCCTTGCGACATCAGGCGACTGCTCGTCATAATAGTTCTTTAGTATGACAAGTGCGGAGTCGGCGTATTGCTCGGCGTCTTCAGAAAGTGGTCCACAGGCATACACCATCCTGCAGTAGCCATGTCCAACAATCGCACTGTCTTTTCCATACAATTTCTTGCTGATGTCCAAAGCCTTCAAATAGCATGAGTATCCTAATTGTGACTTGTATGAGATATGAAGTGAGGCGTCAAACAATTCATTTCCTGCATAGCTGTAGCAGTCGAACATCTCATTGCTAATGGCACCATATTCCTTCTCGACCTCCTGCAAGCCTTTTTCCCAGCATGACACGACGTTTTGGTCAGGAGAAGAGAATTCATCCTTTTCCTTCTTTCCTTCCTCTTCAATCAACCGCCCCACAACATTCTGGAGTTTTTTCACCGCCTCCGTCTCTGTGTACCGACCTTCCACGTCCTGGGCGTAAACACTGTTGCACACACACATCACAAACAATGTTGTGAACAAATGAATCATATTCCTTTTCATATTGGTAAATTTTAAGTTAATAATTTGTTTGTCATTCTGATACAAAGATACATCTGGAAGGGAGGAATTTCAAACAAAGGCGGCAATAGCTGCCGAAAGGTGCCGGTTTGCGGTATGAAACAGGCGTGAGAGAAGATGAAAGGAAGAATTGAAGATTGAAAATTGAAAATTGAAGATTGAAAATTGAAAATTGAAAATTGACCTATGGGGGCAGGGAGCGTGGAGGGGATGGAATAATCGGAGTGACCGGAGTGGTCGGAGGAATCGGAGTGGTAGGAGTATTTCGGATGTTGCTTAGAGCAGTGGTGAGAAAAGCCTTAGGACGGACTCCCAAAGCTTGACATGGAAAGGTCTACGCAGGAACCTTTCTGCATCAAGGGCTTGACAATGCTCCAAGTCGTTGAGAAACACCTGCTTGACAGCTGCGACGGTATCGGTGTCGTAGATGAACGCGTTGGCCTCGAAATTGTTCTCGAAACTCCTGAAGTCCACATTGCACGACCCACAGGTGCAGAGGTTGTCATCGCATATCATCAGTTTGGAGTGGTTGAAGCCCGACTCATAGAGGTAGAATTTCACGCCCGCCGCAAGCATGTCCTCGATGAACGAGCGACTCGCCAATTGCACCATCTTTGAGTCACCCTTCTTGGGAATGATGACCCTCACGTCGACCCCTGCGAGGGCACACGTGCTAAGAGCGAACGACACCGGTTCGGTGGGCAGGAAATAGGGAGTCTCGATATAGACATACCGCCTTGCCTCCAAGAGTATGCGCACATACCCCTGCATGAGTTCTGGCCATTGCGTTGTCGGGTCGCTGGTGACGATTTGCATGAGGCATCCATCCCTCCGCGGCTCGATGTCAGGATAGAACTCATCCCCTGTGACATGTTTTTGCGTGACGAAATACCAATCGGTGAGAAATGCCGTCTGCAGTCCATACACCGCCTTTCCCTCGACGCGCATGTGGGTGTCTCTCCAAGGTTGCTCACCCCCTTTCACATATCTCAAGGCGATGTTCATCCCTCCTATGAATCCCACCGTGCCATCTACAACGCATATCTTTCGGTGATTACGATAATTGACTTTCGATGTCATGGAAGGGAAATGGACAGGCAAGAAGGGGAACACCTCTATGCCGTTTTTGCGCATATGCTTGAAGAACTTGTCCTTCACCTTCCAGCAACCCACATCGTCGTAGATGACCCTCACCGCCACCCCTTCCTTGACCTTGTCGATGAGCGCGTCGACGACCAACTGCCCCAAGGCGTCGTCATCGAAGATGTATGTGACGAGGTGAACATGCTCCCTGGCCTCCTTGATGGCTTTGAGCAATGCGGGGAAGAACTCATAGCCATCTGTATACACATCCACATGGTTGCCGCCCAAAGGCAGTGCCATGTTCTGGTTTTCAAACAGTCTGATGAGTTCGGCGTGAGGCTCCCTGAGCACGACGGCCCCCTTTTCGGCCTGCAGCGACATGACCTGCCTTTCCAGCATGTCGAGGCTGTGCTTGTTGATGTATTTCTCTTTTCTGACGTCCCTTCCGAAGAAGAAGAAGAGCACCACCCCCACGATGGGGAGGAAGCCGAGGACGAGCAGCCACGCCATGGTTTTCACCGGTTGTCTGTTACCTCTCAGCACGACGATGGCGGTGGAGACCGCCAGGACGGCCTGCACGAGGTAAACAATCAAGGTGAACCAGTTGCGTGAGTCCATGTGTCAGGCTTTGTTTTTCTCCAATTTCTGAATGTAGGCGAGTTCGTTGATGGCATAGTCTGCAGACAGCGGGTCCTCCAGCATCTTGTTGAGCAATGCCTTTGCCTCCTCCAGCCTTCCCTTGTCAACCAAGATGAAAGCCTTTCTCCTATTGAGGAATGCGAGGAAGGCCTGGATATGTTCGGCAGGTTTCTCCCCCTCCTCCAGGTCGAGGCTGTCGTTGATGGAAGCAACCAATTGGTCGATGGTCCCCATGGAACGGAAGTCTCCGGAATTGACCATGGCGTTCACCTGTTCCGTGGTGTATGTGATGCGGTGGAGCCCCGCAAGCATGTCCAGATATCCCAAAGCCCTGTCGTATTGCTTGAGGTCGCAATAGCAGAATCCGATGTGATAGACCACCTCATAGAACGTTTCCTTCTGCCGTCCTTTCATCTTGTCGAAGTCGGGCAGCATCATGCGGTAGGCGTTCTCAAAGAAAGGAAGCGCCTCGAGGAAGCGTTTGGCGAGGAATAGTTTCTTGCCTTGATAAAGCATTTGCGCCGTCCTCATGTCGGTGCAGGCTGCAATGAGCGCTTGCTCTTGCGTGAGCGCGTCCTCCTCCCCGTTTTTCACTTTCTGCACGGCTTCCTTCCACATGTAGTTGCTCTCGTCGATGAGCTGCTGTCTCGACACGTTGTCGCATGCCATGAGTACGGAGCAGGCGAGGGTGTCGTTTCTTTGGTTGTAAGGCTGCGCGGGTGATATGGACAAGGGAACGAGCATGGCGTTCACCCTGAACCACGAGGTATTGCCGTCGGAGCCTTCATCGTTGAGTGCGAAGGTGATGGTGCGCTCCACCTTTGGTGCGGCAGGCAGGTATGTCCACATCATCGCCGTGGCATATTTGTGCGAGTCGTCGCCCCTGAGTTCCTTTGCCAAGTCGTCAAGGTGGTATCCGAGGATGTTCTGCTCGTCTTTGAGCACCTCCACGACGTTGCTATACACCTCCAGGCGTGTAGGGTGTGTATCGGTCAGCCCCAGGGCCTTGTCGAGCAGCATTTGCAAAGTGACGCCCAGTCCGTTGACGGAGCGGAAGCCTTGGATGTCATTGCCTTGCATCCTCATCTCTTGCTGCCTGATGAGAAACAGTTCCCTTTTCCTGTTAGCGACGGAGAGTTCGCTGTCAGCGTCGCCCGTCCTCGCCTTCTCATCCTCCATTTCGGCGAATTTCCTCACGAGAGCGTTCTGCCAGCTGAATGTAGCCGCCATCGCTTCTGCGAGTGTGTTTCGGGCTGTATCGGGATGGAGGAGCAGACCTGAGATGATGTGCATGTCGACCTCGTGTTTCTCCTCGTTGATGCTGTAAACCACCCTGGCATTGTCGGAGTTGATGTTGCATTTGTTGGCCACGACCCTGGCGATTTCTATATTGTCGAGTGGGGATGTGAAGCAGAAGAGGTATGACATTCTCACATAAGGCGACGACTTGTCAAGATGGAGTCTGAAATGCCCGTTCTGGTAGTCGTATTGAGCCACACGCACGCCCTCGTCGTCCACCCACTGCACCTGGCAGTTGAGTTCTCGGAGAGCCTCGTCGGCCCATTTCTCCAACAGTTTGGCCCTGGCATCCGGTGCCAGCTTCATCCCTGCGAGGCTGACATCCTTGGCAGCAGAGCCATTCCCCACCTTTTTGCCAAGGACGAAGTATGCCATGGCTGCCAAACCGATGATGATAAAGATGTATTCCATATATGTTTCTTGTTGTAAAGTCAGATGATGTTACGTGATGATGCTTTTCCCGGTCCTTTTCGCTATTTCGCTTCTCATGTCCTGCAACCGCTTGGTCTCCTCCATCACTTCCTTGCGCTCTTCATCGGTGGTGGCGACAAGCATTTTCTTCCTCAAGGCATCCCCACGGATTAGCACCATGTTCATCCTATAGTCGAGCAAGATGTGCTCCACCTGCGCGCGGAGCCGCTCTTCCTCCAACTTCAGTTTCAAGCTTTCCGAGAGTTTGTAGTCGTCCTCACCCAGTTTTGACGCCATATTGCTCACCTCCGGGTCAGGATGCTTGGTGAAATGTTCCAGGAGGTTGGTCTTTCCCTCTTGCACCAAGGCCACCGCCTCGTCGACGATGTTTTGGCAGACGGCATTCTCCAGCCGTATGTCATCGGCCGTCAAGTCGTAATAGATGAACTCCGCCACGGAGAGGTCGAACTTCTCGCCGTCGGCCCCCTCCACGTCGTGGAAGGGTGTTTCCGCCCCATGCCGCACGACCATCTGCACGATGAATTCCTCCAACTGCCTTGTCATCTGGCTTTGGGGAGGAGGCCCTATCTGTTGCACGACGCCCCCTTGCCGCTCCTTTCTGGCCTCCTCGCGCTCCTGCTGTCTCACTTTCTCCTCGCGGTCGCTGCGTATGAACTTGTTCATCTGTTCGATGAGCGTCCGTTCGGCGATGCCGATTCTCATGGCGCAGTCCTTGATGTAGGTGGCCCTTGTGATGGTGTCTTTCACCTGTGAGATGCTCTTGACGATGCTTGAGATGGCCTCGGAGCGCTTGACGGGGTCTGTGACCCCCTTGAGCATCACCTGCGTCTTGAACTCTATGAAGTCGGTCTGGTGACTGACGATGTATTGTCGGAAGTCCTCTGCGGTGTGTTTCCTTGCGAAGCTGTCGGGGTCCTCTCCGTCGGGCAGCAGCAGCACCTTGATGTTCATTCCTTCGGCCAGCATCATGTCGGTGCCCCTGAGTGCGGCGTGTATGCCGGCCTCGTCGCCGTCGTAGAGCAATACGACATTTTGCGTGAAGCGATGGAGGAGCCTGATCTGATAGACGCTGAGGGCGGTGCCAGAGTTGGCCACCACGTTCTCTATGCCGCATTGGTGCATAGAGACGACGTCGGTGTATCCCTCCACCATGTAGACGCAGTCTTCCTTGGAGATGGCCTTCTTGGCTTGGTATATGCCATACAGTTCATGGTCCTTGTGATAGACCACGGAGTCGGGTGAGTTGACATATTTTTGCGCCACACCCTTCGTGCGGGAGTCGAGCAGGCGCCCACCGAAGGCGGTCACCTTGCCGCTGACACCTATCCAAGGGAAGATGACCCTTCCGGCAAAGCGGTCGTAGAGGCTTCCGTCATCGCGTCGCACACAAAGTCCGCTGGCCACGAGGTAGTTGTCGTCATATCCTTTTTTCCTTGCCATGGAGAGCATGGCGTCACGCCGACTGGTGGCGAACCCCAGCCGGAACTTGTTGATGATGTCGTCGCGGAATCCCCTGGAGTGGAAATAGGCCATTCCTATGGCCTGTCCGTCGGGGTCGTCACGCAGGATGTCTGTGAAATAGCCAGCCGCCCACTCGTTGACGATGAGGATGCTCTCCCGCTCGCTCTCCTGTTTTTTCTCCTCGGGTGTGAGTTCGCGCTCCTCCACCTCTATGTTGTATTTCCTGGCCAGCCATTTCAGCGCCTCCGGATAAGTCATCTGCTCGTGCTCCATGATGAAATTGGCGGCGTTGCCTGCCTTTCCACAAGAGAAGCACTTGTAAATGCCACGGGAGGGAGAGACGGAGAACGATGGCGTGCGGTCATCGTGGAAGGGGCACAAGCCCTTGTAATTCATCCCGCTCTTCTTCAGCGTGACAAATTCCGAGACGACGTCAACGATGTTGGCGGCGTCCATGATGCGGTCTATGGTGTGGCTGTCTATCATTTCTCACCGACAAAAATACGACAATAATTCCGTCCACCCAAGAAAAGGGGGATAAGATTTGTTAATTTCATGTTTTGCATGCCTTTCACAAGGGATATAGCGGAAATGGGAGGGGTTTCTATCAAATGGCAGGAAAGAACGGGGCGCAACGGTAAAGCCGCATAAGGAGGACAGACCCAGCGAACCGTGCACGGGCATGTCGGGGGTGCTGGCCAGAAGGTTTTCGAGTTGTTTTTGCCAATTAGCCCTCTGTTTGCCTATGGATTGGATTTTCCCCGCCACCTTGTCCCAGGGACTGGTGCCCGGAACAGTTTCAAAAGTCTCGTATGAGTATGGACCCCATATTGACGTGCCCAAATGGCAAGGGCACTATATTCGAGGAGTACGGCATAATAATCTTTTTGGCAAAGGTGACAACCTCGGTTTCCGATAATCATCCGTATGAATGGGATGATATTCGTCCTGCTATGGATTAACAGGTCTACGGAGTCTCGGAGGAAGGGAGGATGCGCCAAGGCGCATGAAACTCCTCATACTCCCTTGTGGTTTCATAGACAAAACCACCATTGCTTGATTGGAGGTAAAGGAGAATGCGTCAAAGACGCATGAAACTCCCAAACTCCACAACTCCGTAGACATTTCCCAAGAAAACAAGAGACAAGCATAGACTTTGAACCCACCCACATTGAAAATAAGGATTTTCGGGCGGGCACAAGACTCGCCCCAACGACTTCGGGGAAATGGAACAACAAGATAATGATTGTCATACGGATATTTGCGGATAATCATTTTAAATTTTGCGTCCTTTGTCATCTTTTTTCTTCCAAAAATTTGCAATTATGGAAAGATTTCTTTATATTTGCGATGTCAAAACATTCCAAGAATTTATGAAAAGGGTTAGAACAAGATACATCTATTTATTGGAGGTTATTCTGATAATCTTAACCATCATACTCGGTTTCACTGATTATGCCGGATGGGGTGGTGTGTGCCTAATCATAGTTTTCCTCTTGTCATGTGTGACGAAATATCGCAAAGTTAAAAAAGCTATGGATAACGGGGAATATAATGGTACAAAACCACTCATCCATTAACTTTCCTACTCAAACATCTTCCTCAATTTTTCCATCCTCAAACTTGCTTTCCGCCATCAGCGATTCCGTCCACTTGGTGATGTAGTCGGGGTCGAGGCTTTCGGCGAAGTCTATGAGGCTCATGTCAAACGCTATGCCGTCGCGCTTGCAGGCGGAGACGACGCAGCGCCACAAGTAGGTGACGAGGTCGGTGACGCTCGTGGCGTCGATGGTCGTTGCCTCCCTTCCCGTCGCCTCCTTGTACGCAGCATTGCGCCCATTGTGGGGCGGCAGGGTAGTTCCCTGCCGTCTATGGTCACTCCTATCATGCTTAGTAACTGGATGAACGCCCTAAACATTCCGAGCAACGCGAAACATCACCTCCAAAGCAGAAAAAAGCAGGAAAATTTGTCTCTTTATCGTTTTTTGCATAACTTTGCCATATCCTTGGCACCTGGTCCTTAAAACTTAGGAAAGCAGGTTCATCGGATATGACGACAACTGTTAAAAAAGAAGGCTATGAAACAAGTCAAACTATTTTTCACCATCATGTCTTTGCTGGCTCCCGTCAGCAGTTTTGCGCAATGGGAATACCAGTCGCCTTTTTCCGAGGGACTGGCTTATGTCTTGGATGACAATGGTAAATATGGTTACATCGATGAAGGAGGCAAACTTGCCATCCCATGCCAATGGGAAGACGCCTGGCTCTTTTCCGAAGGTGTGGCACAAGTACAGGATGCCCAAAAGAAATGGGGGTTCATCAACAAGACAGGAAAGATGGTCGTTCCCTGCAAATTGAAGAGTCTTGCCAGGTTCGATGACGAAGGTTATGCCTCTGTACAAGATGACAACGGCAAATACGGTGTCATCGACAAGACAGGCAAGGTGGTCATCCCCTTTGAATGGCATTACATTTCGCCTTTCTATGGTACTGACTTGGCACGGGTTCAAGATGGCGACGGCCACTTGGGGCTTATCGACAAGACAGGAAAGGTGGTCATCCCATGCAACAAACTCAACCTTGGCTATTTCAACGAGGATGGCATAGCCGTGGTCAGAGACGAGAATGAGAAATGGGGTCTCGTCGACAAGAGTGGAAAGATGATTCTTCCATGCACGTTGAACACATTTGTCAGTTTCGATGATGACGATGTTGCCATAGTCCAAGATGACAATGAGAAATACGGAATCATTGACAAGAACGGAAAGACCGTCACTCCCTTTGTCTGGAACGACATTCGACCTTTCAATAAAGACACAGGTGTGGCACTTGTTCGGAATGACGACTGGAAATACGGATTCATTGACAAGACAGGGCAAATGGTGAGTCCCTGCAAATGGGATGAAGCCGAGAGTTTCCAGGAAGGTTTAGCCTTGGTCAAAGAAGATAATGAGAAATATGGTTTCATCAACAAGACAGGGACGGTGGTCATCCCATGCAAATGGCATTATGCAGAATCTTTCATTGAGGGTTTGGCCAAAGTCGAGGACGAAAAAAAGAAATATGGATTCATCGACAAGACTGGGACGGTGGTCATTCCATGCCAATGGAAAGATTTACAAAATTTCCGTGAGGGCTTGGCCGCTGTTCAAGATGATGACAGCAAACAAGGTTTCATCGACAAGACAGGGACGTTGGCCATTCCATGCCAATGGAATTTTGTACAAGATTTCAGCGAAGGCTTGGCTGCTGTTATGGATGAGGATGGGAAATGGGGATTTGTCGACAAGACCGGGAAATTGGCCATTCTTTGCCAATGGGAACACGCCGAACCTTTCTTCAATGGTGTAGCCGAAGTGACGGATGAAGAATGGGAACCCTTGAAAATAGACAAGACCGGGAAGGTCATCAATCGATAGCCATCCTGAGGCACCATGCAACTCCTTTACATGCATTCGTAAAAAACAAGAATAATCAGAAAAAGTACATATTTGCACATTTATCGACAAGAATCGAATATTCACCTAATCCAAAAACTATCGAAATGAGACGAATCCACATCTTTCTCCTATCATTCCTCTGCATCGTGTCAAGCAAGGTGACGGCCACCGACTACCAAAAGGTGGTGGGCGGCGACATCTCGATGCTCACCAAATATTACGAAGCTGGAAAGACCTACATGGACGCCGACGGCAACAGGTTGGCCGACGCCCCGGCCTTCCTCGCCTACCTCAAGGCGCAAGGACTCAACTCCATGCGTGTGCGCCTGTTCGTCGACCCCTCAAAAGCCAGCAGCACCCACAAGGGAGAAGGCGTGTGCCAAGACCTTGAATACGTGAAGGCCCTTGGCAAGCAAATCAAGGATGCCGGCCTCCACTTCCTTCTCGACTTCCACTACTCCGACACGTGGACCGACCCCGGGCAGCACTCCACCCCCTCCTCATGGAACTCCAACGACCCTGCCACATTGGCCAACTACCTCTACGACTACACCGTGGAGACCCTCACCGCACTGAAGAACGCCGGTGCCGAACCCGACGACATACAGATAGGCAACGAGGTGACGGTGGGCGAATTGTGGCCCACGGGCAAATGCTACGCCGACGGCAAGAGCGTGACCACCGGCAACATCACAGGCACGATGGCCAACTTCGCCCTTTACCTGAAGCGCAGCGCAGAGGCCTGCCGCCTGGTGTGCCCCGATGCCAAAATCGTCCTCCACACCGAACTGAGCAACAACGGGTGGGGCGCGAAGACCCTTTACAACACGCTCAAAAGCTACGGCGTGGACTACGACATCATCGGCCTGAGCTACTACCCCTACTTCCATGGCAACCTGTCGGTGCTGGAAAGCGTGCTCAACTCGCTGACCAACGACTTCCCCACGAAGAAAATCCAAATCGTGGAGACCGGCTTCTACTACCGCTGGGGACAAGGGACGGTGAGCTATGATATCTCCCAAGCCGGACAGAAGGCTTTCACCGACGACCTCATCACCCTGCTCAACCGCTACGACAACGTGAACGGCCTCTACTGGTGGTGGTTGGAAGCCAACGAATGGGGCACCAGCACCAATGTGACCACCAACTGGTATTACGCCGGCCTGTGGAGCAACGACAACGGCAAGCCATGCAGCGCCCTCTTCTCTCTCAAGAACTTCATCACCGACCCCGCCCGTGTGGAAACACCTTTCACAAACCAAAGGGGCGGTGAAGATGCCTATACCCTCGGAGGAGCGAAAGCCACACCATCCACCAAGGGCATAGTCATCAAAAACGGGAAAAAACATATAATGAAATAAGGTGTGTCCTTAAAATGAAACCCATATTCATCACCCTGCTAACCCTGTTGACCACCATGATACCCATCAACACCACCGACCCACCGCGACACCATCCCAAGGTGCGCCCCGCCACACAAGCTGGCAGCTTCTACGACAGCGACCCCAAGCGGCTGACCCACGACGTGGACAGCCTCCTCGCACGCCACACCGGCACACCCGCACGCAACGACATCGCCGCGCTCATCGTCCCACACGCCGGATACTATTTCTCCGGCAATGTGGCGGCAGCGGCCTACGCCCTCCTCGACCCCTCACACACCTACAAGCGCGTGTTCCTCATCGGTCCCAGCCACTACGAATGGCTCGAAGGAGCGTCGGTGAACACCGAAAACGACTTCTACAGCACACCTCTCGGACAAGTGCCGGTGGACCGCGAGGCCGGCAAACGCCTCATCGCCGCAGACAGCGTCTTCTTCTACCGCGCCGAGGCCCACGACCGCGAACACTGCCTCGAGGTGCAACTGCCTTTCCTGCAACGCCGACTGGGACACGTGCCGCCCATCGTCCCCGTCATCGTCAACACCAACGACTACAGTCACCTTAGACGGATGGCCGACGCTCTCCGACCCTACTTCAACAGCGACAACCTCTTCATCATCAGCAGCGACTTCTCCCACTATCCCTCCTACGACGACGCCAAGGAGGTGGACGGCAAGACGCGCCAGGCCATCGAGAGCGGCGACGTGGCACAACTGCTCGCCACACTCGACAGCAACGCCCGGAGCAAGAAACGCAACCTCGCCACCAGCGCTTGCGGCGAACAAGCCATCATCACGCTGATGCTCATGCTTGACAAACAGCACGACATCCAGCACCTGCTCTACCAGAACTCAGGCGACGCCCCCAGCCACGACCACAGCCGCGTGGTGGGCTACCACGCCTTCGCCATTCACCACCCTGCAGTCAAAGGCAGTCAAGACCAAGCCGAGAACGCCGCTCCTGAAGACACCACCACATTCATCCTCACCGATGCAGAGAAAGCCACGCTCAAGGAAATAGCCCTTGGCAGCATACGCACGGCCTTCGACAGCACCACCTACACCCCGCGCAACCTCACTCCCACCCTCCGCCGTCACTGCGGTGCCTTCGTCTCCTTGATGAAACACGGCAGTCTGCGCGGCTGCATAGGCACTTTCACGCAAGACACACCATTATATGAGGTGGTGCACGAAATGGCGCGTGGCGCCGCGTTCGAAGACCCTCGTTTCCGAAGTCTGCGCAAAGACGAGCTCTCAGACATCGAGATAGAAATATCGGTGCTCACTCCCATGCGCCGCATCCACAGCCTCGATGAGTTCCAACTCCACCGCCATGGCATCTACATCAGGAAAGGCTACCGCAGCGGCACCTTCCTACCCCAGGTGGCCGACGAGGTGAACTGGACAAAGGAGGAGTTTGTGGGGCATTGCTCCCAGGACAAGGCCGGCCTGGGTTGGAACGGTTGGCGCGATGCCGAGTTGTATGTCTATGAAGCGATTGTGTTCTGATGGTCACAACCACTCCGCCCCTCCTTGGCCTGTAGGGGCGGATCTTGTGTCCGCCCGTGTACCTACCCTCCACCCGTCCCCCTCCCGACATCGGGAGGAGGCTCAACCGCACCTACTCGGTGCTCGTTCATCAAGGTATCGCTCCCTTAAAGCGATCGCTGTAAATTACTTACGCAACAGAATAGCGATTACTTATGCGGGCTCCGCCCGCCATTCCAAATTCGTCCCTTTAACTCCAAAAAACTCCCCAACGAAGTGAACATACGTCCCTTTAACTCCTTTTTAACTCCTTTTTAACTCCCCTTTAACTCCCCTTTAACTCCTAAAAAACTCCCGAGATATGACAGGACGTGAATGCCGTTATTACTCGCAGCAGGGCGACGGCGTGGTGGAATGCCTGCTCTGTCCCCACCACTGCCGGTTGACAGAGGGCAAGCGTGGACGCTGCCGCAGCAGGCGCAACGCCGGCGGCCGCCTGGTGAGCGATGTCTATGGCCTCCCCTGCGCCATCGCCATCGGCCCCATAGAGAAGAAACCCCTCAACCAATTCCATCCCGGCACCCGGTGCCTCTCCATCGCGTGCACGGGATGCAACCTGAGATGCCTCAACTGCCAAAACCACGACATCTCGCAGGTGAGACCCGATGACGTGAGACGGGTGGCACTGCCTCCGGACGAGGTGGTGCGCCTCTGCCAGGAGCACCATTGCCCGGGCATCGCCTACACCTACACCGAGCCCCTCACCTATTTGGAATATATCACCGACACCGCCCGCCTCGCCCGTGAGCAGGGACTGTGGAACATCCTTGTGAGTGCCGGCTATGTGCGCCAGGAACCCCTCCGCGATTTCCTGCCCTTCCTCGACGCCGCCAACATCGATATCAAGGCTTTCTCCGACGACGTCTACCAGAAAAATTGCGGCGCACACCTGCAACCCGTGCTCGACACCATCCTCGCCATGCGCGACGCTGGCGTATGGTTGGAAATCACCAACCTCGTCATCCCCGGCGTGAACGACGACATGGAGATGGTCAGGGCCATGTGCCGCTGGTTGGTGGAGCACGACCTCGCCGGCGCCCCACTCCACTTCAGCCGCTTCTTCCCCCATCACCGGATGAGCCATGTGCCGCCCACACCGGTGAAAACACTTCACCAAGCACGGGAGGTCGCACTTGAGGAAGGGATGGAGAGCGTCTATCTGGGGAATGTGTGAGCAGGCCTCCCCCTTGCTCATCTCCTACCCCCCCTACTTGCTCCTCTCCTAAAACCTCCTGCTTGCTCCTAAAACTTGCAAGAGAGGACAGGAGGTTTTAGGATTCCCAATACAAATTGCACAAATTATGGTAAAATGTGCAAGTTTTAGTCTTAAAGGCGCACTTTTACACTTATTTTCTTTGCCACACGATGGAAAATGAGTACTTTTGCGGTCAAATTACACTTTTTCAACATTTTATTATTTTTTATGAGTTTGAACATTGTAGTACTTGCCAAGCAAGTACCCGACACCCGAAACGTGGGCAAGGACGCCATGACCGCCGAAGGCACCGTCAACCGCGCCGCCCTTCCCGCCATTTTCAATCCCGACGACTTGAACGCCCTGGAGCAAGCGCTCCGCCTGAAAGAGCAACATCCCGGCACCACCGTAGGCGTGCTCACGATGGGTCCTCCACGTGCTGGTGAAATCATTCGCCAAGGCCTTTACCGCGGCGCCGACACCGGTTGGTTGCTCACCGACCGCCTCTTCGCAGCCGCCGACACGTTGGCCACCTCCTACGCCCTCGCCACCGCCATCAAGAAAATCGGCAAGGTGGACATCGTCATCGGCGGTCGACAGGCCATCGACGGCGACACCGCACAGGTGGGTCCGCAAGTTGCCCAGAAATTAGGTCTCAACCAAGTGACCTACGCCGAGGAGATATTGAAAATCGAAGACGGCAAGGCCACCATCCGTCGTCATATCGACGGTGGCGTGGAGACCGTCGTCGCCCCGCTCCCCGTGGTGGTCACGGTGAACGGCAGCGCCGCTCCCTGCCGCCCCTGCAACGCCAAGATGGTGATGAAATACAAATATGCCACCTGCCCCATGGAGCGTCCCGCCGACCTCGACGAGCGCATGGCGAAACTCTATGAAGAGCGCGACTACCTGACACTGAACCAGTGGTCGGTGGCCGACGTGGAAGGCGACGCCAACCAGTGCGGCCTCGCCGGTTCGCCCACGAAGGTGAAGACGGTGAAGAACATCGTCTTCCAAGCCAAGGAGAGCAAGACCCTCACCGGCAGCGACGCCGACGTGGAGGGCTTGGTGAAAGAATTGTTGAACGAGAAAATCATAGGATAAAAGCCTCACCCCCAACCCCTCTCCGAGGGAGAGGGGAGTGGTATGCAATGCATACTTGAAACTATTGGCACTTACCAAAATGTGAGACTGATCATGGTGAAACGAGGGTATGAAACGGCATCTCCTGAAATCTATGACCTGTTGAAAAAATATGCAAGAAGCAACAGGCAAGGGATGACAGAAAGCGAGAAAGTGCTTTGGAATGCCCTTCGAGACAACATCCAGGGATATCGGTTCAGACGCCAACACGCCATAGGACATTACATTGCAGATTTCGCATGCCTCCCAGCAAGACTTATCATCGAAGTGGATGGGGGATACCATGACTCTCCTCAACAACAAGAAATAGACAACATACGCACCGACTATATGGAGGGAAAAGGCTTTCATGTTGTTCGTTTCAGTAACGAGGAGATAAGTGCCGACATCAAAGGCGTTATCCAAATCGTCAAGGATAAATTGTATCAACAAGAAGAAGAATAAGAAAAAATAAAAATAACAAACAAACAGAATAATGAATGCACAACCAAATGCGCAGAATTCAGGAGTAACCACTCCCCTCTCCTCTGGGAGAGGGGCCGGGGGTGAGGCCGTATTTGTATATTGCGAGATAGAAGGCACACAAGTGCAAGAAGTGTCACAGGAACTGCTGACCAAAGGCCGCAAGCTGGCCAACGAACTGGGTGTGGAATTGCAAGCCGTCGTCATCGGCACGGGCATCAAGGGCAAGGTGGAAGACCAAATCCTGCCCTATGGTGTGGACAAACTCTACGTCTTCGACGGCGAGGGACTCTTCCCCTACACCTCCGCACCGCACACCGACATCCTCGTCAACCTCTTCAAGGAGGAAAAGCCGCAGATTTGCCTGATGGGCGCCACCGTCATCGGCCGCGACCTCGGTCCACGCGTGTCGTCGTCGCTCACCAGCGGCCTCACCGCCGACTGCACCGAACTGGAAATCGGCGACTATGAGGACAAGAAGAGTGGCACAGTCTACAAGAACCTGCTCTACCAGATTCGTCCCGCCTTCGGGGGCAACATCGTGGCGACCATCGTCAACCCCGACCACCGTCCACAGATGGCCACCGTGCGCTCCGGCGTGATGCAGAAAGCAGTCTATGAGGGTGAGTGCCGCAAGGAAGTGGCCTATCCCGAAGTGGGCAAGTATGTCTCCGCAGAGGCATTCGTGGTGAAAGTGCTCGACCACCACGTGGAGGCCGCCAAGCACAACCTCAAGGGTGCCCAGATCGTCGTGGCCGGCGGCTATGGCATGGGCAGCAAGGAAGGATTCGACATGCTCTTCGACTTGGCCAAGGTGCTGCACGCCGAGGTGGGCGCCAGCCGCGCCGCCGTCGACGCCGGATTCTGCGACCATGACCGCCAAATCGGACAGACTGGCGTCACCGTGCATCCCAAGGTCTACATCGCCTGCGGCATCAGCGGACAAATCCAGCACATCGCCGGCATGCAAGACTCTGGCATCATCATCTCCGTGAACAGCGACCCCGACGCTCCCATCAACAAGATTGCCGACTATGTCATCACCGGAACCGTGGAGGAGGTCGTGCCGAAGTTGATCAAATACTACAAGCAGAACAGCAAATAATATGAAAGTCCTGGACATCCTTCTCATCATTGCCACCATCGCACTACTCGCCGCCAGCTATTATGTCTATCGTAGCGGGAATGCCGAGTTAGGCGCCTTGGTGTCTTTCTGCGCTTGCATATGCGGAGCTGTTTTTGGTGCAAGATGGGGAGGAAGACTTTATAAGAAAAATCAAGAAAACAAATAAGAACAATGGCAAACTATTATAGTGACCACCCCGAGATTGCGTTCCACTTGGACCACCCACTGATGAAGCGCATCGTTGACCTGAAAGAACGCGGCTATGCCGATGCCAAAGAATATCCCGACGCCCCCGTGGACTACGAGGACGCCATAGAGAACTACAAGCGCATCCTCGACATCACCGGCGACGTGGCTGGCAACATCCTCGAGCCTAACTCCGAGAGCGTGGACCTCGAAGGGCCGCACCTGGAGAACGGACGCATGATCTATGCCTCGAAAACCTTCGAGAACATCGACGCCACACGCAAGGCCGGCCTTCACGGTGTGTCGATGCCCCGTCGCTACGGCGGCCTGAACCTTCCCAACGTCGTCTTCTCCATGCTCAACGAGGTGATTTCAGCCGCCGACGCCGGATTCCAGAACATCTGGAGCCTCCAGTCGTGCATCGACACCTTGTATGAGTTTGGTTCCGAGGAGCAGCGCCAGAAATACATCCCCCGCATATGTGCTGGAGAGACGATGTCGATGGACCTCACCGAGCCCGATGCCGGCAGCGACCTGCAGCGCGTGATGCTGAAAGCCACCTTCGACGAGAAGGAGAACTGCTGGCGCCTGAACGGTGTGAAACGCTTCATCACCAACGGCGACAGCGACATCCACCTGGTGCTCGCCCGCTCCGAGGAAGGCACCCACGACGGTCGCGGCCTCTCCATGTTCATCTACGACAAGCGCAACGGCGGCGTCGATGTGCGCCACATCGAGCACAAACTCGGCATCCATGGTTCACCCACCTGCGAGTTGACCTACAAGAACGCCAAGGCCGAACTCTGCGGCAGCACCCGCATGGGACTCATCAAGTATGTGATGGCCCTGATGAACGGCGCCCGCCTGGGCATCGCCGCACAGAGCGTCGGCGTGGAGCAGGAAGCGCTCAACGAAGGTCTGAAATACGCCCGCGAGCGTCAGCAGTTCAGCCAGAAAATCATCAACTTCCCCGCCGTCTACGACATGCTTTCAAGGATGAAGGCGAAGTTGGACGCCGGCCGCTCGTTGCTCTACCAAACCGCCCGTTATGTGGACTTGTACAAAGCCCTGGAGGACATCCAGCGCGAGACGAAGAGCCTCACGCCTGAAGAGCGCCAGGAAATGAAGAAATACACCCGTTTTGCCGACGCCTTCACACCGCTGGCAAAAGGTATGAACTCAGAATACGCCAACCAGAACGCCTACGACGCCATCTCCATCCACGGAGGTTCCGGCTTCATCATGGAGTACAAGTGCCAGCGCCTCTACCGCGACGCCCGCATCTTCTCCATCTACGAGGGAACGACACAGCTCCAAGTGGTGGCAGCCCTGCGCTACATCACCAACGGCACCTACCTCTCCATCATCCAAGAGATGCTTGAAAGCGAAGTGGCCGACGACCTGAAGGCGCTGAAAGCACGCGTGGCAGAAATGGTCACCCTCTATGAGGAGGTGCTCGGCGAAGTGAAGGAAGAGAACAACCAAGAGAAGACCGACTTCGTGGCACGCCGCCTCTACGAGATGACCGCCGACATCATCATGTCGCTCCTCATCCTCGACGACGCCACACGCGCCCCGGAACTCTTCGCCAAGAGCGCCAACGTGTATGTGCGCCACGCAGAAGCCGAATGCAGAGGGCATCACGCCTACATCAAGAACCTGAAAGCTGACGACCTGGAGCATTTCAGGGCTGAATAAGAGAAGACTTTTTTGCAAAAATCCGCAGGCTTGACAGCCTGCGGATTTTTTTGAAGTTAGCGAAGTTAAAGAAGTTAAAGGAGTTAAAGAAGTTAGAGAAGTTAAGGACAATAGTACTTTTTATAATCGTAAAGTTTTTAACCATATTTCTGATTGTAAAGTGCAAAAAATATGGGCTTGCAGATTTATCAAACCTATAAGCCCATAGCTATAGTGCATTGAGACAGTTTACTGCTCTAAGCGAAATTCACATCTAAAACAGCCTTGTTGTCACATAATTGTTTAACAATAGATTTCAATACTTCGTTGTCCATAATTTCAATTATTGATTTACAAAATTTTCGCTGCCTATCCCTCTTTCATACAAATATCTTGGAGCGAATCCGATTTCGTCGTTCCAGTCGACTGTGAATGGGTCGAGGCGAAATGACTTGAAGTATTCAAGGTCTTGTAACTTACGGCAGATACCTTTCTGCATCAGTGGAGTAAAGTCCACTAACCGCACTTCACCTGTATTGAACGTAAGTCGCAGGGTATAGCCGCTTACGTACTCGGCTAAAACAATTTTGAGCAATGGATTTTTCGTCATCATATTCTTGTCCTCCTTATTACATTAACGGTTGAATTTCATTCAGACACTGTTTCTCGGTATAGCTAGTAAACTTACTCTACTCTCGCTTATTTCAGTGGTTCTATCTTCTTAGCGGCTTCGTAGTTCGACAGTCGCTCCCAGTTCTCCATCAGTTCGTCGCGGTGCTGGTCGAGCCATTCATAAACAAGTCGCAGGGCACGGCGGGGCAGAGAACCCGTTACTATGCCGTCCTTAATCGTGATTTCTGCCTCATAGTCATCATACCACACATGGAAATGCGGTGGATTATGGTCATCAATGTACATATAGATGATAATTCCGTAGAATCTACTAATCTCTGGCATAATATTACTTTTTACTGTTTACGACGGCAAAATTACGAAAACTCTTCCGATTTTCGGCGATTACAGACAAAATTATTAATTAAAACTTTCCCGATAGCCATTCGACAAAGCATCGTGTGACGCTATTCCATGATGTAGTGCACACCCGAACGATGGTGCCCTATGCCAAGAGCACATCCATCGAGCAATGCGACCAGAAAAATGGGGAATATTTTTCAAAACACCATCTTTTGGGGGCGTTTTTTTGAGAAAAGGATTTTTGGGTACATTTCTTTTCACTTGTCTTGTTATTTTTTCCATCTTATTCCTAATGCTATATACACACAAAAGTATGAGGTATCAAGTGAATCATTTCTTTTATATCTTACTGTTGAATAGATATATATAAATAGTGAAACAAGCAACAAATCGGGCGGAAACTTGCAAAAAATTGCAATTTCCGCCCGATTTGTTATTCTCAAAAAGACCCCGAAAGTCGTAGGGGCGGGGCTTGTGCCCGCCCAAAAGATCATAAATGTCCCCCGAGGATGAAGTGTGGATGATAGGGTGTTGTGGTTTGTCAACGCCCCCCTGACCCCTCTAATTTTAGAGGGGAAGTAAGTTACAACACATTCTTTGTTTTGCACGAATGATTGGAAGTGGCGAAGCGACAACTTCTTCATCCCATCAGACTATTGTCTCTAACTTCAAGCGAAGCGAAAACTTCATTAACTTCGTTAACTCCGCAAAAAAATTATCATTTTGTTATGTTTTTCCTTGAAAATATGTAATTTTGCAAGCTGAAATACGAAAAGTGCGACAAGAGACATATTTTCAACGGAAAATCGTATCATTTTTATAATTTTTGCAATATGAAGAAAATCAGAGCAGCCGTTGTGGGCTATGGCAACATCGGCAAATTCACCATCCAGGCCTTGGAGGCCGCACCCGACTTTGAGATTGCCGGCATCGTCCGTCGCAACGGCAGTGCCAACAAACCATCGGAGCTGGCTCCCTACGAGGTGGTGAAAGACATCACAGAATTAAAAGATGTGGACGTGGCCATCCTCGCCACCCCCACGCGTAGTTGTGAGGAATATGCGAAGAAAATCCTCCCCTTGGGCATCAACACCGTCGACAGTTTCGACATCCACACCAGCATCCTCGACTACCGTGCCTCGCTGACCCCCATCAACAAATCTACGAACACCGTTTCCATCATCGCCGCCGGTTGGGACCCGGGAAGCGACAGCATCGTGCGTACGTTGATGCAGAGCCTCGCCCCCAAAGGCCTCTCCTACACCAATTTCGGTCCCGGCATGTCGATGGGCCACTCCGTGTGCGTGCGTTCGAAGGCCGGTGTGAAAGACGCCCTCTCCATGACCATCCCCAAAGGCGAGGGACTGCATCGCCGCATGGTGTATGTGGAACTGGAAGAAGGAGCTTCGTTGGAAGAGGTGACCGCCGCCATCAAGGCAGACCCCTATTTCTCCAACGACGAGACACACGTCTTCGCAGTGGAGTCGGTGGATGAAGTGAAGGACATGGGCCACGGCGTGCACCTGGTGCGCAAAGGCGTGAGCGGACAGACACAAAACCAGCGCATGGAGTTCACCATGAGCATCAACAACCCCGCTCTCACCGCACAGGTCCTCGTCAACGTGGCACGCGCCTCCCTGCGCCAGCAACCCGGCTGCTACACGATGATAGAGATACCCGTCATCGACATGCTCCCCGGCGACCGTGAGAGCATCATTTCACACCTTGTGTGATTAAAATTGAAAATTGAAAATTGAAAATTGGCCTTCGGTCGAAGTTGCTCACACTCGGCAGACTCCAAGCAAGCTTGGTCTGCTCTCGCTTAATCGCAACTTTGAAAATTGAAAATTTTCGTGTGCAAAAGACGGAGCACATCTCCCCTCCCATCGCAGGGGTGGGGTTGGGGTGGATTAGTCTTGTAAACAACAAGTTACAGACCCCACCCCTGCCCCTCCCCTTGAGGGGAGGGGATAATTAGCACCGCTATTTGCACAAACAGGACTTTTTAAAGTGAGCTCAAAGATTGAAAAATGATAAAATTAAAAGATTGAAAATTGAAGATTATCGTGTGCAAAAGGCTGTGCGCACCTAATTTTCAATTTTCAATCTTCAATTTTCAATTTTTATTCAATCTTCAATTTTCAATTTACTTATATTCTATTCTCGCCTTTAGGTCCACCACCCATCGTCCGCGGTCGAGATGGGCTTTGCCCGGCGTGCAGGAGTATTTGGTGGATTTGGCGTTGACGAAAGAGCAAGCCCTTTCGATGTATTTCTTCGAACTGTTGTTGGCCTTGCTGAGCTGCGTCTCGCTCATGGTGACGAAGGTGAACTCCGCCTTGGTGCGCGAGTCATCGAGACGGAACATATAATAGGTGTCCTCCGTCTGGAAACGCTGACGCTGAGCATCTACGAAAGTGCCGTCGTCGGCCGGCCATTTGAAATACACCACGGAAGGGTCCGGGTCCTCTACTGGCGCCTGCTGTTTCTTCACCTCCTCCTTTTTCTTCTCTTCAGCGGCATAGAACGCCTTCTGCTCGATGGACTCCATCCGTTCGTCGGCGGCCAAGCGGTCGGCGTCAGCCTGTTCCTTCAACTCCTTCACCGCCTTTTTCAGTTCCTCCTTGGTGGCGAAGAAATCGAAAGCCCCCGACTGTTCCTTGTCGGTGTCGCGACGGATGGCCCTGAACCTGTACTCCACATAGCCGATGGCCAATGCGAAAAGAAAAAGCGATATCACTACTTCCATAGGTGGTTTGTTTAATGGTTTCTGGCGACGGCAAAGCCGTCGCCTACTGAGAACGGAGATATAGGAACACTATAAGCCATAGAGAAACTATAGGTTCCAAGAGCCGCCCTATGCCGGGTTTTCTGCGATATAGAGAGCGAGACGGCAGAGTCCGCCGGTGAGCGGGATGAAGAAGAGCGAGTCCTTCAGTTCGGGATTCTCCTCCTCCGTCATGCTGTCGTTGCGAGCCTCGATGGCCTTGTTGAAGTCCTGCTCCGCCTTCTCGGTGAGGACGGTGCGGAACTTGGCGAACTCCCTCTCGTTGGAGACGCCGAGGTATTTGGCGAAACTGTATTTCTTGTTGAGCGCGAAGAAGTAATCGACGAATTTCGTGTAGCTGTCGAGCACCTCTGTCCTCACCTGGGCGGTGACATCCTTGTAGCGTGGCACATTGAGTTGGTCGAGGGTTTCGGAGCCCGTCCTGAACTTGGTGATTTCCTCCACGTCGTCCACCACATAACGCGGCTTCATGTTCAGTCCGCCCTTGCAAGTGATTTCCTTCGGGTTGTCCACCAGTTTGAGTTCCACCTTCCCGTCGTCGCCCAGCACGTCGTTGAAGATGTGCGTGGCGAGCGTCTGCAGTGCGTCGATGCTCCCTATGAGTCCGAGCACCTTGGATGCCGTGCCACTGACGGTGATGTATGCCGGTGTCTTCAGATTCCGCATCTCCAGGAGTTTGGCAGCATAATACACCTCGGCGGCGTAGAAGAGGAGCAGCACGACCCTGAGGTCCTGTCTTGCCCTCAACTCTTCGGAGAAGGACACTCCCCTACCCTCCATGCGCGGGTTGCTGTCGAGGGAGTAGAGGAAGGAGATGAACTCCGCGCTGTTGCGTTTCGACTTGGCATAGACGTCGCTCACGCCGCTGATGTCCCTGAGTTTCATGTCGAAGTCTGGGGCGAAGGCCTTGACGAAGCCGTTGTATTCCGTTCCCCTTCCAAGGAAGTCGCCGTAGATGTTGTTTCCGGCGAAACGCACGGAGGAGATGAGCGCCGCCGTGTTGCCGGTATGATATACTACGAAGTCGGTGGTTCCGCCTCCGATGTCCATGGACACCACCGGCCTGCTTTCGGCATCCACATCCTCCTTCTTGGTGTAATAATAATAGGGTGCGAGCGACTCCGCCACCTTCTGCAGGCGATAGCCCTGCGGCGCGATGAGTTTCTGGCACAGTTTGTTCCACGAATTCTCCAGGTTGGCAATCTGGTAGGGTTGCATGCAGACGGGATAGAACCATGTGATGCTCGTGCGGTTGAGGAAGCCCCCCGAGAGCAGCACCTTGTTGCGTATAAGCATGAGAATTTCCTCGAAATAGGCCTCCACGAGGAGGTTGTTGCCTCTGCTGCTGTCCCATTTCAGGTCGGGCCTTGTCTCGTTGTAGTCGTAGGTGTCCTCCTTCTCGTAATGGAACCCTATGTTGTAGTCGGCCAGCGGGAAGATTTCCCTTCCCTCCACGCTGTGCCCTGCACGGTAGCAGAGGTTGGTGCGCATGGGGAAACGGGCGATTTCGCCTTGTCCCACGGTGACGGGAACGAACTCCTGCATGAACGACTGCGCCGGTCCTCCGAAGAACGACTCCAGTCCTTCCTGGTCGATCATCTCCACCGCTTTCTGCGAAGTGGAGTTGAGCGAGAGCACCTGCACCTCGTCGGGTGTGATGGTGAGCGGTTGTGGCTCCGGGTCGGTGTCGGTCTTGTATTCCACGTGGGTGTTGGTGGTGCCGAAGTCGATGGCGAAGTCGAAGACCTTTCCACCCTGCCTCACATTCTTGTAGAGCGGCACGAGTATTCCGCTTGCGATGGTGTTGGACACCACGATGTAGTCGAACTCCTCGTTGAGGCAGAAATACTTTGACGTGAGGAACTGCCTTCTCTTGTCGGCCCGGTCGACGAGGGTGTGCCTGAGAGGTTCGGCATCATTGCCCTTGTATGCCGAAACGGAATATTGGAACTGCTCCTTCTTGTATCCTGCCGTGTCCTCGTCGACGAGGTAGATGCGCTGAGGCTTCTCCAGTGTCGGGTCGTCGACATGGTAGGAAGGGAAGAGGAAGAGGTCGAACCTACACTCCATGATGGGCCAGATGAGGCGGTCGGGGTCGGGGTCCACCTGTGCCGCCGTATATTCACGGTGCAGGGTGACAAATCGTCCTTTCTGCACGGGAATGTTGATGACGGCCTGTATTCGTCCGTCGGGCATGTCGTTGAGTTGGAACACCGGTTTGGAGGTGTTGCCTGCATAGCCGGTGAGAGTTTTCACCGACAAGTATTTCATCACCTCCGGCTTGAGCGGCAGGAGATACTGGCATTCGTCCGCCGTGCGGTTGTTTCCTCTGAAGAAGTTGGTGAAGAAGGCCGCCTCGTTGATGGGGAACACCGTCTTGATGAGATAGGGTTCGAAGATGTCGTCGGTGGTGAGGTATGGGTATTGCGTGGAGTCGAAAGGCAGCGTGCGCTCCTCCATCGGCCTTTTGTCGAAAAGCGGTGCCATGAGGTGTGCGTTCCACAAGGACGTGGTGTAGCGCATCTCCGGCTCGAAATAAGGCTCCGCCGGCAGCACCAGGGGCAGTCGGCTGTCGCTTCTCTCGGAGAGGATGCGGAAGTCGCTGTCGGTGTCTATGCGGTCTCCCCCGAGGCACATCAGCGGTATGTCGCCCGGCAGCATCATCTGCGAACTGCCGGCGAGAAGGGGTTGGTAGAGTGAGCCATACATACCCGGCTGCATGGCATTTAGCCTGTTTTTGAACTCCGTGTCGTTGTCGGCCCTGAAGCAGGCGTCGACATAGGCATGGAACTCGGTATACAGTGCGTTGAACTCAGGCTGCTTGGCGAGGAGATAGACAAACTCCCGGAACTCCCTGTCCCTTCCTACGAGCGAGCGGTAGGTGCCGTCATCGTCGGGATGGAATGCGAGGTGGTAGTTGCTCAGATAGACGTCGCTGACATATGACAGGTCGTTGGCCGATGCCATGCAAACCGACGTTGGCGATGTGCCGCCGACGATGTTGATTTGTCCTTGTGCTCCCTCCCCGATGTAGTTGAGCATGTAGATGAACTGCATGCGGGAGAAGTTGAAGCTCCTTCCATCCTGCGAGAGGAAGAGTTGGAGTGTGGCAGCCACGGCGGCATGCTCCGGCACGCCGTCGGCGGCGAGTCTCTGCAAGTCGTTGGCCTTGTCCCACACGACGATTTGGAACAGTCGAGCGTACTTGGTCCTGAATCCGAAGAAGATTTCCAGCACGTCGAGTGCATTGGCCGCCAGTTTGTGGTAGATGGACGAGCCTTTCACCCCAGCCTCGGCACAGTAGGCGAAAGCCGTCTTTGCCAGTTCGAAACCAGCAAAAGGTGTTGGTATTGATGTGATGGGCAGCGAAGCCTTTGCTCCGTTGGGGTCGTCGATGGCCTCGACATCCTTGGTGCCTATCTGCCCTGTCTCCTGCCACCCTTCGATGGTTTCGCTCCCCTTGTGGAATCTGAATACGTAAGACATATATGTGGTGTGCTGTTATTTCTTGTTACGGTTCGATTTGTGCCTTATCTAAATGTTGTACTTCTTCTTGATGACGTTGTTGATGGCCGTCTCGTGCACGGTGATGAAGAAGTTGTAGGTGTCCAGTCCCTTCAGTTTCTTCATCGACACGTCTGAGATTTCGGTGTCGATGGCAGGATATCCGTTGAGGTTCTTCCCAAGGAGCCTTCCGAGCATGGAGGTTTTCTTGGGTTCGATGCGCATGATGGTGTCGAAGACGTCGTCGGTGTTGGCGAAGAGGTCGAAGGGTTGGAAGCTACGCTGGTTGTCGGAGAGTTCCTTGAGCCATTGGTTCTTGTATGCGTCGGCAAACTGCTTGATGTCTGAGAAGAAGGCGTCGTTGAAGCTGGCGCCCTTCATCTGCGAGGTCTTCGCCCAGGCGTATTCGCGTGTCTGGTGGAAATGCTCCATCATGAATCGCGAGAAGAGATAGAAACTCATCATCTCCTTTCCCACGGAGCCGAAGGTGGCTGAGCATAGGTCGTTGAGCGTGATGGGGTTTTGGTCGGCCCTGATGGCGAACTCCTTGTATGCCGTGCTGGTTTGTATTCGGTTGTGCTCCACGTGAGAGTTGGCGAAGTCTACGATGGACAAAGCGGCGGCGAGTTCCACGAAATGCGCCTTGTTGCGCTGGTCGGTGGCACCCTCCACGTTGTCATATCTGTTCTTGATGGCATCGCAGATGTAATAGAGATTGTCCACATCGAGGTTGCCGATGTAGTATTTCAAGGCGGCCTTGGTCTTTGAGATGAAGGTCTCCATGTTGATTTCGCTCTCCTTGTTCTCCTTCAGTCCGAAATAGGGCAGCACGGTGACGGCACCTATGGCGGCGTTGGCGATGGCCGAGGAGTTGGGCAGGTTGAGTCTTTCCGCCTCACGGAATGTTTTCTGCAACAGCGGGAATCCGGCGGCTCCCGTCCCTCCGAAGATGCTGCTGACGATGAACAGCTGGTCGTCGGACTGGAAATGCTGGAGCAGTTGTATCATGGCCTCAGTGTTCTTGGGGTCGTTGAGCACGATGCTTCCCATGTTGGGATTCCCCTTGAATCCTACGTCGAGCGGACAGGCGAGGTTCTTGTCAGAGAAGAGGAGGCTGAGGAGCGCCTGGTTGCTGTCGGCCTGTCCCTGGTTGGTGAACCTGTTATATGCGATATAGTCGGCGAACTTCATATTGGCCACATTGTTGAGGTGCAGCCTGAAGTTGGTGTTCATATCGTCGATGTCGATATGGAAATATCCCCTTTTCTCGGGTCTGTTGTCGAAACTGAGATGCTGTCGAATCTTGCGGTAGAGGTTCATCAGCGAGACAGTGCGTGTGAGGTCACCGTTGCTGGTGTCGGGGTCGATGATGACAGGCACGATGGTGTCGATGTTCCCGCCCAGTTCGACTCCGGCGGCAAGCAGCATGGTGAGCGAACGCATCACTCTTGCTCCCGTTCCTCCGATGCCAAAGATATAAAGTTTGCTCATGATGGATGTATGATTTCCAGGGTTATGGTTTTCTCGCCTTCTCCCTGTTCTATGTTAGAAAGGAATGTTTCTCGACCTGCTGCTGAACGACTTGAGGATGAGCGAGGCGAGGAAGAAGAATAATGCGCTGTAGGCGAAGACGATGAACCCGAAAGAGAGGAAGTTTGCCGACCCCACCCCGGTATCCGGGATGCTCTGGGCGAAGGTGAAGCTGTTGATTTTCGTGTTGGCGATGAAGACGCCCACCAATGCAGCCACAGCACTTGTGGTGGTCCCTATGGTTAGCCATTTCTTCACATTGGCCAGCAGGATGTGGTCAAGGACGATGTAATAGACGAATGCCACGATGATGGGTAGTAGCAGCATGACATAGAAGACGGGGCTGTAAGCTCCCGACTGGAACATGTACTTGGAGAAATCGCCGAGGTATGCCGCCCCGAAGAGTTCAAGAATCTCACTGATGATATCCATTGTTGTTGGTTGTGTTTGCTTTTTTTACTCGTATGCGTCGAAACGGACGTCCAGCTTGAAGATGTCGCGGCTGTCGTCTTCCTTGTTGTTGTAGAAGGCGCTGTAAATGCCTTCCACCATCTCATAGAGGGCATACGACTTGTTGGAAGGCGGCAGTGCGCCAATCCTCTCGTTATAACTGCACTCTTTCACCCAGGCCGGGATGACGTTCTTCAAGCGTATGGTGAGTTGTGGTGCGAACTGCTGTCCCAGAGCCACCACCTGGATGGTGATGGGGTGCTTGAAGTAGTCACATTCAGTAAATTTGGCGTTGTCGTTGACGTCGGTGATTTTGTATTGCGAGGGTTGAATGTCGTAGTTGTCCTTGTCAAGGAGGTAGGAGCGGTCGGCGAAGAGTTGTTCGATGCCGAGTCCGAAGGCAAAGTTGAGATTCGGCTGCTCCTTGTCCACCGTGAGTTTCCTCACGTTGAGTCCGTCGTGCTGCGCTTGTATGCGCAAGGCGTTGGTGAAGGTGCTTGAGTTGATGCGTGCCGTAGCGGGGTCGAGCATCCACGTGGATTCCGAGGAGAGCATGTATTTGTGTGTCATCCCGGGGAGACCCGTGGGCGTGTCTTCCAGTTCCATATGCCGGTTGAAGTCCATCACCTGTTCAAGGTTGCCCATGACGATGACGTAATAGGGTCTCTGGGTGTCGCAAGGTATGGCCGTCCCTCCCTCGTAGTAGTTGCCGCTGAACTCCGACATGCACTGCATGATGATGGCAGCAAACTCCTTCTTGGCATCTTTCGCCTTCCTTATGGCCTTCATGAAAGTGCCGGTGGTGCTGTTGGCTGCTGCGGAGAGCAACGAACCTACATTGTCGACGTCATACATGCAGTCGCTCACGAGCACGGAGACGGTGTCCTTGCTGGTGTGGTCGAGAATCATCTTGAAAATCTTGTTGATGTCGGTCGAACCGGTGTTTCCCACCTGCATGGACTGCGGGTTGAGTCGCAGGACGAAGTTGTCGAGGTCGTCGCACATCGCCGTGTGATGGATGTCCTGGTTGATGAAGTCGAGACGCGTCCCGGCATAGAAGCCGTCGGCCTTGGTGATGAGGTGTCCGAGGGCGTTCTTGAATTGCGAGTTGGTGGTGACGTATCCGTTCATGCTGCCGGAATTCTCCATAAAGATTCTCACCACGGGCTTGGCAGTCTTCGTGGTGACAGTGTCTGCAGGGAGGATGTGGCCCCGGTCGATGTCGTGCGACCCTCCTCGTCCGATGAAAATGACGGCTACGACGAGCAGGGCAACCAACAAGAGAGCCAACAACTTTCTGGTCATAAGTGAATGGGTTCCTGAATTAACTGATGATATACATTTCTATCGACGCCACCTTGGCAAAGGTGGCTATTCGGTGCAAAGGTACAAAGAAAAGAGTGAAAAGCAAAAAAAAATGCCCAATAATGAAGATTGAAAAATGAAAAACGCCATAAAGGCCCTAAAGACCTTAAAGACCCTAAAGACTCTAAAGACCTTAAGGCCCCTAAAGCCCTTAAGGCCTTTAAGGCAACACCCTGCACACATACAGTGCCGGAGCCGTGCAAGAGCTATGCGGGACGTTAGTTGCCGAGCACAATGCTGACGATTTTCGAGACATCGGTGACGGTCACTGAATTGTCATTGTTCATGTCTGCGTTCTCGATGAAGAAATTCGGCGGATTGTTTCCCATCACATAGTCGGTGGCAAGTGATGCATCGACCACCGTGATGAAGCCGTCGTGGTTGACATCACCCTGCTCGTACTGTTTGTCTTCCTTGAAATATCCTCCCTTCCATTGGTACCATCCGCTTCCAGTGGCTTGCTTCACGGGCGTGAATCCCGAGGGGTAGACGAGTTTGCAAGGGTTGGACTTAGTGCCCACGCCGGTGCAGGCCTCTTCATTCAGGTAGTCAGCGGTGGCGGGTACGGTGAGCGTCTTCAAGGCGGAGCACCCCGAAAGCATTCCCTGGGTGCTTGTTCTTGAATAGATGGTGAAGCTGCCCAGGTCGAGGCTGGTGAGTTTGGAACACCCGCTGAACATGTTGTTCATATGAGCCACCGCTTTCTCCGTGTTGAAATTGGACACGTCGAGGTTGGTGAGGCTGGAGCAATTTTGGAACATGGATGTCATATACACCACCTTGTCGGTGTTGAAGGTGGGGAATTTGGCGTTGGACAGTTTGGAGCAACCATAGAACATGTGGTCCATGTCGGTGACGTTGGCCGTGTTGAAGTTGGAGATGTCGAGGGTCTCCAGGTTGGAACATCCAGAGAACATGTATTCCATGGTGGTGACATTGTCGGTGCTGAAAAATCTCCTGTTGAGGTCCAGGGTTTTCAGGCTTGAACAGCCGTTGAACATGTGTCTCATGCTGGTCACCTTCGTTGTGTTGATGTTCTGGAGGCCTTCGATGGATGTCAGGTTGCTCATCCCAGAGAACCACGCACGGCAGGTTGTTGGCCTTGCATTGGCAAAGCTGGCGTTGAAGTAGACCGATTTCACTTCTGTGTCATGGTAAAGCCACTGTGGCAAGTAGGACTCGGTGTTGAGCTCATACACCGAACCTGGCCTCAAGGTGCTTTCATCATCCCAAAAGAACGAGAGCCTGTCATTGTAAAACGTCACGTAGGGCACGATGTTCCGACTGATGAAATATCCATTCTTCCATACCACGTATTCAGACGATACGACGCCGAAATAAGGATGTTTGTTTTTGCTGTACGACAAATAGCAAGGGTTGGAGGTGGTCCCCACTCCCATGCATACATCTCCATTGGCATAGTCGATCATGGCATCGGAAATATAAAGTTCCTTCAAGGAAGTGCAGTTCTTCAGCATCTCGCTTGTGGCTGTCATGCTGGAGAATTCGAAACCCTTGAGCCACAGTTGTTCCAGCGAGGAGCAATTCCTGAACATTTTCTCCACCGTGGTCACATTGTTTGACATCGTGAAATACGGGTTTTTGCCTGAAGATGAGTTGAGGCCATAGATGGTTTTCAGGCTGCTGCAATCAGAGAACATATAGTAGAAAGTAGTGACGAGCGACGTGTTCCAACTGCGTACGTCGAGGAAGGTGAGCGATGAACATTTGTAGAACATATATCGCATGGAGGTGGCTTTCGAGGTGTTCCATTTGCTCACATCCAGACTAGCGACATTCGAGCACCCATAGAAAATCCCTTGGAACTCGGTGACCTTGGAGGTGTCCCAGTTGCCCACGGCGAGTGAGGTGAGTTTGACACAATCCTCGAACATGGATTTCATAGAGGTGACATTGGAGGTGTTGAATCCGCTCACATCGACGCTAACGAGGTTCCTGCATCCACAGAACATCATTCCCATATCGGTCACATTCGAAGTGTTAAGCCTTTCGATGTCCCAGATTTGGGTGAGGTTGGTCATCTGATATGCCCACTGGTGGCACGAGGTGGGTTTGTAGTCGGCGAAAGAAGGGTAGAATCTTATAGCCTTCACTTTGTCACGGAGAGCCGACCATGAAGGGGTGTTGTCGCCGGTGTTGAGGCTGTAGGGGGTGTAGCCAGCGCTGACCCATGCGCTCTTGTCGTCGTCATACAAGAAGTTGAGACTGTTTTCACGGGGAAAGAAGAGGACGTACGCCTCCTTGGCACTGATGCTTGATACCCCCAACAGGAGTATGAGGCTGAGCAAGAGTAACTTTTTTTGTTTCATGAGTGTGATAATGATAGTTGTTGATTCTTTCAAAATTTTTTATTGTAGAGACGCGCCATATGTGCAGGCAACTCTAATAGGATGCAAAATTAAGAAAAAAAAGAGAAAAGAGCCGCTATTCAAGACTTTTTTTGAAGGGGCCATGGCGTTTCTGTAGTCAGGACTACCAAGGAGACCTGAGAAAGACTGGAGGCTCTAGAAAGACTGGAGGCCCTAGAAAAACTAGAGCCTCCAGAATCATTTTAGGCGATGGTCAATTGATTTTCAATCTACAGTTTTAGCTTCGCTGATTTTTGTCGCGACTCGGCAGAGTTCAAGAAAGCTTGACTTTGCTCTCGCTGCTCCAAAAATTCAATTTTCAATTTACTTGACCACAAATTTCTTTCCGTTGCGGATGTAGATGCCGGGCTTGAGTTCTCCCTCCACCTTCACACCTTGGATGGTGTAGGTGCTGCCGTCGCTCGGAGGAGCGATGTTCACGCCGTGCACGCCGTCGGTGTCGAAGTCATAGGAGTTG
>CADADN010000037.1 GCA_902786665.1 uncultured Prevotellaceae bacterium | reverse complement strand
GAAACTGTTATCCAAACCCAAAACTGAACCCAAGAAAAGGGGACGGAAGCCAAAACAAAAAGACGTATAGTACAATCCATTGGGAAAGTTTTAATTAATTAACAATGAAAAAACTGCACATTCATTTATAGTGACAAAGCAACAGGTTTCCGTTGTCATCGCGTAGGTGCATACCGTTCCCCAGGCAGAATTCCCATGCGTCACAGTCTGAACACGGGCCGGTGTGCATCCATTCATGGTTACGATATGCCTGGAACTTGTTTTCCCATACTTCAGTGAAGCGATCCTTGTAAATGTTCCCCTGGTTGTATTGGCTGCGGATGCTCAAGCAACCCGAAATGGATCCATCGGCAAGGATGGTGGCTACATTGATACCTGCCTGGCAAAAAAAGGGATAGCTGCGTACACGCCATTCATAATCGCCAAGGAATCCCTCACAACCATAGCTCAAGCGAATTGATTTCTCCTTGCGCACAGCAACGATGAACTCCATCACCTCTCGGAACTGTTGGTCGCTTAGTTGCAACTCAGGATGCTCAGCTGCGCGCCCCATGGGAGCAATCGTGAAAATACGCCATTGTTTCACCCCCAAGTCAATGAGATATTGTTTGAATTCGTCCAAATAACCGATAGTCTTTTGATTCACACAAGTGATGACATCCCATACCATTTTTTTCCCCACCAGACACTTGATGGCTCTCTCTGCCATGGCAAAACTATTCTTGCTGCCACGCAGCCAATTGTGAGCCTCTTCGAATCCATCCAAGCTGATGCCTATGGTTTCCAACCCGGCTTCCATAAGACGGTCGCACATCTTCTCGTCGAGCATCATCCCATTGCTCACCATCCCCCAGTGGAAACCAAGTTCACGGATTTTCTTTCCGCATTCCACGATGTCTTTCCTGACAAGGGGTTCCCCACCCGTAGTCACCACAAGGATTTCATTGGGATTCATCACTGAACGCACCTCCTCGAGAACAGGCAGAAAGTCTTCGAACGGCATGTCCTGTTTCTCTGCGATTGTACGACAATCACTTCCGCAGTGGATGCAATGCAGGTTGCAACGTAGTGTACACTCCCAAAACAACTGTTGTAATTGATGCTTCTCTATCCGTTTCTTATATCGTTTACTGGTGTAAAGCAGCTGCGCCACTTTAATCAAATTCGGTTGAGGTAATTTGGTGTTCATATCACTTTGGTTGTTAATGATGAGAGTTCTTTCAAGGTAACCTTTTCAGCAATGCACTTGAGACTCATTCTAAAATGTGTTGCCATGTCACTTATATATTTACAAAGTTAAATGATTATATTAATATGAAGCAAGATTTAAGGTATTTTAATTGTTGGGGGTGGAAAATCAAAATGTTGTTAATTGATTTGGATGAAAATGGAAAAAGCAGTAATTTTGAAACATTATTCAATTCATCAAGCAACAATGGGAAAAAGGATTTATTCACAGCCAGTGACAAAAGTTTTGTCATTTGAAGTTTATGGTGATCTTTGCGAAGTATCCATCGGAGATACCCCTTCTGAACCTGACATGTATGGTCCACCATGGTGGGAGGATGAAGAAGAACCATCCGAATAAACGACTAAAGCCTGACCAGCCATGCTTTTCCCATCTACTTGTTATCAAGTGAAAAGATTACAGAGAATGTGAGCTATCGAAAGGACGATTTGGCCACTTGAAGTAGTTAATCTTTGTTAATCGGTCGTTCAAATGCAAATGAGCAGAAAAGAATTCATGTTTTTTTCGTACCTTTGCAGCCGCTATTACGAGATAGTAGTATTATTCAAACCAACTAAACATTTTTATCAATGGCAACAAAAATCAGATTGCAGCGCGGCGGTCGCAAAGGCTATGCCTTTTATAGAATCGTAATCGCCGACGCGAGAGCACCACGTGATGGTAGATTTACTGAGAAGATTGGTACTTACAACCCGAACACCAATCCTGCAACAGTGGATTTGAATTTCGACCGTGCACTTTATTGGGTTGAGGTTGGCGCCCAGCCAACAGACACTGTGCGCAACATCCTTCGCCACGAAGGCGTGTACATGATGAAACACCTCAGGGTAGGTGTGAAAAAGGGCGCATTCGACGAGGCAGAGGCACAGAAGCGTTTCGATTCTTGGAAGGACGCCAAAGTGAAAGGCGACGACAAGGTAAGGAACGACACCGCCAAGGCCAAGAAGGAAGCTTATGAGAAAGAACTGAAGGCTGAGAAGGCTTACAATGAGAATGTGGCAAAGAAAGTAGCCGAGAAGAAGGCTGCCATCGCTGCTGCAAAAGCTAAGGCTGAAGCTGAATCCGCAGATTCCGAAGCTACCGTACCCACAGAGGCTTAAATCGTTTTTTCAACATTACAAGAAGGGGAAAGACTTGTGTCTTTCCCCTTTTCCGTTATCAGAGTGAAATGACTTGTCACAGAGCATCAGTTGTGTGAACGCATTGTTGAAAAAGCAATCTTCAATCCTCTATCCCTTGACCAATACTTTATAGAAGTCCTCATATCTTTTTGCAACGGAGACAAACTCATGATGCCGACGAACATAGGTGATGCTGTCGCGCCGCAGCTTACGCACCTCCTCGGGATGGGTGACGAGATGCTCCAATGCTGTCACCACACTGCCACGGTCGGGGCCGACGTTGACGATGGGGCGCAGCTCCCGCTCAGATAGGATTTCGTAATTCTCCGGTTCGCCTCCACCAATGCAGATGATGCCTTTTGACATGGCAAGAAGAGGATTCATGGAAGGGGTGTAGCTATAGAGTTGGTCAAGGATCGCATCGGAGCCGTCCATCATCTTTTGGTATTGCTCGAACGGCACCGACCGAGCCACTCGTAACTCCATCATGTCGGGATGCCTTTGTAGAACCTCCTTTGCGGCGGAAAGCATCAAATCTGTTCCCTTGTAGGCATTTCGCGACTCATTGATGCCGATGAACACTCTTAACTTTTCGCTTTCGTCCATCTGGATTGACTTGGGAACCTCTATGGGGAAGGGTATGAAAACCGCCTTTTGCGGGAAAACAGGATGATAGCAAGCCCAATACTCATAGAGACCTGTGACGATGCCATCGCAGTCTTGGGCTATGACTTGGTTGAGGCGACCTTTTTCCGTATTCAACCAGTCGGCACGCTCGCTCAATGCTTCAGGGTTGGTGCGAAGCTGTTGACCAATGTTGAAATCACTGTAACGCAAGGGTTTATCATTCACACAAGTATGCACCCAATACCAATCCATGCCGAATCCACCGAGCACCATGCATCTATTGTTCCGACGCAGTTGATGATAGATGGAGAACAAACGTTCCGCTTTCAGTTCCACAAAAACCGGGTTGATGAGTTGGACGATGTCAAAGCCACGAAGATGGGGAAGGATGCGATGGAGGCGTGCCATCAAGGAGATGCCTCCCCACTTGCCTGGCTTGCGTGAGAGGTCGATGTCACGAGGATAGTCTTTCCAAAAGTCGCCATTGGAGGCCACGGTGACATCATGTCCCAAGACCCGAAGCCCGCGTGCCAGCGTGGCATGCACATTGCTGTATTCACCCAACAAGAGGATTCGCATAATCGTTCTTCATTGATATTTCACCTCAACAACATGCATAAGAGACGACGTCCCTGGCGTGTGCTGCTGATGCGACGAAACCATTTGTATTTCTGAGTGTAATCCTTGTCCGAAAGTGGGAAAAGACCTTTCTGGGTCAATTCTTCCACACTCTTTTCCAACAAGTGACCGTTGTGTGTCAACTTTATCACAAGGTAGAGATAATCCATCGTCAGTTGGTCGATGCGTCTTTGTAAGGCCTCACGTTCCGCCGTGGGGAGGGTGTCGGCACGTTCTGAGAGGCGGTAGAGCACTCCCTTGGTGTCGGAAAGTCTTTGAAGCACCCATTTCTTGTTGTCCTCATGTGTGATGGAACCTCCGCGGTCGCGATAAAAATAGGCTTTGGCTTTCGTGGAATACAACTTCTCTGCCCGAAGGAACAATTGGGGGGTGAATTCCTCGTCCTCGTGAAGGATGCCGGAAGTGAAACGCAGGTTGACAAGTGTGAGTTTGCGGAAGACATAGCCGCATGCAGACGCTCGAAGGTTGTTGCGCCGCATATATTCAGCTCCTTCCATCGGACCTTCCACCTCATGGGGCACGGCATGTTCTTCCTTGTTGGAAAGATGAAACGTCACTATGTCTGGATCTTTGAAACGCACGATGTCCAGACAATGCTCATAAACAGACGTGTTCAACTTGTCATCGCCATCTACAAACTGGATGTATTTTCCCTTGCATGCTTCGATGCCCAAGTTGCGGGCGGCACTTAGCCCACGGTTGTTTTGGCGAATATAGAGGATGTCGCCCAACTTGTCGGAGATGGCCTCCAAAGGGCTCTCCTCCGACCCGTCGTCGATGAGCAGAATCTCCCGCTCCTCCTTGTCGAGTGACAATGAGAGTATGCTATCCAAACACTCGTTGAGCAAGGTTGGGGGCAGATTGTAAAAGGTGACTATGAAGCTGATCAAAGGTGGCTTCTCGACGGATGGATGAGACGGTGTAGTTTGCATAAGTTCTTGATTCCAATTAATTGCAGCATTCGTAATTTCGCTTGTGTCTTCACACCCATGCCTAAACCGCGAATGGAAGACGAGGTAACGGGTGGGGTGGGGAGGATGGGGGCGTCGCGGGTGGCGGAGTAGGCATCCAGTTGAACGTTGAGGACATGTGCGTAGTATTCTGTGAGATGGTCGGTGAGTCCGAGCCGACGGAGTTGGTTGACGTGAGCTTCCAGAAGGTCGCGCAAGCCATCAGCACCAGGATTGTTGGTGATGCCGTTGGGATTGCTGGTGTAATAATATACGCCTTCCTCGGTTGTGCAAATCCTTCTGGCATATTCGAGCAACAAGGGAAGTGTGTGTACATCCTCGAATTTGCGCCCTTCCACAAAACGGACATGGTCGAACAAGCGTCTTACAAACACTTTGTTGCATGCGTAGGAGTGGTTGTAAGCCTTGCCACGAAGCCAGTATTCGCGCATGTCATCATAGGTGTTCACGCCGAACTTCATGACGACGGCATCTTTGCCACCATGATGCCAGTAGACCGGATACTCCAGAATGTCGTAATCGGGATGGGCTTCCAAACGTGCCATGAGAACGGGCAACGTGTTCTCACCAATGAAATCATCACTGTCGATGAATGTAATGTATTCGCCTTGTGCCATTTCGATGCCGGCATTACGGGCTGACGACAAGCCTCCATTTTCTTTGTGGATGACACGCACGTGGGAATGATGTGAAGCATATTCATCGCAAATCGCACCAGAACCGTCAGGAGAGCCATCGTCCACCAAGATTAATTCGTAGTCGGCATAGGTCTGGCACAACACACTGTCCACACAACGTTGGAGCGTGTCTTCCACACGATATACAGGTACTATGACGCTTAGATTCATAACTGCAAAGGTAATGAAAAAATCCGATTATGTGAGAAAAAAGATTATTTATTCACTACGATTCGTATTTGAGTGTCATGTCACTACATCTGCCTCATGTACTCTTTTAACGTATTTACATAATAAAACCTATATTTTAACGTTAATATTACGAACACACATGAAAAAGACGAAGAAGACCGACAGTTATTCGCATATCCTCAAATATACGGGCCTGTTTGGTGGCGTGCAAGGAGTGAACATCCTGGTGGGCATAGTGCGCAACAAACTTGTTGCAACGATTCTTGGACCTGCCGGCATGGGATTGATTTCCCTATTCAATTCCACAATCAACTTGCTCGCCAATTCCACCAACCTCGGCATCTCCATGAGTGCCGTGAAAAACATCTCAGAAGCTTACGACAACGAGGACAAGACGGAGTTGGAACGCATGGTGAGGATGGTGCGCTCATGGTGTGTCATCACAGGTTTGGCAGGCATGCTCCTCTGCATCGTTCTCAGCCATTTGCTCAGCAAATGGACGTTTGGATGGGGAGACCATACCTTGCATTTCATCCTTCTTTCACCCATCGTGGCGATGATGGCTGTCACCGGTGGCGAGATGGCCATTCTCAAGGGAATGCGGAAATTGAAAAACCTGGCCTACATATCTTTTTATAATGTTCTTGCAGCGCTGTTCACTTCCGTACCGCTCTACTATTATTTCGGCGAGAAAGCCATTGTGCCCTCTCTCGTCCTTATGGCTTTCACCCAGATGGCACTCACCATCGGGTATTCCTATCGTATCTTTCCCTTCTCCTACGCAAAAGACAAGCATAGTCTGAACAAAGGGATGAGCATGGTACGTCTGGGCATCGCTTTCGTCGTGGCAGGAATCCTTGGAAGCGGTGCTGAATTTGTCATACGCTCGTTCCTGAGCTACTATACTTCATCTCTCGACATGGTAGGACTATACAGTGCGGGGTATATGATGACCATGGTTTATGCCGGCATGGTGTTCTCTGCGATGGAGACAGACTTCTTCCCCCGGCTCTCTGCTTGCCACAACCTTTCAACCACCACCAGCACCGTTGTCAACCGACAAATCGAGGTATCCTTCCTCCTGGTCTCTCCCATGCTCGTGTTCTTCACCATCATGCTGCCCATCCTCATCCCTCTGTTGTATTCCGGTAAGTTCACACCGGCGATCAGCATGATGCAAGTCACCATGTTCGCCATGTATTTCAGGGCCATCAAGCTCCCTATCTCCTACCTGCCATTAGCGAAAGGAGATTCCATATCTTACCTTTTGTTGGAAGCCATTTACGACATCTTGCTCGTAATAGGCGTGGTTTTGGCTTTTGTCAAGTGGGAATTGTTGGGCTGCGGCATCGCCATCACCGTCGTGGGCATCATCGACTTCATAGTCATCTTGTTTTACGCCCGTTACAAGTACGGGTATCGGATGTCGTGCAGTGTCAGGGCATATGCGATGATGCAACTGCCATTCGGCATTCTCGCCTATTTGGTCACCTTCATCCGAAATCCCTGGTGGTATTGGGGGCTTGGCATACTCCTGGGGTGTGCCAGCTTGGTTACTTCCATCTTGATTTTGCGGCAGAAGACCTCCTTGTGGCAGTCACTCGTTTCCAAAGTAAAAAAGAGATTCTCACATGAGTCGAGTTAGTGTTCTTGTGGCGGCATACAACAGCCAGGACTACCTCCAACAATGTCTTGACTCCCTTCTCTTACAAACATGGAAAGACATTCAGGTGATTTGCGTGGACGATGGCTCCACCGATGGCACGCCCGACATGCTTGACCATGCTGCAGAGAGAGACAATCGCATTGTGGTGAAACACTTACGACAAAATGTGGGACAGGCCAAGGCGCGCAACATCGCACTGCAGATGGCCGACGGGGATTATGTCTGCATGCTTGACAGTGACGACTGGTTCAGCGCCGATGCCGTGGAAAGGGCGGCAACGGTGCTTGACGAGCATCCTGAAACCGACTGCGTGTTGTTCCAAGTGGAACAAGTGTTTCAAGATGGTACGGTGCGACATTATCCAATGCCTCCCTTCACCACGCTTTCCGGCCAAGAGGCCTTTGAGGCCAGCCTGACATGGTGCATCCATGGATTATACATGGTAAGGACAGGAATCCACAAACGTTTCCCATTCGACGACAGCTCACACGCATACAGCGATGACAACACCACAAGAATCCATTACCTTAATGCAAGGGAGGTAAGGCAATGCGCTGGGGTGTATCATTACAGGCAACACCCGGATTCGGTCACCCATCAGGTCAGTGTGCGACGTTTCGACTACTTGCGAGCCAACGAGAGCATGCGGAAACAGATGATGAAAGTCGGCGTGGAAGAGAGGCTGCTCGATGTCTATGAACGTGAGAGATGGATCAACCTCATCGCCACCTATATGTTTTATTTTCATAACCGCAGGTCTCTTTCTCCTGAAGACCGTCTTTATGGGCTGAAAGAGATGAAAAGGATATGGAGAGACATAGAGACAAGGAGGTTGCCTCTCGCCCTACGTCTGAAGCCAGGCTATATGCCATTAAGACCTTTCTGGGCATTCTTTCGAATGCAAGAAGAAGCCTATTTCACTCTGAGGAAAATTCTCAAGGGTGAATAGAAGCTGATGTACTCTTTTGGGGTGGAAAGTGCCGAATTGGGGCCGTTCCTCACCCGATGAAGTGAGGGCAACTCATTCGTCAGAAGTAGCAGGTGAGAAAATAGCCTATCCGTGCTTCCTCGGCGCCCAGGTTACGCTTGCCATCGATGGAGTCATAGAAAGGCTTGCTGGTATAGTGCTTGTAATAGACGCCGAAGTCGGCAACGCGACTTTTCCATCCTATCATTGGAACGATGGCAAAGGAACTGGAACGCAGGGCTTTGTCATCGGGGTATAGATGCTTGAACACACCGCCCTCATGAGCCCTGATGCCATACTCGGCACCACAAGCTATGTAGAATTTCGTCTGCTTGCTGGTGGGAAAGAGATGTAGTCTCGCCGTGACTGGGATGACCACTTGTCCTCCAGCAGACACAACGCCAATGCCGTTGTCCTCTCCTTCCGGCCTTGGGTCGCCAGCGAGATACTCGATGAACTCCACACCTGCTGTGAAGCTCATCACGTCTTTGTAGCGACCGATGTTCATTATCAACCCGAGCCCCACACCGGCGGCTTTTTTATAGAAATCGCCCGTGTGATGGAGTCCAACGGTTACCAACGGTTCCTTGTAAGTTGTGGTTTTCTTCTGTTGTTGAGAGGATGTGGCTTGGTAGGAGTCATTGTTTTGCCACTGTGCTGCCATATGAAGCGGCACTATGAGTAGGATGAAAACAAATAACTTTTTCATAGGAATTGCAATTTCTGGAATGTTCTTTTGGTTCAACTGTGCAAAGGTAAAGAATAAATAGGTGAAATGCCAAAATAACACTTCGATATTTTCATTCAAAGGTGATCTGAAAGATAACAATACTTCGACACAAGTTAAAAAAGATGGTTTAAGTGATCATAGGTAACCTTTGACTCCTGTTGTTTATTTTTTATACCAAGTTGTTCTTTCTATGTTCCTCATTTTCCGATTTTTCATTTTTTAATTTCAAATTATTTGCTTTTCATTCGCTTTTTGTGTAACTTTGCAATCCGCAAGCAACACCCTCGCATTGATGGATGACTATATTTTGCAGAGAGCAAGGCTCACTCTGACCAACTATCTGGAGGAGAACAATTGCAGGAAGACCCCGGAACGGTTTGCCATACTTGATGCCATATACAATATGAACGGGCATTTCACCCTGGAGGAACTCAGCGCCAAGATGGAGCAGGATTTCTTTAGGGTGAGTCGGGCAACCCTCTACAATGCCATACATCTGTTTATTAAATTAAGGCTTGTTGTCAGACACAATTTCCAACAAGAAACCCTTTATGAGGCCAATTTCCAAAACGACAACCATTGTCATCAAATATGCACCATTTGCGGAAAGGTCAAGGAAGTGCCTGGGACATTGGTCTACGATACTATACAAAACCTTAAAATGAAGAGATTCCACCCAACGGGATACTCTCTTTACATTTATGGGGTGTGCAGCTCCTGTCAAACAAAAATCAACAGGGCGAAGAACAAGAAGAAGACAAACAAAACCAATAATAATCCTAAAAATGAACAAAGGAAAAGTTGACGTGCTCCTTGGACTGCAATGGGGCGATGAAGGCAAAGGAAAAGTAGTTGATGTGCTCACACCGAATTACGATGTGGTGGCAAGGTTCCAAGGTGGACCTAATGCGGGACACACGCTCGAGTTCGAGGGGCAGAAATACGTACTCAGAAGCATTCCGTCGGGAATCTTTCAGGGAGGAAAGGTCAACATCATCGGAAACGGCGTGGTGCTTGCACCAGACCTCTTTATGGACGAGGCCAAGGACCTTGAAAAAAGTGGCCACAACTTGAAAGACAGACTTTATGTCTCAAAAAAGGCACACCTCATCATGCCAACACACCGCATCCTTGATGCAGCACTTGAAGCCGCCAAAGGCAAGGGCAAGGTGGGAACCACGGGAAAAGGCATCGGCCCCACCTACACTGACAAGGTTTCAAGAAATGGATTGAGGGTGGGCGACATCTTCGAAAACTTCGAACAAAAGTATGCCGAACACAAGGCTCGTCACGAACAAATGCTCCGCAACCTTGGATTTGTCGATTATGACATCAAGGATGTGGAGGAAAAATGGATGGAGGGTGTTGAATATCTCAAGCAGTTCCACATCGTCGACAGCGAACATGTCATCAACAAACTCCTCAAGGATGGCAAGAGCATCTTATGTGAAGGAGCACAGGGCACCATGCTGGATGTAGACTTTGGCAGTTATCCCTTCGTCACTTCCTCAAACACCATCTGTGCAGGTGCATGTACTGGACTGGGCATTGGCCCCAACAAGATAGGAGAGGTGTATGGCATCATGAAAGCGTATTGCACACGGGTGGGAGCTGGACCGTTCCCCACAGAACTCTTTGACGACACGGGCGACACCATCAGGCAACTGGGACATGAATACGGAGCGGTCACCGGTCGTGAACGCAGATGCGGATGGATCGACCTTGTGGCTCTCAGATACGCCATCATGGTCAACGGCGTCACCCAACTCATCATGATGAAAAGCGACGTCTTGGATGGTTTCGACACCATCAAGGCTTGTGTGGCCTATAAAAAGGACGGTGAAAAGACCGAGGATTTTCCCTTTGACATCGAGATGAATTTGGAACCCATCTATGTGGAACTACCTGGATGGAAAACCGACATGACACAAATGACTTCCGAAAATCAATTCCCGGATGATTTCAAGGCATACGTAAAATTCCTGGAAGAACAACTCGACACACCCATCAAAATCATATCCATAGGCCCGGACAGAGAACAAACCATCATCAGAAAATAACATTCACATCAACCATCATGGCACAAAAACCATCCATACCCAAAGGGACTCGCGACTTCACGCCAAACGAGATGGCCAAGCGCAACTACATATTCAACACCATAAGGGAAGTATACTCTCTTTACGGCTTCCAACAAATAGAGACACCCGCATTGGAGACCCTACACACCCTCCTTGGCAAATATGGCGAAGAAGGCGACAAACTCATCTACAAGGTGCTCAATTCTGGTGACTTCATCGGCAATGTCACCGACGAAGAATGGAAAGAGCGCAATCTGCCACATCTCGCTGCAAGGTTCTGCGAGAAAGGACTCAGATATGACCTTACCGTACCTTTCGCCAGATTCGTGGTGATGCATAGAGACCAACTCCAACTGCCTTTCAAGCGATATCAGATACAACCCGTGTGGAGAGCCGACAGGCCTGCCAAGGGGAGATACCGTGAATTCTACCAATGCGATGCCGACATCGTAGGCAGCGACTCTCTACTCAACGAGGTGGAGCTTGTGCAAATCATGGACAAGGTGTTCACCAAGTTCGGCGCAAGAGTGGCCATCAAAATCAATAACCGCAAGATACTCACCGGTATAGCAGAAGTGATAGGAGAAGCCGACAAGATTGTTGACATCACTACGGCTATCGACAAACTCGACAAAATCGGAGTAGATGGTGTGAACGCCGAACTCGTGGACCGGGGCGTCAAGAAGGACGCTATCGAAAAGATACAGCCCATCATCGCCATGACTGGCTCCAACGAAGAGAAACTCGACACCATCGCCACGCTCTTAGCGGGTTCGGAAACGGGACTGAAAGGAGTTGAGGAGGTGCGTACCATTCTTGACTTGCTCAAACTTGATGAAATCCACAACCAGGTGGAACTGGACCTCACGTTAGCCAGGGGACTCAACTACTACACCGGCGCCATCTTTGAGGTTAAGGCTCTTGATGTGCAGATGGGAAGCATCACCGGAGGTGGACGCTACGACAACCTCACCGGCATCTTCGGAATGCCGGGTCTCAGCGGGGTGGGTATTTCCTTCGGAGCCGACCGTATCTACGATGTTCTCAACACGCTCGACCTTTATCCCAAGGAAGCAGTGAAGGCCACAGAGGTGTTGTTCATCAATTTTGGAGAAGAGGAAACTTCTTACTGCATACCCATTGCAGGGAAATGCAGGGCAGCAGGCATCAGTTGTGAAATCTATCCCGACAAGGCGAAGATGAAAAAACAAATGTCCTACGCCAACGCCAAGGGCATGCGCTTTGTTGCCATGACAGGAAAGGATGAGATGGAGCAACAAAAAGTCACCATCAAGAACATGGAGACAGGAGAGCAGAAAACCGTCTCCACGGAGGAAATGTTACAGATTATAAAGCCATAAAACAATGATTACGGCTGGCGCGGTAAAAAAAGCCGCGCCAGTTCACTAACCACACTTCCAATATGAGAAAACACACACTATTATTTCTCCTCATCGCAGGGTTGGCCGTTGTCCTCGTTGCCGCTCGCAAGGAAAAGACCACCATCTTCATGATTGGCGACTCCACCATGGCCAACAAACCCATAGACAATGAAAAGCCGGAAAGAGGGTGGGGGATGGCGTTGCAAGGATTCTTCACTGACGACATCATTGTTGACAACCATGCCGTCAATGGAAGGTCATCCAAGAGTTTCATCGACGAGGGAAGATGGGACAAGGTGCTTGAAAAAATCAAGCCTGGCGACTATGTCATCATACAGTTTGGGCACAACGATGAGAAACCCAAGGAAGACCGGCATACCGACCCGGGAACGACATTTGACGCCAATCTCACCAAGTTCGTAGTGGAAACCAGGGAGAAAGGTGGCATCCCCATCTTGTGCAACGCCGTGGTGAGAAGGAATTTCCAGACTCAGGTTCCACAGAACGATGATGACGAGAAACTCAGGGACACAGAGTTTACGGGAGAGAAGAAAACCGAGGGGGAGGTGCTGGTCGACACCCATGGTGATTACCGTATTGCTCCCAAGAACGTGGCCGAAGCCTTGCAAGTTGCTTTCATCGACGCCAATGCCATCACACACCAATTGGAACAAAACTTGGGGGTCGAGGGGTCGAAAAAGCTCCATATGTGGTTCAAACCAGGAGAAAACCCGTCGATACCCAAGGGGAGGGAAGACAACACCCATTACAACATCTATGGAGCGCATGTTGTTGCCGGTCTTCTTGTTGACGAAATAGCCAAGCAAGTGCCAGCTCTTAAAAAATACGTCAGGCACTATGATTTCATCGTTGCAAAAGATGGGCACGGCAATTATATGGACCTACAGAAAGCGGTTGATGAAGCTCCCGTAGGGAAGAAAACAACAATCCGCATCCTCAATGGAGAATGGGAAAAGCCCGTAATACCTAAGAACAAGAAAATCAAATTCTCTGTTTCTGAAAATGCCAAATTGGCAAAATGACAATGCCATGGAATGGCTGTGCTTTTTGAGAGGACAAATACTAAAAACCAATAAAAACATTTTTCTTGAATTTATTTGAATAAAAATTTGTCCAATTCAAAATAGTTGTCTAAATTTGCGAAAAATGTGATCATACCACGTGGACACATGTGGAGAATTATGCATCATGCTACATTTGTTGACTCTTATATTTTTAACCCTAACCCATCAAGCATTATGAAGAAAAAGTTTATTTGTACCGTTTGTGGTTACATCCACGAAGGACCGGAACCACCAGAGAGATGTCCCATATGCAAAGCTCCTGCTGCAAAGTTCAATGAAGTAGTAGAAGGCGAAGAGCAGCCGTTTGCCACCGTGCACGAACTCGGTGCCGCCCGCAAGGAAGGTGCCGATGAGGAGATGATCAAAGACCTGCTCAACCATTTCAATGGAGAATGTGGAGAGGTTGGAATGTATCTTGCCATGAGCCGTCAGGCTGACAGGGAAGGATATCCCGAAGTTGCTGAGGCATTCAAGAGATATGCTTTCGAGGAGGCAGAGCATGCAGCCAAGTTCGCTGAATTGTTAGGCGACGTGCTTGGAGACACCAAGAGCAACTTGGAGGCCCGCATTGCAGCCGAGCGTGGTGCTTGCGAGGATAAATTCCGCATCGCACGCAATGCAAAGAAAGCCAATATGGACGCTACTCACGACACTGTTCATGAAATGGCAAAGGATGAGGCTCGCCACTGCGCTGGTTTCGAGGGTCTTTACAAGAGACTTTTCAAGAAATAAAGACGTCTCGTTGATTATAACCAAGCCGGGGATGCCTGAATGGCATCCCCGGCTTGATGTTAATATGCTCAGCAGGTTAGTGTGTGAGGTTGAGTATGGCATTGACAAGCAGCGTCACATCGGTGATGGTAATAAATCCATCATCGTTCATGTCAGCTATGCAAAGGTCTACCTCGTCGCCGGCAAGGTTGAGTATTTTGTTCACCAATAGTGTTACATCTGTGATGGTTACTTGTCCGTCGTGATTGATGTCACCTTGCAGAGGAGCATATGGCCCATAATACCGCAAGACAAAATTATCTGCAGCCACCCAGTTGGCATTAGCCGACTCAACATATAGGCCTATCGTGTGTTCACCTTCTTCCAACATGTCATTGACGAAGAAGAGTTCCGGCTTCCCGTCGCCGGTTTGGCAAGCCACAGATGCATCATCCATACGCAAAGAGACGCCACTCACCTGCAGGCTTGGTTGGTCTTGCCTGACGGCTTCGACAGCTGCCTGCAAAGAATAGTAACCTTTCTTGAGCGTGAGCGATTGGGTGAGCGAACGGTCAGACATCGCAACATTGTTCACCCACCATTCAGCGAATGGAGGACAGAAATGGTCATAGGTGGTGTTCATCGTTTGCCATTGCCCATCCTGCATCCATCCGTCAAGATTCCATTGGTCGAAGGTGGGATTGACTATGGGCACACGGACAGGGTGGCATGCCGTGGCCTTGGAGAGGTATTCTTCTTCCGTCCCACTGAAAATCAGCGAGATGTTGTCAAGAGCAATCCAGTTGGCATTGGTGCTGACGGCGCGAAGACCGTATTCGAGGGTGCCATCGGTCACTTCCACCATCAAGGAATAACGCTCGGGCATTCCGTCTCCGGTAGATACCGCAACCTCCTTGTTGCCAGCCCAGAATGTCACACCGGTGACATCGGCCGTGGGCGAAGATTGGTTGACGGCTATCAGGGACGCGCGGATGAAGTATTTGCCGTTGGGAAGTTCGGTGATGGTTTGAGACAGGCTGCTGTTAGGGAGCGTTCCTCCATTGGCTGTACTGACCCATCGTTCGATGAAGGGAAAATCGACACGTGCTCCATCGGCCGTGTTGGAATAGGGAGCTGCGCCAGCGTTGTAGTTAGCCACCATCCCGCTGTTGGTCCATTCCTTCAGACTTCCAGTGCATAGATAGGGAGCCATGGCCGTGGTAATGTCATACCCCTCAGTGTCTGCAGCAGGGTCTTGGGTTTCAGTCCCGCCACCATAATAATATAAGCGGAAATTGTCGAAGATGGTCCAATCGCTTGAAACATAGGTTGTCCCACGGATTCCGAATTGCAAAGTTTGGTTGTTGCTGGCCAAGTTGGTCTCAACCGTGTTTTCATAAAGCCCCTTGGCAAAATAGGCCGCCGCAGCTTGCATATTGTTGGGAATGTATTTGGCGGGATTGCCAACCTCGCTTTCATTGCCTATGCCTACTTTTGTGTTTTGCGCACCTTGTCCGATATGGCAGGCTGGCTTTGAGACGGTGCCGAGATATACTTGACTTGTGACGGGGAAATTGCTCGTGCCATTCGCATAGTCGTTGTAAGTGTCTGAAGGAGAGCCTGGCCGTTGGAAAGCCTGCAATTTGAACACGTATCGGCCGGACGGGGCGCCATCGATGGTCTGGTAAACATCGAAGGTCTTTTGGAAGAACTCCCCGCAAGAGAAGTTGATGGTGGGAGTCGACCCTTTCCAATGTTCGGCGCTGTCCATCCCTGCATTCTCAATGAGGAATGTGATATCGTAGGGATTGCCTTGAGGAGTGGTGTTCTTCAAGAATTGCATCAAGGCAGCCTTTGCTTCGTCGGTCAAGGCCACGATGGTGGAAGCATCGGCGTCACCCTCGCGAGCTTCTATGCCGGCGAGCGTGCTTTCCAGCAAAGCATCGGCTCCTTCTACATTCTCTGAATGTGATTGGGAGGCAAGTGAGCGGATGTGGGCAATAAGTTCGTCAAGGGAGTTGAGTTCTCCCGCCTTGATGGCTTGGTCCACCTTGTCCATGTCGTCCTCTGTGAGGATGAGCCATCGTTGGTCGGTAGCCGTACGGGTGTTGCTGAAGGGCGTGGCCCCTGTGGTGGTAGCAGTTTTGGCGCACATCGCCTGTGGAGCCGCCTCGGCATTGCCACGCATGATGTGGTAGCAGTCGAGTGTGAGCGAACCTCCTCCTTCGCCCAATGTCACGTCGACAAAGGAGAGTTGAAGGCGGAGGTCAACCTCGCCGGCGGTATTGGCCCTGAAGCCGTTGACAGTGTTGCCCAAGTTATATTGGATATATCGCCCGCTGTTCTTGTTCTTGAGGCGGTAGAGTTGCTTGACCGGGTCGAAGGAGATGGTCCATTGGGCATTGTTGGATGCCATTCTCGCTTCTTTGCGAGAGAGTTGTTTCAACTGCAACGTCCCTCCGTTATCCACGAGGTAGGATGACTTGAGACCATATCTTTCATCGCTGTTACGGAGGTAATAGATGGCATCGTCTGCATGTTCGAAGGTGTAGGCGAGTCCTTGAAGTTGGTCTCTGACAGGGTACAGCCCGTCTTCCACAATGGCTTGCATGAGCAAGGCGTTGCCGTAATATTGGACGTCGCTATGGGCATCCTCGTGTGCGCCATTGATGGTGTATGAGAGACTTTGGGCGGCATTCGTCGACCACAAATGGGTGGCATCGCCTGTCAAGCGCACATCATCGCTGTTGTCCCAAAATTGCAGGAAGCGGGTGGCGCGCTTGCCATACCAAATGCCGGTGTTGCCATTCGAACGGATGTCGCCATAATAGGTGTCTGTAGTGCCGACGCCGATGCCATGGCCACCCTCGTGCAAGACCGTACCTGTGGATTGATATGCTTCGCTCTGACTGATACTCATCCATCCGCCATATGAGCATTCTGCTGTTCCTCCACCAGCTCCAACGCCCCAAGCATAATGGGCGGAAAGGTGGAAGCCATTTATGCTTGTGAGATTGTTCCAATATGTCATTCCGCCTTCCACGGCTTGTGAGATGCGCTGATTTTGTCCTTCATCGCCTTCATAGCCATAGTTCCATGTGATGTTGCCTTTGGGTAGCGTATAGACACGGATGACATCGCCATACCCCACCTTGTAGCCGGTGGTCACGGCATAGGCTCGAACATAATAGAGGGTGCCCGGCGTGGTGTTGTCGATGCAGTAAATGTTGCCTCCATTGCTCACGAAACGTGTCGTCCTTTCATCAGCAACGGTAGGCATTGTGTTGGTGGTGCTGTAACAAAGGCCTTGCTCAAGGATGGCTGAAGACGAGGACACGTTGATGCGTCCGAAAATCATAGTGGAGCCGCGGGCGTATCTGTGTTGGGTGGTCACGGTAGGTACCATGCCTGTCGTGGAGGTCTTTGTGGCGAATATGCTTCGCTCAGCAACCAACATGGCATTTTTCAAAGTTGTGGCGGCAGCTTGAATGTTGGTTGCATTGCCGTTAGTGGTGAGGCTCCTTGCCGTGCTGATGGCATTGTCCAATGTGTTTTTCACCTCGGAATCCATGGCTTGGCTAGCCAATTCAGATGCTTGTTCAACCAAGTTGCCAAGTCCGGTACGCTGATAGGACACATCGCTGCTGACGAATGTCAGACGAAAATTGTCACACGCCATCCAGTTGGCAGTTGAGTTCTTGCATTTGAAACCTATGGTGACATCGTCTGTGAGAAGGTCGAAGGTCAATTGGTAGTCGCGAGCGGTGTTGACTGCGGTCTCTTGCCAGTCGGCGAAAATCACGGCTCCCGTGGCATTGGCACTACTGCCCTGCTTGACATGTTGAGCTGCCACAGTAAGAGTATAACGTCCTTTGGGTAGGCCGGAGAGCGTTTGCTTGATATAGGTGTCGGGAAGATTGGCCGGGTTGCCCACCCAGCGCTCTACATACGCAGAATTGCTCTTACCCGTGAAGTCGGAGTTGGTTTGTAGCCACATGCCCATCTGTTGCCAACCTGCGAGACATTGACCGTCGAAATTCTGATTCACGATGGAAGAAGTATGGTCGGTTTGGGCATGCAAGGTGCTGGCAAAGAAAGGCGGGAAGAATAGCAATGTGATGGAAAGAATGGCGAATGGATGCCATAGCCGTCTCTCCTTGTGTGGAAATAGTGACATGGGGTTGTGTTTATCATTTAAAAACCTCCCCCTGCAGACGAGGGGGAGGTGATAGGGTCAACGTAAGATTTATGCTTCGATGGCAGCCACGCCGGGGAGCACCTTGCCTTCAATGGCTTCCAAAAGGGCGCCACCACCAGTGGAGATGTAACTGACTTGGTCGGCCATGCCAAACTTGTTGATGCAGGCCACGGAGTCACCACCACCGATAAGAGAGAAGGCACCGTTGGCGGTAGCTTCAGCGATGGCATCGGCTATGGCTTTCGAACCGCCGATGAAGTTGTCAAATTCAAACACGCCGGCAGGACCGTTCCAGAGAATGGTCTTGGCAGGCTTGATGGCTTCAGCGAATGCCTTGCGGGTCTCGGGACCTGCATCAAGGCCTTCCCATCCTTCGGGAATGGCGTTGGACGGACAAACCTGTGTGTTGGCGTTGTTGTCGAAGGCATCGGCAGCGATGCAGTCGCTACCAAGGACAAGGTTCACACCATTCTCCTTGGCCTTCTCGATGACAGAAAGGGCGACGTCGAGTTTGTCATCCTCGCAGATGGAATTGCCAATCTGGCCTCCAAGAGCCTTGGCAAACGTATAGGTCATGCCGCCGCAGAGGATGAGGTTGTCGACCTTGCCCAACAGGTTCTCGATGATGCCTATCTTGGTGGACACCTTGGAACCACCCATGATGGCGGTGAAAGGACGCTTGATGTTTCCAAGCACATTGTCAACGGCTGTCACCTCTTTTTCCATAAGGTAGCCGAGCATCTTGTGGTCCTTGTCGAAATACTCGTCTATGACAGCGGTGGAGGCATGCTTGCGATGGGCGGTGCCAAAAGCATCCATCACATAGCAGTCAGCATAGCTTGCAAGAGTCTTGGCAAACTCCTTCTGGCTTGCTTTCATTGCCTTCTTGGCGTCATCATAGGCAGGGTCTTCCTTGTCAATGCCTACAGGCTTGCCTTCCTCTTCGGGATAGAAACGCAGGTTCTCAAGCAGCAGGGCTTCTCCTGGTTTCAATGCGGCAGCGGCATCCTGAGCTTTTGCACAGTCGGGAGCAAATTTCACTTCAACCCCAAGGGCGGCTGACACAGCGTCAACAATCTGACCCAGAGAGAACTTGGCATTCACCTTGCCTTTCGGCTTGCCCATATGCGACATGATGATGAGTGAGCCGCCATCCTCGAGGATTTTCTTCAGAGTAGGAAGAGCGCCGCGGATGCGGGTGTCGTCGGTTATCTTACCATTTTCATCAAGGGGTACGTTGAAGTCCACACGTACGATTGCCTTCTTGCCGGCAAAATTGAATTGGTCAATCTTCATAATAGTTGTTGATATTAATAAAATGGATACTGTCGCTTTTTCTCTGCAAAGTTAATCATTTCTTGTCAATTACATATGATTGGAGACACTTTTTTTGTAGTTTTTCATTACGAACGGCACATTATGCCAACTCTACTTTACAAATCCCTTCCATTCATACTTGATGCGCACCTGGCTGCTTCGAGACAATCCAGCGGGATGACTGCCTGGCACCCCTTCCGGCACCTCCATCAGACGACGGGAATAGAAATCCGCCCAATAGGGCATGATTAGTCCGTCTTGACCATGGAACGACATCGGCACGGGGGAGAACACCTTTGTCCCATCCTTATATACATAGGACTGCTGTACAAGTTCGCTGCAATAGATTTCAGCATTGTAGGGCATGTACACGAAGTCATAGGGTCTCCCCAAAAGAGAATGGGCATTAGCAAGACTCTTGTCTATGTCAAACTTGCCACGAACCCTTCCCACCAACACTTTAGGGCATTGGTGGCAGAACTCTTCCAAAGGTGAGTCCACCACGCCGGCGTAATTGGCTTCAATCACCATAGGTCTTCCTTCATGCCAATGGAAGATGCCCACATGGTCGATAGCTTGTGAAGAAACGCCTTTTGAAACGGTGGTGATGGCATTGGATTCTGCACTCACTTGAAAGAGCAGGTCGCCGTCATGCAAACGGGAAGGGGAGTTTATGACTTTCTGGGCAGACGTGGACATACATAAGAAACATGCCACAAGGACTATCAATATCCGCTCCTTTTCCTTCATTTGCGTCAAAATACCATTTTCTTCCCATTTACGATATAAACACCTTTGGGCAAGGCATTGATGTCGTTGGTTTTCATCCGTATGCCATCCAGACGGTATATCCCATCGCTATAAGGAGCATGCTCTGTCTTGATGGTTTCCATACGGTCGGCTGCACCTGCCGGCATGAAAATCACCAAGCCAAGTGCACTGTTGTCTACTTGATGGTATATCACTTCCTCGATACTGGCCTCATCCTGAGTAGCCACACTCCAATAATTTCCTTGAGCATAGACCGTGTTGGAAGAATTGTTATATAGGTCATAAGGAACACCGTTGTTGCCATTGTCTAAAAAGACATTTCCACCAAGGTTGTAGTCAGGGGAGTCGATGGGCACATCGACATTCCCGAGGTTCACTTTCCCACATCCTATCACGGTGATTCCCCAAAGACTCTTCTCGATATGGTTGCCACTGAGCATTGCCGTCTGCTTGAGATAGGGGTCATAAAGGCTGATGCCGCTGCCACCATTGTTGGGGTTGCTTTCAAAATGGTTGTTGACAATCTGGTTGTCTGTGATAGCGACATCCATCACCCCCATTGTGGTGATGCCATATCTGTTGTCACGGATGTCACAATTGGAGATGGTCGCTTGATGTCCAGGTGTGCCAAACCAGTTGGCAATGGCGATGCCTCCCACCATGTTGAGGGTGGAATCTCCGGTAATAATGCAGTTGCGTATTGTCACATTGTTTGCAGAAGTGAGATTCAGTTGGGGAACATTGCCGTTGGCTTGTGAATTCTTTATGAAGGTGCAACTGTCGATGACAACGGGACAAGAGTAGTTTGCCGCACCACCGACAGCTGCCTTGAGGCAGTTGTAGAAAGCACATTTCTCGACAGTGAAAGACGCACCGTCGCCTCCAAGAAAGAGGGCGCTGGAAACCACTCCATTATGTTTGTTGAAAACGCAGTTGCTCACTTTCATTCCAACGGGCGTGGCACCACGCAAGCCTACATGCTCAAAATGAAGGTTGGACACTTCGGTCATCTTGTTGCTTGCCACTTGGATGCCGACGCAGCTGCTGGAATCTCCATGGCGTCGAAGTATTGTCGGATCACCTTTGGCACAGAGGTCGGCAAAACCATTGATGACCAATTCCGCATCATCGGCAAACTCAACGACGGCACCGGCATCTATCTTGAAAGTGTCGTTTTCCATAATTGTGACGATGCCGTTCAGCACATAAGTATCGCCCTCTTTAACCACACCGCTGCCCTCGATTTGAGAAAGGCTTTCGAAGGTGTAAACATTCCCTGAATCTTGATTGACGGATTGGCCAAACATATGAATTGCACTTATCAACATACCTCCAATCAAAACTGTGAAAAACCTCATATCTTGCTAGTTTCTTTTATTTTGTGTATTGAAAATCCAATAAAAATTTGGAATCCATGATGTGATGGATTCCAAGGCGGGATGGTGAAGAAAGTCAAAGATCCTTCATCAATCCCTCAAAGAATTTGTCCAAATCCTTGTCCAAATCCTTCATCAGTTCACCATTGATGATGATGGTGTCGCCATCAGAAATATAAAGCTCGGCGATGTTGTCATGGTCATCGTCCTCCAAGACCAAGCTGAAGGGTTGGAGCAGGCCGTAGTTGTCAATCACCTTACCCAATCTTTTTAGCGTTTGGCGTAGGATGGTTGTGACATTTTCATAGAATCCATCTTCCTTGTTGTCTATCCACTCGTCAATCACGCATCGTGTGATTTCGTTGTCGTCGTCATCGCAAGCCAACATCTCGCCACTCTCCTGCGATACACGCAGATGGATGTCGGTGAGGATGGTGGGCTCGTCTGTTGAAGGAAATTTCTGACCAATCTTGCGAATGGTACGCTCAATCTTTTGGATGGTCTGTTCCGAAGCTTTCATTTGTTCTTTGTTGTGAAAATTATCGTTGTTCCAAATTTCTCAGGCGGATACGTGTGAGCACTTGTTTTGTATTGTATGTGAAATCCCCGTTCATCATCCAACCATAGTATCCTGTATCATGTTGCAATACTTCAGCCACGGGGCGACCTTTATACTTGCCGAAATTGAACACTTCCTGCTTTTTTGTTGCACCATTTTCATCTGTAACCGGCTTGCCTTTTGCATCGACAACAGGTTTCCATACGATACGTCCTGCAAAATCCACATTCTCATTAGTGCGTGAGAATGCGGCAAGCGCATCCATATCGTTAGGCAGCTGCCTTTCCTCGTTGGCCTGACGTTCGGGAGAATACATGTCAAGTTGCCCTTGAAGCACACGGTAGGTGGCCACCGTGTCGAATTTGGCTTGATGAGGTTGCCCGTCACACTCCACATTCTCTGCTGTCATCTCCTTTCCACAATAAAATTTGAAGGCTGCGGCCAAATTACGCGGCTCCATCTTGTGGAATATCGTTTGCATGTCTATCAACCGACACTTGGAGAAGTCAAAATCTATTCCAGCACGAAGAAATTCCTCTGCAAGTAGGGGAATGTCGAAATGATTGGAGTTGAAACCAGCAAAATCACATCCCGAGAATTCTTTTTCCAACTTGGGAGCCAGCGACTTGAATGTTGGGGCATCGGCAACCATCTCATTTGTGATGCCGGTGATTGCTGTCGCTTCATAAGGGATGGACATCTCTGGATTGACCAAATAGTCGCAAGTCTTTTCTGAACCGTCAGGCAGGACCTTGACGTATGCGATTTGGATGATGCGCGACTTAACAAGGTCAAGCCCCGTAGTCTCCAAATCGAAGACAATCAGGGGCTTTTTCAAGTTGGGTATCATAACTGATTTTTGGTTTAGTCGTTCAGCAGCATCGGCATGATGAGCATCAGAACCTCTTCTTGGTTGGGTTGTTGTGCAGGCACGATGACACCGGCACGACTCGGGTCGGCCAATTCAATGACCACCTCGTCGCTGTCAAGGTTGTTGAGAATATCCAGCAAAGCCGGTCCCTTGAAACCGATGGACATGGGAACACCATCATACTCACAAACCAACGCCTCTTTCGCACTGGTGGAGAAGTCGATGTCTTCAGACGAAACAACAATCTGCCCCTGAATAACCTTGAATTTCACCAACAAACTGCTCTCGCTGGCAAAAGGAAGCACTCGACGCAAAGCGCTGATAAGAACACGTCGGTCAATGCGAAGATGGTTGGGGTTGTCTTTGGGGATGACAGAGTTGTAATTGGGATAACGACCTTCTATAAGACGGCAGATGAGTACGCCATCGGCGAAACTGATGACAGCATTCCTATCGTTGAACTTGATGACGACATCGCCGCCGTCCTTGGTGAGGACACTCTTCAATAAAGAGGCAGGCTTCTTGGGAAGGATGAAAGAGGCAGGGTTTTCATTCTTCACGGAGAAACAACGATTGCGTACCAACTTGCTTCCATCACTTGCCACGATGGCGGTAAAGTCTGGTGTGATGTCGAAATAGATGCCATTCATCACTGGCCGCAACTCTTCCTGTGTCGTGGTGGCGAAAATAGTACGAGTGATGTTCGCCTGAAGAGCACCCGCCTCAAAACTGATGGTGGTGACATCAACGGGAAGCGCCTGTGTCTGCGGATATTCGTCAGCGTTCTGAACCGTGAAATTGTAGGTGCCGTTCTGGTAATACACTTTTACGGTATATTCCAAAGTGTCTACCTCAAAGGTCAACGGCTGGTCGGGCAATTCCCTTACTGCATCGAGAATGGTGCGACTGCTAACTACAAAACGGCCGTTGCCGTCACTTTCAGACAATTGGCATGTGGACTTCATCACGTTCTCATTGTCGGAGGCTGTAATAACCAACTGCCCTTCTGATACTTCAAAAAGGAAACCCTCTAATATGGGCATGGCATTCTTGCTCATAATCACTTTCGAGAGAATACCCAGTTTGGTGCTCAGTGTGGTACTGGATAAGGTAAACTTCATTATGGATATGTTTTTAAATTATGAATATGCTATGTCTTGTCGTTTACGGTTCAAGGACGGTATTGCATATGACGTCCTCTTTATTGACCACAAAATTACAAAAAACCTCATATAAAACAAAAAAATAAGGCAAAAGTTTCGATTTATGCTGTAATTTTTGTACTTTCGCAAACGAAATTGACAACAAGGGGCGAGTCGTTGTTTGGACAAATGGTCTGAATGCATTCCTACAGTCCCGCAGATTCAATCCATAAAAGAAAAACATATATTAATTTATTATAAAAAGAACAAGACATTATGGAATTAGAAGGTAAAATTATTTTTGCACTTGAACCAAAGACTGGTACTTCCTCAAGAGGAGATTGGAAAGTTCAAGAGTTTGTTCTCGAGACTCTCGATGGACAGTTCTCCCGGAAGATGGTTTTCTCTGTCTTTGGCGAAGATAGACTTCAAAGATTCAACATCCAAGTAGGGCAAGACGTGAAAGTGTCTTTCGACATTGATGCTCGTGAATACAATGGAAGGTGGTTCAATAGCATTAGGGCGTTCGATGTGAGACCCGCCACTCAACCTGCTACTCCAGAAACCACTCCACCACCTTTCGACAATCCTTTCAACGCTGCTGCGGGAGTTGCTCCTCAGCAACCTGCTGCGCCCCAACAACCAGCAGACACTTTCGCCAATAACGAAGAATCAACCGACGACTTGCCTTTCTAAGACTAGGCAAAGCCATACAATAAGCCGCCTCCTATGACTTACCTCATAAGGGGCGGCTTTCGTATGGTTGGCCGATCACTCAGAACCTTTTCACGATAAATTGGCCTACGCGACGGGAATTCTTCTTCTTGTCTACAGCATGAAGAGAATAAACACCTTCAGGCAAACGTCTGATATTTAATGATTTATCTGTTGCAGGACGTATGATCATCGTTGTGCCCGCAAGGCTCACCACACTGAAATAACTATAATCGATGCTCGGGTCTATGGTGGGCAGTTGTAATTGCTTGCCATCATTGGGAAGCCATTCTATCGTTGGACGGAATGGTTGTTGGCTCTGAAACGCGTCACTTTCGTTGCCATATCGGTCAAGCGAAGTGACAGCAAAAAAATGTCGGCCATCCTCGCCATCAATAGTGAGGCAAGGGCAGGAAAGTCGCTTGGCTACAAGGTTGCGGACATCGTTGACATCAACAGGAGTCTCCGTACTGGCATATACGTTATAAAGGACATCGGGCCTTCCTGCAGGAGTGGACACGTCTTTCCAACGAAGACGCAGGCGATTGCCTTCCAAGGAAAGTTGAAGGCCTTCGGGACGGGGTGGCTTCGCATCCGACTCCCATGTCATCGGAGGAGTAAGAGAAGGGTAGGTGTCAAGGTAACGCTCCACGTAGGAATAAATGCCCTTCGTGTTATCAGTGAAGAACCGACTGCGGAAATAGGTGTGCCCCATTCCCAATTCGCGCAATACATTCAATTCACGTGTGATGTCTGAAAGAGCCCAGTTGCTGCCTTCGCTTCGAGACAACATCCATATGCCCAATCCGGGAGCCACCGTGCGACCATGGGTGTTGGCTGCCCAGTCGACAGCGAACGGATAGAATTGGTCATCCTTGAAATACATCATAGGGTATAATTGGTCCATCAATCCATCACGAAGCCATCCCTGGGCATCCTGGCATACCTTGTCATAGGCATTCCAACCACGACTGGAGTGACGCGTGAGGTCGCAGAACTTGCCAATGGGAGAGCAGCTCAACTTCACCCAAGGTTTCACACTCTTGATGCTCTTATGGATGCTTCGTACTATGCTGGTGATGTTCTCACGCCCCTGGTCACGACTAATACGCAACTTCAAGTTCTCCGGATAACGTATGTAATCGAGATGAATGCCGTCGACATCGTAGTTCTCTACAATCTCGCGACATATGTTGGCTATGTATTGACCTGTTTGGCCATTTTCGGGATTCATGTAACCCTCGTCGCCCAATTTCATCAACATATTCGGATGACGCTCTCTGAGTTGCTTGCAGCCGATATCATTCCATTTCCCAACAGGTATCGTCACCACCCAGGCATGTAACTCCATGCCACGCTTGTGGCATTCATCGATGGCAAACTGCAGAGGGTCATAACCGGGAGAACGGCCGCCCTTGCCCGTCAGGCAGGCATCCCATGGCTCATATTGAGAGGGGTATAAACTGGTGGCACGAATCCTTGTCTGCAGGAGAATGGTATTCACATGTGCACGACCAAGTTGGTCGAGTATGTTGCGCAACTGCTGTTTCTGCCGTTCTATGGATTCAGGGGAGGTAGCTTTCACCGATGGCCAATCCAGGCTTTTCAGGGTGGTAAGCCATACAGCACGGACTTCGTACTTGGGTGCTTGTCCCCAAGAAACCAAAGCCGTCAGGCAGAAAGCCAACAAGAAGAGAGATTTTCTAAACATTGATTTGACGTTTTTTTATCACATGCAAAGTTAATCGTTTATTCTCATTTCACCAAACCTTCGAAAAGATAAAGGTTTGAACAAATCTGAAAAAGGATGTCATTCTTTGCGAGAAGCATGTCTCCTGTTAACAAAAATAACCATTTTGAACAGGTTTTGAAGTTGAATTTTAATTTTTTTAGCAAAACACTTTGCTTTTGAAATATTTTTTAGTACTTTTGTGCCTGTAAAAAACATTTCACTATTTTGAATTCAGCAAGCATCATCAATGTGTCAAAATGCCTGCATCATTTTGTAGCGGCTTTTTTCATACTCATCATCATGGGTATGATTACCGGGTGCAACTATAAACTCAAACCCTTTGACGAAGTGGAAAGCGACACGCTGATAGTGAAAATACAGAGATACGACAGGTTGGAGAGTCTTTTCCTTACTACAGGAGATTTTTCAGCTCTTCAACAAATGAGTACAGACTTCCCTAATGAAACACGAACACTGGTCGAGAAAATACTATGTTTAGGCAAAGTGGACGACCCTGAAATCAACAACAAATTACTTGCTTTCTACCAAGACTCCACATTGCAGGCCATCATCACGGAGGCTGAATTGCAATATGCAAATGTTGATGATCTCAATAGCCAACTGTCCGACGCATTCCACATTTTGAAATCATGGATTCCCAATTTCAAAGTGCCTCTGATATACACCCAGATTTGTGCTCTTGACCAAAGCATCGTGGTAGGAGATGAATCAGTGGGCATCTGCTTGGACAAATACCTCGGGGAGAAATATCCATTGTATGCCAAATATTACGACGATGAACAAAGAAAGATGATGAAAAGGGAATATATCGTGCCCGATTTCATCTGCTTCTATCTTTTGAGCTTGTACCCACCTCCATTTCCACATGATGACAGTCAAAAGGAAATGGACATCCATATGGGCAAAGCACAATGGTTGGTCAACAAGGTGATGGGAAAACAAATGTTCAAATCCATATATATAGAAAAGGTGGGTGCCTATATGGCAAAACACCCACATACATCTGTTGACCAACTTATGAAAAGCAATGAACTGCCTATAATGGACAACTGACGCCACTCATTCCCATCCTGCATAGGACGGCATGGCCATCACATAGCCTTTATGAAAATTTGTAAAAAGGCCTAATGATGTTCTGCTACGATGGCAAAATACACCAAATCGTCGTTGCCGTCATTATACATTGCATGGGAGTGCCCCATGGGACAGTAGTGCACATCGCCCGTGGCAAACGGTTCCTCGGTTTCATCATACTTGAAATGGCCATGGCCACTGATGCAGAAGATGATTTCTGAATTGACATCATGGGAATGGTAGCCTATGTTGGCTCCTGGCGCCAGGCGACTCATCATAATCTTGTTTTTTTCGTCCACATGGTTGCGAGTATGGAGTATGCCATTGCCTCCCTTGAAACCTTCAAGGGTTTGTTCGTCGATTTGTTTATAGTCTATGATCATAAATAGTTGATGTTATAATTGATTATTCAAGACATTATTTTTTAGCCCCGTTGCCAGGTTTGCTTTGTGTGCCGGAGGGCTTGCTCTGAGTTGGTTTGCTCTGAGTTGATTTGCTCTGGGTATTGGTTGGTTTGCTCTGAGTTGGTTTGCTCTGAGTATTGGTTGGTTTGCTCTGAGTTGGCTTGCTCTGAGTATTGGTTGGTTTGCTCGGAGCTGGCTTGCTCTGAGTTGGTTTGCTCTGAGTTGGTTTGCTCTGGGTATTGGCAGGTTTGCTCGGAGAGCCGGAGGGTTTGCTTTGAGTGTTGGCTGGCTTGCTCGGAGTGCTTGAACCTGACGGTTTCGACGTGGAAGTCCCGTTCCCAGAAGGCTTGTTGTTCTGGGAGTTGCTGGAAGAATTGTTAGTACTTGGCTTGCTGCTTCCCGTCGTCGAACTTCCAGAAGAGGTCTGTTCCGTAGGTTTGGGAACATATTTCGTCATCGACATCGAGGAAATCTTGTTGTTGGTCACTGTAGCAGTCACTTTGTAATGTTCATTACTGGTCCTTCCATCCTTGTAATTGATGGTCTGCTTGGCAGTGAAATCCACAGTGGACACCTTGATGTCGTTTTGTTCGCGTTTGGTGATTTTATAATCGTGATTGAGCTTCCATATCACATTGGATATGTCTTCTTTATGCTGTCGATTCATCCATGCCACGACATCTCCACTGCTGGGATTGCTTGTGCCCATGAAGGAGCTTAGCTGGGGGCTCAAGGTTGCCACGAGGCGAGAGGATTCATTCCCATTCACGCTAAGGAAGAATTCACGGAAGAGCGACTTTGCCCTGGCCTCATCTTCTGCATTGGCAGCCAAGATTTTGACGGCAAGCTTGTCTTTTGCCTCTTTTGCAAAAAGTCCGGTGGCATGCGCTTCAAGATAGTGCTCATACGCCTCCTTGGTGTTCAACTTCATCGCATCTTCCCAGTCGATGGAGTCAACCATGGCGAGGAGGGTCTGTTTCTTGGGCGTATCAGGGAAATTGTTAAGAAATTGCAGAATATTATCCTTGTTTCTTGTCATCATGATAAACGACAAGTCGTCTTTATGCTTGTTGATGTATTCTATCTTGCCTTGTATGGCTTCCTTGTGCTTGGAAGTGGCGTCAGGAAACTTTAGAAGGAAATTCTGCATTTCTTTGATGTCGTTGCTTCCAATGGCAATGTCGTATGCGCGGGTTTCATCGTCAAGCTTGCTCGCATTGTAGAAATATAAGGAAACGGCAGCAATAAGAGCCGCGATGGCCAAGGACACCACAACGGGTATGTATTTAAGCTTGCCCTTTTCCTCTTCTGCCTTTCCTTCATCCTCATGGACTGGCTTTGCCAAGTTTTCATCATCGGTGTCGATATAGGACTCTTCTTCTACATCATCGCCTTCAGGTATGGATTTTGAATCTGTATCCTTGTCTTTCGGAAGTTGTTTGGTGATTTCATCATCCTCACTTGCCAAAGGTTCATCGGCATCATCGCTTTCAGACTCGTCAACCTTCTCATCGATAGGCTCCGATTCCAGTCCCAGTTCATCCTTTCCACTTTCTTGCTGAATTTCACCATGAGCGGTCGAAGACTTTGGGAGATTCTCCAACGGGGAGTTGTCATTGTCCACGGAAGTGTCAACAGACGAAGGTGTTTCATCTGAGGCAAAATCGTCATGTGGCAAAGGGCGATAGCAGCGAGGACAGATGCCATCGTCTTTGAAATAGACTTCACCACAATAAAGGCATTTCACTATATTACCGGCAATTTTCTCCCCGCATGATGGGCAGACTGTCGCTGTTTCGTTGATTTGGTGTCCACATTCAGGACATTTGATAATTGCCATAGTTGCTCTTGCTGTTAGGTTTTAGGCTAAGCTGACCTATCTCCCGAGAAAGGGGATGGCAGCCAAGCTGAATGCTTTTAAGATTGTGCTACCATCGTCTGAAACGTAGTTCTCTTAAGCTGTGCTTGCCCATGAGACGGCTTTTGTCTACATAGCCATTCACACCGTTGATACGCCCTTTTCCAGTATATTGCCAGATGATGTAGTCGCGATCGTCAGCAAGTCGTGGCTCTTCATTTGAATACATCGCCACCATGAGTGGATAGTCGTCCACCTTGCCCAATAAATAGTTGTTGTAGAAATTCCGCCCAGTATAAAGAAGAGGCTTTTGATGATAAGCTTCTTCTATCATCAAGAGGAATTTCATCAAAGAGTCACAAAACTGACTGGTGCTCATGGACTTCGGTTTTGTTTCAATGTCTATCATCGGGATGAGATCCTGGTCGCCCGGCCTGCATTGGCTCATGAAATTGCGCAACTGAAGGTGTTGTGGCACATTTGCATGGTAAAAGTGATACGACCCCACTTTCAGCCCGTGTTTGTGGGCAAGGTCAATATTACGCTTGTAAGTATAGTCTTGTGTTTCCTTCCCCTCAGTGGCCTTGAAATACACATAAGCCATATGACTATTGTCGCCAAGCGTCTCCCACCAGATATCCTTCTGGTAATGGCTCATATCAAGGCCATGGATATGGTTGCACGTGTCTTCACATTGGATACCATAAGTTTGGGCATGAGTGAAAAGAGTCGTAAGCAAGCCGACCATTGTTAAAAAGAGTCTGTCCATGTCAATCAATTATATCGGATTGCAAAGATACAAAAAAAAGATGATTCTAATTGATACCAAACACATATTTTCACGATGAGTACAATTATTTTTGTTTTTTTTACTTTTGAAGCCAATGCAAAACAATTCACTCGTCAATTTCCGCCAATCCGCGTATGATGCCCTGAAAAATTGTAGAACGAACCTCTCGGGATGCCAGGCGCCTGTATGCCAAAGTGTGGCTGATGGTGTGAAAAGCAGTAAATGGACTGCTAAGAGCGAATCCATTTCCAGGAGTGGCACCTGACAGGCTGGAATGTCGGTCATGCTCCCTACGCATCAATGCACGAATAATCCATTTGTGCGCCTTCGCATTCACTTTGGAAACAAAGGGCAGTTCATCCTTGCTGAAGCCAAAGCCTTCGATGAGAAGGTTGCCTTGCAGTTCTGCCAGTCGAGCCATGCTGGTCTGGGACAGCCATTTCTCCAATTTCACGAAATCCACCTTGTCTCCGTCGATACGAAGGTACCTGCCCAAGTCGATGATTCCCCTAAGGAAACTCTTGCATGTGAGGATGTTTTCCACATTGGTGATGATGATGGCCATCAGTTGCATCGTCTCATACGACTTCTCCGGGTCGCCATATTCTTTTCTGATGATTTGCTGCAGACGTCCCTCGAGTTGTTTGTTCTTCAAATGAAGGTGGTCGAAAACATACAAGTCGGAAAAGCCCATTACTGGAAAAGAAGACAATTGTTGCTTGATGTTTTCTATCTGGCTTTCGGGAATGTTGAGTTGGTCGTCATAGTAATAATGCTCCACACCCTTGGCCAGGATGGGGGTGAGCTGATGCCACCAAGCAAGTGAGATCAATTGCTTCCACTTGTATTCAGACATGATGCCAATGGGTTTCGACTCGTTGAAGGCACCACTTCGCAACAAGTTGAGGAAATTGCTGGTTTGTATGTCGTATTGATAGGCCATGGGGTAGGAGGGTTATGAGAATTTTCTTGGGTATCTCAACAAAATGGCAAGAAGTGCCACAATGCCAAGTATCATGGGGTAATAGAGAGAGGGGATGATTTCCATCGGATTGAGCTTGCTCAGTCCAGCGGCCATGAGCACCTGCGCACCATAGGGAAGCAACCCTTGTATGCAACAGGAAAAAGTATCCAATATGCTGGCGCATTTTCTGTTGTCAAGCCCAAACCTGTCTCCGATGTTCTTGGAAATCTCTCCCACGGTGAGGATGGCAACGGTATTGTTGGCCGTGCATATATTGACAACACTCACCAAAGCCGCAATAGATAGTTCAGCACCTCGTTTGTCACTTACATGCGACGTGAGCTTTCCGATGATGTAGTCTATACCACCATTGATGCGGATGATTTCCAAAAGCCCACCCGCCATCATCGTGATGATGATGAGTTCACCCATGTTGCTGATGCCCGTCCCCATGGCAGACAGCCAATCGGTAAGGTTGTAGTCGCCACAAATCATGCCAATGATGCCTGTGAGGAGTAGGCCGATGGTGAGAACCGCCATCACATTCATACCGAAGATGGCAGCTACAAGCACAACGAGATATGGTAGGAATTTGACATACTTGACATCTGGCACGCTGGAAGGGGAATGAATGCCAGAACCAAGCAATATGTATGCAACAAGCGTTAAAAGGGCTGCAGGTACAGCAAGGTATAGGTTGACGCGGAACTTGTCGCTTAGCCGGCAATGTTGTGTCTGGGTGGCCACGACGGTGGTGTCGGAAATGAACGACAGGTTATCACCAAAGAACGCGCCTCCAACGACCACCGCCACCATCATCGATGTGTCGGCTCCAGTAGAGGTCGCAAGGCCTGAGGCGATGGGGGTGAGAGCGACAATGGTGCCGACACTGGTGCCGATAGACAGGGATATGATGCATGCCGCTACAAACAGACCGGCCAGCAGCATGTCGGCGGGCAGCAAAGAGAGGGTGAGGTTCACCGTGGCATCCACGCATCCCATTTCTTTGGCCGAATGGGCGAAAGCTCCCGCCAACACGAAAATCCAAAGCATGAGCATCAAGTTTCCCGAACTGGCTCCGCGGCTGAAATGGTCCACACGCTTTGCTATGGGCACACCTCCGCTGATGGCGATTGCGTAAACACTCGCTATCATAAAGGCCACGGTGAGGGGGATTTTGTAGAAGTCACCTGCGGCTATCGACAGCGTCAGGTAGACGACGACAAACACCATCAAAGGGCTGATTGCGAAAAGTCCTCTCTTGTTGCTCATAGGGAATCTTTCCTCGCTATTCTTTCACACGAGGGAAACTATAGGGTTACTCCGTTCTTGAAAATGGAAATCTCACGATAGCCGTTCATTTCGTTGCGGGTGAGTTCACCATTGGCAACAGCGATGATTTTGTCTGTGAATTCTTTCAACAATTCATCCATTGGTGTCCCTTCCACCAATTTTCCAGCATTAAAGTCAATCCAGTTGGGCTTGCGGTTGAACAGTACGCTGTTGGTGGCCACCTTCATTGTGGGGATGAATGTGCCGAAGGGAGTGCCGCGTCCAGTGGTGAAGAGCACAATCTGGCAACCGGCGGAAGCGAGGGCTGTGGAAGCCACCAAGTCGTTGCCGGGGGCGGACAGGAGGTTGAGTCCGGAGGTCTTGATGCGGTCGCCGTATTCAAGTACGCCTCTGACGGGTGCACGACCGCATTTCTGAGTACAGCCGAGAGCTTTGTCCTCCAAGGTGGAGATTCCACCAGCCTTGTTGCCTGGGGAGGGGTTTTCGCCTACCGGTTCTCCATGGCTGAGGAAATACTCCTTGAAATTGTTGATGAGAGAGACGGTCTGTTCAAACAGTTCTGGCGTCTCACAGCGGTTCATCAGAATGGTTTCCGCACCAAACATTTCCGGCACTTCGGTAAGAATGGTGGTGCCCCCTTGGGCTACGAGGTAGTCGCTGAATTCCCCTACGAGTGGGTTGGCGGTGATGCCACTGAATCCGTCACTGCCGCCACACTTCAATCCAACGCGCAAGCAGCTGAGGGCGCATGGCTCGCGACGGTCCTTGCTGGCAAGGTCATACAACTCACGAAGGATGGCCATTCCGGCTTCTATCTCATCCCCGTCCACCTTCTGGGTCACCAAAAGGCGGATGCGGCTCTTGTCATAGTCACCTAGCATTTCCATAAACTGCTCGGGTTGGTTGTTCTCACAGCCCAGACCTAACACCAGAACGCCACCGGCATTGGGATGCAATACAATGTCACGCAAAATCTTGCGTGTGTTCTCGTGGTCGTCGCTCAACTGCGAACAACCATAATTGTGATGCCAGGAATGGATGGCATCCACACCCTTGCCTCCCGTCTCTTGCTGAAGAAGCTTGGCAAGACGCTCGGCGATACCGTTCACACATCCTACTGTGGGTACTATCCATATCTCGTTTCGGATGCCTACTTCGCCATTGGCACGTATATATCCGTTGAAGGTGCGATGCTCGTTTGCAATGTTCAAACGCTCTTTCACTGGCTTGTATTGATAAGCAAGCGTGCCGGAAAGGTTGGTCTTGAGGTTGTTCTCATTCACCCATTCTCCAGACTTGAGGTCTTTCAAGGCATGGCCTATGGGATAGCCATACTTGATGATGTCTGTTCCTTCAGGAGTGTCTTCGATAATGATCTTATGCCCCATGGGAGTGTCTTGGGCGATGGTGATTTCTTTGCCGTCCACCTCGATGACCTCGCCTTGTGAAAAGGCTTTAAGGCATACAACCACCGAGTCGGCAGGATTGATTTTGATGAAAGTAGATTGGTTCATATTTGTATATTGTTTGTTGATTTGGTCGTGATGAGTGTGGGAAGAGGCTCAAAGCATCGTCCTTTGGTAGAAGTCCACGTTTTCCTTGATAAGTATTTCGATAGGCATGTAGTTGACAGGAGCGACTTTCTTCTTCAGCACAATGGCCATGAAAAGTGCTTCTACACAATAATACCCCTGCATGTATGCATGTTGTGCTATAAGGAAGGAGATGCTTCCTTCACGCAGGCAATTGGCGTTTTTTTGCACCATGTCGTAGCCCATGATCTGAATGTCGCGACGGTTGGTGCGAAGTAAAAATTCCCCAACGATATGAGCTTTGGAACAAAAGGTGATGCAGTGATGAGTCTTGGGATGGTTGGCGAAATAATCTTCAAGGATGTCATCGTATGCCGCCTTCTCTTCCTCCAAGGGCAGGTTGACCACTTCAATCTTCACATTGGGGAAATGGTCGTGCATGTAATGCCTGAACCCCACTTCTCGGTTGTCCTGCTGCTTGCTGGCCACCTTGCCGTCCTTCATCTGCTTCATGATCATGATCTCACTACTTCCTGAAGCTATGAGCATCAACATTTTCGCGGCGAAATAACCGCTGCAGAAAGAGTCTTGACCATAGAAAGACAAAGGCTTGAGGTCAGGCATGTAGGAATCCAGCATCACAAAAGGGATGTTCAACTCATGCAGTTGGTCGGTGAATTGCCTTGTGATGTCCAGGCTGGAAGGGACGATGATGACGCCATCAGGATGCTGTGCAAGGCATTGCTCATACGCATCAACGAAGGTGTCGTCTTCAAAACGCTTGTAATAGAGCATCTGCACGTCGATATGGAAATCACGGCGTGCCTCGCAGGCACGGTTGGCTCCCTCTTCTATCTCTTCCCAATAGGCTTCCGAGGCATGCTTGGGCATGATGAAATAGAAGGAGTAGGAACGGTTGTAAGCCAAGGCGCTGGCATACATGTTGGGCTGATAGTTCATCTCCTTCAACGCTTTTTCCACCTTTTCGCGTGCAGGAGGAGACACGTTGGGACGATTGTGGAGCACCCTGTCTACCGTGCCCACCGATACACCAGCACGGGCAGCAATATCCTTGATCCTGATTTTTTGAGTCATCTATGATTCACTACTTGTTATTATTGGATTGCAAAGGTACAATATTTTAATGAACCCACAAAATTTTCATCTTATTCATATTGGTTCAAAAACGACCATATTGTTTTCCTAAGTAGGAGCGCGATGCAAAAAAACGACCTTATGTTTTGTGGTGCGACCTGTTTTCACTACCTTTGCAGGTAATATTTATGTTATACACCATAAAAACAACAATGTCATGAAAAGAAGCATACTGTTCCTCTTTTTGCTTGCAACTATCTGTGTGAGTGCTCAAAATACTCCTTCTGACGCCGATGCGAAATACGCCATCGATTTGATTAAACCAGGAGTCAGCATTCCCGATTTCAAGTTGCGTGACAGCAATGGCAAATGGCAAAAAATCAGCAAGGTCATCAAGGGAAAGTACACAGTCATTGATTTCTGGGCATCTTGGTGTCCCGACTGCAGGAAAGATATTCCCAACATCCAAAGAATGGTAGAGAAATTCTCTCCTATGGGTGTGCAATTCCTTGGCATCTCATTTGATAATGAGGCCGACAGATGGAAAGCTGCCATTGAGAAATACAATATTCGCTATCCACAATTGAGCGAACTCAAGCGCATGAGGGAAAGTGACGTGGCACAGGCATATGGTGTGAAATGGATACCCTCCATGATTTTGGTTGACAAAAATGGATGTGTCGTGCAAAGTACTGTTCTCTCCGACAAGATGGAAGTGGCGCTCACCGAATTGATGTCAAAGGAGCACCCTGCCATTTTGAAAGGACAAACAGAGCGAGTCTCCATCGATGGAGCAAAAGGAAAGTTGCAAGCAATCATCCAAAAACCGGAACTTGCGCAAGGGCAGACCTGTCCCATGGTGATGCTTTGCCATGGCTTCAGCGGGAGGAAAGATGGACCGATGTTCGAACTGATTGCAGACTCCCTCATGCAACATGGCATTGCCAGCATAAGGTTTGACTTCAACGGGCATGGGGAGAGCGAGGGCGACTTTGTGGATATGACAGTGCCCAACGAGATAGAGGACGCCGTCAAGGTGTATGAATATGTTCGTGATTTGCGCTACGTCGACGGCATAGCCATCGTGGGACATTCACAAGGTGGTGTGGTGGCCAGCATGGTAGCTGGGAAAAGCGAGGAAGGTGACTTCAAAGCCGTGGTGCTGATGGCCCCGGCTGCTGTCCTGCGAGACGACGCGATAAGGGGCAACACCATGGGCAAGACTTACGACCCATTGGACCCACCGGATTTTGTGGAGCTCTATGGAGGGCTGAGATTGGGACAGGAGTATATCAAGACAGCTTTTTCACTACCCATCTACGAGACTGCCGCTGGTTACAAAGGGCCAGCACTCATCGTGCATGGCACAGGCGACCGGGTAGTGCCATACACTTATGGGGAGAGGTACCATCAGATTTGGGAAGGAAGCCAATTGGAACTGCTTGAAGGTTATGACCACGGTTTCTCACAGAACATCTACCGGGTCACCCAACTCGTTTCCGATTATCTCATCAAAGTCCTCAGGGGGGAATGACATCGAGATTTCTAAAATCCTCCGATTATTCCGATTTCTCCGATTTTATTCCGATCACTCCGACCATTCCGATTACTCCGATTACTCCGATTACTCCGATCACTCCGATACTCCGACCACTCCTGAAAAGTGTCAGGAAACTCAGGAGAACACCTGATACACGCAGGCCGACACCAACCAAGCCGTAGCGGTGGTGTAGACAGCAGTGAAAACCGCCCATTTCCAACTGCCTGTCTCATTTTTAATGGCTGCTATAGTGGCTATGCATGGGAAATAGAGCAATACAAACAGCAGGAAACAATAGGCGGTGAGAGGAGTGATGCCCTCGGCGGCCATTTTGTCACGCAACACAGAATGGTGGTTGGGCTGTTCGCTGCCATCAGCTTCTTCATCTGCCAATCCATCTTCCCCCGTGTAGAGCACCCCCATCGTGGAGGCCACTATCTCTTTGGCACCAACACCGGCCACAAGGCCCACATCAAGTTTCCAAGTGAAACCCTGCGGGCGGAAAATGGGTTCGATGGCCTTGCCCATATGGCCGATAAAACTCTGTTCTTGCTGCTCTTGTTTCGATAAAGACTCGTCATGGGGGAAATATCCCAATGCCCATACCACGACACTCGCCACGAGAATGATGCCGCCCATCTTCTTGAGATACTGCTTCCCTTTTTCCCAAGTATGGCGTAGCATGGCCTTGCCTGTTGGTATGCGATAAGGAGGGAGTTCCATCACAAAGGGGGTGTCCTCGCCACGAACAACGAAGCGGCTGAACAGACGGCTCACCACCACCGCTGCGAAAATGCCGATGACATAAAGCGAAATCATCACTGCCGACTGGTATTTCGCTGTGAAGAATGCACCAACCACCATGATGTAGATGGGAAGACGTGCCGAGCAACTCATGAAGGGTAGGATGAGCATGGTCAGGAGGCGTGACTTGCGACTCTCGATGGTGCGGGTGGCCATCACTGCCGGCACATTGCAGCCGAAGCCCATGATAAGCGGTATGAAAGATTTGCCGTGCAATCCCATGCGGTGCATCACCTTGTCCATGATGAAAGCAGCGCGGGCCATGTACCCGGAGTCTTCCATGAATGAGATGAAAGCATAGAGGATGAGGATTTGTGGGAGGAACACGATGACGGCACCAACACCTCCTATCACTCCATCCGCCAGCATGTCCTTCACCGGACCATCGGGGAGTGTGGTGCTCACCCAGTCGCCAAGCCAGGAAAAAGCGGCTGCTATCCAGTCCATGGGATATTGTCCAAGGGAAAAGGTGGCTTGGAACATCACATATAGCATCAAGATGAAGATGGGGAAGCCCAGGTATTTGTGGGTGATGAACTTGTCGAGCAAGTGAGTCATATGATAGGTGTCTTCCTTGTCACCTTGCCGATAACGAGCTTCACGCAAGGCACCATGGATGAAACCGTATTTGGCATCCATGATGGCCGTTTCACTGTCCTCTTTCGTGTCTTCCTTTATTTGCGCCGCAGCCTCGTCTCGCACGGCAAGGATGTCTTTGCCTGTTGGCAATGCTCGGATGATACGTTCGGTCTGCTTGTCCATCTCCAGTAATTTGATGGCAAGGTAGCGAGTGGAATAGGTGGTGCGCAACTGCTCCAAAGGTGCAAGCATGTTTTTCACCTGTTCTATCCCCTTCTCAACGTATGCCCCGTGGTTGATGTGGATGTGGCGGTACTGGCGACGGTTGGGACGCAAACCGTGAGCGTAGTCATCAGTGTGGTTGCCACCATGGTGGTTCTCATAGTCCTTGTGCCATTCGGCAATCTCCGCTGCAACGTCTGGGTGGATGTTGCCCTCTTTGTCTACGAAATCTGTTCCTTCGTATATGTTGATGATGATATGGAAGAGCAAGTCGACCCCCCTTCCGGTCTTGAACACGGTGGGAATCATGGGTACACCGAAAAGTTGACCGAGTTGGTTGTGATCGATGGAGTCGCCGCGACGCTCCGTCTCATCAAACATATTGAGGGCGCAGACCATACGCAGGTTCATATCTATTAGTTGCGTGGTAAGGTAGAGGTTGCGCTCCAGATTGCTGGCATCGATGACGTTGATCACCACGTCTGGAGTCTTTTCTATAATTTGCTTCCTCACGTAAAGCTCTTCGGGGCTGTAGGCAGAAAGGGAATAAGTGCCGGGAAGGTCGACAATGTTGAACTCATAACCCTCGAACTTGGCATAGCCCTCCTTGGCATCCACAGTCACGCCGGAATAATTGCCCACACGCTCATGGGCCCCGGAGACGAAGTTGAACAGCGACGTCTTACCGCAGTTGGGATTTCCCACCAGGGCCACGTTGATGCGGCGACGCTTTTTCTTGGCTGCTTTGTGCATCTGGCGCTCTGTACTTGCATCATCGTCTGGCGATATGTCGGTCGAAACATCTTGCATCCCTTCCGAAGACATCATCTGAGCAGCGTCGGCTTCACTGACCACTTCCACCATTGCCGCCTCGTCATGACGCAACGACACCTCGTAACCCATGAGCTTGTATTTCACAGGGTCTTTCAAAGGGGCGTTGAGCAACACTTCCACCAGCGTTCCCTTGATGAATCCCATCTCAACGATTCGCTTGCGGAAGCCACCATGTCCAAGCACCTTTACGATGACTCCTTTTTCGCCAGTCTTCAAGTCTGATAGTTTCATTCCCGTTTCTTATGATGTGTGACTGTCTGTGACTTTGTCGAATATGAGCGAGATTGTTCATATCTTTGACATGTCGCTTGTTCGGACTGCAAAATTAATAAAAAGATGCCGACTTTCAACAGTTTTCCTTGCCAACTTTGCCAATTTACCCTGAAATGGGGAGGGGGAGAGATAGATTAAGGATATGAATACCTACGACATATGAAACAATCGCACCAAATCGAGTAGGAGGTAAACACTAATCGTAGGTGTTTATCTCCTACTTTCGTGTTTACCGACCTCTCACACCACCGTACAAGCCGTTCGGCATACGGCGG
>CADADN010000036.1:31598-72232 GCA_902786665.1 uncultured Prevotellaceae bacterium | reverse complement strand
CGATTGCCTCCTTCCCAATTTCCCAGGGCGTTGCCCTGGGCTGGAGGCTTATTGCCCCTTCGGGGCGTTATCGGAAAGATGCGGATAATCATTTAAATTATTAATTAATTTCCCCCCTTTCCGCTTGTTGGTCGAAATATTGGTTCAGTTCGTCAGCTGCGCTGTGGTCGATGTTGGACAGGTCTTTCACAATGTGGCCATGCTCCAACAGGGTGATGCGCGGACAGATGTCGATGGTGTGCGACAGATTGTGGCTGCTGATGATGATGGTGGCGCCTGTGTTACGGTTGTATTCCGTCAGGACGTGTTTCAGGATGTTCTGGCTCGACGGGTCGAGAAAATTGAAAGGCTCGTCAAGAATCACCAAGGAGGGACGGTTGAGCAGTGCGGCGATGATGCCGATTTTCTGCTTGTTGCCAGCTGAGAAGTCACGGATGAGTTTTTTCTGGTCCATGATCTCTCCCGCCATCAGGTGCTCGAACTCCTTCACGTGCGAGCTTACCTCATCCTTGTCCATTCCGCACACCTTGCCGATGAAATCAAAATACTCTTCGGGGGTGAGGAAGTCGATGAGGAAACTGTCATCGACATAGGCTCCGGTATGGTCTTTCCACACTTCGGATACCGCTGGATTAACCTTTTGTTCGGTTTCCGGTGATGAAGGATTGGCTTCATTATCCGAGGGGGCGGGGATGCCAAACTCCACCGTGCCTTGGTCTGCCTTGAGCAAGTCGAGCATCAAGCGGAAAAGCGTGGTCTTTCCTGCACCATTGTTGCCCACCAAGCCTATCATCTCGCCATGGTCGATATGGTATTCGTCGATGTCCACCGCCACTTTCTCGCCAAAAGTCTTGCGGAGATTTGATATGTCTATTCTCATGCTCTAAAGGGTGAAAGTGATGTGTCAAATCAAGCCGCGACCGTGGCAGTTCTTGAATTTCTTTCCACTACCGCAGGGGCATGGGTCGTTGCGACCGGGAAGTTTATCCTTGCGAATGGGTTGGCGGGCTTGTCGCGATGCTGTCTCGCGTGTGTCTTGGCTTGCCGCTGCCTTCTGACCTTGGTCCACCATCTCGTCGCCTTTGCTCTCCTGGTAGCGCTGGGTGTGCTGCTCGGGTGCAGCCTCTTGCACATTCTGTTGCTGGGCCAGTTGTGGGATTTGTCCGCGCATGAGAATCTCGCAAGTGCGGTTGTGCATGTCGTCAATCATGCCGTCGAAGAGTTTGGCACTCTCAATCTTGAAAATCACCAATGGGTCTTTCTGCTCGTAGGAGGCGCTGTTCTGGACGTTGTGCTTCAGTTCGTCGAGCAGGCGCAGGTTCTCCTTCCAGAATTCGTCGATGATGCGCAGCATCACCACTTTCTCGAATTGCTTCACCACAGACTTGCACTCCGTGTCGTATGCCTCTTTCAAATTGCAGGGGATGTTCATCACCACGCGGCCGTCGGTGATGGGCACGTTGATACGCTCGTAAATCTGGCCTTGCTCTTCATAGACCTGCTTGATGATAGGCCATGCCACCTCGTGGATGCGGTCGGTGCGGCGCTTGAAGGCGTCCATCACGGCCGTGTAGCACTCCTCTTCAAGGTGTTCGCGGCTCTTGCTGGCAAGATCCCTGGCGGTGAACGGGCATTCCATGGCAAAGGTCTTGATAAACACTTCCTGGCATTCTTTGTAGTCGCCGACATTGTTCTCTATGACTTTTGTCACACGGTCCCACATGATGTCGGCGATGTCCATGCCTATTCGCTCGCCCATCAGGGCATGACGACGCTTCTCATAAATCATCTTGCGCTGCATGTTCATCACATCATCGTATTCCAGAAGACGCTTGCGGATGCCGAAATGGTTCTCTTCCACTTTCTTCTGGGCGCGTTCGATGCTGTTGCTGATCATCTTGTGTTCGATGCGCTCGCCATCCTCGAAGCCAAGGCGGTCCATCACTTTGGCGATGCGCTCGGAAGCGAAGAGGCGCATCAGCTTGTCCTCCAAGGAGACATAGAACACCGATGAGCCGGGGTCGCCTTGACGACCGGAACGACCACGCAGCTGGCGGTCGACGCGGCGGCTCTCATGGCGTTCCGTGCCGATGATAGCGAGACCGCCGGCGGCTTTCACCTCAGGGGTGAGCTTGATGTCGGTACCACGACCGGCCATGTTGGTGGCGATGGTCACGGCACCCTTGCCGTCGGTGCTGCGACCTGCCTGGGCCACGATGTCGGCTTCTTTCTGGTGCAACTTCGCGTTAAGCACGTTGTGGGGGATGTTGTTCATCTTCAACATACGGGAGAGCAACTCGGAAATCTCCACTGACGTGGTACCCACCAGGGTGGGGCGACCTTGGTCGCGCATGGCCATGATTTCTTCGATGACGGCCCTGTATTTCTCACGCTGTGTCTTGTACACGCGGTCGTTCATGTCGTTGCGAATTACTGGCTTGTTGGTGGGAATCTCCACCACGTCGAGTTTGTAGATGTCCCAGAACTCGCCTGCCTCGGTGACAGCGGTACCTGTCATGCCGGCCAACTTGTGGTACATGCGGAAATAGTTCTGAAGGGTGATGGTGGCGTAGGTCTGTGTGGCGGCTTCCACCTTCACATGTTCCTTGGCTTCCACAGCCTGGTGCAGACCATCGCTCCAACGGCGACCTTCCATGATACGGCCGGTTTGCTCGTCCACAATCTTCACCTCGCCGTCGATGACCACGTATTCGTCATCCTTGTTGAACATCGTATAAGCTTTCAGCAGCTGCTGAAGCGTATGGACACGCTCGCTTTGGACGGCGTAGTGGCTCATGTACTCATCCTTGAGTTTCACTTTCTCCTCAGGGTCGAGGTCGAGGCGGTTCTCCAGCGCGGACATTTGCCCGGTGATGTCGGGAAGGACGAAGAGGTCCTTGTCGTTCACCTGCTTGGCCAACCAGTCGGTGCCTTTGTCGGTGAGGTCTACGGAATTGATTTTCTCGTCGACGACGAAATAGAGTGGGGCGACAGCCTCGGGCATGCGGCGGTTGTTGTTTTGCATGTATTCCTCCTCGGTGGCGAGCATGCCGGCCTTGATGCCTTCTTCGGAGAGATATTTGATGAGGGCCTTGTTCTTTGGAAGAGCCTTGTGGGAGCGGAAGAGGGCAAGGAATCCCTCTGCCAACATAGTCTTGTCGTTGGTCTCGGTACCTTTTGCAATTTTCTGACGGGCGTCAGCAAGGAATTCCGAGGCCAGTTTGCGTTGGGCGTTGACCAACCTCTCCACAAGGGGTTGGTATTCCTCAAACATCTGGTCGTCGCCGTGCTCCACCGGACCAGAGATGATGAGCGGGGTACGGGCGTCGTCGATGAGCACGGAGTCCACCTCGTCGACGATGGCATAGTTGTGGGCACGTTGCACCAGGTCGTCGGGGGAGATGGCCATGTTGTCGCGAAGGTAGTCGAAACCAAACTCATTGTTGGTGCCGAACGTGATGTCGGCCTGATAGGCTTTGCGACGCTCATGGGAGTTGGGTCTGTGCTTGTCGATGCAGTCCACAGAGAGGCCGTTGAACATATAGAGAGGCCCCATCCATTCCGAGTCACGCTTGGCAAGGTAGTCGTTCACTGTCACCACGTGTACACCGTTGCCTGTCAAGGCATTGAGAAATACCGGCAGTGTGGCTACAAGCGTCTTGCCTTCACCAGTGGCCATCTCGGCAATCTTGCCTTGATGGAGCACGGCTCCACCGAAGAGCTGAACGTCGTAGTGAATCATGTCCCACCGCATGTCGTTGCCGCCGGCAACCCAATGGCTGGAGTAAATGGCCTTGTCGTCTTCTATGCGAACAAAGTCCTTGGTGGCGGCCAACTCACGGTCGAAATCGTTGGCGGTAACCACGATTTCGTCGTTTTCCGTGAAACGGCGGGCGGTTTCCTTCACAATGCTGAAAGCCACGGGGAGAACTTCGGTGAGGGCACCCTCGTAGATTTCCAGGATTTCCTTCTCTATCTTGTCCACTTGGTCGAAGATGGGCTTGCGCTCGTCGATGGGGGTGTCCTCTATCGACGCCTTCAACTCTTCCACTTGGGCACGCTCATCCTTGGCGGAGTCTTGCACATACCTTTGGATTTCCTTCGTGCGGGCACGAAGCTCGTCGTTGCTCAGTGCTTCTATCTCAGGATATACGGCTTTCACACTCTCTACAATCGGTTGGATCAGCTTCATGTCGCGAGAGGACTTGTTGCCGAACATGGATTGCAAAATCTTTATAAATCCCATTTTTTTTATCTTGTTTTGATGGTTGTTTCCAATAATCGCGCAAAATTACACATTTTATTTCATAATGCCAATTTTATTGCGCTCATTTTGTTCCTATGGTGTTATTTGGCGGCTTTTGTCGTCTTTGGAGGGTTGGCGGATGCCGGGAAACGACTATTGGCTACACACCTTGTCAGCAAAGATAATGCCAAAATAAGCATGCCCTCGGCATAATCCTGAAAGAAGGCTCCAAAAAGGAACAAGATGCACAACACGCCCCATACCGTCCACCACCAATGACGACCACCGCGAATTTTCTTCCTGATGACGGGGAAAGCCAGTAGCAAGGGGAGGGGATTGAGCATCAGCATCTGAAGGTTGAGTCTGACGGTGGGATGTTGAGAGAAGAGCATCAACGAGAGCACCAGGCCTGCAAGGCCGATGACAACCAACAGTAGTGCATCGTAGAACCACATCGAACGGTGGAGCAGGGTTTCCAAGGCGGTGATGATGACCGTCACGGCGAACAAGAGCCAGAAACAGGTGCGGGGACGCAAGGGGAAATCGGCTGAAGGGGCAGAGGGTGTGGCTTCCAATACCATGGTGGTCTGTCGCACCAAGGGAGTGACGGTGCCGTCGGGACGTGACACAGTGGCGCGGGAGAAGTCTGACTCCAGGTTGGAAGGCAGGAACTGTCGCTCGCTGCGTGTGGTGGGGCGATCGGCTTGCAGGCCGAGCAATATGTCGTTGCCGAAACGAGCCCATGCCTGCTCGACGTTGAAATCGTGGGTCATGCTGCGGAAGGTGGCCGTGCTGTCCTCGCTGCCAGCATAGCGAACCTCCCCGTCGAGATGGTTCACAACCATGTCACGGGCGCGGGTGGTGCAGTTGTCGTAGAAGAAATTGTAACGGTAAACCACGTTTTCAGGACGGCTGTTCTCGATGATGGCCGCCACGATACGCTCTTTCTCCGCAGGGGTGAGTTGAAGGACCTGTTCGGTGACGGAGCGACCTTCATAAGCGTACTCGTCGTAAAAGAGTTTGAAGGGGCAGACTCCCATCTGGTAGTCGGTCAGACCGAAAACGAAACGGGCTACGAAATGAGGTTGCTCGAAACTGAAAACACCATAATTGATGGCGAAATCTTCACCTGTCGTGTGGTCGAGAAGGCGCAGGGCGGAGTGCCCGTAGAGGGCATACACCTCTTCGTGGGGAGAGCAGGTGAGCAAACTGATGTCTACGGAGTCTGTCGGGGTGATGCCCTTGCAGGGTGTCGAGCTCAGGCAACAAGCCAGGAGAAATAGCAGCCAATGGCGTATCTTGTCGTGTTTCATAGGGCAAAAGTACAAATAATTCCTTATAACATTATTATAGACCTCCCATTTTTCGCTTTTTTTTGAAGTTTTCGGGAAAAACACTTGCTTTCTCCAAATAATTCGCTATATTTGCAGAATTGAAAGCGAACACACCTAAACATTATAATACATGAAAATCGGTTTATTTATTCCCTGTTATGTCGATGCCGTTTATCCACAAGTGGGCGTCGCGACATACAAGCTGCTGAAGCATCTCGGGTTGGACGTCACTTATCCGCTCAACCAGACTTGTTGCGGGCAGCCTATGGCCAATGCAGGCTTTGAGAAGATGGCGGTGCCGCTCGCAGAGAAATTCGAGGACATGTTCAAAGAGTTCGATTATGTCGTCGCTCCTTCTGTCAGTTGCACCGCGTTCGTGAAAATCAACTACCCTCGTTTGCTTGAAGGAAAGAAAAAATGTGTCACGGCAGAGAAGGCGATGGATGTCGTGGAATTCCTACATGATGTCGTCAAGGTGAAGAGTTTGCCGGGAGCTTTCGAGCACAAGGTCAGCTTGCACAACTCTTGTCACGGCGTGCGGGAACTGGGACTCAGTTCCCCAAGCGAGATGAACGTGAGTAAGTTCAATAAAATCAAGGACTTGCTTGAACTCAAGAAAGGCATCACCGTCGTCGAGCCTGAAAGGGCGGACGAGTGTTGCGGATTTGGAGGCATGTTCTCCGTGGAGGAGACTGCCGTGTCGGCACAGATGGGTGAAGACAAGGTGAAGCGTCATATCGATACCGGGGCGGAGTATGTCACAGGACCCGACTGCTCATGCCTCATGCACATGGCCGGAGTCGCAAAGAAACGCGGCTTGGAAATCCAATTCATTCACGCAGTAGAAATTTTAGCAGCAGGACTATGAGCACAGCACATTCTAAAAAGGCAAAAGAGTTCTTGAAAGACCAGAAGTATGCACATTGGCACGACGCCACCTTCTGGGGGGTGCGCACCAAGCGTGACAAAATGGCATTGGGACTCGACGAGTGGGAACAGCTGAGGGAAAAGGCCTCGGCCATCAAGAAGCATACCATCTCACACTTGGATGAATACCTGGAGCAATTCTCAACCAATGCAGAGAAGAATGGATGCATCGTGCATTGGGCGAAGGATGCCGAGGAATTCAACAAAATCGTGCTTGAGATACTCAGGGAGCACAAGGTCAAGAAATTGGTCAAAAGCAAGAGCATGCTCACAGAGGAGTGCGAGATGAATCCCTATTTGGAGAAAAACGGCATCGAGGTGGTGGAAACCGACTTGGGAGAGCGCATCATACAGCTCAAGGGACAGAAACCAAGCCATATCGTCATGCCGGCCATTCACCTCAACCACGATGACGTCGGTGAGCTTTTTGAAGAGAAGTTAGGTACGGAAAAGGGAAATCACGACCCCACATACCTTACTTATATGGCAAGACTTAGCCTCCGTAATGAGTTCCTCACGGCCGACGCCGGCATGACAGGGGCCAATTTCGGCATCGCTGCTACGGGAGACATCGTCGTGTGCACCAATGAGGGAAATGCCGACATGAGCACCTCGTGCCCCAAACTGCACATCGCTGCCATAGGATTGGAGAAGGTTATCCCCAACTACGACTGCCTTGCCGTATTCCAGAGAATGCTTTGCAGGGCTGGAACAGGCCAACCCACCACGACTTACACCAGCCATTTCAGAAAGGCAAGGCCCACCGCACAGAAAATGCACATCATCCTCGTGGACAATGGGAGAAGTGAATGGGTGGCCAATCCCGAGCACTGGGAGACGCTCAAGTGTATCAGATGCGGCTCGTGCATGAACACATGTCCTGTCTACAGGAGAAGTGGAGGTTATTCATATTCCTACTTCATACCGGGCCCCGTGGGCATCAACCTCGGCATGCTAAGGGATGTCAAGCAGCACAGCGGGAATGTTTCGGCTTGTACCTTGTGTCTCAGTTGCCAGACGGTATGCCCCGTGAAAATAGACCTCGGTGACCAAGTGTACAAATGGAGACAGCAACTCGATGATTTCGGAACTGCCAACAAGGACAAGAAACGCATGTGCAAGGGGATGAAGATGCTCTTCGGAAGCAGTGGACTTTACAACACTGCCATGAAATTCGCACCCATGGCCAATTGGGTGCCGTCGTTCCTTATGGAATGTGGACTCAATCCCTGGGCTGACGGACACAAGATGATGAGATTCCCCAAGAACTCGTTCCAGGAATTGTTTAAGAAAGGCAAGGTCAACTGAAAAAAAGGAAATTATGAGCAACAAAGAAGATATCCTGTCAAGATTCAGGAAAAACGTGAAGGAGAAATTCGACATGCCCTCGCTCGACGACATCAAGGGCATCACCTATCCAGCCCCTCTCGCACAATTCATTTCCATGACGGAGAGTGTGGGTGGAAAGGTCGTCGAATTGAAACCAGGACAAGACATCAATACGCTGGTGAAGGAACTCTTCCCTGATGCCAAGGAAATAGCCAGCAACCTTGAGGAGGTGACCATTGCCACAAGGAATCCCGACACCATCGGGTCGCCACAAGCCCTCAACGGCACGGATGTGGGCATCATCAAGGGCGTGTTCGGAGTGGCTGAGAATGCCTGCGTGTGGGTGCCTCAGGCCATGGAGGAGAAGGCGGTATGCTTCATCTCGGAAAACCTCGTCATACTTCTCAAGAAAACGGAAATCGTCAACAACATGCACGAGGCTTACAAGCGTATTCAGTTTAATGACTATGGCTATGGCACTTTCATCAGCGGACCCTCAAAAACCGCCGACATCGCCCAAGTACTCGTCATGGGAGCACAAGCTGCCAGATCTGCCACCGTCGTGCTGGTATAGGACGTAATAGGAAGTTCTAGGAGGTCCTAGGATATCCTAGCACTTCCTAGAATTTCCTAGCACTTCCTAGCACTTCCTAGCACTTCCTATATCCTCATGCTAGAGCCAAACTCGCATATATGGCCTTCATGCATGTTGCGGGTTTGGCTGTTTGTTTGCATTGCCTTTTAGATAAGCCGCCAGCATCCCTTTTCAAGACGCGAAATGCAAGTTTTTCATGAATTATTTTGCCTCCTCCGAATAAATCACTACTTTTGCATATCGGTATGAGGAGACACCAGTAAAAGGGTATGGTTTTCTTGTGCCGCCCAATGCAAAACAACACCTATTCAACCCATCCTTATGAGAATCACGGTAAACAATCAGGAAGTCGTACTCTTCCATGGCGCCACAGTCAGGGATGCCATGAACAGACTTTTTGTCAAAAACGGCATCAGTAGAGACATTTTGTCATGGGTGGTCGTCTACGACCAATGGGGACATGAGATCGACCTCGATGCACCACTCACGGCAGACGCAGCCATCACCTACGAAATCAACAAACAACCATGAGAAAGACTTTCGCCTTATTGGTGGCAGTTGTCATGATGGCTGCCACCATGCAAGCACAAACCAGGGAGATACACATCCTCTCGGGGAACGACTTGCACGCCAACATCGACAATATGCCCATGCTTGCTGCCATCGCTGATAGCTTGAGAGGCATCGACAACCAACTACTTGTCTTCTCCGCCGGGGACAACAGGACGGGAAACCCTGTCAACGACCTTTATTCCATACCCACTTATCCCATGACGGCACTAATGAATTTCATCGGGTTTGATGCTTCGGCTTTCGGAAACCATGAGTTCGACAACAAGCAGAAAGGACTCTCCACCGTGCTCGCCACATCCAACTTCCCTTACATTTGTGCCAATATGAAAGCAGATGATGAGCTCAACGTGCATCCGCTGCCTTATAAAATCTTTGAGATTGAAGGTGTGAAAATAGGGGTGCTGGGCGTGGTGCAATTGGGAGCGCATGACATTCCAGATGCTCATCCTGATTATTTGGTGGGAATGCACTTCTCACCTGTAGAAGAGACCATCAAGCAATATCTTTGGCTGCGCGACAAGGTGGACCTCTTCATCCTCCTCTCGCATATTGGATATGAGGATGACGTGAAGATGGCACAGCAATTCCCTGACTTCGACCTCATCATCGGAGGGCATACGCATACACAACTCAAGGGGGGAGAAATGCACAACGGAGTACTTGTCACGCAAAATGTCAACAAACTCAAGCGTGTCACCCACATCACCGTCAAGATGGAGAATGGCAAAGTGGTGGACAAGAAAGCCGAGAACATACAAGTGGAAGGATATCCACGGAAAAACGCTGTGGCACAAGCCATGGTTGACTTCTTCAACAACAACCCGGAGTTTCATAGGCAACTCGCCACTGCCAATGAGTTCAAGGAACTGGAGGAATTGGGGTGCCTGATGTGTGATGCCATCATCAGCGAGACAGGGGCAGACCTTTCCTTGCAAAACTATGGAGGTGTGCGCATCTCTGAGAAGGAAGCCGGGCCTTTCACCGTTTCCGACGTGCTCAGACTCGACCCCTTTGGCAACCCTTGCATAGAAATGAACATCACAGGAGAAGAGTTCAAGAAAATGCTGGTTTCATGCTATGAAACAAGCGAGGGCTACTTCCCTTTCATCGGAGGAGCAAAGTGCGAGGTGAGGTTCGACAAGAACGACACCACACGGATTGCCGACATCAAGCTCTTCACACTCGATGGCAAGAAACTCAATATGAAGAAAAAATACAAAGTGGTGACAAACAGTTACGTGGCTGCCATTTGTGATTCCCCTCGCTCTGACCAGGGGCGTGACACAGGGCTCGTCTGTTCAGATATGCTCATGCGTTTCTTGGAGAAGAAAGGTTTTGTCGACTATCTCGGGACAAAACGCGTGACGTTCGTCAAATGACATAGATAACTACAAACAAGGGAAAATGAATTATAGCATAGAGCAAGTGGTGACGCTCATTGGAGCGCATCGATTCGGTGCTGCCAAAGCAGACATTCAGTGGGTGCTGACCGACAGCAGGTCGCTATGTTTCGCTGAAAGCACACTCTTCTTCGCCATCAAGACTGACAGGAACGATGGGCACAAGTATGTGGAAGACCTTTATGACAGGGGAGTGAGAAACTTTGTCGTCCAGCAATTGCCTGAGAGATGGGAGGGAAGGTTTCCAGATGCCAATTTCCTTAGAGTGAAAAACTCCCTTGTGGCACTCCAAAGACTGGCTGAACGACATCGTGACGCTTTCTCCATACCCGTTGTTGGAATTACGGGAAGTAATGGGAAAACGGTGGTGAAAGAATGGCTTTATCACCTCCTCTCACCTTCCATGACTGTCACCAGGTCGCCTAAAAGCTACAACTCACAGGTGGGGGTGCCTCTCTCTGTGCTCCTGCTCGACAAACATTCACAGGTGGCTCTTTTCGAAGCGGGCATCAGCATGCCTGGAGAGATGGAAAGGTTGTGCGACATCATACAACCCACCATTGGAGTGCTGACATACATCGGAACGGCTCACCAAGAGCATTTCGAGTCGTTGGAGCAGAAATGTAAGGAAAAGATGAAACTCTTCCACAACACCAAGTGTGTCGTAATCAACACAGAGGAACCTCTGGTGGAAAGGATGGTCGACAAGATGGTGGATGAAAAGGGTTACAAGGTGTGTGTCATCAAATGCTCGCATTCTAATCCCGACGCGGCAATGTATGTGGAAAAAATTGAGAAACAAAACGATGAAACCACCATCTCTTTCTCTTTCAAAAAACAAAAAGGCCATTACAAAATACCATTCATCGACGATGCCTCAGTGGTGAACTCCATCACGGCTGCCGCGGTCGCCATGCAACTGGGGATAACCGTCCAACAGCTGCAGCAACGCATGCGAAAACTCGAACCGGTGGCCATGAGGCTCGAGGTGAAGGAGGGACAGCATGGATGCACGCTCATCAACGACTCATACAATTCCGACATCAACTCATTGGGCATTGCGCTCGATTTCATGACCCGAAGGCCCGACCATAAAGGAAGGCGACGCACTTTGGTGCTTAGCGACATCTACCAAAGCGGGATGCCCGAAGAGGTGCTCTACACTACCGTCTCCGACCTTGCCCTCAGCAGGGGGGTGGAGCGTTTCATTGGCATAGGGCCTGTGATAACCAATTGGAAAGACATCATACAAATAACCGACAAGGCTTTCTTCCGAAGCACGGAGGAGTTTGTGGAAAGCGGCTTGCTCACTACGCTGAGAGACGAAGTAATCCTGCTCAAGGGGGCAAGACAGTTCAATTTCGACCTCCTTACAGACCTGCTCGTAAGGAAAGTGCATGAAACCATCTTGGAAGTCAATCTCAATGCTTTGGTGGACAACCTCAATTACTACCGCTCTTTCCTCAAGCCTTCCACCAAAATCACATGTATGATCAAGGCCGACGGATATGGTGCCGGGTCCGTGGAAATAGCAAAGACATTGCAAGACCAAAGGGTGGACTACCTCGCCGTCGCCGTCGTGGATGAGGGGGTGACTTTGAGAAGAAATGGCATCACGGGAAACATCATGGTGATGAATCCGGAGATGTCGTCTTTTAAAACCCTTTTCGACTACAAACTTGAACCTGAAGTGTATAGCTTCCGTTTGCTCGATGCTTTGGTGAATGCAGCCGAGAAAGAAGGCATTTCAAAATATCCCGTACACATCAAACTCGACACGGGTATGCATCGGCTTGGCTTTGACCCGCAGAAGGACATCGATAAGCTGTTGGAGGTCTTGCTCAAACAAGATGCGGTTATACCAAGGTCGGTGTTTTCCCATTTCGTAGGCTCGGACAGCGACGACTTCGACCGATTCTCCGATTTGCAATACAAGCGTTTCATCGAGGCAAGCGACAAACTGCAAGCTGCTTTCCAACATAAAATCATACGGCATATCGACAACAGTGCCGGCATTGAGCATTTCCCGGAAAGGCAGCACGACATGTGCAGGCTCGGATTGGGGCTTTATGGCATCAGCAGCCGCGACAACCGCATCTTGAACAATGTGTGTACATTGAAAACCACCATCCTGCAGATGAGGGAGGTGCCCAAGGAGGACACCGTAGGTTATAGCAGGAAGGGCGTGCTCACAAGAGACAGTGTCATCGCTGCAATCCCCATCGGCTATGCTGACGGACTCAACAGGGGATTGGGAAGAGGCAGGTGCTATTGCCTCGTCAATGGGAAAAAGGCGCCATATGTGGGAAACATCTGCATGGACGTTGCCATGATAGATGTCACCGGCATCGATTGCAAGGAGGGTGATTCTGTGGAAATATTCGGCGACCACCTCCCCGTGACGGTTCTCTCAGACACCCTGCAAACCATACCTTATGAAATACTCACCGCGGTCAGCAACAGGGTCAAGAGGGTCTATTTCCAAGATTGAGCCAGGCATTCAGGGTTGCTAGGGGGTTAGGGTTTCTAGTTTTCCTAGGATTTCTAGTCTTCCTAGTTTTCTTAGGGCTTCTAGTTTTCCAAGCAATTCCTGGTATTTCCTGGCGTCCTTGGCCTTCTATTCAAGGCAAAAAATACGTTTTTCGAAAAAAAAGCAATAAAAAAGCAATAATGACGCCTTTTTTAGGTATCTTTGCATTTTGAAAGAAGATTTTAACTAATCACTTATAATATGAGTCCCATACAAACTACGAAAATGACCAACTATCGTTGGATTATCTGTGCAATGCTGTTCTTCGCAACTACGGTCAACTATATGGACCGGCAGGTGCTGTCTCTTACTTGGAAAGATTTCATCGCCCCCGAATTCCATTGGACCGACAGCCATTATGGCACCATCACGGCGGCATTCTCTATCCTTTATGCGATTTTCTGCCTCTTCGCAGGAAAGTTCATCGACTGGATGGGCACCAAGAAAGGTTATCTTTGGTCCATCTTCGTTTGGTCGCTTGGCGCATGCCTCCATGCAGCGTGTGGATGGGTTACCATGAAATATGTAGGACTCGAGAACGTGACGGCACTCAGGGCGGTGCAGGCCGGGTCGAATATCGCCGTGAGCATCGCAACGGTAAGCGTATATCTCTTCCTCTTCTGCCGTGCCATACTTGCACTTGGCGAGAGCGGCAACTTCCCTGCTGCCATCAAGGTGACAGCAGAATATTTCCCGAAGAAAGACCGCGCATTCGCTACTTCCATCTTCAACGCTGGTGCTTCTGTGGGAGCGCTTGCAGCACCCATCAGCATACCGCCGTTGGCCGAGGCTTTCGGATGGGAGATGGCCTTTATCATCATCGGTGGACTGGGCTTCGTATGGATGGCTCTCTGGGTGTTCGTATACGACAAGCCCAATAAGAGCAAGCATGTCAATGCAGCTGAGCTTACCTATATCAATCAGGATGTGGAAACAGAGGATGACCCCAAGGATGCCAACGACGAGGGACCGGCTATCGATTTCTTAAAATGCTTCACTTTCAAGCAGACATGGTCGTTCATCGTAGGTAAGTTCATGACTGATGGCGTGTGGTGGTTCTACTTGTTCTGGGCTCCCGCTTATTTCTCTGACCAATTTGGTTATAAATCAAGTTCCTCTATGGGGCAGGTGCTCATCTTCGTGCTCTATCTCATCGTCACGGTCATCTCTATCTTTGGTGGATATCTTCCCAAGCTCTTTGTTGAAAAACGTGGGATGAATCCTTATGCCGGACGTATGCTCGCCATGCTCATCTTCGCCTTCTTCCCGCTCTTCGCTCTCTTCGCACAGCCACTGGCCATGTGGAAGGAGAGTCCTATCGACCCCGCATGGTGGCCTGCCATCATCATCGGTCTGGCTGGAGCAGGGCATCAGGCTTGGTCGGCCAATATCTTCTCTACCATTGGTGACATGTTCCCCAAGTCAACAATTGCAACCATCACTGGTATCGGTGCCATGGCTGGTGGACTTGGCTCCATGTTGATCAACAAAATCTCTGGCAACCTTTTCGACTATGCAGAGGGACAAGGTTCTGCTTTCACTTTCTTTGGATTCGAAGGCAAGCCGGCAGCCTATATGATGGTGTTCTGCTTCTGTGCCGTCGCCTATCTCATCGGATGGGTCATCATGAAAGCTCTCGTGCCCAAGTACAAGCCTGTGGTCGTCGAGGATTGATACCTCGCTTGGCATCACATCAATAGATATCTTTCCTGCCCTTTCCCTTGCTATTATGGGAGAGGGCAGGATTTTTATGGTTTATGGGAATTATAGGAGGCCTGGGAGGAAATAGGAGGCCTAGGAGGAAATAGGAGGCCTGGGAGGAAATAGGAGGCCTAGGAAGCTATAGGGGGCCTAGGAGGATAGGAGCTTCAAGGAGTCTATAAAAACTATAGAGACTATAAAAACTATAGAGACTATAATACAAAAAAAAGGAGAGGCTGCAGCCTCTCCTTGTATCTTCTAGCTAGAAAGCTTTAGAATTTAGCCATCTTGATGGCCACTATTGCACATTCGTCACCTTTGTTTCCCAGTTTTCCTCCGGCACGTTCTTTCGCTTGCTCCAAGGTGTCGGTGGTCAAAAGGCCATAGACGACGGGAATCTCGCTCTTGGAGTTCAAAGTGGCGATGCCGTAGGTCACACCCTGGCAGATGTAGTCGAAATGTGGTGTCTCGCCACGTATTACGCTGCCAAGGATGATGATGGCGTCGTATCCGCCGTTCAGGGTCATCTGATGGGCGCCATACACCAACTCGAAACTGCCTGGCACTGTCTTCACATGGATGTTCTCTGGAAGGGCGCCATGCTTCTCAAGAGTGCCTACGGCACCTTCCAAGAGTGCGTTGGTAACTTCCCTGTTCCATTCCGATACAACAATACCAAAGCACATGTTGCTGGCATCAGGTACTTTCTGAAGGTCTTGCTCTGACAATTGACGAAGTGCTGTTGCCATTATTATTTGTTCTCCAAATATTCAATGTATTTGTCGGCTTCTTGATATACAGCCGAGCTGAGGTATTTCTCCTTGATAGTCTTGAATATCTCAAGGGCTTCGTCCTTTTTCTTCAGTTGCTCGGACAGGATGATGGCTGCCTTCTTAAGAGCAACGGGAGCAATGGAATTGTTGATGCCATCTTTGCTGGCCTTGTCGGCTATATTTGCTGCTTCCTTGAAAGATTCTACAGCTTTGTCATATTGCTTCAGGTTGGCATAGCAATCGCCAAGAGCCATGACGGCGGCAGGGCTGACCTCCAAGTCATCGGCAGGCTTGTAGCTTTCAAGATATTTCACGGCCTCTTCCCATTTGTTCTGCTTGGCAAGGCAGAGACCGGCATATAAATTGGCCAAGTTGGCGGCTTTTGTGCCACTGTAGTCGTTGATGATTTTTTTGAAACCGGGGGTGCCGAGGCTGTCGCCATTGAGGGCTTTTTCAAAATCTTGATTCATAAACCATTCCTGGCCTTTGGCAAGGGCTGTGCTTGCCTTCTCGTTGCGTGACTTTGAATAATTGTTCCAAAAGATTAAACCGCCGATGATGACGACAAGGGCGATGAGGGCGGCATAAATGTGCTTCTTGTACTTGTGAACGAATGCCTCTGACTTGTTCAGGGTTTCCAAAAATTCCTGATTTCCCTGAGTTTCTTTTTTCTTTGCCATTATTGTTTTGATTGATTTTGATTATTGTTGCATGGGTTGCCATACCCATCTTTGGAATGGGTATGCATTTTTGCGACGCAAAATTACTCATTTTATCTCATATCGTAAAATTTATTATAGACTTTTTTCGTTTTTCAACCACAAATGACGTAACTTTGCAAAAATAACGTGTCTAAGTGCTCTCTGATCCATGGTACTCAACAACCTTTCTATCGTAAATTTCAAAAACATCCAGTCGGCGAATGTCAACCTTTCGCCCAAGATGAATTGTCTCCTTGGACATAATGGCATGGGGAAGACCAATTTCCTTGATGCCATACATTTCCTCGCCTTCTGCAAAAGTGCGCATAATGCCATTGACTCACAACTGATTCTGCATGGACAGGAGTTTTTCATGCTTGAAGGTGTCTTTGAAAGCGAGAATGGAGAGGTGGAGAACATCTATTGTGCCATGAAAAAAGGGCAGAAAAAGCATGTCAAGCGCAACAAAAAGGAATACAAGCGCTTGTCTGAACACATTGGATTGCTGCCACTCGTTTTCGTCTCACCTTCCGACTCTGTCATCATCGAAGGTGGCAGTGAGGAGAGACGCAAATTGATGGACATGGTCATCTCCCAATACGACAAGTCATACATTACTGCGCTTCTCAACTACAACAAGGCATTGCAGCAAAGAAACGTGCTGCTGAAGATGGAGGAGGAGCCCGACAGCGAATTGATGGACATTCTCGAACATCAGATGGCGGAGGAGGGCGAGCGCATCCATGCTTCGCGCGATGCTTTCGTCAAGGAGTTCGTACCCGTGTTCCAGGACATCTATCAGCGCATCTGCAACGCATCGGAGAGCGTGTCGGTGGAATATGTATCTCATTGCAAAAGAGGACCTTTGATTGACGTCATCCGCCGAGACAGGGCTAAGGACAGGATCATGGGATTCTCGCTACATGGAATCCATAGAGACGACCTTGAATTGAAGTTGGGAGATTATCCTATGAAAAGAGAGGGAAGCCAGGGGCAGAACAAATCGTTTGCCATCGCACTCAAACTCGCTCAGTTCGACTTCCTAAGGCGCACCAACAGCCGGACGACGCCATTGCTCTTGCTCGATGACATCTTCGACAAGTTGGATGCACAAAGGGTGGAGCAAATAGTCAGGATTGTAGGGGGCGACGATTTCGGGCAAATTTTCATCACTGACACCAACCGCGACCATCTTGACAAGATTCTCACCCATTTCTCTTTCGATTATCGAATCTTTTCTGTGGACAACGGAGATATCATCCTCAAACAATAACAAGTCATGTTCAAACGCGATGTAAGACAACTCGACAACCTGCTTGCTCAATATCTAAGGGCTACCGGGTTGCAGACGCCTTTGCTGCAAAAGAGGCTGATAGAGGCGTGGCCGGAAGTGATGGACGACGTGGTGGTGAAATACACCGGCAGGATTTATGTGTCGAACCAGACGCTGAATGTGGAAATCAACAATTCGGCCCTTAGAGCCGAATTGTTGATGAGGCGGAACGACATCGTGGAAAGACTCAACGGGCATGTGGGTGCGCATGTCGTGACCGATGTCATCTTCTTTTGATTATTTCTTGGGAAAAGCTGCATTTTTCTTGAACACGTCCAGAGTGGAGCGGATGGTGGGGTCGTCTTCATTGAGATATTCCATCCAAGCTTCTTCGTCGAGCATGTTGTAGATGATGCGGCTGTAAATGTATTTCTCAAACAGGTTTTGAGACTTCTGTAGCATCAGGTTGCGGCGTTGCAATCCATTCTTTTCACCGTAATCAGCGAATTTCTCCAACAGGTTCTGGCGCTTCAGGTGTGCCAGTAGTTCACTGACCGTCTTCTTGGTCTTCAATTCATCGCGGTGCTCGTCTGTGTACTCGAACGCGAATTGAATGATGAGCCCGCTCATGGCTGCTTCCTTGTAGTAGGAGGTGATACCTGTGGTGTCCTCGGGTACAAAGAGGTCGGGGGTGATGCCGCCGCCGCCATACACGGTGCGGCCCAGGAGCGTGTGGAATTCGGGACCGGTGTGTTTGATGCTGTCTTGAGAGAAATATTCGCCACGGTTGTAACGGGTCAGAAGGTCTTCCTCATATTCCTTGTCCTTGCCGGTTTCATAGGGTTTCTGGATGCAGCGGCCGGAGGGAGAGTAATAACGGGCAATGGTCAGACGCACCATACTGCCGTCGCGAAGGCCGATTTGCTGCTGCACAAGGCCCTTGCCGAAGGAGCGACGGCCGATGACAGTGCCGCGGTCGTTGTCCTGGATGGCGCCGGCAAGGATTTCCGAGGCGGAGGCGGACCCTTCGTTGATGAGTATCACGAGGGGGATGTCTTGGAAAGAGCCGTGGCCGGAGCTGTAGAAGTCCTGGCGTGGCTGTTTGCGTCCTTCTGTATATACGATGAGCCGGCCCTTGGGCAGGAATTCATCGGCTATCTGGATGGCTGTCTGCATTAAACCACCGGAATTGTCGCGAAGGTCGATGACAAGGTTCTTGAAGCCTTTCCTTGACAAGAGGCTCAAGGAACTTATCAATTCTTGGTAGGTGGTCTCACCGAAATTCTTGATGCGGACGTAACCGGTGGTGTTGTCAAGCATGTAGGTGCTGCTGATGCTTTTAGTCGTGATGTTGTCACGGGTGACCGTGAAATATTTCGGCTTGCTTTGGTGACTGCGGACCACACCAATCTTCACCTTGGTGCCACGTGGTCCCTTAAGGCGGCGCATGGCTTCTTCGTTGGTCACCTCCTTGCCTACGAAGGGCTTGTCGTCCACGCTGATGATCTTGTCACCGGCTATCAGGCCTGCATTCTCAGCTGGTCCGCCGGCAATCACGTTTTGCACGTGGATGGTGTCCTTGCGGATGACGAATTCGATGCCCACGCCGGAAAAGGAACCTTGTAGCTCGTCCTGGGCTGACTGCACATCCTTCGCACTGATGTAGACGGAGTGGGGGTCCAGTTCGCTGAGGATTTGCGGTAGGGCGTTCTCCACCAATTCTTCCATGTTCACGCTGTCGACATATTGGTTGTCGATGAGCTGCAGCAAGTCGTTCAGGCGGTTGCTGCCCGAACCGATGATGCTTAGGCGGTTGCCTGAGAAATGGTAGGAGAAAAAGGTGCCGAGGAGAATGCCCAGCACCACGCATCCTGCAAGTGCCAAGGGCATGAAGTGGCTTGATTTGTTAAGATTCATTCTCTTTTATGTTGATGTATTTGACTTCTATGTTTGCACGGCGCAAAAGGTTCAGGCCGTCGGAAAGACGGTATTCCTCGCCATAGACCACACGCTTGATGCCGGCTTGGATGATGAGCTTCGCGCATTCCAGGCAGGGGGAGGCCGTCACGTAGAGCGTGGAGCCTTCGCTGTTGTTGTTGCTACGGGCCAGTTTGGTGATGGCGTTGGCCTCGGCGTGCAGCACATAGGGCTTGGTCACGTTGTGCTCGTCTTCGCACACGTTCTCGAAACCGCTGGGAGTCCCGTTGTAGCCGTCGCTGATCACCATCTTGTCTTTCACCACCAGTGCGCCTACCTGCCGGCGGACGCAATAGCTGTTTTCCGACCAGATGCGCGCCATGCGAAGGTATCGTTGGTCGAGGCGGTGCTGTTTCTCTTCTCGGGTCATTGCTTCAATCGTTGTGGGGGGGCTTATTCCTTTTTCTTTCTTCTCCTGATGCCGTTGCGACGGAGAAGGGCGTCGATGGTGGGCTCGCTGCCCTTGAAGCGCTTGTAGAGCGTCATCGGATGCTCGGTGCCGCCGCGCGAAAGGATGCAGTCGCGGAAACGCTGGGCGGTGGCGGGGTCGAAGATGCCGTTCTTCTTGAACACGCTGAAGGCGTCGGCTTCCAACACTTCCGCCCATTTGTAACTGTAGTATCCGGCAGCATAGCCGCCAGCCATGATGTGGGAGAATTGCACCGTCATGCAGGTTCCTGGCTGTTGCTTGAACACCAAGGCTTTCTCCCATGCTTTCTTCTCGAATTCCATAAGGTCGCCGGTGAAAGGCTCTCGCATGGTGTAGTAAGCCATGTCGAGGAGACCGAAACTCACTTGGCGGAGGCAGCCGTATGCCACCATGAAATTGCGACTGCGCACGATGCGGTCGATGAGGTCGTCGGGAAGGGGCTCGCCGGTTTCGTAATGGAAGGCGAATGTGCGGAGGAACTCTTTTTCTATGGAGTAATTCTCCATGAACTGTGAGGGAAGCTCCACGAAGTCCCACCAGACATTGGTGCCCGACATGCTTTCGAAGCGCGTGTTGGCAAACATGCCGTGGAGCGAATGGCCGAATTCGTGAAGGAAGGTTTCCACCTCTCCGAGGCTCAGCAGGGATGGCTTGCTCTCCGTGGGTTTCGTCAGGTTCATCACCACGCTCACGTGAGGACGCACGTTCTCTCCCTTGCGATTGATGTACTGGCCCTGGAAACTGGTCATCCATGCGCCACCGCGCTTGCCCTTGCGGGGATGGAAGTCGGCATAGAACACGGCAAGGTAGCTGCCGTCCTTGTCAAACACCTCATAGGCCTTCACATCCGGATGGTATACAGGGATGGATTTGTTTTCTTTGAATGTGATGCCGTAAAGGCGGTTGGCAAGGCCGAAGACACCGTCGATCACGCGAGACAATTCGAAATAGGGGCGAAGCATCTCGGAGTCGATGTCGTATTTCGACATCTTCAGCTGGTAGGAGTAGTGGCTCAAGTCCCATGGCTCCATCGTGAACGAGCGCCCCTCGATCTTGCGGGCGGTCTTGGCTATCTCAGCCACCTCCTTGAGGGCCGTGGGTTTGTATGCGTCGATCAGTTGGTCGAAGAGTCGGTACACGTTGCGGGTGTTGGTGGCCATGCGGTGCTTCATGATGTAGTGGGCGAACGACTTGAATCCGAGAAGGCGGGCCGATTCGCTGCGCAGGTTGACGAGTCGCTTGCAGATGTCCACGTTGTTGGTGGAGTTCTCATGCGTGCATAAGGTGTTGCTGGCCATGTAAAGCTTCTTGCGAAGGTCTCGACGGTTGGAGTATTTCATGAAAGGCCCCATGCTTGGGGAGTCGAGTGTGAACACCCAGCCTTCCAACCCACGTTCCTTGGCTTCCTGGGCGGCGGCTTCGCGCACACGTTCTGGCAACCCCTCGAGGTCGGCTTCCTCGGTGAGGTGCAGCATGTATGCCTTGCGCTCGTTGAGGAGGTTTTGCGAGAACTGCAGCGACAGCATGCTGGCTTCTTCGTTGATTTGGCGCAGGCGGTTCTTGCCTTCATCGTCGAGCAGGGCGCCGTTGCGGCAGAAACTCTCGTAGATGTTGTCCAACAGACGCTTCTCTTCAGGGGTGAGGCGGCGATGATGACGGTGAACGGCCTTGATGCGCTCGAAAAGCTTCGTGTTGAGCATGACGTCGTTGTGGTGTTGTGTCAGGAGGGGCTCCATCTTCTGGGCAAGGGCGTCCATTTCGTCGTTTGTCTCTGCACTCAGAAGATTGAAGAAAGCGTTGGAGACACGGTCGAGCAAACCATAATAAAACGGGTCGTCGTCGGTGTTGAGGATGGTGTTCTCAAACGTGGGCTTCTCTGGATTGTCAATGGTCTTCTCCACCTGTTCCTTGTCCCGGCGTATGCCTTCAATGAAAGCTTCTTCAATATCTTTCAAGGTGATGCGGTCGAAGGGAATGGTATGATGTGGGGTGTCGTAAGGAACGAAGAAGGGGTTTTCTCGATGGTTGTTGTCTATGTTTGATTCTGTCATGATGTGCACATTTTTATGCAAAAGTAATGAAATCCCATCAAATAAGCAAAATAATTAAACAAAGATTATCTTTTGTGTGCTATTTCATTCGCCTTATTCTTTTATTTTAACTATTCGCGCTTGTATTTCCAAACATGTCTTCAAGGCGAGGAATATGGATGTGTTCCCTGCTCATTTCCAAGAGGCTTTCCGACGCCATGGCGTGCAGCGCCCTCGACACGTTCAACCGACTCTCGCCAATCTCCGTGGCAAGCGACTGCATTCTTATACGGATGTCTTTCGCGCCTGCCGGATATTGGCAGTGGTCGATGATGAAGCGCACGATTTTCTCACGGATGGAGTGGGGGCGGGTGCGCCAGGGGAGGTGGGACCGACGCTGGGCCTGGGTGCTGATGATGTTGAGCAGGCTTGTGCGGAATAGTTCGAAGGTGCAGAGCAGACGGTTGACCTCTTCCTTGCTGATGGAAAGGGTGTCGCAGTGCTCGGATGAGGCGATGAAGGTCATGCTGTATCTCTGAGTCAGACCGAACAGGCTTTCTGGTTGCAGGACGGTGGGGGCAGGCAATTGTTCGCGCACTTCCAACTGGCGGTTGTCTGAGGTGTGGATGGTGGTGAGTAGCCCTTTGGTGAGGAACGTCAGGCCACGGCACATTTCGCCTTCTTGGATGAGGATGTCGTGACGCTTGTAGCGTGAGAACTCAAACCGGGTGTGGCCCACCACTTGGGCTAGGTCGTCCTGCCCCATGCCTTGGAAAAGGGGAAGCCGGAGCAGCGTGTCATACATGTTGAGACCGGCGATGTCCATCAGTCACCCACGATCTTGTCTCTTAATGAAGGGGAATACCACACTTCCATGTCGCCGTTGGCTCCCGCATAGATGAAGTAGGCCATCAACTCGGGGTGTTTCTCCAGCACCGAACGGGCACGCTCCATGCCCATCACCATGAACGAGGTGGCGTAGGCATCGGCGGTGGCACAGTCATGGGCGAGGACGGTGGCCGACAGCAGGCTGTGTTGCACCGGACGGCCCGTCTTGGGGTCGATGGTGTGGGCGTATTTCTTGCCGTCTTTATAATAGAAATTGCGGTAGTTGCCGCTGGTGGCCATGGCCATGTCGGTGACGTTGAGCACGGTCTGCAGCTCTTGAGACTGCTGGAGGGGGTCGTCGGTGGGACGGTTGACGCCGATGCGCCAGGGAAGGCGTTTCTCGTTCACACCTTTCGTCACTATCTCTCCACCAATCTCCACCATGTAATTGGCCACGTTGTGGCGCTTGAAAACCCTGGCCACCACGTCGCACCCGTAGCCTTTGGCCACTGCACTGCAGTCGAGAGTCACGCGGGGGTCCTTCTTGCTCACATGATGGTCGGAACCGAGTGACACTTTCTCAAAACCTACGAATTGCAGGAGGCTGTCTATGCTGTGGGCATCGGGGTCGGACCCTTCCTTGAAGCCGAATCCCCAGAGGTTGACAAGCGGGGCGACGGTGATGTCGAAGGCGCCTTCGGTTTCCTTGGATATCTTGAGGGAGAGGTTGAACACCTCGGTGAACATCTCGTTCACCTTGACCGATTGGTTCTCATTGACTTTGGTTATGATTGACTTGGGGTTGAAGGGGGAGAGCGACTGGTCCACCTTTTCCAACTCTTCCATGATCTCCTTTTGCAGGTCGTAGTCGTTCTGGTAGGTGATGTGGTATTCGGTTCCGAAGATGGGACCCGAGGTGGTGCGGTAGGGCAGGTCGCGCTGCTTGATGATGATGAGCACCGTGCCCACTACCAGAAAGGCGAGAAACGGGAGTTGCCAGATGAGGTGCTTGCTTTTTTTCATAAGAATGGGGTCTTTAAAGGTCGATGCCTACGTTGAAGGTGCCTCCTAAGCGGGTGTTCCCGCTTTCTCCATAGCCAGGGACATACCACACGTTGCCTGTTGAACCGGTGTCGTAGAAGAGGCGTCTGCGGTATCTCACGCTCCAACCCATGTGGAACGGTCCCCATATCTTGGCGTCGACACCGATGGAGAACTCCAGCCAGTGGTAATGGCCTTTCTCTCCGTTGGCTTCAATGGGGGCTACTGTCTTCCATATCGGGTCGAGGACGCCGGGGTGGGAGACGTCATATTTGAAATAGGATAGGGCATAACGGCCGCCACCATAGATGCGATAGATGTCGTGCTTGTCTTTTAATAGATTGTAGTCCATGCCAAGGCGGAAATAGGGTGCTGTAGACTTGTAAGAGAACTGGGTCACGACGTCATCGTGCTTGGCGTTGCCTAAGCCTACTTCGACGATGGGGAAATAACGGTCGCGGAGGTTGACGCGCAACGCGGCCTCGAACTGCCCGTAGTCGCTCACCAAGCGTTGGATGGGACCTACCAAGTCCACGGAAATGGCGAAGCCGTTGAACAGCGGTATGCTGTCGCCTGGCTCCATCTCGGGGACGGAGGGCTGTTGAGCGTGGGATGACAGCGCAAACAGCAGGCTAACGGTAACGCTTGAGATATAGGAGAAGATGGCCTTTGCTCGTGTCATGGTTTACTTCGGCTTTGGTGATGACGATGGAGTCGATGGCGTTGTTGGTCCAACTCACATGGTCGATGGTGTGGAAGAAGGCGGGACCGCAGTCCACCGACTCGAAATGAGGGGTGTTGGTCTTTTCGATGGTCACCGTGTCGGTTTGGGTGACGCCGTCGCCTGTGAAGGTGAAGAAGAGCACGTCGGTAGACTGGTGATAACTGACGGGTAGCAGGAAGTCTTTCGCATCGGTGAGGTGGTCGAGCAACAAGGTGTCTGTCAGTTCGGGACGATAGATGCTCACGGACAGGGTGTCTTCAAAGACATCCACATTGCCGCCAAACACGTATTTTGTCATGACGACGTTGTTGAGCGGGCAGTCGATCGACGAACAGGCGGTGACTATCGACGCCGCGATGATGAATGGGATTATTCTCCGCATCGGATGGTCTTCTCTATTTGATAATCATTGCGTGTGCTCGACGAACGGCTGATGAGGTCGCCAAGGAAACCGGCAAGAAACAATTGGGTTCCTATCATCATCATTGTCAGCGAGATGTAGAAATATGGAGAGTCGGTCACAAGGCGCTGCGGGATGCCGCGGCTCAAGGCGATGAGCTTGCCGGCTCCGATGATGGCTGCGGAGATGAAACCGATGAAGAACACGATGGTGCCAAGGAAACCGAAGACATGCATCGGCTTGCGACCGAAACTGCTGAGGAACCAAAGCGTGAGAAGGTCGAGGTAGCCGTTGACGAAACGGTTGAGACCGAATTTCGACTTGCCATACTTGCGTGCCTGGTGGTGGACAACCTTCTCGCCAATCTTGTCAAAACCGGCATTCTTCGCCAGGTAGGGGATGAAACGGTGCATCTCGCCATATACCTCGATGTTCTTCACCACATCCTTGCGGTAGGCTTTCAGACCGCAGTTGAAATCGTGAAGGTTCTTGATGCCGCTGATGCGACGCACGGTGGCATTGAACAATTTCGTGGGGATGGTTTTCGACAACGGGTCGTAACGTTTTTGCTTGTAGCCCGACACCAGGTCGTAACCTTCAACCATCACCATGCGATACAATTCGGGTATCTCGTCGGGCGAGTCTTGAAGGTCGGCGTCCATCGTGATGACAACGTCGCCTTGGGCCTCCTTGAAACCGCAATACAGGGCGGGACTCTTGCCATAGTTGCGGCGGAACTTGATGCCGCGCACATGCTCAGACTCATTGGTGAGTTGCTCGATGACTTCCCATGAATTGTCGGTGGAGCCGTCGTTGATGTAAATCACTTCGTAGTTGAACGCATGCTCGTTCATCACACGGGCTATCCACGCATTGAGCTCGGGAAGCGACTCTGCCTCGTTGAAGAGGGGGATGACTACTGATATGTCCATGGTGTGCTTGGTTTAATGTCTGAAACTAACATAAAGGGCGGTGGTGAGGCTGATGATCAAGCCTGCCACAAGGTTGGTCCACATCATTTGAAGAGTAATGTCGATGGGGCGCATGGAGCGAAACAATTCCACCACCTTGTCCACCATTTCGTTCGTGTAACCCATGCTTTCCATCATCACCTTGTTGTCCTTGTCGGTGAGGAAGGAGGCGTATTGGTTGATGAGGAAACCGTTGTCGAGATATTGGAAATAGGCCCATTGGGCGATGGCCAGGATGAGAGAGGCATAGAACACCGTGAGGCAGGAATGGGCGTAGGCATGGCCATAGGAGATATGGCGCTCTTCCGTCTGTTCGCTGTAGGCCTGGGTGCGCATGCCTACGTAAAAAGGAGTGAACAGCATCGTGCCCATCCATAGGATGCCACAGATGGGATAGGTGAAATTGCCTATGAACAAAGCAAAACTCACCACCCAGAGCAAACCCAGGCGAAAGCCGTCCAAACGTGCAAAGGCTCGTAGTCGAATATATGTCTCACTGCTCATTATTGCCAACTTTTGCTCGTTGAAACAAAAAAGCCAAGCATCCTTGCTTGGCCTCTCTGTAGGAACAATCGGACTCGAACCGATGACCTCTTCAATGTGACTGAAGCGCTCTAAACCAACTGAGCTATGCTCCTTTCTAGTTTTTGCGCTGCAAAGGTAACACTTTTCTGCCAATCACCAAAAAAATATCTCTCTTTTTTTTTCTTTTTTTTGAACCAGGCCTCATTCCAGCAGCAACACTCTGCTGCTCCAGTCGCTCTTCTTGCTCCATTCCACATCGTTGCTGCGGGGGATTTCAAGACCATGGCTCATCAGGTATGCGCCACTGAAACTCTTCCCTTCAAAGGGCAGGGGCTGGAGGTCGATTCGGTTGAGCTCATGCACCTTATATATTTTATTGGGGTTCAGGCCGGTCATCTTCACACGTGCCAGGTGCTCGTTTTGGAACGACTCGGTCTTCCACCAGAAGAAGACGGACTTCTCTTTTTGCTCGTCAACATACATCAGCGAGGCAACGCCTTTACGGTCGTAGGGCGACACAAGGCGGTAAAGGTCGCCGAACTGCACGATGGGGCGTATCTGCTTGTATTCGGCGATGGCTTTCCTGCACAGCGTCTTTTCTTCATCTGTCATGTTCTTGGGCTGGATTTCCATGCCCAAACGGCCGCTCATGGCCACGTCGATGCGGTATTTGAGTGTGGTCGTGCGGAAAACGGTGTGGTTGGGAACGGCGCTGATGTGGCAGGCCATGGCGATGGCGGGGAAGAAGTAGCTCGTGCCCCATTGCATGTAGATGCGCTGGAGGGCGTCGGTGTTGTCGCTCACCCAGAACTCGTCGAAATACGGCAGGACACCCCAGTTGGCACGGCCGCCGCCGCTAGCGCAGGCCTGGATGGTGACGTCGGGGTATTTGGCACGGACACGCTGGCATACCTTCTCGAAACCTTTGTGGTATTCTATATGCATGTGGCTCTGGTCCTCGGCTTTCAGATATTGGCTGCCGTGGTTCATCAACGCCATGTTGGCGTCCCATTTGATGTAGTCAATCTCTGGATAGTTGGCGAGTAGGTTGTCTACGATGCTGAAGACGTAGTCCTGCACCTTCGGGTTGGCGAGGTCGAGCACCACCTGGGTGCCGCCACGACCTAACACGGCGTCGCGACGAGGGGCTTTCACTATCCAGTCGGGGTGCTTCTCATAGAGTTCGCTTACGGTGTTGCTCATCTCCGGTTCAATCCAGATGCCGAATTTCACACCGTTCTTCTTGGCGTCGCGCAACAACCCCTCTATGCCGTCGGGAAGCTTGTTCTTGTCCACTACCCAGTCGCCGAGCGAGGAGTTGTCGGTCTTGCGGGGGTATTTGTCGCCAAACCAACCGTCGTCCATCACGAAAAGTTCGCCACCCATGCCGGCGATGTCGGCCATCATCTGGTCCATGCCGGCTTGGTTGATGTCGAAATAGACGCCCTCCCAGCTGTTCAGCAGGATTTTGCGCTCCCTGTTGCCATGCTGCAACTTGTATTTGCGACCCCATTTGTGGAAATTGCGTGAGGCGCCGCTGAGGCCTTCTTCGCTGTAGGTCAGGGCGAGGGGTGGGGTGGTGAAGGTCTCTCCCATTCTCAGGTGGTATTCTGAGTTGTCCTCGTTGATGCCTGCGAAGAGGTAGTGATAGTCGGTGTCGTCGGTGTCTATCTTGATGCGGAAGTTGCCGGAATAGCAAAGGGCGGCGCCGATGACGGCACCGTCGTTCTCACGACCCTTGCCGTCGAGGGAGAGCATCACCTCGGCATGGTCGGTGTGGGAGTTGCGCACACCGTCCTTGTTCTTCAGCATCAGCACGCCGGGGTGGAGGGGCTCTTCTGTCAACTGGCCCTCGTTGCCCCACGAACCGTGGAGGTGGCTCACCCATACATCGCCGCGACGGATGGGGAGCATGCCGGAGGCGAAGGTGGTGAGGGTCACCGTGCCCTTCTCGTTGTTGGTGATGTCGGTCCATGTCTCTATCATGTCCACGTCGTTGTAGGCCCGATAGTGCAACTTCACTTCGACGGGGTAGGCGGGGTCGGCCATGGTGATGGTGGTCAGTGTGCCATGTGCCTCGCTGTCGGTGCTCACACCGGTGACTTGAAGGGCGGTTGAGAGGTTGCCGTCGGAATGGCGCATGGCGAGGGCGGCCTCGGAAGGGAGGTTCAGCCCATAGGCGGGGTAGGCGTCCATGCGGCCGTTGGTGGGCTTTTGCAGGCGGTCGATGTCGCCGGCTTGGAGCTTGGGGCCGAAATAGACATATTCGGGTGAACTGCCGTTCTCGACGTTGATGACAAGTGAGATGTTGCGGGTCTCTACGGTGACAGGACCGGCGTGCAACAGGCTTGCGCCTGCTGCAAGGATGGATACTAGGGTGCTTCTTTTCATTGGTAGGTTTTCTAATGTAGCGGTTTTCTTTGCAAAATTAACTAAAGCCAGGCAAAACGCAAAAAAAGAATACGATTTATTTTGCATTTTGCTTATCTTTCCCTATATTTGTAGCGTCATTGTGACACCTTGAATCCACTTTGAGTAATCAGCTTGAAATGAAAGAAAAAAATCCAACAAGTCGTCAGTATTCGAAACCCGCTTATTCTTCGATGATTTACACCTCCGAGAACATCAAGTTTTGTCCTGATGGGAAATACAGGTGGGTGTACGAACTTGATATGTATAAGAACCCGACCATCTTGTTCCTTGTACTCAAGATTTTTGGTGTTCTCTTTGCGATTCCGTGCTTGTTGATGCTCCTTCCCCTCTTCGAAGGCAAGTCGTTGGAGTATGTGTGGGACAAAAGCAAATATGCTTTGTTCATGTTTGGACTCTTTTTCCTCTGTGTCTTCATCGGCTATTACATCGTGGCGAACAAATATGGTGGAAAGTATTGCGTCATTTTCGAGATGGACGAAGAAGGGGTGCTGCATCGCCAGTTGGATAAGCAATTTGAAAAGGCCAAGGCCATGAGCAATGTGATGATACTGGCTGGACTACTGGCTGGCAGTCCCGGAAGGGTGGGACAGGGGCTGCTCGTCGCCACCCATTCGTCGATCTATTCCTCTTTCTCGAGAGTGAGGAAGGTGAAACCCTACAGGAAACGCAACCTCATCAAGGTGAACGGGCTTTTGTATCACAACCAAGTATATATGGAAGATGAGGATTTCGATTTCGTCTATGATTACATCCGCACCCGGTGCCCGAAAGTGAAGCAATGACAATGCCTCCATCACAAGCTCCGGACCTAAAAGTGAATCGTAAAAGTGGGCAGTAAAGTGGACCGTAAAAGTGTATGGTAAAAGTGTATGGTAAAAGTGTATGGTAAAAGTGTATGGTAAATATGGTAAAAGTGTATGGTAAAAGTGAACATATGTCCCTTTAACTCCCTTTTAACTCCTCTTTAACTCCTCTTTAACTCCTCTTTAACTCCTGAAAAAATACTCCTCTTTAACTCCTGAAAAGAACTCCTCTTTAACTCCTGAAAAGAACTCCTCTTTAACTCCTGAAAAGAACTCCTCTTTAACTCCTGAAAAAATCCTCCCCTTTAACTCTTGTAATAACCAAAAACCTGAAAAATATGAAATTCAAGTACTTGTTGATTTTATTGCTTTTCGTGACCGCTGCTGATGCCTTTGCACAAAAGGTTTCTCTGCAGACGGCGCAACAGAAGGCAAAAATGTTTATGGCAGACAAGGGCATCCCTATGGAAAAGGGTATAGCCAGGGTGTCCCTGTCATCCAACATCGCAGAAAAAGCTCCCCTTTATGTGTTCAATTCCAAGGAGGGGAAGGGATTCGTCATCGTATCCAGCGACGAGCGCACGGAGGAAATCCTCGGCTATGGCATGGATTGCGAGTTCGACGAGGCCCTCATCCCGGAGACCATGAAGAGTTGGCTGAAAAGTTACTCTGAGGAAATCGCCGTCCTGGGACAGGAGGAAGGCGCACAACCTGCAAAGGTGAACGTACATCCCGTGCTGGGCAACCTGGTCACTGCGATGTGGGACCAAGGGGAGACCACCAGCAGCGGCGATGCCTACAACTACCTTTGTCCCACCGTCGATGGCAAGCATTGCGTCGCAGGATGTGTGGCAACGGCCATGGCGATGGTGATGCGCTACAACAAGTGGCCCACAGACTACACCACGTCAATCCCTGCTTATGAGGCGAATGAGACTTTGGGTCAATTGGCTGGACTTTCCAAGGTGAAATTCGACTGGAACAATATGGTTGACCGTTACGACGAAGGGCAGACCGAACGGCAGCGCAAGGCCGTGGCGCAACTGTTGCGCTATTGTGGCCAGGGCGTGATGATGGACTATGCTCTCGATGGCTCTGCGGCATATACTAATAATGTGGCAATGGCTTTGCGCAACTATTTCGGATACGATGTCAACACACGGTTTGAGAAAAGGAGCGACTATTCTGCTGAGGGATGGGACAACCTCATCTACAACGAACTCAAGAACGGACGGGCGGTGGTGTATGCTGGCTCCAATCCGGGTGGTGGACATTGTTTCGTCTGTGATGGTTATGACGGTCAGGGATATTACCACATCAACTGGGGATGGGGTGGCTATTGCAATGGCTACTTCAAACTCGGAGTGCTCAACCCCAAGGGGGGCGGAACCGGAAGCAGCACCTCCAACTGCGGGTACTCCATGAGCCAGGGCGCCGTCGTGGGGATTCAAAAGCCTACGGGCCAGACCGATGAGAGACGCACGCTCTCCCTCTCCGACCTCTCTTGCGAGGGACATACCCTCAATGCAAAATATGTCAACCGTACGGGTTTGGACGGTACTTTCTTGTATGGGTTTGCATATCAGTTGGCCGATGCCAACAGCAACAGTTACAAGGTGAGAAAGGAGAGTGTCTTCTTGGAGCCATTCTATTCCATCACCTACTCTCTCGACCTCGACGCAATGTCGCTCGATGACGGCGTTTACAATTTCTACCCATATTCCATCCTTGAAGGATGCAGTTGGTACCGGGTCATGGGCGACAGAAAGAAATACTACCAAGTGGAGTTTTCCGGGAAGCAGGTGAAAAGCATCACCTACCATCCAAGGGCGTCGCTCCTTATCAACTCGTTGGAATGCGTGGGCAACAAAATTGTTAACCAACCTCAGGAGGTGGCTGTCACCATCAGCAACAATGGGGAAGAGTACAGTGACGAGTTCTATCTCTTCGCTTCCAAAACCAACGACAAGGGAGAGGCCGTCGACCAAATCTGCCTGCCCGTGGAAGTGGGAGGTGAGGAGAAAAGCTCCCTGTACTTCACACCTAAATCCACAGGAAAATGGAAGCTGTGGATTGACATCGAGGAGGATGGCTCCAATAACGTCGGGCCTTGGGAGGTCGACATCGTCAGCGCACCGACGTCGAAATCCAATCTCTCGGTGGTCTCCGCCAGCATCGTTCCCGAGACGGATGCTGTCTTCAAGGTGAAAGTGAAGAACAACAACACGGAAGGATATTACATGCCCATCGTCTGCTACATCTTCGAGGATGGGAAAACCTACAACATCTCCTACGACAAGACGCAATATCTGAATATCGGCGCGAAGAAGACCGTCGACCTTGAATTCCGCTTTGAGGGTTTGCAGATGGGACATTCCTATACGGTTGCATTGAAAGGCTATCCCTATCACAGTTCCACAACGACGGAATGGATCAGCGACAACTACTCGTTCACCGTCAATGCACAGGCAAATCCCGTAGGCATTGATTTGATAGTGGCCGATGAGCCTGCTTGTTTCGATGTCTACACACCGTCCGGGGTCTTGGTCAAGAGAAAGGCTTCTTCTCTCGAAGGCCTGCCAAAGGGCGTCTACATCGTCGATGGAAAGAAAAGGGTCGTCAGGTAAAATACTTGAATCGACCTATGAAGTTGTATATGTATGATAAGATTAGCTATCTGCAATTCATTTTTTCACATAAAAACATAACGCTATGAATGAAAATATTGAAAATGGAAGAAATGAGATTCTTGATTCGGACAATATGAAGAGTTTGGAGAACCAAGAAACAGGTGATTCTAATGTTGCTCAAACGGACGTCGTGAAAACTGAAGACGGTCTGGAGATGGTTGACGGTGAAGTCGTTTATACGAGTGAATGGCTTCGTGAAAACACCACAATAGGTGGATGGCATAAGTTTTTCTTTTTCGTCATCCTCATCAATCCTTTAATCGATCTGTTTTCTACCTATTCTTCGTATGATTCAGTGAAATCAATGGAGGTACCAGGCATTTCTATGTTTTTTGGTGGGCTGATTTTTTTGGATGTCGTGTTGTTAGGAATGGCCTGTTATACTATTTATGCTTTTGTTAGAAGAATGCCTAATGCTGTCTTTTGGGCACGGGCTATTATCATCATTTTCTTTGTGATTGGTTTATTGGGAACATTTGTAAATTCAGCAGAGGATGTTTCTACAACCCCCATGAATCTTATTAGATGTATCGTCTGGTTTGGTATCTGGATCACTTTTCTTAGTGTCTCTGTATCTGTACAAGAAACAATACCTCCTGAGTTTCGAAAGGTCACACTGATGGAATGGGGACTTTTAGCAATTGTTGTCATTGTTCCATCGCTGATTGCATTTTATGGATTCTCCCTTATGAAGGCTGCTTTATGATAATGCCTGATTAAAGAAGAGGATTTGGTGTGACTCTTGGATGATATGATCCATTTTGATACTTTATTGAATGACAAGAAAACAGTAGTCAAGTAATAGCAACCAAACAATCATAGAAAGTCCTAGGTGGTTCCAATATGTGTATGGAGCCTCCTAGGATTTCTATTCTTTCTACAACGACCTATATCAACTTAAAACCACCTAAATCTACCTAAAACCACCTAAATCTACCTAAAACTACCTGTTCTCTCCTAAAGCCATACTCTCGAATGATACACCACCAATAGTTTTTGTTGCAAAAATCAAAGTGGGTGTTGGAATTTCTTGGTACCTTTGCCACTCGTGGCGAAGGTACTCCATCTCGGCATGAAAAAGAAGTTTCTTCTTTTGTTCTGCTCTCGATTATTCGTACCTTTGCATAATAACTCACAATTACTAACTATTTTAAGAAATAATGAAGAGAAAACTACTTTCCATCATCCTCCTTTGCGGCTTGTCGTCGATGGCTTATGCAGAGGCTGACCCCAACTTTTACATTTACCTTTGTTTCGGGCAGTCCAATATGGAAGGAAACGCCCAATGGGAGAACATCGACAACCAATATGTCGACCCGCGATTCCAGATGCTGGCAACAACCAATTTCTCCAATCCCAGGCGCAACCAGGGACAGTGGTACACCGCAACCTGCCCCATTGTCAGTCCGGTGGGCAAACTCGGCCCGACCGACTATTTCGGTCGCTCCATGGTGGCCGCGCTGCCTGCCAACGTGAAAGTCGGCGTGGTGGCAGTGGCCATGGGAGGCAGTCCCATTGAGATGTTCGACAAGGACAAATACAAGGCAAAGATGGATGCCAACCCCAATGAGTGGTGGGCGCAGATTGCAAGAAACTATTATGGCGGCAATCCATACCAGCGACTCATCGACATGGGCAAGAAAGCCCAGGAGGTGGGTGTCATCAAGGGCATACTGCTCCATCAGGGATGCTCCAACAACGGCGACCCCAACTGGCCCAACATGGTGAAGAAAATATACAACGACATGCTTGCCGACCTCGGACTCAACGCCGAGGACGTGCCGCTCTTCGCAGGGGAGACATTGCAACAGGACCAAGGGGGGGCTTGCTATGCACACAACACCGTCGTCAACAGATTGCCGCAGGTGATTCCTACCTCGCATGTCATACATTCCAACGGATGCCCGGGCAACGGACAGGACCCCTGGCACTTCAACGCATCGGGTTACCGCACCATGGGCAAGAGATACGCCATCGAGGCACTCAAGGTGATGGGGATGGAGCCGAAGGCTGACCCGGAATACACCCTGCCCAACAACCTGAAGGTCTTTTACACGGCCACCCAGCTGGAAACCTACGACATCGTCATGAAAACCAATGGCACCAGCACCTTGACCTTGTGGGGCAAGTTCTCTGACGGACATCGTGAGGACCTCACCAACGAGGTTGTCTTCACCAGTGACGACTTCACTGTCGCCGACGGAGTGGTGAAGGCTGGCAAGGATGAGAAGGAAGGTGTGGTCAAGGCTTCCTATTTGGATTTCACAGGTACGATACACACCGTGGACATCAATGTGGTGGTTTCCAACCATGGAACACCTTATCATGGACTCAAGGACATACCGGGAACCATAGAGGCTGAAGATTACGACATGGGTGGAGAAGGCTTGGCTTTCCATGATACAGACAACACCAATGAGGGCGACGGGGCTTCCTATCGCACCGATGGAGGGGGTGTGGACATCATCAAGTGCAACGGTGGGTATGCCGTCGGCTACACTGCCGTAGGGGAATGGCTTCAATACACCATCAACGTGACCAAGGCTGGGGAGTATTCCTATGAGGCGTACGTCTCTTCTGGCACGACCGGCTCCAGCTTCAATCTCGGCCTGCCCAAGTCCAATGGACGTATCGAGACATTGGCCAGGATCAGTGTCCCCAAGACGGGAGACAACGATTGGAATAATTACCAGGTCGTTAGCGGGAATTTCCTCAAACCTCTCCAGGAAGGGAAACAGACTCTGCACCTGCAATTCACAGGGGGCAGCTGCAACATCGACAAAATCGTGCTGACTTGCACGTCGGAGGATGGCATTGAGACAGTGATTTTGAATGACCCGTCAGAATCGTCCCACAACCTTTACAACCTCGCAGGGCAGAAGGTCGATGCCAACTACAAAGGCATCGTTGTCAAGAATGGACGGAAAATGATAACCAAATAATACATAAAACCTAAAAAACATGAGAAAGTATTTGCTTTCAGCATTGATGCTGTGTGCCACGACAGCGATGGTGGCACAGCCGCAAGGCGGCTTCGGAGGCTTCGGTGGCTTCCAGCAAGAGGTGAAACTTGAAACCTCGCAGAAATGGGAGGATGTCAACTATGCCGGCGACGACCAGGCATACCATACCTGCGACATCTACCTGCCAAAAGTGGAGAAGGCCGCCTATCCCGTGGTCATACACATCTATGGCAGTGCATGGTTCAGCAACAACAGCAAGAAGATGGCCGACCTCGGCACCATCGTCAAGGCTCTGCTTGATGCAGGATACGCCGTGGTGTGCCCCAACCACCGCTCAAGCATGGATGCACAATGGCCCGCCCAACTCCATGACATCAAGGCTGTTGTGCGTTTCGTACGCGGTGAGGCGGCGAAATACAAGTTCGACACGTCATTCATCGCCACCAGCGGTTTCTCGTCGGGTGGACATCTCTCGTCTGTCACCGCCACCACAAGCGGACAGAAGACGGCTGCCGTGGGAACCGTCAACATCGACTTGGAAGGACAAATCGGCAACTACACACGGGAGAGCAGTGCCGTCAACGCAGCATGTGACTGGTCGGGACCCATCGACCTCACCAACATGGATTGTGGCGACCACATGCAGATGGGTGAAAACAGTCCGGAGGACATGTTGCTCAAGTCAAAGCTGTCTCAAGAGCCCGACAAATATCGTAGCCTTAGCGCCACCACCTATGTCGACAAGAACGACCCGCCCATCATCATCTTCCATGGGGAGAAAGACAACGTGGTGCCTTGCTGCCAGGGAAAGGAGTTCTTCGAGACCTTGACGGCTGCCGGGGTGAAGACGGAGGCCACTTTCGTGCCCGAGGGTGGACATGGCATGGGCATGTATGCAGAAGAGAACCTCCAGAAGATGGTCAACTTCCTCAATGCGGCAAGGGGAGGCAAGTCGCGCGTCGTGGAGGATGGCGGCACCGGACCGTTCAAGGCTGTGATGAAAGAGGAGGCTTCCCTCAGCGAGCATACCATTTTCGTGCCGCAAGACCTCTCGGTGTTCAATGCCAAAAAGCAGATGCCCGTGCTCGTATGGGGCAACGGCGCCTGCACCAACTCTCCGTGGGAGCACTACAAGTTCCTCAACGAGATTGCTTCTTATGGATACATCGTCGTGGCTACGGGATTCATTCCCATGGATGACCAGCCTTTCAGAGGACCGATGTCAAGGACGGAGCAACAAATAGAGTCCATTGACTGGGTGATTGCACAGAATGCCGACCCCAACTCTCCCTATTATCAGAAAATCGATGTGAAGAACATCTGCGTGGCGGGTATGTCATGCGGCGGGTTGCAGACACTCTACAACTGTGCCGACCCACGTATCAAGACCCTCATGATATGCAACAGCGGACTCTTCAACCAAGAGAATGCCGGAAGCGCTGTGGGGGGGATGCCGATGCCGCCGAAGTCGAAACTCAATGAGATTCACTCCTCCATCATCTACATCCTCGGTGGCGAGAAGGACATCGCCTACGGCAACGGCATGGACGACTTCCACCGCATCACCCACGTGCCGGCATGTGCGGCCAATTTCCCCGTGGGACACGGTGGCACCTACCGCGAGGCTCATGGAGGCGAGTTCTCCGTCGTTGCTTTGGCATGGCTCAACTGGCAATTGAAAGGCGACAAGAAGGCCGCCAAAATGTTCCAAGGAAAGGTCTCCGAACTCTCCCAGAGAAAGGATTGGACCCTCGAAAAAAACGCCTTGCTCGACAAGATGAAATAAAAAATCTACCCATTATGAATAGATTTTGCCTATCACTCCTCCTTCTCTCCTTCATGGCCTTGACCCTTCAGGCCAAGCGCCCCGTGTCGCCTAATGGTAAATTGTCAATAGAGACCACAAGGCAGGGCATGGTGGTCTTTCATAGACAGCAAAAGGTGTTGGACATCCCCGTGATGGCCATGGGAACGCCCGGGAAGCCCCTGAAACTGAAGAAGTCGGGAAAGGTCAAGGCAGACTACAAGATGCTGGCCGGCAAAAGACTCCATTGCACCAACCAGGCCAATGAGTATGTGGCAAGACTTGGCAATGGACGGCAACTTGTTGTCAGACTCTATGATGACGGCTTGGCATTCAGGTATGAACTCTCAGGGCTGAACAACGATTCCTTACCCAAGGAGCAGACCGTCTATCACATCCCCGAAGGGACGAAAAGGTGGATGATGGAATGGAGCGACGCCTACGAGGGATTCTTCCCTCTTTCCACCACGGCAAAGGTGAAGGCGCCGAGACGTCCCTTCTCTGCCAATGCCGGAGGCTATGTCACCAAATGGGGCTTCCCCGCTTTGTTGGAACCTTCAGATGGTGTCTTCGTGCTGCTGTCTGAGGCGAACATCGAGCGGCGGCAGAGTGCAGCCTTCCTCTGCAACGACGGGGAGGATTTCCATGTCACGCCCGATGAGAACAAACTCCTCGTCTCCGGCGAATGGCATTCACCATGGAGGGTGGCCATCATCGGACAACTCGCCGACGTGGTGGAATCCACCTTGGTCACCGATGTCTGCGAGGATTGCAAACTGGAGGACGTCGCTTGGATCAAGCCGGGTGTGGTGTCTTGGATATATTGGGCATACAACCACGGGAGCAACGACTACAACATCATCAAGAAGTATGTCGATATGGCGGTAGTCCTCAAACTACCCTATGTCCTCATCGATGCGGAATGGGATGAGATGAAGGACGGAAAGACCATCGAGGATGCCGTCGCCTATGCCAAGGCGCAAGGGGTGAAACCCTTGATATGGTACAACTCCAGCGTGGGATGGGTGAACGGCGCTCCAGGACCCAAGTACCGTCTCAACAAACCCGAGGACAGGGAAAGGGAGTTCGCATGGTGTGAGAGAATCGGTGTGGCTGGGGTGAAAATCGACTTCTTCTCCGGCGACAACCAGATGAACATGGACTATTGCCTCGACCTCATCGAAGCGGCTGCCAAGCACCACCTCCTCGTCAATTTCCACGGGGCACCCATACCAAGGGGATGGCAGCGCACCTATCCCAACTTGTTGACGACGGAGGCCGTCTATGGCGCGGAGTGGTATAACAACGTACCGACGTTCACCGACAAGGCGGCTTGCCACAATGCCACTCTCCCCTTCACAAGGAATGTCATCGGACCGATGGACTACACCCCCTGCACCTTCAGCGACTCGCAGCACCCTCACATCACATCGAAGGGGCACGAACTCGCACTCACCGTGCTTTATGAGTCGGGGCTCCAGCACCTCGCCGACAAACCGGAGAGTTATCTTGCACAACCACAGGAGGTGCAGGACTTCCTCTCACACCTTCCCGTGGCGTGGGATGAGACCCGTCTCGTCGGCGGCTATCCGGGGAAGTTCGCTGTGATGGCAAGGCGTACCGGCACGACAACATGGTATGTTGCCGGCATCAACGGCACCGACGAGGAGATGACCATCCCGCTCGACTTCTCTTTCATTGATGCCCGGAGCGTCACCACCTACAGAAGCGTCACCGTCTTCACCGACGACAGTGGTCGGCAAGGCGGGTGGAAAATCTATTCCACCGACCGATTCCCTGACAAGATGGTATGCAAGCCTCGCGGAGGCTTCGTCTTCGTGACAAAACAATAGTTTCCTGTTTCCTCCTATCACCTCTTATCAAAATCATGAAATCAAGATATGTCCTGCTCCTGCTGGCCTTGATGATGGCTCATGCAGGGTCCATTTTCGCCCAACCGAAGAATCCTTATTACATCAACACCCGGTCGGGATGGGTGAGAGGCTTCAATCAAGAAAACGTTGTCGCCTTCTTGGGCATCCCCTATGCCAAGGTGGAGCGTTTCATGCCGCCCATGCCTGTCGACAAATGGGAGGACACGAGGGAATGCAACCATTGGGGGCCGCAGGCCATGCAACCCACACATGGCCGCGAGCTCTCCGAGGAGGAGATGTCGGAGAAGAACTCTTGCGTGCTCAATGTGTGGACCACCGACATCGAAAGGAAGAAGCCGGTGATGGTGTGGCTTCACGGCGGGGGATTCGACTCCGGGACCTCGGCTTGGAACCCGGGCATGGCGCTGGCGAAAAAGGATGTCGTGGTGGTGAGTGTCAACCACAGGCTCAACATCCTCGGCTTCCTCGACCTCTCCGATTGTGGCGAGAAATACAAGTACTCCGCCAACGTGGGGATGCTCGATGTCGTAGCGGCACTGAAATGGGTCAGGGACAATATCGAGAGGTTTGGTGGAGACCCGGACAATGTCACCATCTTCGGTGAGTCGGGTGGGGGAGGAAAAGTGGGCACCCTGCTCTGCATGCCGCCGGCGAAGGGATTGTTTCACAAGGCCATCATACTCAGCGGTACGATTCTCAACGTCAACACGAAGGAGATGTCTCGCCAACTGGGCCTCGCCGTTCTCAAGGAACTGGGCATCGACAAGGACCATGTGGACCAAATCAAGGATGTGCCCTACAAGGACCTCTATGCTGCAGGGCAAAGGGCGATGGCGGCGAGCATCGGTACGCGCAAGCCGGGGACGCCCATGATGTGGGGATTCGGACCGTCTCCCGACGGGGTGACCTTGCTGCAACAGCCTTTCCAACCGGGATTTGCTGACATCGCCTCAGACATACCCATCGTCATCGGCACCACCTTCAACGAACTGCAACGTCTGGCTTACGGACAGCCGATGACGTTGGAGCAGGCCAAGGAAACCTTGCGCCCGGTGTTTGAAGAGGACACCGAGGCATACATTAGAGCCTTTGCAAAGGCTTATCCCGAATACACCCCGCAGGACCTCGTGAGCATCGACTGGCTCTTCCGACCAAAGACCATCATCACGGCCGATTACATTGCGGAGAACCGTAATGCCAAAACCTACGCTTATATGTTCACTTGGAGGTCGCCTGTCAACAACGGGTCGGTTCACGGACATGAGTTGAAGTTCTGCTTCAACACCCTTCATCATTCACAAAACGAACTCCCTTCGCCCACGGAGGAGGACTTGAAACTCGCCGACCTCATGAGCAGTTCATGGGCGGCTTTCGCCCATACCGGTGACCCCAACACCAAAGGTCTCCCCAAATGGAAACCTTATACGGCGAAAAACGGCAACCTCATGATTTTCGACCACAAGTGCAAGATACGCCACAACCCTGACAGGGCGCTTGAGCAGCTGATCGACAAGCATTGTTTCAAGCAGCTTGACGAGTTCCGAAAGACTCACCCCTGGAAATAGTGTGACGATTTCCCCGCCTGTGCATTCCTCCAAAATCATAGGCGGGGGCGGTGCGCATCTCCCCTCCCCTTGAGGGGCTGATCTTTATACACAAATCTCTAAGCATTTGGTCAACAAGACATTATTGATTGTAGAAGATTGCAATAAACAAGATGAAAAAGGAAGAAAAAGGA
>CADADN010000036.1:0-31562 GCA_902786665.1 uncultured Prevotellaceae bacterium | reverse complement strand
CTTACTTACAGCTATTTTTCTTGCCTTTTTATTTCTTTTTTTAAGCGAAGCGTTTTTTAATTAATTGTTATTCAGATGGATGCAGACTTGTGTATAAAGGTTAGCCTTGAGGGGAGGGGATAACTAACACCTATATTTGCTCAAACAGGACTTTTTAAAGTAGGCTCAATAATCATTATCTGCTATTTTTGCTATCATTTGCATAGCTTTGTTAACATTTGCATAACTTTGCTCTTTTTTGCATTCAAATTTATGCAATTGCTCAACTTCCATAAAGTGATGATGGACACAAGCTCAACGCATTGCTTTCATGGGACAATTGCTTATAGTAAAAGTAAAAAAATAACTTGATACTGTTTTTAACATTTAATTCTTGGACGAGCTTTTTTTGTCAGACCAATCCGACAGGTACGACCTGTGTGACGAGTCTTTGTTTCAAGTCCGCCCATCCCCCAATTTCTCCCATTTGTGCGCTTCATGTTGTCTATAGGACGCATTGAACCTTTTTTTTTCTTCAATTAACACTCTTTAGCAATTGAATAAATGCAAATTCATGATTTTTTGTTAAATTTGAAGGCAAAATCAGCGGTGGCGTTACCCGCCATCTCCCTGTACATCTATTACAACTTGCATCCCTAAATCTGAAAATATTATCAACCAAAAAGCCATAGCCATGAAACAAAAACTACTCATTCTTTGGCTCATGCTCCTGGCGGGAGTGTCGGGCCTACGTGCGGCAGAGGCGTATTATTCCGTGGAATATGATGAAGACATCAGCGACGTCACTGTTAGATTTTATTATGATAACAAGAGGGCGCAAAGGCCGAACACCTTCACCGTGACTGAGAACGGCACACCGCTTTTCAATCATCAAACCTTCGTCTATAATGGAGATCAAGAATTAACTATCATTTTTGACAGCAGTTTCGCCAGTTACCGTCCATTGAACACGTCGTATTGGTTCTCTTACTCTGAGGCATCAACAATAGACTTTGGTGGTTGGGAAAACCTCAATACGTCAGAGGTGACCAACATGAGTCATATGTTCTCCGGGATGTCTACTAAACAATTCAACCTGGAAAACTTTGACCTGAGCCATTTCGACACCCGCAAGGTGACCGACATGAGTTATATGCTGTCTGGCATAAAATCGGAGTGTGAGAAAAGTTTCGACCTTTCCTCGCTCACCTTTAACAGCAATGCCATCACGACAGGACTGATGAAGTCCACCCCAACTTATGAAGTGAGAATACCCATGACGGTCAACAATTTGGCCTCCGACGCCTTCGAAGGCATAGGGAGTGTGCAATATCCTGTTGACCTCCTCTGTCCTCCCGGCTTCACACCGCAAAATGTCACCCAGTATAACGGCTACGTCAAATGGAAGAGCGGATACTTCAGTGATAACGGGGCATACTTTACCGAAGGGGCATACTTTACCGTGGAATATTTAGACGAGGAGTATGACGAATACGATAACCTCTCATACATGGCTTGCAGGTATGTCTTCTACTACGACGACCAGAGGGCGACAAGAGGCAGGACCCGCAATGTCACCCAAAACGGCACTCCACTCGACTTCTCCACTGAGTATGATATAGTGTCTATAAAGAGTGTCGTTTTCGACAGTAGTTTCGCCAACTTCCGCCCCACCAACACTTCGCACTGGTTCGATGGGCTGTCGCAATATCCTGTTTTGGCTTTTGAAGGTTTTCAGAACCTCAACACATCTGAGGTGACCGATATGAGCTATATGTTCCATGGCTTAGATGGCGACATCGACATCGAAGATGGGTTGGACTTGAGCCATTTCGACACCCGCAAGGTGACCGACATGAGTTATATGTTTGCCGACATTCACAACTCGCTCCAATTGGATCTGAGCAATTTCACCATCAATCTCGGTTGCAACACTGCAAACATGATGAGCAACTCTGCCATCTGGATGCTCACTGTACCCTCCAACTCCACCGGCAACAACCTGGATGCCAACGCCTGCACCGGCGTGGGCACCATCGACTATCCCTGCACCCTCGTCTGTCCTCCTGGCGTCACACCTCAAGGTGCCACCCAGTATAACGGCTACATCAAATGGAAGAGTGGATACTTCAAGAAGGTAACCCTGGAACCTTACGCCGTGCTCTCCACGGACAACAAGACGCTGACCTTCTATTACGACACGGAAAGGGCGACGCGCCCCGGCACCTCCTACGACATGAACACGGAAAACTACAGACCGGGATGGTATGTCTATGGCGACAACCCCATCACCAGCGTGGTGTTTGATTCCTCCTTCGCCGATGCACGACCCATTACGTGTAACGATTGGTTTTATGGGTGCACCAATCTAACCTCCATCACGGGCATGGAGTACCTCAACACGTCACAAGTGACTAGCATGGAAAGCATGTTCACTAATTGTCAAATGCTGGAAAACATTGATGTGAGTCATTTCAATACTTCCAATGTGGAGAGCATGGCTGGTATGTTCTCCAGGTGTTTCAAACTGGCTGCTATTGATGTAAGCCATTTCGACACATCGAAAGTTCCCGTTATGATGGGGATGTTCAATGAATGCAACAGCCTGGAAAGTTTGGATGTCTCCAACTTCATCATTCCCGCCCCCGATTCGTATTCCGGCTGGGGCTCTTTAAGAATGTTCGCCGACTGCTCTGGCTTGAAGACACTCGTCGTCCCTGCCACGGCAGGCAATCTCGCTGATGACGCCTGCACAGGCGTGGGCACGCAGTTCGCTCCCTGCACCCTCGTCTATCCCGACGGCTTCACACCACAGAAGACAGCCACCGGCGACGGATGGTACAAGTGGAAAGGTGGATATTTCAAGGATGTCAGCCCAGAGCCTTACGCCGTGCTCTCCACGGACAATACCAAGCTGACGTTCTACTACGACAAGAACAGATACTCCCGCCCCGGCACCTCCTATGACATGAACACGGAGATAAACACCCCGGGATGGTATGTCCATGACAACAACCCCATCACCAACGTGGTGTTTGATTCGTCCTTCGCCGATGCACGACCCACAAGTTGTTATTGTTGGTTCTACCGGATGACCAACCTGACATCCATCACGGGTCTCGAATACCTCAACACCGAGAATGTGACCAATATGGCAAGCATGTTCGCTGTTTGCCCACAACTGTCCGACATCGACGTGAGTCATTTCAACACCACCCAGGTCCAGGACATGGGAGCTATGTTCGAACAATGCTCCTTCACCAGCATCGATGTGAGCAATTTCGACACGTCGAACGTCACCAATATGTTGGGGATGTTCTATAATAACAAATCCCTTGAAACGTTGGACATCTCCAACTTCGTCATACCCGACTCCACCAGTTATTATGACTTGGGCTCATCTATAGTGTTCGTAGGCTGCTCCGGTTTGAAAACCCTCGTCCTCCCGGCGACTGCACACAACTTCAAGATTGACGCCTGCCGAGGCGTGGGAACGCAGTCAGCTCCCTGCACCCTCGTCTATCCCGACGGCTTCATTCCGCAGAAGACCGCCGAGGGCGACGGATGGTACAAGTGGAAAGGTGGATATTTCAAGGATGCCGGCCCAGAACCTTACGCCGTGCTCTCCACGGACAATACCAAGCTGACGTTCTACTACGACAAGAACAGATACTCCCGCCCCGGCACCTCCTATGACCTGAACACAGGGATCAACTCCCCGGGATGGTGCGATAACAATGCCATCGTCAACGTCACAAGCGTGGAGTTTGACTCCTCCTTCGCCGATGCACGACCCACATCGTGTTTCAGATGGTTTGAAGGAATGGCAAATCTGACTTCCATCTCATTGATGAGATACCTCAACACCTCGGAGGTGACTCGTATGGATGCCATGTTCGATGGTTGCTCCAGCCTCCAAACACTTGATTTGGGTTATTTCAACACATCCAATGTCACTTCGATGGGGGAGATGTTCTATCACTGCTCTGCCCTCACCTCTCTTAACATAAGTAGTTTCGATACGTCGAATGTCACCGAAATGGCTGGGATGTTTTTGGGGTGCTCTAGCCTCGCCAGTCTCGATGTGAGCAACTTCGATACTTCCAACGTGACTGCAATGTTTAAAATGTTCAGTGGATGCTCCAGTCTCACCAACATCGATGTAAGTCATTTCAACGTGCAGAAAGTACAATTCATGGCTTACATGTTCGAAGACTGTTCCAGTCTTGAAAACATGGATTTGTCGTCTTTTGAAAACCTGCCCGAGAACTATTACGATGGTGAGAATGGCATGCTTTATGGCACGTATGAAATGCTCAAAGGATGTAGTGCGTTGAAGAGACTCTCGGTCTCTGCATCCGCCAACGACCTCTCTGATGCAGCCTGCACAGGCGTGGGCACGGTGTCCGCCCCCTGCACCCTCGTCTATCCCGACGGCTTCACACCACAGAAGACCGCCGAGGGCGACGGATGGTACAAGTGGAAGAATGGATACTTCAAGGATGCCGAGCGGGTGGCTTACGCCGTGCTCTCCACGGACAATACCACGCTGACATTCTATTACGACCCCTATTCCGACTCCCGTGAGGGCACGGTGTATGGGATGAATACGGGAAGCAACACCCCGGAATGGTATTCCAATCACACTTCGGTGACGAATGTGGTGTTCGATTCATCCTTCGCCGGCGCCCGTCCCGGAAGTTGCTATAGTTGGTTCTCCAAAATGTTTAATTTGGTTGATATCGAGGGCATCCAGTACCTCAATACAAGTGCGGTGACCAATATGAAGTATATGTTCAGAAGTTGCTCTGGTCTGACGAGCCTCGACGTAAGGGGGTTCAACACCGGTAATGTGACCGACATGAATTCTATGTTCAGTAGTTGTTCTGTTCTGACGAGCCTCGACGTGACCAGGTTCGATACCAGGAATGTGACTGACATGCAGAGTATGTTTAGTGGCTGCACCAGCTTGACGAGCCTCGACGTGAGCGGGTTCGTCACAACCAACGTGACAAATATGAGAGCTATGTTCAACGACTGTAAAGGGTTGGCAAGCCTTGATTTGAGCGGGTTCATCACCGCGAATGTGACCGATATGAGTTATATGTTCCGTTTCTGCGGCAATTTGACGAGCCTCGATTTGAGCAAGTTCAACACAGCTAAAGTGACCAACATGACTTATATGTTCAACGAGTGCAAGAAACTCACCACCCTCGACGTGAGTGGATTTGACACAAATCTTGTCACTAATATGGAAAATATGTTCTGCGATTGCACCGACCTTACGAGCCTCGACGTGAGCAGTTTCAACATACCATCCAACAAAACAATGGGATTTGTTTCCAGATGTTCCAGCTTGCAAACCCTTGTCATCCCCATCATGGCAGGTAGACTGGATTATCTTGCCTGTTCAGGCGTGGGCACGCAGGCCGCTCCCTGCACCCTCGTCTATCCTGCCGGCTTCACACCGGAGACGACCGCCACAGGCGACGGCTGGTATCAATGGAAGGGAGGATATTTCTGCGACGAAGAATCACTCCTGATGGGTGACGTGAACCACGACGGCGCTGTGACCATCACCGACGTAACGCTCACCGTGGACTACGTGCTTGGCAAGCATCCCTCACCCTTCTACATCGAGAACGCCGACGTGTCACCCGATGACGTCATCACCATTTCCGACGTGACTGCCATTGTCAATATCCTGCTGCACAAAGATGCATCCCACGCCCCCGCCACGGCGCGTGAGGCCACCATGGACCGCCTGTGGCTCACCGCCAACGGCGGCCACTGCCTCCTCCACCTCGACACGCCGGAGCGCTACACCGCCATGCACATCACCCTCCGACTGCCGCAGGGCGCATCTATGGGCAACGTGAGCATCGCCTCCGCACGCTCCGCCGGCCACCAGGTGGAGACACGCGCTCTCGCCGACGGCCTCTACAACGTTGTGCTCTACGCCAACAACAACAGTGAGCTCCGCTCCGACGACACGGCACTCCTTCACTTCGACATCGCCGGCTGCCAGCCCCGCGACGTGGAGGTGGTGGCCATACAGTCCACCAACCGCCTCTTCGAGACCATCATGTCCTCTGGCACCACGACGGGCATCGACATCGTCGAGACCGATGACGCCATCGACGGCGACTCCTACAACACCGTCGGCGTCCGCGTGGGCAAGAACGCCCGCGGCGTGGTCATCAAGAACGGCATCAAGACGGTGAAACATTGAAAAATGAAGATTAAGAATAGCTTCCCCCTTGAACAATGCGCCCGTGAGTAAAAATCGAGAGCAAAAGGTCAGTGTGCATCTCCCCTCCCCTCGAGGGGAGGGGCAGGGGTGGGGTCTTTGGCCATCCCTCTCGAAGGTAAGGGCACTGCGCACCGCCCTTTTTGTTCATTGTCCACTTCTTCAAGTGGACTCAAGCAAAAAATTGAAAATTGAAGATTAGTGTAATGGAAAGCGCCGGCCAAACCGGCGCCTACGGAAAACGGAAAATGATGGCGGTGCACCGAATGATGCACCGCCATTCATATTTCAATTATATGAAAATTACATGTCCCATTACACGGTCATTATATGTTATATGTCTCAATTATATGATAATTATATGTCCCATTACACGGTCATTATATGTTACATATTTCAATTATATGATAATTACATGTCCTATTACACGGCCATTATATGTTAAAAACGTCGTTTGGGGTGGTGAGAAGTGAACATACGTCCCTTTAACTCCTTTTTAACTCCCCTTTAACTCCTTTTTAACTCCCCTTTAACTCCTCTTTAACTCCTTAAAAATACTCCCCTTTAACTCCTGAGAAAGTGAACATACTTACACTCGCCCCCTATTTGTGCGCTTCTTGTTGTCTATAGGACGCATTGAGCCTTTTATTTTCCTCAATTAACATTGTTTAGCAATTGAATAAATGCAAATTCATGATTTTTTTATTAAATTTGAAATCGAAATCAGAGGTGGCGTTACCAGCCATCTCCCTGTACATCTATTACAACTTGCATCCCTAAATCTGAAAATATTATCAACCAAAATACCATAACCATGAGACAAAAACTATTCATTATCTGGCTCATGCTCCTGGCGGGAGCATCGGGCCTGCGAGCCGCAGAGGCGTATACTTATTTCGACCCCTCTGACGGAAGCCTCAACTTCTGCTATGACAATTACAAGTCAAACAGGGGTAACCAAGGCTTCACTACCTATGATCTTAACACCGGAAACAACACCCCCGCGTGGAGTGGTATCGCTTCTCAGGTGAAAGAACTCTATTTCTTTAATAGTTTTGCCAACTACAGGCCCACTTCTTGTTACAAATGGGCATATATGATGGTGAACCTCCTCAAGATCACCAACATCTACAACCTCGTCACGACGAACGTGACCAATATGAGCTACATGTTCACCCGATGCGACAACCTTAACTCCGGTCTTGACGTGAGCGGTTTCAACACCTCAAATGTAACCGATATGAGCTGGATGTTCTCCAGTTGCCACAAGATCACCAGCCTCAACGTGAGCAAGTTCAGCACCGCCAAGGTTACGAGAATGGACCATATGTTTTATAATTGTGACGGCCTCACCCAACTCAACTTGTCAAACTTCAACACATCCAATGTAACCACCATGAGCGAGATGTTCGCTGGTTGCTCGAATTTGACAAGCCTCAATGTGAGTAGTTTCAACACGTCAAAGGTCACCACTATGAGCTATATGTTTTCCTACTGCTCCAAATTGACCACCCTCAACGTGAGCAATTTCACCACGTCGAGCATCACCACCTCCTTGGAAGGCATGTTCAAAGGGTGCTCGAAGGTGACGGCTACGCATCCGATGCTTTCTACGGCGTGGGAACAGCATCGTCGCCATGCACTCTGAGTTATAGCACAACTTCCCATCCTACGTTTTCCACCATCACCCCCAATTACGTGGTGTGGAACCAAGGTTACTTCAAGAACCAAAATATGCGTGCTTTCGTCACGCTCAACTCCTCTGGTGAATTGCAGTTCAGATACAGCGATTGGTATTGGAGTTATAATAATGATTCCAATTATAAAACCTACGTTCTCAACACCGGCAGCAACAACCCCGGATGGTATGGCGACCGCACATCTGTTAAGAATGTGGTGTTTGACCCCTCCTTCGCCAATGCCCGCCCCACCAGTTGCCGTAATTGGTTCGCCGAGATGGAAAACCTTGAGAGCATCACGGGTATGGAGAATCTTAAGACTAATGAGGTGACTACTATGGAAGGTATGTTTAAGAATTGCTCGAAATTGACAAACCTCTACGCAGGCAACTTTAATACTGCGAATGTGACGGATATGACTTCCATGTTCTACGGATGTAACAGTCTTGTCAACCTCAATGTGGGTGGTTTCCAAACCAACAAACTTAAATACGCGGAGGCTATGTTTTACGGTTGCAAAAAACTAACCGCCCTCAACGTGAGTGGTTTCAATATCGACAATCTTTCAGATGCGTCCTATATGTTCTACGGTTGTGAAAGCCTCACCGCCTTAGACGTGAGCCGTTGGAATTTGACCGACAAGGATTATATTGTTTTTATGTTTGGTGGATGTAAGAAACTGGAGAGTCTTGACTTGTCATCATGCAACTTTGCTCTTGTATCCGATTATAATACTGGTATTTTGTTAAATTGCACTGGATTGAAGACCCTCAAAGTTTCTGCATCGGCCAACAACCTCTATGGCAACGCTTGCAACGGCGTGGGCACACAGTCCGCCCCCTGCACCCTCATCTATCCCGACGGCTTCACACCTGAGAAAACCGCCGAGGGCAACGGATGGTATCAATGGAAGAACGGCTTTTTCAAGGATGATGCCCCTGAGCCTTACGCCCTGCTTTCCACAGACAAGAAGACTTTGACCTTCTACTATGACAAGAAAAGATACACGCGCACTGAAACGACATTCGACTTGAACGAGGGGGATGAGGAACCGGGATGGCGGAATAATGTGTCTTCTATAGAGAGTGTCGTGTTCGACTCTTCCTTTGCCAATGCCCGGCCTACAAGTTGTTGTATGTGGTTCAAGGGGATGAACAATCTGACATCCATCATGGGCATCAGTAATCTCAAGACGGAAGAAGTGACCAACATGCGTTACATGTTCTTGGATTGCTATGAACTGAAGAATGTCGACGTGAGTGGGTTTAACACCTCGAAAGTGACCGATATGGGTTGTATGTTCTATTCTTGCCGTTCACTTGAGAGCATCGACGTGAGTGGTTTCGACACCGGCAATGTGACTAATATTGGTTATATGTTCATCAACTGCTATTATTTGGAGAGTATTGACGTGAGTGGGTTCAACACCGAGAAAGTGACCAATATGGGTGGTATGTTCTCTTCGTGCATTAGACTAAAGAACCTTGATGTGAGTGGTTTTAATACTTCAAATGTGACCAGTATGGCTACTATGTTCACCAACTGTCCTGTTCTGGCGAGCCTCGACGTGAGCGGGTTCAATACCGAGAATGTGACCGATATGACGTCTATGTTCGCCTATTGCAGAAGTCTGCAGAGCCTCGACGTGAGCGGGTTCGACACCGAGAAAGTGGAAGAAATGGAAAGTATGTTCGCTGGTTGCACTGGATTGACGAGCCTCGACGTGAGCAACTTCACATTCAAAAGTAATACTAATACATACTCCTTCCTCTATGGTTGCAGCAACCTGCAGAAACTTGTCATACCCGCCACCGCTTCATATTGGAATAATAGATCTTCATATTATGAAGGTGCCTGCAAAGGCGTGGGCACGCAGTCCGCTCCCTGCACCCTCATCTATCCTTCCGGCTTCACACCCGAGAAGACCTCAGAGGGCGACGGATGGTATATGTGGAAGGACGGATACTTCAAGGATGCCGAACCAGAACCTTATGCCGTGCTCTCCACAGACAAGAAGACTTTGACGTTCTACTATGACAATCACAAGGGCTTGCTCACAGGAACAACCTACGACCTGAACACGGGGTCTGAGAGACCTGGATGGTTTGACTATAACAGCCCCGTCACCAATGTCGTGTTCGATTCCTCCTTCGCCGATGCACGGCCCACAAGTTGTAAAAGTTGGTTCTACCAGATGACCAACCTGACATCCATCACGGGCATCGAATACCTCAATACGTCCAATGTGACCAATATGGCAAGCATGTTCGCTGTTTGCAAACGACTGTCCAACATCGACGTGAGTCATTTCAACACCGCCCAGGTCAAGGACATGTCAGCTATGTTCGAACAATGCTCCTTCACCAGCATCGATGTGAGCAACTTCGACACGTCGAACGTCACCAATATGGTAGGGATGTTCTATAATAACAAATCCCTTGAAACGTTGGACATCTCCAACTTCGTCATACCCGACTCCACCAATTTTTATGGCTATGGCACACAATTAGTGTTCCTTGACTGTCAAAATTTGAAGACCCTCATCCTGCCTTCGACAGCTTACAACTTCACGTATGGCACATGCACACGCGTGGGCACACAGTCTGCTCCCTGCACTCTCATCTATCCTGCCGACTTCACACCCGAGAAGACCTCAGAGGGCGACGGATGGTATATGTGGAAGGGAGGATACTTCAAGGATCTCCCATCTGAGCCTTACGCCGTGCTCTCCTCAGACCAAAAGACCTTGACCTTCTACTACGACAACCACAGGGGCACGCGAACCGGCACGGTCTACGACCTGGAAAATGTGGGATATCATAGTCCGGGATGGTATTCCTTTCACAGTCCCGTCACCAATGTTGAGTTCGATCCCTCCTTTGCCGACGCCCGTCCCGTCAGCTGCAGTGGTTGGTTCAGTGGAATGGGGTATCTGACATCCATCACGGGAATCGAGTATCTCAAGACGGATGACGTGACAGATATGTCAGATATGTTTTCAAATTGTTCCAGCCTCACGAGCATCGATTTGAGCAGGTTCAACACCGATAAGGTGACCGATATGTCATTAATGTTTGCTAATTGTCACTTAACGAGCATCGATTTGAGCGGGTTCAATACGTCGAATGTGACCAATATGGCAAGTATGTTTGATGGTTTCGACGCGCCGGAACTTGACTTGAGCGGTTTCAATACCGAGAATGTATACACCTTCAAATTCATGTTTATGGGATGCCTTGTCGAGAGTCTCGACCTGAGCAACTTCATTTTTAAAAGTACAAGCAATACGGACTGGCTTCTGATGAATAGTGAAGTGAAGAAGCTCACCATCCCCGCCACGGCTTCATATTGGAACCCCAATGCCTGCAGTAGCGTGGGTAACAGGGAGGAGCCCTGCATCCTCATCTATCCTTCTGGCTTCACACCGGAGAAGACCTCCGAGGGCGACGGTTGGTATGTGTGGAAGGAAGGCTACTTCAAGGACTATGGCCCTGAGCCTTACGCCGTGCTCTCCTCAGACCAAAAGACTTTGACCTTCTATTATGACAAGAACAGGGCGACGCGCACGGGCACGAGCTACGACCTGAACACGGGTACGGAGAATCCGGGATGGTATGACAAGCGAGCCAGCATCACCAAGGTGGTGGTCAACGTCAACTTCGCCGGTGCACGTCCCACCACGTGCTACAGATGGTTCGCCGGGACGAAGACCAAGACCGTCACCAACTTCAGGTACATCAACACTTCGCAGGTCACCAACATGGCTTATATGTTCTCGGGCTGCACCAGCCTGGAGAGCCTCGACCTGGCCAAGATCAACACCGCTGGTGTGACCACGATGGAGCAGATGTTCAACGGCTGCACGAAACTCACCACCCTCGACCTGTCGAAGTTCAACACCTCCAAGGTGACCAATGTCTCGAGGATGTTCGACGGCTGCACCGGCCTCACCGCCCTCGACTTGTCGAAGTTCGACTTCTCGAAGGTCTCCACGGCTGCCAACTCCTCTGCGATGATGCGCAACTGCTCCAGCCTGCAGGAGCTCACCATCCCCTCCACGGCCAACAAGCTGGGCTCCTTCGTCTGCACCGGCATCGGCACGAAGACGGCTCCCTGCACCCTCGTCTATCCCGCCGGCTTCAACGTGGTGAAGAGCGAGACGGGCGACGGTTGGTATGTGTGGAAGGGCGGCTATTTCAAGGACAAGGTGCAGTTCCCGCTGGGTGATGTCAACCACGACGGCTACATCACGGTGGTCGACGCCTCCCTCACCGTGGATTACGTGATGGGCAACAACCCGCCGGTGTTCTTCATCGAGAACGCCGACATGAACAGCGACGGCAGCGTCAGCATCACCGATGTCTCGAAGATTGTCGACATGGTGATGAACGGCTCCGCATCCCACGCCCCCGCCACCTCCCGTGAGGCCACCATGGACCGCCTGTGGCTCACCGCCAACGGCGGCCACTGCCTCCTCCATCTCGACACGCCGGAGCGCTACACCGCCATGCACATCACCCTCCGACTGCCGCAGGGCGCTTCCATGGGCAACGTGAGGCTCTCCTCCACACGCTCCGCCGGCCACCAGGTGGAGACACGCGCTCTCGCCGACGGCCTCTACAACGTCGTGCTCTACGCCAACAACAACAGTGAGCTCCGCTCAGACGACACCGCACTCCTCCACTTCGACATCGCAGGCTGCCAGCCCCGCGACGTGGAGGTGGTGGCCATACAGTCTACCAACCGCCTCTTCGAGACCATCATGTCCTCAGGCACCACGACGGGCATCGACATCGTCGAGACCGATGACGCCACCGACGGCGACTCCTACAACACCGTCGGCGTCCGCGTGGGCAAGAACGCCCGCGGCGTGGTCATCAAGAACGGAAGGAAAAAAATTGAAAATTGAAAATTGAAAATTGGCCTTCGGCCGAAGTTGCTCACGCTCGGCAGACTCCAAGCAAGCTTGGTCTGCTCTCGCAAAATCGCAACTTTGAAGATTGAAAATTAGTGTAATGGCAAGCGCCGGCCAAACCGGCGCCTACGGAAAACGGAAAATGATGGCGGTGCACCAACAGGTGCACCGCCATTCATATCTCAATTATATGATAATTACATGTCCCATTACACGGCCATTATATGTTAAAAGCGTCGTTTGTGGTGGTGAGAAGTGATCATACGTCCCTTTAACTCCTTTTTAACTCCCCTTTAACTCCCCTTTAACTCCTGAAAGTGATCATACGTCCCTTTAACTCCTCTTTAACTCCTTAAAAATACTCCCCTTCGTGCCGGCTTCGCCGGCACTCCCGTCATCTCGATGCGTGGAACCCCTCCAGGTTTTCGTAACGTCGCTTCATCATACGGCGGTAGATGTCGCGTATCCAGAAGCGGTAGGTGACGATGAAGGCAAGGCCAAGCACCATCAACGCTATCGCGCCGCCTGTCTGGCCAAACAGCAAAGGCATCAGGTTGAGAAGCAACAAGGGAAGGGTGAAGGCGGCTATCTCTACCGCCACTTGCAAGAAGCTGGTCTCCATGCTGCCCTTGCCGATGAACTTCGTGTTCAGGGGAATGGTCTGCTTGTTGATAATCGCCATGTAGAGGAAACAGGCATGTACCGGACCTGCCACCAACAGCATGATGGCAATGAGCATCAGCAGGCTGCATTTGCCCATGAACACAGTGGGAAGCATCAGCAGCATCGGAAGCAAGAGAAGGGTGGAGTAGAGGAAATACTTGGCTTTCAGTAGTTGAAGGATATTCTCCTTGTGCACCATCAGGCAGTCGATGTAGTTGCCTTCATAGCACATCACCTTCACAAGGAGCATGGCACCGTAGATGGCGAAGTTGTATACCACAAGGAACTTTGTCATCCCACTGCCATAGACATCGGTGAAGGAGATGGCGAGGCTGAAGCAGAGAATCAGGATGTTGGCACTGATGAAACCCTTGCGGATGTTCTTGTTGCGCATGATGCTCTTCACCTCCAATTTCAGGTATTCGCCCACCTCGCCGAAGCGTTCAAACTGCCGCAGCTGGGATACGTGCTTGATCTTCGTGGTTTCTGTCTTGCTCAACTCGGCATACACGCTGTCGTATTGCACACGGCGGTTGATGGCAACGAGTAGGGCAATGACCAACAAGATGCCACCGAACACCAGGGGCGACCAATGAGGGGCACCCTCGCCTATGACGGCGTAAGTCTCGCATAGTCGCTCGAAGCTGGCGTCGTGACCGATGTACCAAGGGGAGAACATCAGCGCCGTCACGGCAAGGACAAGCAACCACCAATAGTATTTCTTGTTCACCAATGTGCGGGCGAGCATGTACCAAAGGCTGTTCGCTGAGATGCAGAGTTGGCAGGCAAGGAGGAATCCCAAGGTGTTCCAGAACCCTTCTACGAAGAGGATGGACATGATGGCGTAGGGGATGAACAACGCCTGCCAGATCAGGTTGCCCGTGCCGGTGACGGAGTTGAATATGAAACTGTCGATGCAGGCATACTTGCCCAATGGCAGCAGCACGTAGGGCTTGATGGCTTGCGACGGTGTCTGTTGCAAGAAGAAACGGAAATAGAAATCCACCGCGAGGATGAACGGGAGCATGCCGAACATCAATTCACTGGCGGTGTATTGATGTTGCCCGTTGGCTGCCAAGGCGAGAGGCACCGAGAGGAACATCAGGTAGAAGATGCATAGCCCGAACATGATGTAGGCGAATACCTTGCCCACCTTGTTCTGTGCAAAGGCGGGATGGCGCTCCTCCGACAAACTGCTGTGGCGCCGAAGGGTCTTGATGGTCTCCCATCGGCTCATTCTCTTTCCGTTACCCATAGTTGTGTCTTAAGTAGGTAATCATAATTATCTGTAACTATCATTCTTGTAGGTGTTGTATAGTCTTTTATGTTTCTTTGGCGCATCTTTTCCGCTCATCCTCAGTTACATAGCCCGCTATGCTCCTTCGTCTGAGAGAAAAATCTGCATCCAAATAAATCATAAAATACTATCATCTAATTTTGATCACCTACTTATCTGAGGTCGATGACTTCTGCGTTGGGGAAATCCTTGGAGTTGAAGTTGAAAAAGGCGTCGCTGAGGTTCGCGGCCTTGAAATTGCTGATGGTGATGTTCGTCCATTTGCTGCCTTGGCGCATGCGCACCTTGGAAGGGATGTACGTACTGCTGTTCACCGTGATATACAACTCGTTGATGCCGCGATTCTGGCTTTGAGCCACAAGGTGGACCTCATAGCCGCCGGAAACGTTCTTCATACTCAACGTATAGCCGCTTTTATATAATGTGATGAACTTGTAGGGGTTCATCTGGGCTTGTTGTGACTCAGTGGGGTTGCTGACGTTCACTTCCTCCGTACTCTTCATATACGTCCACTGGGTCTTGCCGTTATACCATACGGTGGCTTCGGGGGTGGTGGCCATGAACTTGTTGCCTTTGATCATTATCTTGCCAGAAGCGTTGGTCTTTTCGCCCGATATGGTGAAATTGGCACTTGAGCCAGCTCTGTTGTTCACAACAGAGGCGGTCTTGTCGAGTATCTGGCGAGCCTTTGTGGCATTTTGCGCCTGTATGTTCATCCCGCATAAGATGCAGAGGATGAGAATGATGGTCTTTTTCATTGTTGTTGTCGTTTTAATGTTAGTGTTTGTCCTGAAAAACTCTTGTTTTTGTTCTTGCGATATGGCGTCTTGTCACGCCACATTTCCTTTGACGTATCACAAGGCATTTGGATTAATCAGACCATTTTCTATTTCAATTTTAGCTTCGCTGATTTTTGTCGTGACTCGGCAGTGTTCAAGCAAGCTTGACTTTGCTCTCGCTGCTCCAAAAATGCAATCTCAACTCTCAAATCTCAAATCTCAAATCTCAAATTTTCAAAGTTGCGATTGAGCGTGAGCAACTTCGACCGAAGGCTAATTTTCAATTTTCAATTTTCAATTTTCAATTGTATCACATTCCCCCTTCCTCCTTCAGCCTTATGAACAGGTTGTTGAGGCTGTTTTCATCGGGAATCAACACGTCGCGAGGACGGCTGCCCTGGGCGGGGCCTACGATGCCGATTTTCTCCAATTGGTCCATCAGGCGGCCGGCACGGTTGTAGCCGATGGAGAAACGGCGCTGGATCATGCTGGTGGAACCTTGTTGGGTCAGCACGATGGAGCGGGCGGCTTCTTCGATGATGGGGTCGAGTTTGGAACCACCGTCTATTATGCCGCCGCCAACACCGTCGGGCATGCTTTCCTCGGTGACAGGCTCCGGCAGGTCCATCGGGGCGGTGGGGCCGGGTTGCTTGTTGATGTAATCGTTGATGGTCTCCACCTCGGGGGTGTCGATGAATGCGCACTGCACACGCGTGGGTTCGCTGCCGCTGAGGAAGAGCATGTCGCCACGACCCACCAACTGGTTGGCGCCGGGGCGGTCGAGGATGGTGCGCGAGTCAATCATCGCACTCACCTTGAAAGCCATGCGGCCGGGGAAGTTGGCCTTGATGTTGCCCGTGATGATGCTCGTGGTGGGGCGTTGCGTGGCTATCACCATGTGGATGCCCACGGCACGGGCCAACTGCGCGATGCGGGCGATGGGAAGCTCGATTTCCTTGCCGGCGGTCAGGATGAGGTCGCCGAACTCGTCGATGACCACCACGATGTAAGGCATGTATTCGTGGCCCTCGGCGGGGTTGAGCTGATGGTTGACGTATTTCTGGTTGTATTCCTTGATGTTGCGTGCCTTCACCATCTTGAGCATGTCGTAACGGTGGTCCATCAGGGCGCAAAGGCTCTTCAGCGTGCGAACAACCTTCGTCACATCGGTGATGATGACTTCGTCGTCGTCGCCCACGGAGGCCATGAAATGGTCGGCGATGGGGGAATAGACGCTGAACTCCACCTTCTTCGGGTCGATGAGCACCAACTTCATCTCGTTGGGGTGCTTCTTATAGAGTAAAGAGGTGATGATGGCGTTCAAACCCACTGACTTGCCTTGACCGGTGGCACCGGCTACCAACAGGTGGGGAATCTTGGCAAGGTCTACCATGAACACCTCGTTGGTGATGGTCTTGCCCAAGGCGATGGGAAGCTCCATCTTCGAATCCTGGAACTTCTTCGAGTCGAGGATGCTGCGCATCGACACGATGTTGGGTTTCTTGTTCGGCACCTCGATGCCGATGGTGCCTTTCCCTGGGATGGGGGCGATGATGCGGATGCCAAGGGCGGCGAGGCTCAGCGCGATGTCGTCCTGCAAGTTGCGAATCTTGGAGATGCGCACGCCCTCGGCGGGGGTGATCTCATAGAGTGTGATGGTGGGACCCACGGTGGCTCTTATCTCACGGATGCCGACACCGAAGCTGTTCAACACCTTCACAATCTGGTCCTTGTTGGCTTTCAACTCGCCCTCGTCGATGTTGGGCTTGCTGTCATCCTCGTAATGTTTGAGGAGGTCGAGGGTGGGGTATTGATACCGCGTGAAGGGTTCCTTGGGGTTGATGGGGGTGCTCAGGGGGTCTTCTTCCACCGTGTTCCCCGTGGCACGCTCGTCGCCTTTGCCAACCTCGATTTCCATCCCTATATCCTTCTTGGGCTTGCGAGGACGGATGGTGCCAAACTCAGGCTTCTTCTTTTCTTGGCTGCTTTCTTCCACGACGTTCACCTCGTCGTCGTTGGAGAAGGTCACCTGGGTGGGGGTGGGGTCGTCGTATTCCACCGTGGGTGACAGAATGCTGGAAAGCGACTTGCTTTGAGAGGTGTTGCCCTCAGGGGTGTTGGGCTTGTTGGTGATGGTGAAGGGAATGCTTTGCAGTATCTTGAGGGGGTTGAGGATATGCTGGACGGCATACACCGTCTCGGCACTAAGGTAGACGAGGAAGGCTATGGCCACGGCGGCAAGGATGGCGATGAGGCCGGGCGTGCCTATCATGTTCTCGATGTATTGCGTGCAGAAGAGCCCGTGGTCGCCGCCAGGATTGAAAATGCTGCTGCTGAAGGCGGGAGCAAGGAAACGGGCGAAGCAGACGGAGCACCACAGCATGATCAAGGTCAGGCCGAAGAAGCATTTCATCAGGTTGATGTCTTTGTACGCTCGCATCCATTTCAGGCTCACCAGGATGATGAAGACGGGGATGAGGAAGGCGGCAAGGCCGAAGCTCCTCGCTATCAAATAATGGGAAATGATGGCTCCTATCGAGCCGCAGATGTTCTGGAACTCTTGGTTGGTGTTCCTCACTTCGCCCTCTTGCAAAGAGGTGACCAGGCTCTGGTCGGCTTCACCGGTGGTGAAATAGGAGGCGAAGGCCACCAACATGAACAGCCCGACGAGGAATAAAACGAACCCCAAAATGAAGATGATACGCTCGTCGATGTGGATGTTGAACTTGAACCTGTCCAAGCCAAGACTCTCCATTAACGTCGTGTCTTTTTTTGCCGATTTCTTGTTTGACATGTCTGAATTTTTTTCCAATCAATCCTTTTCTTTTACCGACTGTCATTGGTCGGTTGACGTGAAAATAGCAGAGATTATCTGCCTTTCTTCCTAATATATCTGCAAAAGTAATGGAAAATTTCAAGAAAAGGTATTTTTTTCCCAACTTTTTTCTATTTTTGCAAAATGTAAGATAAGACAATGAAGAAAATTATTTACAACAAGTACGACAAAAAACTCATATCCAAACTCCCGAAGGTTAACTTTGAGGGTAGGATATTCGTCATTGTCTCTCCACACGAAACTAAAAAGGCGGTGGATTTCTTGTTGACCAAATCCATCCTTGGTGTGGATACAGAGACGAGGCCTTCTTTCAAGAAGGGAAAGCAGAACTTGGTATCCCTGCTACAGGTGGCTTCTCGTGAGGAGTGCTTCCTGTTCAGGCTGAACCACACCGGCATCACACCCGACATTGTCAGGCTGCTGGAGGATGAAACGGTGCCGAAGGTGGGCTTGTCGCTACACGACGACATCTGCTCACTCACAAGGAGGAAGGCTTTCAAACCTGGTGCTTTCTTTGACCTGCAGGACCATTTCAGCGAACTCGGTGTGAAGGACTTGAGCTTGCAGAAACTATACGCCAATGTCTTCGGTGAGAAAATCAGCAAGGCACAGCAACTCTCCAACTGGGAGGCTGACGTCTTGTCTGACAAGCAGAAATTGTATGCCGCAACAGATGCATGGGCTTGCATCAGACTCTACGACGAATACGTGAGACTGAAACAAACTGGCGATTTCATCCTGCAAGAGGTGGAAGAACCGACGGAGAAGATTGAAGATTGAAAATTGAAGATTGAAGATTTGAGATTTGAGAATTGAGATTTGAGAATTGAGATTGAAAATCAGCGAAGCTAATTTTGGTGCGGCTGTAGGGGCGGGTCTTGTGCCCGCCCGCCAATTCCAATCATATGCCAATTACCAATTAAATGCCAATTACCAATCATATGGCAATTACATGCTTTCATTTCTGACAATTATATGTTTTAACACCATATTTCATTTTGACCATCATGCAGACCACACATTCCTCCCTTCCTGTCATTTCACTCAAGCCTGGCAAAGACGAAAGCTTGAGACGATTTCATCCATGGGTGTTTTCTGGAGCCATCGCACATCGTGACTCGGATTTGGAAGACGGTGAACTCGTGGAGGTGCGAGACTGTGAAGGAAAATTCATCGCCTTGGGGCATTATCAGGGTGGAACCATCGCCGTGAGGGTGCTTTCTTTCGAGGAGGTGGAGGTGAACCACGATTTCTGGGTGGAAAGACTGAAGTCCGCAAGGGCGGTGAGAGAGGCCGTGGGACTTTGCTCCGGCGAACAGGGCGACACGTTCCGGCTTGTCCATGGCGAGGGCGACAACCTACCTGGGCTCATCATCGACTGCTATGGGGCGACGGCTGTCATGCAGGCTCACAGCGTAGGAATGCATCGGTGCCGGCAACAACTCGCAAAGGCCTTGGTGGAGGTGATGGCCGACAAGGTGAGCAATGTATATTACAAAAGCGAGACCACACTGCCTTTCCTCAAAGGGGAAGGGGAGGAGAGCGGCTTCCTTTGCGGGGGCAACGCCGGCGACATGGCGATGGAGAACGGACTGAAGTTCCACGTCGACTGGGTCAAGGGGCAGAAGACGGGATTCTTCATCGACCAAAGGGAGAACCGGAGTTTGCTCGAGCAATACGCGAAGGGGAGAAAAGTGCTCAACATGTGTTGCTATACCGGGGGCTTTTCATTCTATGCCATGAGGGGTGGGGCGAAACTGGTGCATTCCGTGGACAGCAGCGCAAAGGCCATCGAACTCACCAACCTCAACGTGGAACTAAATTTCCCGGGCGATGAAAGGCATGAGGCTTTCTGTGACGACGCCTTCAAATTCCTTGAAAAGACACAGGGCAGATACGACCTCGTCATCCTCGACCCGCCGGCGTTCGCCAAGCACAGGGGGGCGCTGCACCATGCACTCAAGGGATACACACGACTCAATGCCAAGGCGATGGAGAACATCCTGCCGGGGGGGGTGCTCTTCACCTTCAGTTGCAGCCAGGTGGTGACAAAGGACCAATTCCGCAACGCCGTCTTCACTGCCGCGGCACAGGCAAGGCGAAAGGTGCGCATACTACATCAACTGCACCAACCGGCAGACCACCCGGTCAATGTCTATCATCCCGAAGGGGAATACCTCAAGGGACTTGTCTTGTTTGTGGAGTAGGGGACTGCAATGGCTCGGAAAGGCCTTTTTGAACATACCGTAGAGAATTTCATCGCCACACATCGGTTGATGGGGCGTGACAAGACCACCCTCGTGGCGCTTTCAGGAGGGGCCGACAGCGTGGCGCTGCTCCATGTGTTGCACGCTTTGGACTATCCTCTTGAAGCGGTGCATTGCAATTTCCAACTGAGAGGGGAGGAGGCCGACAGGGACGAAGAATTCTGTCGCAGCCTTTGCGAAGACCTTGGTGTCGCATTCCACGTGGTGCACTTCGCAACACGGGAGTATGCCGAGGCACACCATGTCAGCATCGAGATGGCGGCTCGCTTCCTCAGATATGATTATTTCGAACGTTTGCGCATCGACATTGCTGCCGAGGTGGTGGCGGTGGCGCATCACAAAGACGATTCGGTGGAAACGGTGCTGCTCAACCTCGTCAGGGGGACGGGCATACACGGGCTTGCCGGAATCGCTCCCAAGCGTGACCATATAGTCAGGCCGCTGCTCTGCGTGGGGAGAAGTGACATAGAGGCATACCTTGAGGAAAAGGGGCTATGCTACGTCACCGACAGTTCCAACCTCGTGGACGACGTGGTGAGAAACAAGATTCGGCTCCATATCCTGCCGCTCATGCGTGACATCAACCCGTCTGTGACCGAATCCATCGCCCAAACGGCGGGACGGGTGCGACAGGCTGCCGCGGTCTTCGACGAGGCGATGGAGAAAAGGGTGGCGGATGCCGTGGTGGAAGAGCGTGGCAAAGGTGTCATGGCTTACGATATGGGACGTCTCTCCGATGAATATACATTGTTTTATATTCTAAAGGATTTCGGTTTCTCTCCAGCGGCCGTCGACGACATTTTCCTGGCCATGCAGAGTCATCGCACGGGTGCGGCGTTCGCTTCCGCCACACATGAGTTGGTGTTCCACCGTGGAAAGTTGTTGGTCAGGCCTTTGACGTCTCCTTTCAAACCAATGACCATCCCCATGGAGGGATGCTATGTGCTTTCCGAGAACAAGAAACTGAGGGTGACCCGAAAAGCGGTGGACAAAGACTTCGTCATCCCCAAACAGCCCACAATGGTGGCTCTCGATGCAGAAAAAGTCGTATTCCCTCTCCATGTGCGACAAGCGGCGCCGGGCGACAGGTTCGCTCCTCTCGGAATGGGTGGAAAAACACGTCTGCTGAGTGATTTCCTCACCGACCTCAAAGTCGACCTCTTCCAGAAGCGCGACCAACTCCTCCTCACCGATGCCTCCGACGCCATCCTCTGGGTCGTCAACCGGCGCCCCGACCACCGATTCCGCATCACGGAAACCACCACCCACGCCCTCCTCCTGGAGCTCTCGGAATAGTCCTCCTCCATCCCCCTCCGATCACTCCGACTACTCCGCCCCCTCCGACCCCTCCGATCACTCCGACCATTCCGATCCTCCCCCCCATGAAAAAGCCGCGTGGCCTGCTGTGCACCAGCAAGCCACGCGCTTTTTTCAGCATGGTGGAGGCTTCGCCTCCGCCCGTGTCATTCGCTTTTCAGTCCGATGTAGAACAGGTTGCCCGTGTCGGCCTTGGTCAGTGTATGCTCGCCGGCTTCCAGCTCTACGACCAATTTGCCTTGTTTGCTGGAGACGCTGGTGTCTGCTGTTCCTGTCATTTTCGCGCTGTCCACCTTGATGGTGTATTTGCTGTCGTCGCTGCCGAAGATGAGTGTCATCGTCATTGCCTTGTCGAGGGTGAACTTCACCGAGGTGTTGGTCTCGAGTTTCAGGCACCATGTCAGCGTCTCACCGTTCACTACGGCAGTGCCCTTGCTGTTGGACGTGTTGCCCGTGATGTCGAACACATTGCTGTTTGTATAGCTGTTGTTGGCGGCAAATGTGCACTCGATGTCGGCATCGATGGTGGAACCGCTGGGGTCGTCGCCGGGATTGTCGCCGGGGTCGTCACCGGGGTTGTTGCCGCCACCGCCGCCGCTGATGGTCTCGCCGCCGAAGATGCCCACCAACGAGGAGGTGTAGTTGTTGAGGGCGGTCTCCAAGGCTGGGATAATCTCATCGTCGCTGTCGTCGGTGCTGTTGTTGAACTCAAAGGTGAAGTCGCCATGGTTCATTCGTCCGGCGCCATACCAGCCTTCCACCTTCGCTGGCACGTCGGCTGCTGCATCGGGGGTGTAGGAGTACATCACGCTGCTGTTCGTGTCGAAGTTGTCGTAGGAGGTGCCACCTTTCTTGGCTTTCACCGTGGAGGGCACGACATCGTTGCGAGAGGTGGCCTCCCAGGCGTCGAAATGTGTCTGGTTCTGCTGATAGGTCACATACTTGAAGTTGCTGCTCTGCTCGGCAAACACGTTGCCGTAGCTCTTGATGATGCCGCCGTCCTCGCCGGAGAAAGTGGGGGCGTCGCTTTCGTCGGTTCCCATCTTGGTGTCTGTTCCCTGCATGGAGATGAGCATCGGCTTGTTGGTGTTGCGGAAGTAGTTGTTTTCTACAAACACGCTTGAGCCTGTTGCCGCTCCGGCACCGTATTTGCTGTTGCCGTCGTAATAGTTGTTGTAGATGTGGACGCTCATCGTGCGCACGCGGGCGTGGCGTGAGTCGGAGTGGTCGAACCAGTTGTGGTGGTAGGTGATGTAGTTGGGGCCGCTCTCGCTCTTCATGCCGCAGAGGCTCGACTTGCCGGCATCCCAGAAGTGGCAGTTGTCCACGGTCACGAGTTTGGAGTCGCTCTTGATGTCGATGGAGCCATCGCCCTTTTTCTGGTCGCCGCCCTTGTTCCTGCCGTAGAACATGTCGATGTGATGAATCCAGATGTTGGAGTTGTCGGTGTCGAGGGAGAGACCGTCGTCGATGAAGCGCATGACGGCGAAGTTGCGCATCTCAACGCTCTTGGCGTTGCGCACGAGGATGCCGAAGCCGTAGAGGGTGGCGTCCTCGCCGATGCCCTCGATGGTGATGTTCAACTCGGAGTCGGCGTTCCTGCCCTTCACTTGCAAGCCTTCTGCGGAACTGCCGAAGTAGTCCAAGTCGTCAGCGGAAATTTTGCCGAGGATGCGGAAGGTGGCGGGGGTGGTGTCGTTCCCCTTCTGATAGGCTTCGATGATGGCTTGCATTCCCGTGCATGAGGTGATGCCGCCATTGCTTTCGGTCACCACGTCGCATTTGATGGTCTTGGCCGTGTTCTTCGTGACATAGAACACCCTTGCGCCGCTCTTCAGCGTGCCGTCGTCGTTGTAGGCTCCCACGCCCTTCGTCCAGTTCTTGTGGGCGAAGCCTTCGCGGTTGTAGTTCTTCACCGTGATGTTCTCCGCGGTGCTGGCGGCTGTGGCGACCTCTGCATCGTCGACCACGGGCACAACCTTGAAGCTGTAGTTGGTGGCGGCTTTCAGACCCACCATGTCGGCACGTCCGTAACTGCCGTAGTCGCGCACGAGCATGTTGTCCAATGCGGTGTAATCATTGAACTGCCCGCCCTTGACATACACTTTGTAGGTGGTGGCGCCTTGGTATGGCTCCCATTTCACGTAGGCCGACTCCAGCCAGCCTTTCGCTTCGGTGATGACCACGCCGTTGTTGTGGATGTCGCCGTTCTCGCCTTGGCTCACTCCCTTGGCAAACGAGATGTTCTTCACCGTGCCATAATAAGTGTCGGCACTGCCTTGCTTGGGGGTGATGACGACGGTGCTGTTAGCCTTGTCCATGTCGACGCCGCTCAGGTCGTCGGTGTTGTAGTAGTGGATGTTGCCGTCGTAGGTTTCCACCAGCATCTGGTTGACTTTGGAGTTGCGGCTCACCTCGTTGCTCACCACGTCTTCATACAATTCGGCGTTGGCGCCGGGAATGACGATGGCGCTGGTGCTGGGCTCTTCACTCACGGTGAGGCTGTAGATGTAGAGGGCGCCGGTGGGGGTGAGCACCACGTCGCCGTCGGCTGTCACAGTGCCGGTGCCGGTGAGCTGGTCGGAGGAGGGGTCGAAACCGCTGGTGCCGCTGAGATTGGTGGGGGTGAAGGCACGGGCTTCAGTGTTTGATGAAGTCTTGTAGGAGATGGTCACCGTCTGGCCTCGCTTCAGGCCGGGGATGGTGATGACGCCGGAGCCGCCAATCCAGCCACGTCCCTTTGCAGGGTCGATGCGGAGATTGCCTGACTCCCCTGCGTTGCAGGAGAACAGCAGGTCCTTGCCCCAAGCGAGTTCGCTGCCGTTGGCGACAAGGGGTGAGTTGGTCAGTTTGGCGATGTAGCACCAACGGTTGTTGCTGTCTTTCATCCAGTTGCCTGTGGCGTCGGCGCTCAGCAGGGTGGCGTCGGCATCGCTCAGGGTGGTGAAATCCCATGTGGTTTGTGCTTGCAGGCCGAGGAAACCCAAGGCAAGCGTAAGTATCGTTAGTATGGCTTTTATTTTCATGATTCGCTTTCTTTTAAGATGATGGGTTTCTTATTGCAAGTCACTGGGTTTGAGTCCGATGTCTTCGCCGTCGATGAGGATGGCGGGCTGTGTGGCACTGCTGCCGCTGTTGGTGAGGATGGCGTTGACCAGCAAGGTGACGTCGGAGATGGTGATGTCGCCGCTGTGGTCCATGTCGCCCAATTCAGTGTTGATGGATGAACCGTTGTTGAGAATGTGGTTCACGACGAGGGTCACGTCGGATACGTTGACTTGTCCGTCATTGTTCACATCACCCATCAGGATGCCCGTGCCTGCGCCGGTGAGGGTGGCGCTGAGGCTTTCGATGTTGCCGGTGAATAGATAGGGGTCGGAGGATACCGTGCTACCTTCGCCCATCGTGCCGATGGTGACGTTGTCGAGGGTGAAGCTGGTCACGTCCTGGCCTGGCTTGATGAGGTAGGGCATTCCCTTGACTATCTTGTCGACGGTGACGAAATCGATGCCTTCAGCGGTGGAGCCGTTAAGCGTGGCCACAACGGTGCCGGTGCCGAAAAGGGTGGGGAGGGAGGAGGAGGGCACGTCGAAGGGGAGGCAGAGGGTGCTCCACTGACCGGCAACGAGAGAGAGGGTCACCTCTGCCGGGAGGGTGCGTCCGCCATAGGTCTTGATGGTGCCAAGGTTGTCGTTGCCGGATGCCTTGAACACAGCGACATGGTTGAAGGAGATGCTGACGGTGGAGAGGTCGGCGGTCTGTGTGCTACCGTCTTCATAAGTCAGCGTCACTTCGTCGCCGGAGAAGGTGAGCCGGGTGGCGGTGTTGTCCACATTGGAGCCATTCACCACGACGGTCTCCCGCGAGTCTGCCAAGGTCATCATGAATGCCATGGCCATCACAATGGATAGGAAAATGGTTTTTTTCATAAAGTGGTTGAAAGTGTTTGATTGCTTTTAAGTGGTAAAAAGGGCGTAATCCCAGTTTGCTGCGGCAAAATTAGAAAACTATCTCATCAAGCCCAAATCTTTTCCTTTTTATAAAAGAAAAAACCACGAAAACGTTTGCAGCATCCTCTTTCCTCCTCTTCCATCCTCTTCAATCCTCTTCCATCCTCTTTCCTCCTCTTTCATCCTCTTCCATCCTCTTCCATCCTCTTTCCTCCTCTAAAATCTCCATCCTCCCTGAAGATTTTATGAAAACATTCGATGGTCATTCAGAAAAATTCACTATTTTTGCACTCGACTGAAAAACTACCTGAAAATTCGAAAAAATGAAATCAACAATCGTCTCCCTCTTGATGGCCTGCCTACCATTGGCTGCCGTAGCACAGTTGCAGACCAACGCCGGTGTGCAGTACCTGCAAAACAACCCCAAGGACATGTCCACCGACTTCTACGACCTGTCGAACACCTATTTCCTCGCCGACAGCCTCGTTTCCTTCGATGCCTCGACTGCAAAGGGCACCGTCAACTGGAAACGATACAGGCTCTCGCCACGACAGGCGTTCAACCTTAATGGATATTGGCCTGTGAGAATGCAGATGCTCGACTTCCCCGACACGCAGTATGACAACGACCCCAACCTCGAGATGCAACTGCAGTTCATCGACAGCAGGACGGTGAGGGTGCGCATGCTCACCACGCCCATCAATCCCGAGAATGGTGACGCTGACGACCCCATGTTCTCTGACGAGTTCAAGACGAGGATGAAGGCACAGGCCACCTCGGCTGCCGCCAATGGGTGGAAAGTGGAGAACAAGGCCGGCAGCATCGCCTACAAGGGTGAGAACGGTTCCATAGAAATACAGAAATACCCTTGGAGAATCATACTGAAGGACAAGACAGGAAAGGTGCTCACCCAGACAAGGGCCATCATCGACAACGACTCCACACAGGTGAAACTCCTCCCGTTCTGCTTCATCAAAAGAGGGGCGGACAACTCCCGCAGCATCAACCCCGTATTCTTCCTTGCTCCGGGCGAGCGCATCTATGGTTGCGGGGAGTCGTTCACCTCGCTCAACAAGGTGGGACAGAAGGTGCATCTCTACGTCACCGACCCGCAGGGACCGGAGACCGACGGCATGTACAAACCCGTGCCTTTCTATTTCAGCAACAGGGGGTATGGTGTGTTCATGCATACCAGCGCACCCGTGACTTGCGACTTCGGAGCATCCTATATCGGAGCGCAGCGACTTTTCATGGGTGATGAGCAGATGGACTTCTTCGTCTTCTTCGGGGAACCGAAGGAAATCCTGGATGCTTACACTGATGTCACCGGGAAGAGCCCCATGCTCCCGCTATGGACCTTCGGCACGTGGATGAGCCGCATCACCTATTTCTCCCAACAGGAGGGATTGGAGATTGCACGTCAACTCAGGGCGCACAAGATACCGGCAGATGTCATCCACTTCGATACGGGATGGTTTGGTGTAGATTGGCAGTGCGACTACCAGTTTGCCAAGGACAGGTTCCCCGACCCGGTGGCCATGCTTAAGCAGATGCGGAAGGACGGCTTCCATGTGTGCCTCTGGCAACTCCCGTATTTCACTCCCAAGAACCGCTATTTCAACGAGTTGGTAGAAGGGGGGATGCACGTGAAGAATGCCATGGGGGGAATGCCCTACGAGGATGCCGTGCTCGACCTCTCCAATCCCAAGACGGTGAAATGGTACCAAGACAAGATTGGAGGCCTCATCGACCAAGGGGTGGCGGCCATCAAGTGCGACTTCGGTGAGGCGGCTCCCTTCAACGGGCTTTATGCCAGTGGCAAGACGGGATTCTATGAGCACAACCTCTATCCGCTCAGATACAACATGGCACTGTGGAATGCTGTCAAGGAACATTCCGGAGAGGGCGTGATTTGGGCCAGAAGTGCTTGGGCGGGGTCGCAACGCTATCCACTGCATTGGGGTGGCGACGCCGCGACCAACGACATCGGCATGTTGGGCGACCTCAGGGGTGGACTGAGCTTCGGACTGAGTGGCTTCTCCTTCTGGAGTCACGACATGGGTGGGTTCGTCACGGCATCGCCGGAAGACATCTACCGCAGATGGCTGCCCTTTGGCTTCCTGTCCTCGCACACCAGGGCGCACGGTGCACCGCCTACCGAACCTTGGCTCATCAGCGAGTCGTTCACCAAGGCTTTCCGCGACTGTGCCGAGATGAAATACCAACTCATGCCTTATGTCTATGCGCAGGCAAAGGACTGCTCCAACCGTGGACTACCCATGGTCAGGGCGTTGTTTGTGGAGTTCCCGCAAGACCCGGGAGCTTGGCTTGTGGAGGATGAGTACATGTTTGGCTCGCAAATCCTCGTCGCCCCATTGATGGAAAGTGGCAGCAAGAGAATGTGCTACCTCCCGAAGGGTAAATGGGTGGACTATCAGACCAAGAAGGTTTATGACGGTGGCTACCATGAAATTGAGGCAGGGAAAATTCCTTGCGTCATCCTCGTCAAGGCAGGCTCGCTCATTTCCAAGGTGCCGGTGGCGCAGTCTACCGATAAAATCGATTGGGATAAAGTCACCATCGAAGAATACAAGGTCGATGGCGCCACACCCTACGGCTTGCTCTACAAACCCGGTGATACCGACGTGAAAGAGATAAGAAAATGAGTTCTCCTTCCTATAACCTCCTATTCACTCCTAAGACCTCCTATTTTCTCCTAAAACTTCCTATCCCCTCCTATAAAAAATGAAAAAATCACTTCTCCTTATCCTCTTCGCCCTCGCCACACTGGCTGGGCAGGCACAAGTAAATTCCACCACGGCCTTGCTTGGCTCTTGGTCTGGCGAACTTAAAGTAGGGGTCATGTCCTTGACATTGGTCTTGAATCTCGAACAAGCCGACGGCTATGTGATAGTGACGCTCGACAGTCCCGACCAGGGGGCAAAGGGCATTGGCACATACAAGGAATACCTCTCCGACGACTCCATTGCTGTGAAGGTGGAGATGCTGAATGTCACTTATCGCGCCCGACTGAAAGAAGGCAAACTCGATGGCACATTCACGCAAAACGGCATGTCGTTTCCGCTCGTGCTGACGAAAGGTGTGGCGGAGGTGAAACGTCCTCAGCAACCCAAACCGCCCTATCCCTACACGACAGAGGAGGTGACCTTCAAGAACGAGGCGGATGGTGCCACGTTGGCTGGCACATTGTCCTATCCCATAGGCTACGACCCGGCTTCGAAGAAGAAACCCTTTGTCGTGTTGATGGTCTCGGGCAGCGGGCAACAGAACCGCGACGAGGAGTTAATGGGTCATTCACCGTTCCTCGTCATTGCCGACTATCTGGCGCGACACGGTATCGCCACGTTGCGTTACGACGACCGAGCCACCGCTGCCTCCCACGGGGGTGACGTGAAGAATGCCACCTCCGAGGATTTTATGCGTGATGCAGCGGCTGGCATCGAGTTCCTGCGCAACAAGAAGGCTTTCAAGAAGGTGGGATGCTTAGGACACAGCGAGGGTGGGCTTATCGCCTTCATGCTCGCCTCACGCAAGAAAGTGGATTTCATCGTATCGCTGGCAGGCCCGGGTGTGAAGGGCGACACCCTCTCGGCGGCACAGAGCAATCGCATGATGGAACTGATGGGGCAACCCGCCGTGATGACGGTGGAGAAATTACGCAATGACTCCTCCTTGACGAGCAACCCATGGCTGAGGTGGTTCATTGACTACGACCCGTCCGATGACATCCGCAACTCCCGTTGTCCCGTCTTCGCCCTCAACGGCGACCGCGACTGCCAGGTCATCTCTTCCCAGAACCTCACCGCCATCCAGCGCTTGCTTCCCCGTACTAAGAAAAACCTCGTCAAGGAATACCCTTCCCTCAACCACCTCTTCCAACACAGCACCACTGGCCACCCCTCTGAATACAAAAGCATTGAGGAAACCATCTCCCCCGAAGTACTCCAAGACATCGTGGACTGGATTGATAAGTTGAAATGATGGACTCTTGGAAGGTGCGCTTGTGATGGCGTATGGGAAGGCAAGAGATTGTTGGACTATCAATAGAGTAGAATAAACGATTTGCATCATGACTCACGAACAGAGGACGGCGATGGCTCGCATTATCAGTGATATGATAAAGGCTGATAATATCATTGAAGAAAGTGAGATAAGGGATATGAAGGAACTCATATCTTATTATTCTCTAACACGACAGGATATGAGTGATGCGAGAAACATCCGTTTCTCCAATGCCGTGACCATATTGCAAGAATTGGGCTTAAGGGAAAGAAAAACTTTCTTTGAAAATGTTTACAAAATAGCGATTAGCGACAATGTCTGCGTTCCAAAAGAAGCCTTGCTACTGATAGCTCTGCAATATTGCCTGATAGGAAAGAAACAAAAAGATTCGAAAGGAAATAGTTATCCCAAACCATATCTTCTATCTTGCCCTACTAGCGAAGTTTCTTTGAACGACCAGTACATGGTGTATCTGGAGGGGGCATATGATGAGGAACGCAACGAGGAAATAAAACAGAACTTCGAATTGTTGGTCACTCGCTCTCGACTGTATGGGTTCAACTTCGTTTATATACCCAAGATGGTTGAGGAGTTCGAGAACATGGACTCTCAATATGTGAAGGATGTCATAAGTTATATGGCTCCCCATCTTAGTCAAGAGGTAGTGGCCGACGTGTATGGAAGATTGTGCAAGATGACAACCGCAACTTTCTTTCATAACGTACTGTATGAAAGGTTGCAGGTAAAGGCCTTGTATGATGCCAAGCCTTCTTTGCTCATCAACATTGGAACCTCTGTGGTGCCATATTGTACGGAAGTGGGCAATGTCCAATACTACACGGAATTTCTTTGCATACCTATTGTAAATAGTACGTTGTCTTTGGTGAGGGAAGTCCTGGATTTCTATAAAAGCAAAGTTAGCCTGAGGACCATAACCGTAATGGACAATAATGGGCAGTTCAAGTATTTTGGCTTTTATAAGGCTTTGTTCGACTTCCTGATTGCCCCACCTCCTGTCGCGCCCGACTTGATATTCCTTGGCCAGGATTTGAAAACGGGTAAATACAATGTGGCCTTCAAGTTTGAGGAAGGACGTGAAAGGATTTTGCATCTTACTCCCAAAAGATACGCATTGTATCATGATGTTGCAATGAGGACTTTTTCCTCAAACTCCAAGGGATATCCCTGTGCCAAGGTTGACAAAACCACCATGTCGCATCTGAGACGAAATATCGGAGATGAATTGAAAGATGTTTCCTTTGTGGAGCAATACAAACCTGAAAAAGAGGGCAACTGTTACATCCTTCGCATCAATAAGGAAAAGGTGTTTGTTAGACGATATGAGAACGGGGCTGGCAAAGGACATAAAGACGTGCCAATTTATGGCCTGTAATATTCACGAGATTGTTCTGCCGGATTTGTAATCCGGTAGCAGCGAATATAAGGGTTTATAATCCGATAAAATCTTTATTGTCAGTGCTTTATATTGAATTGTCTATGGAAGTTGGCGACCTGTGCGGTTGCATCAATCGGAAGTATTTTCAAAATAGTTCCATTCTGTAAAAAAACAAAAATGCTCAATGAGTCAAACGCCAAGAATGTTCAAT
>CADADN010000035.1 GCA_902786665.1 uncultured Prevotellaceae bacterium | reverse complement strand
AGCATATCATCAAGGACGAAATCCTGCCAAAATGGAACTACCTTGTCAAATGCAACTGAGGACACAAACAATACCAACTTATTTTTTAACGATTACTTAACGATTACTTATCTTATTATTATGTATTTTTGCATGCAAGTTGATTTGGAGGTAGTTGAACTTGAATGCATAGACAATCCAAGATGGTAAGAATCGAAATGCTTATTGTACTCAACTACGATTGCCTCTGGAAGAAGGAAATTTACAAACAGAACCTTATATGAATATGAAAGTTTACAGTTTTCTTGCAGCAATGTTGCTTTTCCTGGTGCCATATGCGGTAGAGGCACAGGTGACAGATATCAATAGTCGTGACCTTCGCGGCAAAGTGGTTTATCAGGATGATGAAGTGGTGTTCCGACAACTTGACGAGCATACATGGATAGGCAACGGGCACAGGGTCTATAATGAATCCCTGTACATCGTTGAGGGCAATGAGCGCGCACTTTTGATTGATGCAGGGACATACATACCCGGGCTGGACAAGATTGTGGCAAAGATTACTTCCAAGCCTGTCACCATGATGGCAACCCATGCCCATGGCGACCATGTGGGTGGGGTAGGCCCTTTCCCTGAGGTCTATCTGAATGCTGGCGACATGCCTATCGTTCCGAATAACATGCGTAATTACAAGGGGCAAATCAAGTATCTCAACGATGGTGAAGTGATCGACCTTGGCGGCCGTGAGATAGAAGTCATCTTTACTCCCGGCCATACCGCTGGAAGCACCACATTCTTCGACAAGGCAAGACATTATGGATTCAGTGGCGATGCTTTCGGCTCGACCAACCTGTTGGTGTTCACCAACCTTTCCACCGTGATGTATTCTGCCGAGAGGATAGAGAACTATATGAAGAAGAATGACATCCATTTCCTCTTTCCCGGTCATTACAGTGGTGACAATCTGGAGACTCTCCAACGTGTTGCCGATATCAAGAACATGTGCCGTGAGATACTGGATGGTGAACGCAAACCGACAGCCAGCAACGGCAACAACGGTGGAAACGACATGATGGTTGACGACAAGGGTGTCCGTATCAACTTCAGCAGCCGGACCGGAATGAAATAGCCTTTGTAAGAAACACTGTTGAGGGCTCACATTTTCCAAAATTAGGGAAATCCCCATGACCGATAGGGATTCTCCCTTCTTTTGTAATGTTTTTTTTCTTATTTTTGCATCGTGGTTCGATGTGTGAAAGTCGTGCCGTGGAAAAGGGACTTTTCCTTCCTTCAAGGGCTTAAAGGAGAGTTTTGTCAACATTTTGCAATATCAATCAACACAATATCGATATGAAAAGAATTATTGCTTTGATGGCTATGGCATGCATGGTTGCGTTTGCCAATGCCCAGGACTTGAAACTCCATGTAAGCACTCCCGGTACGTTGTGCACGCTCGTGGGGAACAGTCTGAATGTGGAAAAACTTATTCTTACCGGCACCATCGACGACAGTGATTTGAGGTTCATCCGCTCTCTTCCCAATCTGCAAAAGATAGACCTTTACAAACTGTCTAACAAGCAGCTCGGCGACTCTGCCTTCTATGGTATGAAAACTTTGGAGTATGCACGCTTGCCCAAGAAACTGGTGCAGCTCGGACGGTCGGCCTTTGAAGGCTGTGTCAATCTATCCAACATCCAGTTCTCAAGTTATATGAAGACCATTCCTGAGCAGATGCTGAAAGACTGCGCTTCACTTGACAAAATCAATGTCTATAACAGTCATATCCAAAGCATTGAGAAAGGGGCTTTCATGAATTCCGGCGTGCGTATCATTCCTCTGCCACAGGAGCTTCGGACGATAGAGATGACAGCGTTTGCCAACTGCAGCCGTCTTGAGATGATACGTATTCCACAATGGGTGACGGAGATTGGTGCATTGGCTTTCGCCAACTGCAAGATGCTTCGTTCCATTGTCGTGCGCACGGAAAATCCTCCTGCTTGTGCTCCTGACGCTTTCGATGGCTTGCAGAAATGCACGCTGACCGTCATCCATCCCGAACAGTATCGGAGCCGTCTCCCATGGAACAAAATCGACCTGGATTTCAACGAATACAACGGCAACGAACTGAAAACCTTCAGGAAATAATCACGTTTGGCAAGACCTTTTCCGTCGTATATCTGAGGAAGGAGAATTGTTTCAAGAAAACAATTCTCCTTTCTCTAATTCGTGAACAACCTCATCTTGGCCGACCTACTTTGAATCTGAAGGTCGTCATTCTTAAGTAACCTCACGGCGGTCCATCATCTTATGGCAGTTCCCTGCAATTTTGGATATACCTCAAATCCAAAGGGTCGCTAATGGGGTAAATACCCCATAGCGACCCTTTCATACAACCTTTTTCCTATTATTACATGTTAAACGCTTATGCTTTTATTTGATTCATTTTTTATAGTCAACCTCTTATGCCAAATGTTTTCTCCACTTCTTCTCATTCTCCTTCTTCTGCTTTTCCCATGACTTGTTGGCTTTCGTCGGTTTGCTCTGGTTGGCAGAATAGAGCTTTTCTGTACGAGGCAACATCTCCGCTTTGGGTTGCTCGGCTTGTGTGAAAGATGCGTTGGCGGTGAACACACAAACTATGGCTATGGCAAAAAACTTTCTCATCATATGTGGGGTAGATTTATTCGTATGCTATATCGTCAGAGTTGACTCTACTTTTTTCATTTGCAAATATACATCATAAACAGCCTTTGAAAAAACATTTTTCGACGAATTGCCCGATTTCTTCGACGAATTTCATCGACGAAACGACGAAATCAACCTCTTCTCATCTCATTTTTCCAATGTCTCCACCACCTCTTCCAGCAAACTGATGATGGGAAGATGTTGGGGGCATGCGCCTTCGCACTGTCCACATTGGATGCAAGCCGAAGCTTTCTCTCCCCCGGGACGCCAACCGTAATCATTACGAGCCTCCTTCAAGTTGCCATACATCTTGTACACGTTCATCACGGCGAAGATTTCAGGGATGTGGATGTCCATGGGGCAGCCGGGAGTGCAATAGTGGCAGGAGGTGCAGGCGATGCCGTCAAACTGCATCAAAGCCTTGCAGGCCGCTTCCAACACGCCTTTTTCTTCTTCATTCAGGGGCTTCAACTGTCGCATGAACGACAAGTTGTCTTCCATCTGTTGCATGGTCGACATCCCGCTGAGCACCATCATCACGTTGGGCAGCGATGCGGTGAAGCGGATGGCCCACGAGGCAAAGGAGGCATCGGGGGATGCCTGCAGCAGGATGTCCTTCACCTGTTGGGGTGGGTCGGCCAACTTCCCTCCCTTTACCGGTTCCATCACAATGACGGGAGTCTCATGCCTGGTGGCTATCTCATAGCATTGGCGCGAAGCAATCAGCGGGTCCTCCCAGTCGGAATAGTTGATTTGGAGTTGCACGAACTCTGTGTCAGGATGTTCGGTGAGCAGTTCGTCCAAGTGTTCGGGTGTGGAATGGAAGGAGAAACCATAATGTCGTATCAACCCTTCTTCCTTCAGCTTCCTCATATAGTCCCAAATGCCGTATCGGTCGAATTTGTCCTTGTTCCCCGAATCGATGCCGTGGAGTAGGTAGAAGTCGAAATAGCCCGCACCGGTGCGCTCAAGACTCACCTTGATTTCATTCTTGGCCTCTTCCTCGCTCTTGCAAGCGAAGTCGGAGGCGTTGAGTTTGTCAGCCAGGTAATAGCTCTCACGCGGATAACGGTCGCAGAGTGCAGCCTTTGTGGCCGCTTCCGACCCCTCGTACACATAGGCCGTGTCAAAATACTTGCCCCCGGCCTCCATGAAGGCATCCACCATCCTCTTGGTGTGTTCCAGGTCGATGTCTTTTGTGCCTTCAACCCTGGGCAGGCGCATCATGCCGAATCCCAGTTTCATACAGTTGTCTATCAGTTTGTTTTCCATAACGAAAGAATTGGATTATTTGTGACTTCATCTTTTCACATCATATTGGATGTTGAAAATCTTGATGAAGGGATTTTGTAAAGTGAAGGGAGGCCAGGTGTCGCCGTCCTTTCCATCCGGGTTGCCGTATTTCGCGAAATTTGTCCAGCTGTCCATCATCTCATCGGCAAGCGCATGGTCGGCCTGCATCATGGGCCTCCAACTGCGGTCCAAGGTGTGGAACATGTACCATAGTTCAGCGGAATGGAACGCCCCGTCGTGAGTGCCTGGCAGTTTGCGGGCGAAAAGATACTGGTATGCGGGACGGTGGTCGAGAGAGTCTCTCAGGAAGCAGAAATCGTCTATCTGCTTCCCCATCGGCCGGATGTCATCCAGCGTGCTTCCTATCATATACGACGCATCGGCCAAATGCTGGTTCCTGGCAGCATCGTCGAACGACTCCGTCAGCAACACACCGTCGACATGTGGCCGGAATAGTCCCATGCCTTCCTCCTTGAAAATTCTGAGCAGTTCTTCGGCCGGTGCGGAGCGCATCTCTTTCAAGCCTTTGTATCCGAACTTGTCCATGAACCCCTTGCCTGTAGCCTCGGCCTTTTTCTGCTCGTTTCCATTGTCGGATGCGACTGCAGTGTTGATGCCTCCACCGCTCTGTATGATTGCATGCTTGACCAAGTCTTTCGACAAAGGTGAGGACACCAGGTTCTTGATGCTTGCCGCGCCGGCACTCTGACCCATCACGGTGATGTTTCCAGGGTCTCCGCCAAACTGTGCGATATTGTCGTACACCCATTTCAGGGCAGCCACCTGGTCGTAGGTGCCATAGTTCCCAGACGTTCCATCGGGGCTTTCAGCCGACAGTTCCGGATGTGCAAGAAAGCCGAAGATTCCCAGTCGGTAGTTGATGGTGACGAGAATCACCCCCCGCTGTGCCCAGGCGTCGCCATCCATGGTGATCTCATGTCCATAACCGTTGAAATAGGCACCGCCATGCACCCAGAAGGCCACCGGCAGACGCTTTTCAGGATGCCCTACGGCATTGGTGGGTGTCCAGATGTTCAGATAGAGGCAGTCCTCGCTCTGCACGGTCTGCTCCTTCCAATAAAACTCATTGCCATAGAAAGTTCCTACGGCATTGCCAGGCTGCCAACAGATGTTGCTGAAAGTGTCGGCCTTCCTGACGCCTTTCCATTTCACGACGGGCTGCGGGCGTTTCCAGCGCAGTTCGCCCACCGGAGGGGCGGCGTAGGGGACTCCTCTGAAGACGGTGACGTCCCGGGCGGCAGAAGCCATTCCTTGAATGCTCCCACCCTCGACGTTGACGACGGGAGACTGCCCCCAGGCAAGGGCCGCCATCATGCTTGCAGCAAACAGTGCAATCTTTTTGTGGATGTTCTTCTTTTTCATAAATACAGTATTGGGGTAGGGTGAATCACTTGTCATTTCCATTTGGGTGGTTCTACACCCAGCAAATGCTTGACAAAGAAGTCGAAACGCTTGTGCTCGCCATATCTCTCACCCATCGTGTGATGGACGCCGGGGAGCACCACCAACTCGAAGTCCTTGTTGGCCTCCACCAGGGCATTCACCAGCTGGTAAGTGCTGGAGGGGTCGACGTTGTCATCCAGTTCGCCCACCACCAGCATCAACGGTCGCTCGAGTTTTGCGGCATGGTAGACGTTGCTGCATTCCACGTAGGAGGAGTCCACGGGATAGCCCATCCATTGCTCGTTCCACCATATCTTGTCCATGCGGTTGTCGTGGCATCCGCATGAACTGTAGGCCGCCTTGTAGAAATCGCCGTGGAGCAAGACGGCAGTGGTGCTCTCCTGTCCTCCGGCAGACGCCCCGAAGATGCCCACGTTGTCGGCGTCCATGTAGGGGTGCTTGGCAGCTGCCGCCTTTATCCACAACATGCGGTCGGGGAATCCAGCATCTTTCAGGTTCTTGTAGCACACCTCCTCGAACTGCTTTCCGCGCCAACTGGTGCCCATCGCGTCGAGTTGGACAACGATGAATCCCAGTTCGGCAAGGGGAGTCATGTTCCAATTGTAGGGTGTGAAACTCTTGGGAGCGTATGCGCTGCCCGGACCAGCATAGATGTATTCTATCACGGGGTATTTGCGTGAGGGGTCGAAATGCACCGGGTGCTGGATGACTCCCCACATGTCGGTCTTCCCGTCGCGGCCTTTGGCGACAAAGACCTCGGGTGCCCGCCATCCATTGGCCAAGAGTTTGCTGATGTCGGCCCGTTCAATGGTGTCCACCACATGGCCGTCGTCTGTGCTGCGGACGACGGTGACAGGAGGCTGGTCCACCAGCGACCAGGTGTCGGCAAGGTATTTGAAGTCTCGTGAATAGACCCCTTCGTGCTGCCCTTTCACCGGGGTGAGACACCGCAAGCCCTTCCCGTCGATGCCGATGCGGTAATAGCGCACGAGATAGGGGTCTTCATCCTTTTCCACACCGCTGGCACTGAAAAACACCACGCCGTTCTCCTCATCCACATGCTGCACCTCGCGTACGCACCACGCGCCTTTGGTGACCTGGCGTATCACCTTGCCTGTCTTCATGTCATAGAGATAGAGGTGGTTCCAGTTGTCGCGCTCGCTCATCCAAAGCATTTGGGAGCCGTCGGAGAAGTCGTGGCGGAAATGGCGGGTGTAGTTGACGAATGTCTGTGCGGTCTCTTCCACCACGGTGCGCATGGCTCCTGTGGCGGCGTCCATGGCGAGGATGCGATACACCTTGTGTCCGCGCTCGTTGTATTCCATCGTCACCTCGCGGCTGTCGGGCGTCCATGCAAATTCCCCAAGGTCGTATTGGTGGGAGCATAGGGCGGTGCTGGCTTCAAGGCGTGTGCCGGCGTTGACGTCGAAGATGACGGGGGTCTTGAAAGGCAGGGCGTCGCCGGGCTTGGCATATTCTTGCTTGTGCAGGATGGGTTGCAACTGGTCGTGAGGCGAACTTTCCACATAATAGGCGTAGCGTTTCTCCACCGGACGGCGCTTGCACACGAAGAGGTAACGGCTGTCGGGCGACCACAACAGGCGGTTGCTGTAGTATTCCCCCGGCGTGCCGTCCTGGCTGAGCACGTGTTTCTCGCTGTAGGGTCTGCCGGCGGCATGGACGACGACGTTGCATTCCTCTATCCACGCTTCCATCTTGCCGTCGGGCGAGAGCACGGGGTGGGGGAACTTCTCTTCGTCTACCTCCATCCAGTGGCGCTCCCTCCTCCGGCCGAATTGCGGCTTGGGTTCTTCGCGCTTGGGGGCTGGCTCCTCGGAGAATTGGCGGCTGTCGGCATCATAGGCATGGTATTTCGGTCCGTCGTCGGTGTCTGTCCAATAAGTAAGCACATGGGTGGAGTCTCTCCACTTCACACCGTGTGCCCAATGGCGCACGTTGGCGGATTTGAACTGTTCAGACAATGAGTATGCCCTGGCATAGTCTTCGGCGGTGCCTTGGCAAAAGACGGGCAGGGACGATGTCATCAGCAAAAATAGGGCGATTGGCTTTTTCATCGGATTGAAGGGTTTTTAGGAGTGGTCGGAGTGGTCGGATCATTCCGATTATTATCATTCATCTCTCTTTTTTTGTTCTTTCCGCAAAGATAGTGCTTTTCTGATGATTTCCTTGGGAAAGGAAGCAAAAATTTCGCATCTAGTTTTGTTTTTTGCTTGGCTTTCATTATTTTTGGAGAATCAAGAGGCAGAATCTAGGGACAGGTTTTTGATTCTGAATTAAGGGTACGGAGTTTTTGATTCACGTTGAACTGCGAATGGTGTATTAGTCGTAGGGACTAGCTTCATGTATGTCCGAACATTATGCCACAAAACGGATTCCGCCGAGACATTGCCATGGATGTCTCGGCGGATGAAAATCTCTCTCGGGGGTAAGTGAGTCAAGCATTTCCTATGACCCATTCATCGAGGGTTCTGCTGTCGAGGTCGAAGTGCAGGCCGCACTTCACCACTCGGCGCCCTTCGGTGGCGTAAGCCAGGGCATAGCCCTTGGTTTCAATCTGCTCTAATGCTTTCTGGGCTGTCTCGTGCATCTTCAGCTCGAAGACGTAGGTGACGGCGGGCATCAGCACCACCATGTCTATTCTTCCGCCATGGCACTTCACCTGTGTGCGGGCATATACGTTGAGCATTGAGAAGATGAGGTAGAAGGTGTACTCGTAGAATCCCTCCACGTTGGCCATCTCCTCCAACTTCTTCTTGAAACCCTCCACGTAGGGCAGCCCAGCAAGGAAAGCCTGCATCTCATGCAAGGCCAGCTCCAGGTCGTCCTTCTTCAAGGCTCGCCAGAACTTCAGGGCGAAGCCCATGCGCACCACATCGGTTTGCAAGCCGAGATACGTTGGCAGCAGCCCCTCTGTATATCCCACCTGCACCTCCTGGTTAGGAATGGCGAGGGTGTATGTCTCCGTTTCCCTCTCATAGTCCTTGATGGTGAGGTAGCCGCTTTGGTATAGCAGCGGCAATGCCGAAGTCATGGCCTCGGTGGGCTTGTCGAAATCCGATACCGCAGCCTCCAAGTGGCCGAGTGTCGTGATGTCGGTCTGGAACTTCTGCATCTGCAGGATAAGGTAGGCTGGCGTGCCACTGTCGAACCAGTAGTTGCCGACCTCGCCTAAGTCAAATGCCTTGAATAGGCTGAAGGGGTTGTAGATTTCAGGCGACCTTCGTGAGAACTTGTATCCGTCGTAGCGCATCTTCAACCGCAGGTGCATCTCCTTCGGCGTGCAGTCATTGTTCTCTGCCAGCAGGGCGATGTCGGGAGCCAGCGTGGTGGTCAGCTCCTCCTCGGTGATGCCGCAGAGGGCGGCATACTTGGGCAGCAGCGATATGACGGTGATGTTGTTGATGGTGGAAAAAATGCTCAGCTGCGAGAATTTCGTGATGCCGGTAATGAAGCAGAACTTGATTATGGGTTCCAGCATCTTCAGCCGTTGGTAGAACTCCTGCAGCACCTCGCGCATGTCGTGAAGGCTCTCCCCTTCGTGAAGCACATCTAAAAGCGGCGCATCGTACTCGTCGATGATGATGGCCACCTGCAGTCCGGTCTGTTTGTAGGCCCGCTCCACGACACCAGCAAAGCGCATGCCAGGTGAGGTCTCGCTGTGATTACGACCATAGAGTGCTTCCATCTTTTCCATCTGCCGCCCCAGCTCATCCCTCACTCCCTGTGGGGGCAGGTGCTTGGCGCCGCTGAGGTCGAAGTGCAATACAGGGTACTGTTTCCAGTCCCATTCCAGTTGGTCGGCCTTCAGTCCCTTGAACAGTTCGCGCTCGCCCGCAAAGAACGAGTGGAGCGTCGACGCCAGCAACGACTTGCCGAAACGTCGCGGACGGGCGAAGAAGAGGAAGGGGTTGTTCTCATGTGCCAATTCCCACACCATGTCCGTCTTGTCCACATACACATAGCCTTCGCGCCTCAGTCGCGAGAATGTCTGTATTCCTACGGGGTATTTTCTCTTCATTGCCATATACCTTATTGCATTATGTGAGTGCAAATATACGAAATTTTTCCGAGAATCCTTGCTTTTCCCCGAGAATTTCTGAAAATGGGAGAGTATGGGTCTTTAACTTTGCAGAGATGAGTGTGTCACGAGAATAAATCGGTCATTTGTAAGGCTGTAGTTCGTAACTTCAGGTGAGATGGTAGTAGGCCTACCGCATGCGGTGTACATGCACTGTTTGCAAACCACTTCATGCTGCTCTGATGGAAACTGAAGGGTAGTGAGCGATGATTGAAAGCCTCTCAGCTGAGGGAAGGCAAGGTATTCCTATTGTGTGGTGTCGTTCATAATGTATTGTGAATGCAAAACAAGAAATTCTTCTATGCAAATGTGTTAAATGGTCTCTTCATCATGAGTTTTTGAAAAAAAAAGTTTATCTTTGCACAAAAAGATAGCTCCATGGACGAGATAAGAGGAGAGAGGAGGGAGCTTTTCATCTCGCAAGTGACAGGCCTGATGGAAGAGGGAATAGACATCCTATAGGATTCACTACCTTTGTTCCTTGATGGCAATGGCTTTCATGATAACTGAAAAAGGGAAATGAGAAGTTTGTTTTTGAAAATGGCAGTTTGGCTGTTCTTGCTTGCAAGTCCCGTGACGGCGCAAGAGCATCATCGGCTGACCAACTTGCCACACCTTTATGTCAACACCTTCGACGGGCGTGATGTCACCAGCAAGACCACGCAGGTGCTGGCTCGCTTGTGGTTGGTGGACGAGAACGACGAGGTGGCATTCTATGATTCCATCCTCATCAGAGGGCGAGGGAATTCCACTTGGAACCTAGCCAAGAAGCCCTATCGTATCAAGTTTCCCCAAAAGACACGCTTTCTGGGTGAGGAGCGCGCCAATGCCAAGAAATGGACCTTGCTGGCCAACCATGGCGACAAGACCCTCTTCCGCAACGCCTTGGCTTCCTATATTGGCGACCTCTGCGGACAGAAATTCACTCCTGCTGCCAAGTTTGTTGACTTCACCCTGAATGGTAATTACAGGGGGTGCTACCAAATCTCCGACCAGATAGACGTGCGCAAGAAGCGGGTTGACATCGAAGAGCAAGACCTCCCCCTGACATCCGAGAGCAACGTCACCGGAGGCTACCTTTTGGAGGCGGACGGGTTCAAGGACTACCAAAGTGGCGTCAGCGGATGGTCGACGCCCAAAGGGGTGCCGATGACCATCCATTATCCTGACGATGAGGAAATCAAGAACCGTCAATATGCCTACATCAGGCAATTTGTCAATGATTTTGAAACACGGCTCTTCTCCGACACCTACGATGACCCGGAAAAAGGATACCGAGCATGGGTGGACAGCACCTCTCTGGCCTCATGGTACCTCGCTTCTGAAATCATGGCCAATCCCGACTACGTGTGGAGCCTGTATTTCTACAAGGACCAGAATGATGACCATCTTTATTTCGGACCTTTATGGGACAGCGACATCGCCTTCAACAACGACAACAGGTTGAGCAACACCACTTCCAGCCTGATGGCGGATGTGGCCTTTGCAAACAATGGTATGGAAAGATGGGTCAGGCGCTTCTGGGCAGACGAATGGTTCCAGAGACTGGTTTTCAGAAACTATGTGCAGTTGTATTCCCAGGGCTTGGAAGAGAAATTGCTACAAAAAATCGACAGTCTGCAGACGCTTCTGATGGAGTCGCAGCAACTCAACTACCAGAAATGGAACATCAATGTGCGTGCGTTGCGTGAAAAAGTGCTGTATTCCACCTATGATGAATATGTTGACGACTTGCGCCGCTTCGTCTCCGGCCGCTTGCCGGCGTTGCTCCTGGCCTTCGCCCAGCGACAACCCGACGATGTGGATGTGGATGAATACGACAGGGTGACACCGGGCTTCACCACTTCGGCAGAGTATTGCCATGTCATCACCAATGTGGGCACGTCGACCGTCTTCGACATTGATGCAGCAGGAAAAGTCGTCGCCAACGCCCGCAACAATCAGTCCTACAGCCAACAATGGCAAATCATCACCTTGGGCAACGGCTATCAACAGATTCTCAACCGCATGAACGGCATGGCTCTGGCAGACCCCACCCAAGGGGAAACCACTGAAACCACCAACTTGGGGACGCAACTCGTCGTTGCCTCTCCCGACTCCACCGACAAGGCACAGCAGTGGCATATCGTGAAACAGACGGAGGGACGCTACAACCTGAACAACAGGAAAACACATCATACGGCCAACCTGACGGGTGGGAACAGGGTCAACGGAACGGTCATCCAAAGTTATGCCAACAACGAGCGTAACGCCACCAGCAACAACAGGTTGTGGGGCATCGACATCGTGGACAGCATCCCCGGCTACGACACGGCCATCCGTCATGTGGAAGAGTTCCCTTTGGAGTATGCCCTTGCCTACGACCCCACGGTCCACTTCCTGCATTTCGGTGCGGATGAGCCAGAACGGCTTGCTTTCAAGGTGGATGTGTATGACCAACAAGGCCGGCAGGTCATGCGATTTGCAGCAGGCAAAGGTGCCAGCGTGGAGCATCTGCCCAAAGGCATCTATGTCGTCTCTTGGTATTGCAACGGAAGGCATTCTGTGAAATTCCAACGATAATCATCAAATCAAATCCAAGTTTATGAAAAAGAACCTATTTGCCATCGCGGCGCTGTCCCTCGTGTGGATGGGCGTTTGCGCTCAGGAAGTGAAACAACTTCCCCAACCCGACATGACACTTTCCGTGACATTGATGGAAGCCTTGCAAAAGAGAAGTTCCGACAGGAGTTACAACGCCGACAAGCCTGTGACCGACCAACAGCTATCGCAAATCCTTTGGGCTGCCTGTGGCGTCAACCGTCCGGACAAGAACCTCTTGACCATCCCCACGGCCATCAACGCCCAAGACATCGTGGCCTATGTATGCACAAAGGACGGTGTGTCCATCTACGACCCTAAAAAACTCACGCTGACCAAGGTGACCGCCGAGGACATCCGCCCCGCTCTCGCCGGCATGCAGGAGTCGATGAAATCGGCACCGGTGTTCATCCTCCTGGTGAGCGACCAGAGCAAGTTCCGGCAGGAGTCTCAAATTTACGGTGCCATGGATGCCGGGTATGCTTCACAGGACATCTGCCTGATGTGCGCCGCACTCGGTCTGAAAACCGTCCCGCGTGCCATGATGAACAAGGAGGCTGTCAGCAAGGCGCTTGGCCTGCCCGCCACCACCATCCTCGAACTCAACCATCCTGTGGGCTACTAACAGCATTCACCAAGCTTCATTTATCATAAAAACTATAAAACTATTCCTATGTCTACAAAAATCGCATTTTTCGACGCAAAGAGTTATGACCGTGACACTTTCGGCAAAGTGAACAGAGACTTTGGCTTTGACATCCATTTCTACAAGGAAAGGTTGAGCATGAACACCGTGGCCCTTACCCAAGGGGTGGAAGCGGTGTGCATCTTCGTCAATGCCGAGTGTGACAGAAGGGTGATAGAGCGGATGGCTTCCTATGGAGTCAAGCTCATTGCCCTGAGATGTGCCGGATTCAACAACGTGGACGTGGCGGCGGCACGCGAACATGGCATCCGTGTGGTAAGGGTGCCGGCCTATTCGCCCCATGCCGTGGCTGAATATGCCGTCACGCTGATGCTGGCGCTCAACCGCAAGGTGTACCGGTCGGTATATCGCACCAGGGAGGGTAACTTCAAACTCAACGGCTTGCTGGGCTTTGACATGTATGGCAAGACCGTGGGTGTCATCGGCATGGGCAAGATTGCCAAGGAACTCATCAAAATCCTCAAAGGATTCGGGATGAACATCCTTGCCTACGACCTCTATCCCGATGAGAAGTTTGCCAGTGAGTATGGCGTCAAGATGGTGACGCTCGACGAATTATATGAGGGGTCAGACATCATCTCGCTGCACTGCCCGTTGACGGAGGAGACGAAATTCATCATCAACAATGATTCCATCACCAAGATGAAATACGGGGTGATGATCATCAACACAGGACGTGGGAAATTGATCAAGACCGAGGACCTGATTTATGGATTGCGCACCCACCAGGTGGGGTCGGCGGCTCTCGACGTCTATGAGGAGGAGGCGAACTATTTCTATGAGGACCGTTCAGACAAGATGATTGATGACGACAAACTCGCCTTGCTGCTGATGATGCCCAATGCCATCGTCACCTCGCACCAGGCATTCTTCACCCAGGAGGCAGTGCAAAACATCGCTGTCACCACCCTCCAAAACATACGAGACTTCGAGGAAGGCAAGGAATTGGTGAACGAGGTGAAGTAATTCAAGGCTCCCAGGATATCCTGACCCTCCCTGGGATATCCTGGTATCTCCTAATTCTCCTAAAAAACACAGCTATAGACATCATAGCAGATGGCGCGGGCTCCAAAACCCTCCTTTTGGAAAAGAAGGGAGTTGTTGAGTTCGCTGCCATCACCTATGGTAGACCTGCCGAAATCAAAATAAGTCGCTGGGCTCCAATCGCGTGATATCAACTCGTTAAAGAGGTAGTCGAGTGCCCCACAGGCTTTCCCTTCTTCCGTGGCCGAGATGTATTGGGTGTGCACCACACGGTCGGTGAGATACAGCAGCGTGCCACCCAACGCTTTGCCGTTTTCCGTGACGACAAACAAGCGGATGTTGTCGGGAAAGCGGCTCGTCAACAGACGCATCTCGTCGAGGGTGTGAACAGGCGACACATGATGGCGGATGGAGAGGTTGTTTTCCAGTATCTTCCAAAAATCTTCCAATCTTTCCTGTCCACCATCCTCTATGGCAAGATTCCGCGCCATTGCTTTGCGAAGGCCTGATTTCCGCGACTCCGTAAACGGTATTCGCGAGCGAAGGTCGATGGTTGAAGAGGCATGGCGGCTGGTGATACGTGCTGAACAGACATGGTGGAGGGCGTATAGGTCCTCTTCGGCCGGACAGGAGTGGTAAATCCAGGGTATGGCCTTGTAGGTCATCTGGCGTATGCCCGACTGACGTGCGATGTCGCCCATCTGTTTGAAGATGGAACACATACCTTCCACGGTGGCTTGTCTGCCCATGAGCCAGCCACCGTATGTCAAGCCTTGGTGGCTGTGCAAGGTGTCGCTGTCGATGTTGGCTGGCAGCACGGCATATGGCCTGCCTTTATGCCATGCCATGAGAGAATGGTCGGCAAAGCGGTCGCTGTGGTAGTCCATATAGTCGCGTAGGAACAGGAAAGTGCCGTTCTTCGACTGACGCACAAACTGGTCCCATACGTCTTTTTTCGCAAGCGTATATCTCTCTATTTCAAACATCCCACGTAAGTCAGGAATTCGTCGTATTCACGGATATAGTCTTGTTCGTCAAACAGATGTGATGCAAGCACGAGACAGACGGCGCCCGAAGAGAAGTCGTCGAGCGTACGCCAGATGCCGGGACCGACATACAAGCCTTGGTAAGGGTGGTTGAGGTGGTATGTGGCGCGCTCCTCGCCATCATCGACGTTGACGTCAAACGAACCGCTGGTGGCGATGATGAGTTGCTCCAACTGCCGGTGGGCGTGTCCACCACGGCATTCTCCAGAGGGCACGTCGTAGGTCCAGTAGGCGCGGGCGATGGAGAAAGGCACCTCCATCTCTTCCTGGGCGACAGTGAGGTTGCCACGAGGGTCGGTGATCTTGGGTAGTTCTATGATGCGTACTTTTTCTTTTAGCATATCGTTTTGGTGTTGTCTTTCAAGGTTTTTTGTCGCCTAATACAATAACCTCGCAATCGGTGAATTTATTGCCTTCTATGGTCAATCTTACCAGCGTCCGCTCTTGGTGCCATCCTTGCAGTCCGGCAGCTCCGGGGTTGATGTGCAACAGGCCGAGTGTCTTGTCATACTTGATTTTCAAGATGTGTGAATGCCCGCTGATGAAGAGCTGGGGTGGATGGCTGTAAATCTGGCGTGCGATGCTGGGGTCGTAACGTCCCGGATAGCCGCCGATGTGTTTCATCAATACGTCCGTTTCCTCGCATTTGAAACGGAGCACTTCGGGAAACATCAACCGCAGGTCTCCGCCGTCGCAGTTGCCGCAGACAGCACGGAGCGGACGGAACTCTGCCAGACGGTCGGTCAGTTCGGTGGAACAGATGTCGCCGGCGTGCCAGATTTCGTCGCAAGGGTCGAAGTGGGTAAGGTAGCGTGGGTCCCAATGGGAGTGTGTGTCGCTGATGATGCCGATTTTCTTCATCCTTCAATCTCCTTCCTTGACATGGCCATCCGTTCCTTGATGAACAGGGCGATGAGGCGGGTGGTGCCTTCCAGGCCGAGCAGCGTGGAATTGATGCACAGGTCGTAGGACTGGCTGTCGCCCCATTTCTTTCCTGTATAGTAGTTGTAGTAAGAGGCACGGTTGCTCTCTTTGGTGTGGATGATTTTCAGTGCGGCATCCTTGTCGCAGCCATGGCGGGCGGCCACTTGGGCGACACGGTAGTCCAGGTCGGCGGTGATGAAGATGCTCACGGCCTCACGCATGTCGCGGAGAATGTAGTCTGCACAGCGACCCACAAACACGCAATTGCCTTCAGAGGCGGCCTTCAGGATGGCCTGGGCTTGGAATTGGAACAGGCTTTCCTGCGAGAACTTGTTGGTGTAGAAATTGTTGTCGCTCATATGCTGAGCGTGGAGGTGGAAGAGCGATTTGAAAAACTGTTTATGCTCGTCGTGTTGCTCAAAGAACTGCTCGCTGAAACCACTCTCCTTGGCGGCAAGGTTGAGCAGTTCCCTGTCGTAGAATTGGCAGTCGAACTCCTTGGCGAGTTGTTGCGCAATGACACGGCCTCCGGAGCCTAATTGCCGGCCCACGCTGATGATGATATGCTGCTTATCCATTTGAAGGTTGTTCTGGTTTCTTGAATTGGCGCAATAGTTTCCACATGACGAAGAAGGTCACCACGGCTGAGATGGCGTCTGAGAAGGCGAACGAGAGCCATACGCCGTCGAGTTGGAGGAAGCGGGGGAGAACCAACATCAGGGGAAGTAGGAAGAGCAACTGTCGCGAGAGGGAGAGGAATATGCTCACCTTCGCCTTGCCGATGCTCTGGAAGAAATTGGTGGTGACAATCTGGTAACCCACGATGGGAATGGCGGCGTTGGCCAGTATCAGGCCGCGTTCTGCCAGTCGGATAAGGTTGTCGTCAGTGGTGAACAAGCGTGCGCAATAGTACGGCAGGAACTCGCTCACCGCCCATCCTGCGGTGGCTACGATGGTGGCACAGACGATGGCATAGCGATATACCTTCAGCATGCGGTCGTAATGCATGGCACCATAGTTGTAACCGGCAATGGGTTGCATGCCTTGGTTCAATCCGAAAATCACCATGAAGAAAAGGAAGGAGATGCGGTTGACGATGCCGTAGGCACCCACGGCAAGGTCGCCGCCGTAGGCATAAAGGCTCTTGTTGAACACGATGACAATCAGGCAGGAGGTGGCGTGCATGAGGAAGGGCGACATGCCGATGCCCACGATGTTCTTTATGATATTGCTCTTCAGACGGTAGATGCCGCGCTCTAGATGGATGATTTCCGATTTGTTGGAGAACAGTCGGAACTGCCAACAGAGCGCAAGGAATTGTGCGAGGATGGTGGCAATGGCCGCCCCACGTATGCCCATGCCGAAGACATAGATGAAGAGGGGGTCGAGCAGGGTATTGAGCACCACGGTGAAGATGGTGGCATACATCGCCTGGCGGGGCTTGCTTGCAGACCTCAGCACGGCGTTCTGACCCAAATACATATGGGTGATCACGTTGCCATAAAGGATGATTTCCATATACTCGCGGGCGTATGGAAGGGTCTGGTCGCTGGCTCCGAAGAAGGTGAGGATGGGGTCGAGGAAAGGTAGCGTGAGAATGGCGAACACCACGCCGATGATGACGTTCAGGCTCACGCAGTTGCCGAAAATGTTCAATGCCGTCGGGTAGTCCTTCTGTCCAAGGCGCACGGATATCATGGTGGAGGCTCCCACACCTACGGCAGCCCCAAAGGCCGCGGAGAGATTCATGAATGGAAAGGTGACGGCCAGGCCGGAAATGGCCAGCGCACCGACACCTTGGCCGATGAAGATGCTGTCCACCATATTATATAATGACGAGGCTGTCATGGCCACGATTGCTGGCAGGGCATACTGCATCAGCAGTTTGCCTACGGGTTTGGTTCCAAGTTCCAACGTGGCTTGTTTGTTGTCCATAAGGGATTCTCTCTTGGTTACAAATTGCAAAATTAAGCATATTTTCCCATTTTACTGCCCTTTCTCGCATTTTTTTTGCTTTTTATCGTGGCTATGTTGGAAAAAACACCTAATTTTGTATGCGATATTCATAAAGATTGAAAAATGTAAAATTATAAAAATGTCATACAAATCATTACGTGCTCTCATGCTGATGGCGTTCGTGGCCATCGGCTCAGCCTTCGCCTATGCGGATGGCAACGTTTATCCTCCTTTTCCCGGTGGGAAGACTTATCTCTTTCGCGTGACACTCACCGACAAGCAAGGGACGCCATATTCCATTTCAAAGCCTTTGGAATTCCTGTCAGAAAAGTCGGTCCAGAGGAGAAAGCGGCAAGGACTGCCTGTCGACTCCACCGACCTTCCCATCCCGCCCGCTTACCTCAAGGAGATTTCAGTGACACCAAAGGTGGAAATCGTTTGTATGAGCAAATGGAACAACACCGTGCTGGTGAAGGTGCACGACATGGCTGATGTCCTTCCGCTGATGGAAAAGCCGTTCGTGGAAAAGATGGACCATATCTACACCTCTCCTGATTCCATTTCACCTTCGACAAGGGTTTTTTACCGGAAAGAATTGGACCCCTATAAAGACGGAGAGGATGAATATGGAAGGGCGGCCGTCAATATCGACTTGATGAACGGACGTGAACTGCACAAAATGGGTTTCAGAGGAAAAGGCATCACCATTGCTGTGTTTGACGGAGGGTTCATGAATGTGGATTCCATCCCGGCTTTTAAAAACGTCCATATCTTGGGGAAGAAGGATTTCGTAGCATTCAAGTCCCAGAACATATGCATTGAGGGCGACCATGGCACTCGTGTGCTCTCCACCATGGCCTTGGATGTGAAGGGGGCTTTCGTGGGGACGGCTCCCGATGCCGATTACTGGCTCTTCAGGACAGAGGACAACTACACGGAGTTTCCTGCTGAGGAGGATTATTGGGCTGCCGCGGCCGAATATGCCGACTCCCTGGGCGTGGACATCATCAGTAGCTCACTTGGCTATCAAGACTTTGACGACCATGCGCTCGACCATAAATATTATGAGCTTGACGGAAACCACTCGCTCATCTCCCGCACCTCTTCACGCTTGTCTTCGAAAGGCATCATACATGTCAACAGTGCAGGAAACGAAGGTAATGATTCCTGGAAGAAGATTGGTTTCCCGGCTGATGCACGCGACATCCTCGCAGTAGGGGCGGTGACAAGGAAAAGAATCAATGCCAATTTCTCCTCTGTCGGGCCTTCTGACGACGGAAGGGTGAAGCCTGATGTGATGGCGTTGGGAAGTGCCGCTGCCACAATCGGTGGACGAGGAACAGCCAATAGCGACATGGGCACGTCGTTCGCTTGCCCCATCACAGCAGGAATGGTGGCGAGCCTCTGGCAGTCGGCTCCAGATAAGACCGCACACGAGGTGATGGATGCCGTGAGACGGAGCGGCGACAATTTTGAAACCCCGAACAATGTGTTTGGATATGGCATTCCCGACTTCATGAAGGCATACCATATCTTGAAGGGACAATGAAACTTTGGGCTTCAGGGACCCTAAGGACTTTAAAGACCTTAAAGACCTTAAATACCTTAAAGACCTTAAGGCCCTTGAATCCCCTAAAGACAATAGACTTTGGACGATGGGCAAGATTGAGGGGAAGAAAATGACTCTCCTTGAGTTGAACGGCTTGGTGCGTGACCTCATTGAGACTTGCATGGGTCACAAATCCTATTGGGTGGAGGCGGAGATTGCAAGCCTGAATGAAAGAGGGGGGCATTGCTATCTCGAGCTCATAGAAAAAGACGAGGTGGGAAACACACCTGTGGCAAAGGCTTCGGCAAGATGCTGGCGAAACACCTGGTATTTGGTGAAGGCGCATTTCCTCAGGGTGGCAGGAAAACAACTCGCCGTGGGAATGAAGGTGCTGCTCAAGGTGTCGCCGCAATTCCATGAGAACTATGGCTTCTCGTGGATCGTGAGCGACATAGACCCCTCGTTCACACTCGGAAACATGCTCCTCAAAAGGCAGAAGATCATCAAACGGTTGAAGGAGGAGGGCATGTTTGATGCCAATCGCTCACTGGCTTTGCCTATGTTCACTCAGCGTATCGCTGTCATCTCAAGTGCTACGGCTGCAGGATATGGAGACTTCTGCAACCACCTTGAAGACAACGAGTTCGGATATAAGTTCCATACCACGCTGTTTACTGCCATCATGCAAGGGGAAGGGGTGGAAAGGAGCATCATCGCCGCACTCAACCAAGTGAACATGCGAGAGGATGAATTCGACTGCGTGGTCATCACAAGGGGAGGTGGGGCGACAAGCGACCTTTCAGGATTCGACACCTACGACCTTGCCTGCAACGTGGTCAACTTCCCTCTGCCCGTCATCACGGCCATCGGTCACGACCGCGACGAGAGCGTGCTCGACATGGTCTCGCACACCAGGGTGATGACTCCCACCGCTGCCGCTGCCTTCCTCATCGATAGGCTTCACAATGTGGGCCTGCGCATCGAACAAGCAGAGACGCGTATCTTGAACGTGGTGGAGGGGCGGATGCAACAAGAACAGATGCGGCTCAAACACCTTTCCGTGCGCATACCCACGCTCTTCGCATTGGTCAAGGCGAGGCAGACGGGAAAACTTGATGCTTGGCAGAGTCGTATGGAGAACGTCGTGAGGATGAGGGCGCAGCGCGGAAAAGCGGATGTGGAGAGGTTGGAAAGCAGGGCGACCAACGCCGTGGCTATCATTCTTTCCAACGAACGACATCGCCTGCAACTGCTGGGACAGCGGTTGGATGCTGTGGACCCCAAGAGAATATTGGAGAGGGGATACAGCATCACCCTCCGAAACGGAAAGGCCGTACGCAGCGTTAAGGAATTGAAGGCGGGCGACAGCATCGAGACACGGTTGAAGGACGGCAAAACAACTTCAGTGGTGGTGCCATAAGGGGCATCAGAACGTGAAGAAAGGATGGAAAAAGGTTGAAAAAACGGCGGAATTTGGGCTGAATAGGCCTTTAAGCTTTTTTTTTGAGCGAATCATTTGCAACTTTCATCCTTTTTTCATATTTTTGCGGTAAATATACAATCATACTAAAAACACAGCATTTTGTTTGCCTAAGCATTTACTATTATGAAAATACTGGCTATCAACCCTGGAATGATTTCCACCAAGGTGGGAGTTTTTATCGATGAAGAAATAGTGATGCATGCCTGCATCAACCATCCTTATGAGGAATTGTGCCGTTATCCCTTCATCATGGATGAGTTCGACTATCGAAAGGAGAAATTGGTCGAGGAACTGCAGCGTCAGGGCTTCGGCATGGACTTCGATGTCGTAGTGGGAAGAGGAGGACTAGTGAAGCCCATTGAGAGCGGGGTCTATGAACTCAACGAGAAGGTGATAGAGGACACCATGCACCCACGTCTGCACCATGCGTGCAACCTCGGCTCGCTTATCGCACTCAGCATCGCAAAGGAAATTCCTGGATGCCGCGCCTTCACGGTGGATCCTGGCGTGGTGGACGAACTGGAGGATGTCGCAAGAATCAGCGGACTGCCCGAAATGCCACACCAAACCATCTGGCACGCCCTCAACCAAAGGGAGATTGCAAAAAGATATTGCTTGGAGCACGGGGTGAAATACGAAGAGCAAGACCTTATCGTGTGTCACCTTGGAAGCGGCATATCATTTGCCATGCACCACCATGGAAGGGCCATCGCATGCAGCGACGCCCTCAGCGGCGACGGGCCATTCAGTCCATCCAGGGCGGGTACGCTGCCATCCGTACAGCTCATACAACTTTGCTATAGTGGAAAATATACGGAGAAGGAGATGCTCCGCAAGGTCAATGGGCATAGCGGACTGACTGCTCACCTGGGCACCAATGATGTCAGAATCGTGGAGAAACGCATCAAGGAGGGTGACGAGCATGCCAAACTGATACTCGACGCCATGCTATACAGTGTGGCAAGATACCTCGGCTCTCTCGCCCCTGTCACCTGCGGTCACGTGGATGCCGTGCTGCTCACTGGTGCCATGTCGCAAAGCAGTTATGTAAGTGGCGAACTGACCCGACGTCTGCAATACCTCGCTCCCGTCTTTGTTTATCCTGGGGAGGACGAACTTACGGCTTTGGCTCACAACGTCTACCGTGCTCTCACCGGAAAGCAGGAAATCAAGGTGTACGAGTGAAAAGAGTGCTGGAAATTCTTGTTTCTTGGAATAATTGAATACCTTTGCAACCACTTTTGGGGCAGTTGTGCAGGTGTAGGCCTTCGTGGGCTTCGCTGTTGACTGCAAAGCATGCCGGTGAGTGATGGCAAACCGCTCATCTGGCATGTGAGTCAAATAAGATAAATGGGTATTAGTGAATAAGATTACAAATGTAAATCATAAGGTTTCAAAAGGAACCCGTCATCCACACTATTCCGGCTTGACCGACGCCGAGGTGCTCGAAAGTCGTGCACGCCATGGAGTCAATGTGCTGACCCCTCCAAAGGAAGAATCAATATGGCAGAAAATCAAGGACTGCATGCATTTCTGGGTGCTGAAAGTCGATTTGGCCATATTCATCATTGCCACTCTTGCCACCATCATCTTCCCTCTCATGGGGTGCTACCAGCAAGGGCTTTGGGTTGCGCCGGTCCTCACGTTGGTGTTGTTCGCATTGACATATCTTGTGGCATACCTTGGAGGTGAATGGGATGAGAAGGAGAAAACCTTTCATATTGACTCCCTTTTCGCCATCCTCCTCTTTGTCCTTTTACTCTCAGGTTTCATCGCATTCTACAATGGGACGTTCGGGGGCGTGGAAGGATGGGAACCCTATCTGGAATTGATAGGAATTGCTGCCGCCGTCCTTCTGGCCACAACCGTGACGCATATACTGGAAACACAAAACGAGAAGACTTTCAAAAGCTTGAACGAAGTCAATGACGACACCTTGGTGAAGGTGGTCCGAAACAACAATGTTTGCCAGGTGCCGAGAAGGGATATCGTCGTCGGCGACATCGTGATTCTGGAAGCCGGTGAGGAAGTCCCTGCCGATGCGGAGTTGCTTGAAAGCATGAACCTCACCATGGATGAGTCTTCCTTGACTGGTGAGCCCTTGTGTGCAAAGACCACCAATCCTGAAGACTTCGTCAAGGATGCGACATATCCCTCCAACCACATCATGAAAGGATGCAATGTCATGGAGGGTGATTGCATTGCAAAGGTCTTTGCCGTGGGCGATGCTACAGCCTGTGGCAAGGTGTTTGAGTCGGCACAGGTGCAGGATGGTGAAGCTACGCCGTTGAGTGAGAAGTTGGACCAACTGGCAAAACTCATCACCAAGACAAGCTACGCATTGGCCGTACTTATCGTTCTTGGAAGGCTTGTGCGATATGCCTTGATGCTGCCGTCTCCCAACCTTGCTGCCTTGGCTGTGTGTCTTTTGGGTTCATTCGTGATTGCCGCATTGGTGTCCTACACCATGAACAAGAAAAAGAACGAGGACAATGAAGAAAGCATCGAACTATCACAGGTGATAGCCTTCATGGTCTTGCCCATCATAGGCATCTTCCTCTATTTTGCATTCGGTACCACTGAGGATACCGACTGGTCTGAACTTGTCCAGCATGCGCTCGACTCCATCATGATTGCGGTGACGCTGATTGTCGTCGCCGTTCCGGAAGGCTTGCCGATGGCGGTGACGCTGAGTCTTGCCTTCAGCATGAAGCGACTGATGAACCAGAACACGCTTCCTCGTACCATGCACTCCTGTGAGACGATGGGCGCCGTCTCGGTCATCTGTTCGGATAAGACGGGCACTTTGACCCAGAACCAGATGAAGGTTGTCGCCACGGCTTTCCCCGGATTGAAAAACCAAAAGCTTGGTGACGACAAGATGTCTTCACTCTTGAAAGAATGCATTGCAGTCAACACGACAGCGAATCTTGACTTTGCCGAATCCAAAAAAATCAAAGCCATCGGCAACCCTACCGAGGGTGCCTTGCTCTTGTGGCTGCATGACCATGGGGTGAATTACCTTGACATAAGGGAATCGCTCCCCGTCGTCGACCGATTGCAGTTCACAACGGAGTTGAAGTATATGGCGACTGTTGTCGATTCTGCAGTCACAGGCAAGCGAGTGGTTTATGTGAAGGGCGCACCCGACATCATCATGGGCTTGTGCAGGCTTTCCAAAGAGGAAATAGAGGAATACAATGCCAAGTTGACAGACTATCAGAATCATGCCAATAGAACTCTTGCCTTTGCTTGCAAGGAGTTGGATGAGTCTGATGATGCATTATTCTCTGAGGGCAAACTCAACATCGATGATTTGTGCATGATGGGCATTGTGGGCATCAAGGATCCTGTCCGTGTGGATGTCCATGCCGCAATAGAGGATTGTCTTAAAGCCGGCATACAAGTCAAAATCGTCACTGGCGACGCTCCGGGCACGGCAAAGGAAATCGGCCGACAACTTGGCCTTTGGAAACCGGAAGACACGGATGAGAACATCCTCTTGGGCACCGATATTGCTGCCATGGCGGATGAAGAATTGTCGACCCGTTTGCCAAAGGTCAAAATCATATCACGTGCACGTCCCAACGACAAGGAACGCGTGGTAAGGATATTGAAGGATCTTGATTACGTCGTTGCCGTAACGGGGGATGGTACGAACGATGCACCTGCCTTGAACACAGCCAATGTAGGTCTTTCGATGGGTGACGGCACGGCTGTTGCCAAAGAGGCAAGCGATATGACCATCCTCGACAACTCGTTCAGCACCATCGCCAATGCGGTGATGTGGGGACGATCGCTCTACAAGAACATCAAACGGTTCATCCTCTTCCAGATGACGGTCAACGTGGCGGCTTGCCTCATCGTCCTCATCGGGGCGTTCATTGGCACGGAGTCTCCATTGACGGTCACCCAGATGCTTTGGGTGAATCTCATCATGGATACGTTCGCAGCCTTGGCTTTGGCTTCCCTGCCCCCTTCAAAGACGGTGATGGACGAAAAACCGCGTTCTGTCAACGAGCACATCCTCAAGGGCATGGGGAGTGGCATCCTTGGAACTGGCATCATTTTCACCATCATCCTACTCGGAATATATGTGTTTTTCCTCCATGCTGATGTCAACACGCTGACGGATGTCTTCTGTGGTCGTATCCTTTGGGATAAGAATGATGGACTCTCCGAGTATGAACTTGGACTGTTCTTCACCGTCTTTGTGATGCTCCAGTTCTGGAATATGTTCAACGCCAAGGCGTTCATGACTTTTGATTCCGCTTTCAAGGGTCTTTCTTGGAATAATACGAAGTGGTTCGTTATCATAGCGCTCGTCATCTTGTTCGGGCAGATTTTGATGACTCAGATACCAGGACTTCAGAAAATGTTCAACGTTGCTGATGGAGGGCTCAAGGTCTTGGATTGGGTAATCATCATTTTGGGCACCTCTTTTGTCTTGTGGATAGGAGAAATCATCAGGTTTGTCAAGAAGCATGCTCTTGCCAGAGGTTGAAACCTCAAATGTATAGAGGGGACGGAGATTTTGATTCGTTTTATCACGTTCAAGATCAATGATGGAGAAATGTCCTCTTGATTCAAGAACTCCGTCTCCTTGATTCACTACCCACACCAGAAGTCCTGTGTGCAATCTCCGTGAGCGCACCTAGGGGTCGACGTCCTCCGAGCGTCGCAACCACCAGAAGTCTTAGAAGGTACCAATCATCTTTGCTCACTGTGTGCGACGCTCGGAGGCGTCGACCCCTAATGCGTCTATGCTTTTTTCAACCACTTTTCTGCTTTTTTGTATGGATTTTTGCTTATTCCTCCTTTTTTTTCGTACTTTTGCAACTTGGTTTTGAAAACATTTGAATGAACAAAAGTTATACCGATATGAAAAGATTACAAGCCTTGATGGCATTGCTTGCCATCGCTTGCATCGCCATGGCCAACCCCGTGACGAAAACCGCAGCTCTGCAAAAGGCAAAAGTCTTTGCCAAAGAGCATTTTGGAAGGCGCAACGAGAACGTGAAGGTATCTTATCAAAGTGAATTGAAAGGAAAAGCCGGCCATCCTGCGCTGTATGTCTGCAATTTTGACAATGACAAAGGATATGTCATCCTTTCCGGCGACGACCGTACCGTGCCGGTGCTTGCCTATTCCGACAAAGGGTCGTTGGATGTAGACCACATGCCCGAAAACATGAAATGGTGGTTGCAGTATTACGAGGAAGCCATTGAGCAGGTGGTGGAATACCAGCTCACCAACAAGATGCCTGCCGGCAGGCCCACCGACGTCATCAAGCCTCTCATCAAGACCAGGTGGGACCAGACGTGGCCTTTCAACGAGATGTGTCCTTCCATAGGCAATGTCAAATGCCCTACGGGGTGCGTGGCCACTGCCATGGCGCAGGTGCTCAACTACCACCGCTGCCCTGTGGACTCCACCAATGCCATCGATGCCTATACGACCAATTCATACAAGGTGCAAATGCCGCGACTTGAACCTACGACCTTCGACTGGGACAACATGCTCAACGTCTATGGACGCAACGCGACGAAGGAGCAGAGGGATGCCGTGGCAAAACTCATGCTCTATTGCGGACAGGTGGTGCAGATGGACTACACACCGGCAAGTTCGGGAGCCAACACCGACTATCTCGGATATTTGCTTCCTCATTACTTCAACATCCCCAATACCGCTCACAGCATCTCGAGGTATGGATACACCATAGAGCAATGGGACAGCATACTGATCAACGAACTGAAACACAACCGCCCGGTGCTCTATACCGGTTTCACCATGGCTATGGAAGGCCATGCATTCGTCTGCGACGGGTATGACGGCAAAGGATTCTACCATATCAACTGGGGATGGGGAGGCAATGGCGACGACTATTTCCGCATCTCAGTGCTCGATGCCAGTGCCAACGGAACGGGAGGAAGCTCCACTTCCTTGAGGTTCTCGCTCATGCAGTCGGCCGTCGTCGGCATCACCCGAGAGGGCGAGGATGAGTTCGTGGCACCAGAAGTTCCCATCGCAGCAATATCACGCTCCAGTTTGAAGTATGGCAATGAATATGTCAGGGACAGCGTGGGAATGGACTTCTCCAAAATCGTTGTCGACTTGTCGGTCATCTATGACGGTAAAGACTGGAGCTTCAACGGCAGGATAGGCCTGGCGCTCTATGATGATGAAGGGAAGATGGTGAGGACTGTAGGCAGCACCAACATCGGTATGTGGAGGGACTATCCTGACGGCGCCGAGGTGAACATCAAGTTGGGCAAGGGCATCGAACAAGGGCATTATACCCTCAAGACCGTCTATTGGGAGAATGGAGGAGGACTGCCCAAGTTGGCAAGGAATTCCGACGCCAGCTACATCGACGCGCAAATCCAGGGCGACACCCTCACGCTCACCCCCGTGCCAAGGGCAAACTTCAAGGTGCAAAACGTGAGAAGGAAGGGCCGGGACGTCGTCGTCAGGCTCACCAATGACCAAGAGACGTTTGACGGCTTCATCGTTTTGCGGAAATACAACAACAGTGGAAAAGTGGAAGAGGTGGCGATGGAGCCTGTCATCATCGAGGAGAATTCCACACGCGACATCTCCATATACGTGGACGATGACCACAGCATCGACCTTGCCAACGAGGTATATTTCCTCTCCGTCGACAGCTACGAAGACCAGTTCTTCTACACCAACGCCTACAACGATGGTGCACAATTGCAAAGCAGGGTGGACATCCTCAATCTTGATGACGATGCCACCGCCATCGTGGGCGACAAGGTGATGTGCAACGTCGTTTTGGAAAACAATGGGGTGGGGGAATACCACCATTTCGTCAGTGCTACTCTCGTCAACGAACAAGGGGAGGAGATGGCAGGAAACCAAATCGTCAGCATCGCCCCGGGCGACTCCGTCACATTGGGTATGGAATTCAAGCCCGGTGTTTTCGACCAGTCTTACAAGGTGATAGTCAAAGCCTATGAGGGCAGTGAATTGAAGACCATCGAAGAGACCCCGGCGCTGACGTTGCAGAAAGGCGCCATTTACTGGGTGGCCGACGGGTCGGTGAGGACGAAGAAGGCTGAACCCAACTTTGTGGTGCCCGATGACGCCCTTGCCATCAATATGAAAGTGGCATACACCAGCAATGCCCAACCTAATGAGAATCCCAATACGGTATATTTGCTCGACAAGAGCGTGCCGAAAGGGCTCATGGGCAAGAATGTGGTAAACTACGAGAATCGCGGCGGCACCATCACCATGGACGACCGATATGATTTCTACACACCTGAAGACTTGACAGCCACCATGGTGCCTAAATACATCAGGGCGTTTGCTACAGAGGATTTGGGCAGATGGAGCACGCTGACCTTGCCTTTCGCACCTATAGCCATCTCTGTGGACGGGCAGCAGGCGACCTGGCACAAGGCAGGCGAGGATGGAGAGGCCAACGGCAATACCATGTTCTGGCTGATGGAAATCGTGGCGGTGGAGGGCGACCAGATGACCCTGGCCTATGCCAGCGAAATCAAGGAAAACATCACTTATCTCATTGCACCTGATGCCCGATTGGCTGGCAAGGAATTGCTTTTCGAAGGCAAGAAGAACACCACGCTGAAGGCAGGCTTCGCCAAGGACATGGTGGGCAAGGTGGATGGCTTCGACATCATCACCAATTCCGTGAAAACCATCGTCAAGGATGTTTATGTGTTGGAGGGCGACCGCTTCGTCTATGTCGATGCAGATACGTCATTGCCTGCTTTCAGGGCCTGTCTCGAAGGAGCGAGGGTGGATGGAGGCACCATTCGCATTGCTGCACCGGCATCCCCAGACGGCATCGAGGTGGTGATGGCGACAGCGACGCCTTCTTCCGACAAAGTATACGACCTCAAGGGTGTTTGTGTCGGCAGAACAGCTGACATTGACAAACTTCCCAAGGGCATATATATTGTAAAAGGTAGAAAAGTGGTGAGGTGAGTAGCAACAATCCTTGTTGTTAAAAATCCTTAAAACCGTTTGGCTGCTTTGGTTGTGACGGGAAATGTTGCTACCTTTGCAGCCGCAAAACGGGCAAGTCTTGCACGGCCAGCTCCCTGCGAATCCTCCAGGACAGGAATGTAGCAAAGGCAGTAGGTTGAGCGGCGCGATGCAAGTAGCTTGCCCACCCGCCTCTTTAGCTCAGTTGGCCAGAGCACGTGATTTGTAATCTCGGGGTCGTTGGTTCGAATCCGACAAGAGGCTCAAAAAGCTGCATCTTCAAGGTGCAGCTTTTTTTTTTGAGAAAAAAATTTGTCGGATTCAAATAAATGCATTATTTTTGCAAAACAAGGCAGACGCTTGTCGATGTGGCAAGGAAACTCTTTGCCAAGCAGGGACTGGAGAATACGACGATGAACGATATCGCCGTGGCTTCAGGTAAAGGCAGGAGGACCATTTACACCTATTTTAAAACAAAAGAGGACATCTATTCCGCTGTCATTGCATCCGAATTGGAGAGGCTTTCTGACAAACTCGACGAAGTGGCGGCAAAGAAGATCAAACCGCAGGACAAGATTATCGAACTCATCTACACCCACCTCAACATGATCAAGGAAACCGTCGTCAGAAACGGTAACCTCAGGGCGGAATTCTTCAGAAACATCTGGATGGTGGAGAAAATCAGGAAGAATTTTGATGAGGACGAAATAGAGTTGTTCAGAAAGGTGTATGCAGACGGGAAGGCCGACGGGGAGTTTGACATCGAGAATGTGGAACTCGTCGCCGACATCACCCATTATTGCATCAAGGGACTTGAGGTGCCCTACATCTATGGGCGGCTCGGGCATGGACTGACAGAGGAGACAAGCAAGCCCCTTGTCGCCAAGGTGGTGTATGGAGCCTTGGGGAAAAGTACCGGAAAATAACGTTTTTAACTATTTTATTCTATGGATTTATTGAAAGGAAAGACCGCGCTCATCACGGGTGCGGCACGCGGTATCGGAAAGGCTATCGCGTTGAAGTTCGCGGAAGAGGGCGCCGACATCGCCTTCACCGACCTCGTCATCGATGAAAACGGAAAGGCTACCGAGGCGGAAATCGCTGCCAAGGGTGTCAAGGCAAAGGGATATGCCAGCAATGCTGCCGACTATGCCCAGACAGAGGAAGTGGTGAAGCAGATCCACGCCGATTTCGGGAGAATAGACATCCTTGTCAACAACGCTGGCATCACCAAGGACGGACTGATGCTGAGGATGACGGAGCAGCAATGGGATGCTGTAATCAACGTCAACCTCAAGTCGGCATTCAATTTCATACATGCCTGCACGCCCATCATGATGAGGCAGCGTGGTGGCTCCATCATCAACATGTCGTCAGTCGTGGGGGTTCATGGCAATGCTGGACAATGCAATTATGCTGCATCAAAAGCCGGGCTCATCGCTCTCGCCAAGAGCATCGGACAGGAGATGGGCAGCAGGGGCGTCAGGGCCAACGCCATCGCTCCGGGATTCATCGAAACGGCTATGACGGCCCAACTCTCCGAGGACATCCGCAAGGAGTGGATAGCAAAAATCCCCCTCAGAAGGGGAGGCACCGTGGATGACATCGCCAACGTGGCCACCTTCCTCGCCAGCGACTTGTCCTCATATGTCACAGGACAGGTCATCCAAGTGGATGGCGGCATGAACATGTGATTTCGACCCTTCGAGGTTCGCTTTTGCCGGAAGGCAGGGGCGAACCTCGAACATTATCATCCAAGCTTCCACATATGACCATCCTATACGAAGACAACCACATCATCATCGTCAACAAGGAAAGCGGCGAAATCGTGCAAGGTGACAAGACGGGTGACACCCCTCTTTCCGAGGCAGTGAAGGCTGACATCAAGGAGAGGTATGCCAAGCCCGGCAATGTCTTCCTCGGAGTCGTCCACCGCCTCGACAGGCCGGTCTCCGGCGTCGTCGTCTTTGCCAAAACCAGCAAGGCACTCACCAGGCTTAATGACATGTTCAGGGAAGGGATGGTGCGAAAGACCTATTGGGCCATCACCCAACAACGGCCAAACCCGGAGGTTGGCACCATTGAAGGGTGGCTGACACGCAATGAGAAGCAGAACAAAAGTTACATGCACGACAAGGAGAAACCCGGGGCGAAAAAGGCCGTGCTCAATTATAAGACCATTACGTCCTCAGAAAGGTATGTCCTCCTTGAAGTGGAACTGCTCACCGGACGACATCACCAAATCAGATGCCAGCTCGCCGCCATCGGGTGCCCCATCAAGGGGGACCTCAAATATGGAGCCAGGCGTTCCAATCCCGATGGCAGCATCTCGCTCATGGCACGAAAGGTGGAGTTTGAGCATCCTGTATCACACCAACTCATCTCCGTCGAAGCGCCCGTACCCAAGGACAACCTGTGGAGAGACCTCACTTCCGCCATTCCTTAGTATCCCATCGCCTCTCACCCCCTACAACTTCCTATCAACTCCTATTTCCTCCTACAACTTCCTGTTTTCTCCTGTCTCCTCATAGAAAAAGTGAAAAAAACTTGTTTGTTGGCAAGTTTTTTCCTAACTTTGCATCTTAGTAGCAGTTGAATAGTGAAAAACAAACCTATATGACTCTTATCATCGTAGCCATATTCCTCGTGAGCCTGGTGTTGATCGCCACCGAACAGCTGACCAACATCAACAAAGCTGCTGTGGCCATTTTCGCAGGAACGATAGGATGGGTTCTGTATATTTGTTATGGCACCGATTTCGTCATGAGAGAGCATCAAGGCGATTATGTCGATTTCCTCAACGGTGCCATTGCTACAAGCACTGCTGTAAAGCAATACATCGCCCAAAACATATTCCTCAAGTATGTGGGTAGCGCGGCGGAAATTGTACTTTTCCTGCTCGCTACAATGACAATAGTCGAGATTCTCAACAACAACGGCTGTTTCGATTTCCTTACACCATTGGTGAGGACGCGCAAAAGCAGGAAACTGCTATGGTCGGTAGGGGCACTTACCTTTGTCATCTCGGCCAACCTCGACAACCTCACCACCACCGCACTCATGCTCGTCGTCGTCCGCAACCTCGTATCGGGAAGGAGACTTCGCATCATCTATGGCAGTGCCGTGGTCATTGCTGCCAACATCGGAGGGGCGTTAACCGTCATCGGTGCACCCACGGGAGTCTTTCTGTGGAACATCGGTGCTGTCACGGCAACCAACTTTTCCATGTACCTGCTGTTTCCATGCATCATTGCATGGGTCGTGCCCACATACCTCTTGGGGCGAATGCTGCCCGAAAGAGTTGACATCGCTTGGAAGCCGCTGCCTTACAGAGGTGATGACACCAATCTCAATGTATGGCAACGCATGCTGATGCTGTTGGTGGGCATCGGAGGATTGTGGTTCATACCCACTTTCCATAACATCACCAAACTGAGTCCTTTTCTCGGGGCGCTTTGCGTCTTGTCAGTGCTATGGATTGTCAATGAAATCTTCAACCACAAACTGATGAACGTGGACAAGATGATAGAAAGGAGGATGCCACGGGTGCTGCAATACGGCGTGCTGCAAATGATGCTTTTCGTCATGGGAATGATGCTTGCCGTGGCTGTCGTAGAGGAGACCGGCGCCGTCAGATGGCTTGCCTACAGGTGCGACGAATACGTGCATAACATATGGTTGATGGGCATCGTGGCAGGACTGGTCAGCAGCGTGCTCGACAACTTCGCCACGGCATTGAGCTTCTGCTCGCTATATCCCGTGGAAGACGCCATCCTGGGTGATGGATATGCCAATGCGTTCGCTTCAAACGGATGCTATTGGAAGGTGATGGCATATTGCTCCGCCGTAGGAGGGAACATCCTCGCGGTGGGCTCCATGAGCGGCATCGCCATGCTGAAGATGGAAAGGATACCTGTGCTGTGGTATTTCAAGAACGTAGGATTGAAAGCTCTTGCCGGGGGGCTTGTCGGACTGGCATCCCTGGGGCTTATCGCATACCTCGTTTCCTGAGTTACGGCTGCTTTCATGACTTGGAAGGGGGCCACCTATACTGCTTTGACATAATTGAATAAAACAAATTTATTGTAACCTTACAATAGCAATACCACTCATTATGACAAGAATCAAGACAATTGGAGTGCTTACCTCGGGGGGAGATGCCCCGGGGATGAATGCCGCTATACGTGCCGTCACAAGGGCCGGCATCTGCAACGGTTTCAAAATCATGGGAATATATCGTGGGTATGACGGACTCATCAATGACGAGATCCAACCTTTCACCACTGAGAATGTAAGTGGTATCATCATGTCGGGAGGCACCATCCTCAAGACTGCAAGAAGCAAGGAGTTCCTCACTCCTGAAGGAAGGCAGAAGGCATACGACAACATGGTGAAACGCGGCATCGATGCGCTCATCGTCATCGGGGGAAACGGGTCGCTAACGGGAGCAAAGGACTTCGCAAGGGAATTCGACGTCTGCTGCATCGGGCTGCCAGGCACCATCGACAACGACCTTTATGGCACTGACTCCACCATAGGATACGACACCACGATGAACACCATCATGGATTGCGTGGACCGCATCAGGGACACGGCTCAAAGTCATGAGCGGATATTCTTTGTAGAGGTGATGGGACGTGACGCCGGATTCCTTGCACAGAACAGTGCCATCGCCTCTGGGGCAGAGGCTGCCATCATTCCCGAAGAGTCAACGGAAGTGGACCAATTGGCAAGGTTCATGGAAAGGGGGATCAGGAAATCAAAGAAAAGTTGCATCGTCATCGTTTCCGAAAGCCCCAAATGTGGTGCGTTATACTATGCCGACCGTGTAAGGAAGGAGTTCCCAAACTTCGACGTCCGCGTCACCATCCTCGGACACCTCCAACGTGGAGGAAGGCCCACCGCCCATGACCGCATATTGGCAAGCCGCACGGGAGTGGGAGCCATCGAGGCCATTATGCAAGGACAGAGGAACATCATGGTGGGTGTCAGAAACAATGAAGTCGTGTATGTCCCTCTCGTTGAGGCTATCAGAAGCGACAAACCATTCGACAAAAAACTCATTAAAGTGCTCGATGAATTGAGCATTTGAGATATGTGGCGTGAGCAAATGGCAGAAAAAATGCATTTTTCTGCCATCAAAACTTGCAATTCCCGAAAAAATTGTTAAATTTGCCGATTGCAAGCGAAACGTACAGAGACAGGCGGAACCGCCATCCCTACAATATTGCCCACTTGGAATTAAATTTAATATCTAAACACTATAGCTTATGTCAAAACTCAATGGACGCATCTCCCAGATCATCGGCCCGGTGATTGATGTCTATTATGACACCAAGGGCCTCGATCCAGAGAAAGTGCTACCCAAAATCCACGACGCTCTGAAAATCGTCAGACCAGACGGTAGGGAATTGGTCGTGGAGGTGCAGCAACACATCGGTGAGGACACCGTAAGATGTGTTGCCATGGACAACACCGATGGACTCCAAAGGGGACTGGAGGCCATTTCCACAGGATTCCCCATTCTCATGCCCGCCGGTGACCAAATCAAAGGAAGAATGCTCAATGTCATCGGGCAACCCATCGACGGTATGAAACAACTCGACATGTCGGGAGCCTATCCCATACACAGGGAGGCACCGAAATTCGAGGAACTCTCCACGCAAAAGGAAATGCTTTCCACCGGCATCAAGGTCATCGACCTGCTCGAACCTTATATGAAGGGAGGAAAGATCGGACTCTTCGGTGGTGCAGGTGTGGGAAAGACCGTGCTCATCATGGAGCTGATCAACAACATCGCAAAAGGACACAACGGCTACTCGGTATTCGCTGGTGTGGGAGAGCGCACCCGTGAGGGAAACGACCTCATCCGCGAGATGATAGAGAGTGGCGTGGTCAGGTATGGAGAGAAATTCAAAAAGGCCATGGACGAGGGAAAATGGGACCTCTCGCTTGTCGACCCGGAGGAACTCAAGAAGAGCCAGGCAACGCTCGTCTACGGACAGATGAACGAGCCCCCGGGGGCACGTGCTTCAGTGGCACTCTCTGGGCTTACCGTGGCTGAGGAGTTCCGCGACAATGGTGGAAAAGACGGTGAAGCTGCCGACATCCTTTTCTTCATCGACAACATCTTCCGATTCACACAAGCCGGTTCGGAGGTGTCTGCATTGCTCGGACGAATGCCTTCGGCTGTGGGATATCAACCCACCCTGGCTTCGGAAATGGGTACCATGCAGGAGCGAATCACCTCTACGAAGAAAGGGTCCATCACATCGGTGCAGGCGGTTTATGTGCCTGCCGACGACTTGACCGACCCGGCACCGGCAACCACCTTCACACACCTTGACGCCACGACGGAGCTCAGCAGGAAAATCACCGAATTGGGCATCTATCCCGCCGTCGACCCGCTGGGGAGCACGTCGAGAATCCTCGACCCCCTCATTGTGGGAAAGGAGCACTACGACTGCGCTCAAAGGGTGAAGCAGATACTCCAAAGATACAAGGAACTGCAAGACATCATCGCCATCCTTGGCATGGACGAGCTCTCAGACGAGGACAAACTCACCGTCAACAGGGCCAGGCGCGTGCAGAGGTTCCTTTCGCAGCCATTCTCTGTCGCAGAACAGTTCACCGGCGTGAAGGGCGTGATGGTTTCCATCGAGGACACCATAAAGGGATTCAACATGATTCTCGACGGAGAGGTGGACGACCTGCCCGAACAGGCCTTCCTCAATGTCGGAACCATCGAGGATGCCATCGCCAAAGGCAAGCGACTCCTTGAACAAGCTAAGGGATAGTGGCCATGCTAAGACTAAGGATCGTTTCACCAGAAAGCATCGCCTTCGACGGGGAGGTGGAGAGTGTGAAAGTGCCGGGAATACTTGGCAATTTCGAAATACTCAACAACCACGCCCCCATCATCTCCGCCTTGCAGAAAGGCATGGTGGAGTATGACGATGCGGAAGGCAGGCACCAACTCTCCATCAATGGCGGTTTCGTCGAGGTGCAGAAAAACAAGGTGAGCCTTTGCGTGGAGGTACTATGAAAAAGGGCTGCAGGGCCGGAATATGCCACAAGGCATACTGGAAACGGGCCATCTGGCTCATGGCGGGCATAACATTGATGACGCTCTTCGCCATGCAAGTTTGGCTCATTCAAGTGAAAGTGGAGCATATCACCATCGGAGTGCTTTTCTCTTTGCTCTTTTCCATTTGGTTCACCCTGCTGCTTAGGAAAATGGAAGGCAACGGCGGAAATAACGCCATGAGGGTGTTCTTGCTCTATGCCACAGCCAGGTTGTTTTCGGCAGTAGCCGTCATTGCAGCTTACATGGCACTAACAGGACTCCGAGGCAGGCAGATGATACCCTTCGTCCTGCTGTTCGCCACTTACTTCATCTTGCTTGACGCACTCGATGCCGTCTATATGGTGAAGGTGACGAAAGCGCAACTGCAAAAGGAATGAGTCTCTGGATGGTCTTTGCCGCCGTGTTGCTGTACACCACGCTGACGGTGGCATACGTCAAGGGAGTGAAGATGGTGGAGAGCGTTTCGCCCGACAACCTGGTGAAGTTCCACTTCATCATGGTGGCCATCAGGTTCCTCCTCTCCATCACGCTGGTGGGAATCTACGTGCTGTTTTCGAAAGATAGGATCGCCACCATCCAATTCTCGGCACTCGTTGTCGTGCTCTATTTGGCGATGATTGCTGTCACGCTTATATTAAAACATTGAATAATAATGAAATATATCAAACATCTACTATGTTTCGCTCTGTTGCTTTGGACGGCTAGCAGCTGCCAAAGGCCGGATGAGAAGGAAGCAGGGAAACTTGACATCTCGCACGTAGTGCTGGAGCATATCCAGGATTCCTATGAGTGGCATGTCACAGACATTGGTGAGAAACCGCTTGTCATCCACCTTCCCATCATCGTCCGCAGTTCGACGGGGTGGCATGTGTTCTGCAGCTCCAAATTCGAGGAGAAAGCCGATGCCAATGGATACAAGATGGGACCTCACCAACTCGCCATTGCAACGAAGGGCGACAACGAGGGGAAAATCGTGGAACTGGTGGGAGGTGAAGAGAAAAGACCTTTCGACATCTCCATCACGAAAACCGTGGCCACCATGTTCATCAGTGTCATCGTCCTCCTCTTGTGCATTCTCATACCTGCAAGATGGTATAGGAAACACAAGGCAAGCGACGAGGCTCCCGGAGGATTCACCGGATTCATCGAGATGTTGGTGATGTATGTCGTCGACGACATCATCAAGCCCGGGGTGGGGAAGGGTTATGAGAAATACTGCCCCTACCTTCTCACGTGCTTCTTCTTCATCTTCACCTGCAACATCATGGGACTCATGCCATTCCCGCCAGGAGGAGGAAATGTCACCGGCAACATCGCTGTCACCTTCTTCCTTGCACTGTGCACCTTCGTCATCGTGCAGTTCAGCGGCAACAAGCATTATTGGAAAGATATCTTCTGGCCCGATGTGCCATTGGCGTTGAAGGCTTTCCCCCTCATTCCAGCTATCGAGTTCGTGGGCATATTCACCAAGCCCTTCGCGTTGATGATTCGTCTCTTTGCCAATATCATGGCGGGGCATGCCATTGCCATTTCGCTCGTATGCATCATCTTCCTCGTGGCCGCCAAACCGGTAGGAGTGTTCCTCGGCATGAGTGCCGTCAGCGTCATTATGAGTGTCTTCATGTCCACGCTTGAGGTGCTCGTCTGTTTCATCCAGGCCATGGTGTTCACCATGCTCAGCGCCATCTTCATCGGACTCGCAAGACACGTCCCAGAGGAGCACGAGTAACAGGCCAAAGGAAAACTAGAAATGCTAGATATTCTAGTAATTCTAGAAAAACCAGGAAAACTAGGAAAACTAGTAAAACCAGCCCCAGAAACAATTAAAAAACAATAATTTCAACAACTTAAAATTTCAAAATTATGATTTCAACATTATTAGCAGTAGAAGGCATTGCAAAGTTCGGCGCCGCTGTAGGTGCAGGTCTCGCAGCAATCGGTGCCGGTATCGGCATTGGTAGAATCGGTGGTCAGGCCATGGACGCCATGGCAAGGCAGCCTGAAGTCATGAACAAACTCTTCACCAACATGATCGTGGCAGCAGCACTTATCGAGGGTGTTGCACTCTTCGCCGCCGTGATCGCGTTCCTCTGTGTCGGATAGTTAGCAAAAGTCTCCTTTCTTGACAACTCAATCTAGTTCAAGCGTATGTTGACTCCGAGTACCGGCTTGCTTTTCTGGATGACCATCACATTCTTCGTGGTACTGTTCATCTTGTGGAAGTGGGGCTTCCCTGTCATCACCAACATGGTGAGGGAGAGGAAGGCTTTCATTGATGACAGTCTCAGGAAGGCACATGAGGCCAACGAAAAGCTTGCCAACATACAACAAGAAGGCGAATCCATTCTGCAAGAAGCGCGCGGAGAACAGGCACGCATCCTCAAGGAGGCGGCCGAAACCAAAGACGCCATCTTGACAAAGGCCAAAGACTCGGCCAAAGTTGAAGGGGCGCGTATCATCTCCGAAGCCAAGGCGGAGGCGGAGAATGAGAAGCAGAGCGCCATCAGCGACATCAGGACGCAGGTGGCACAACTCTCCGTGAAAATAGCTGAAAAGGTGCTGAGGGAGAAACTCTCTACAGACCAGGCGCAGATGGATTTCATTGACAGACTGCTTGATGAGGTTGCTGTAGACAACGCTAAGAAATAACAGCCATGGAGACAGGTGTCATATCGGTACGTTATGCAAGGGCGCTTCTCAAAAGCGCTACCGAGCTGAAGATTGAGCAGCAGGTGTATCAAGAGATGAACACGCTCGTGCAGAGTTTCATCAAAGTGCCTGAACTCAGATTCACGATCGACAATCCCATGCTCGCGAAAGACAAGAAGAAAAGTCTCCTCGTCACTGCTTGTGGTGGAGGAGTGACACCTCTGACAGAGAGGTTCATACAACTTGTGCTTTCAGAGGATAGGGAGAGCAACATCCATTTCATGGCTGCTTCCTACACCACGCTCTACAGAAAGCAATACAACATCACGCGGGGAAGGCTCATCACTGCCGTGCCTGTCACACCACTCATTGAGAAGAAGATGAGGCAGAAGGTGGAGAGCAGAACTAATGGAACTGTGGAGTTTCAGACCGAGGTGAACCCCGAAATCATCGGGGGATACATCCTCGAGTATGACACATACAGGTTGGACGCCAGCATCCAAAACCAGCTGAGAACCATCCTGGCACAGTTATGCAAGTAAACAATATGGCTGGCAAGCCTCTAAGCCGGAAGGGTGGCACTCGTGCACGCCCTGAATACCAAAGGCTGTCACTTGCCAGGCACTACAACCGAAAACCGTAAACAAACAATGTCTGACAAAATAAAACCAAGCGAAGTTTCAGAAGTGCTCTTGCAGCAACTTAGAGGCATCAGCAACAATGAGGAGTTTGACGAGGTGGGAACGGTGCTCGAAGTGAGCGACGGTGTGGCACGTATTTACGGACTTAGAAACGCGGAGGCCAACGAACTCCTCGAATTTGAGAACGGCACCATGGCCATCGTCATGAACCTCGAGGAAGACAACGTGGGATGCGTGCTCTTGGGCACCACCTCCGGCATCAAGGAGGGCATGGTGGCAAAAAGGACAAAGCGTATCGCATCCATACGCGTCAACGACAACATGCTCGGACGAGTCATCAACCCATTGGGGCAGGCCATCGACGGAAAGGGAGACATCGACCTATCCAACGCCTTTGAAATGCCGCTCGACAGAAAGGCTCCTGGCGTCATCTTCAGACAGCCGGTGAAAGAGCCACTGCAAACAGGACTCAAGGCCGTCGACTCCATGATACCTATTGGAAGAGGACAGCGAGAACTTATCATCGGTGACCGACAGACCGGCAAGACCGCCATCGCCGTCGACACCATCATCAACCAGAAGAGCTTCTACGAGGCAGGGAAACCCGTCTATTGCATCTATGTCGCCATCGGCCAAAAAGCATCTACAGTGGCTGCACTTGTGCAAAACCTCAAGGAACATGGCGCCATGCCATACACCATCGTTGTCTCCGCCACTGCTGCAGACCCTGCTGCCATGCAGTATTACGCACCGTTTGCGGGTGCTGCCATCGGTGAGTATTTCAGAGACAGGGGAGAGTCTGCACTTGTTGTCTACGACGACCTCTCCAAGCAGGCTGTCGCTTACCGTGAGGTGTCACTGATTCTTAGAAGGCCGTCTGGACGCGAGGCCTATCCCGGCGACGTGTTCTACCTGCACAGCCGACTCCTCGAAAGAGCCGCCAGAATCAATGACCAGCAGGAGGTGGCTGAAGCCATGAACGACCTGCCGGAATGCATGAAAGGACACGTCAAGGGTGGTGGTTCGCTGACGGCACTTCCCATCATCGAGACACAAGCCGGCGACGTCTCTGCATACATCCCCACAAACGTGATTTCCATCACCGACGGACAAATCTACCTGGAGAGCGACCTCTTCAACCAAGGCTTCAGACCTGCCATCAACGTGGGTATTTCAGTGAGTCGTGTCGGTGGCTCGGCACAAATCAAGAGTATGAAGAAGGTAGCCGGAACACTGAAAATCGATATGGCTCAGTACAGGGAGTTGGAGGCATTCTCCAAATTCTCCAGCGACATGGACGCCGTCACGGCCATGACGCTCGACAGGGGACGTAAGAACAACCAACTGCTCATTCAGCCACAATACAGCCCAATGCCCGTGGGAGAGCAAATAGCCATCCTCTATTGTGGAACAAGGGGACTCATGGCCGACGTGCCTGTCACAGAGGTGAGGAGATGCCAGGACCTCTTCCTTGAGAAGATGAGGTCAAGCCAGCAAGATGTGCTCGAACGGCTCGGAAGCGGAGTCATCGACGATGACACCTCAAAGGTCATCGAAGCTACAATGGCTGATATCGCCGGACAATTTAAGTAATAGTAGATCATGCCCTCACTTAAAGAGATCAAAAACCGCATCGCCTCGGTAAACAGCACGAGGAAAATCACCAGCGCGATGAAGATGGTGGCGTCTTCAAAACTGCACCATGCACAAGTGCAGATAGAGAAGATGTTGCCGTATGAAAGCATGTTGGAGCACATCCTCAAAACCTTCCTCGCATCCGATGCAGAAGCCAACTCTGTGTATGAGAAACCAAGGGAGGTGAAAAATCTTGCATTGGTGGTGTTCGCCTCCAACAGCAGTTTGTGCGGAGGATTCAACTCCAACGTCATCAAACTCATGCAGCAGGCTATTGCGGAATACCAGCATCTTGGAAAGGAGCATATCATCATCTATCCTGTCGGAAGAAAGGTGGCTGAGAAAGTGGCCAAACTGGGATTCAAGTCGGCGGGCGACTTCACTGCACTGGCCGACAAACCCAACTCCGCTGATTGCATCAACATCGCTACGGAACTGGGAGCGAAATTCAGGACAGGGGAGCTTGACAAGGTGGAACTCATCTATCACCATTTCAAAAGCGCAGGTTCGCAAATCCTCACGAGGAAGACTTTCATGCCTATTGACATCGAGTCGCAACTCGATGAGGACCACGAAAGGGACCTCACCTCCAATGTCGTCACCAAAAAGGCACAGGAATACCTCAAAAAGCACCACAAGGAGCATGAGGAGGATGGGGAGAAAGAGAATGTGAGGCCACTAAACGACAACTTCATCGTAGAGCCTGACATGGACACCGTGCTGGGGGTGCTCATTCCCAAATTGGCGCATCTCATGCTCTACACGGCACTTCTCGACAGCAACGCTTCAGAACATGCTGCAAGGATGGTGGCCATGCAGACCGCCACAGACAATGCTGATGAATTGCTCCGCGAACTCAACTTGCAATACAACAAGAGCAGGCAGCAGGCCATCACCAACGAATTGCTCGACATCGTCGGTGGGTCGGTCAACAACTGACCTGCAGAGAATTCACAAAGAGACTCCGGGTGGGGCAATGCGCCTCGCTCGGAGTCTTTTTGGTTACACAGCATATGGATGAAGGGGTTGCGACGGGGAAGAACGACGGCTCTTATAGGGTAAAAGGCTTGGAAAAATGCCTTTTTTGATTATTTAACTTGCATTCACACATTATTGTTGTAAAAAACACGTAATTTTGCATCTTTGGAAATCAACAACGTTTTTACATATAATGGAAACCATCTCTAAATTTCGTTACGCAACCGTCTTGGCTACTGCCTTTGCAGCTGTGGCACTCACAGGATGTGTGGACAAGGATTATGACCTTGGAGACGTGGACATGACGGTGGGACTTGGAAACAATATCACACTGCCGTCCAACAACAACACGGAGGGTATCTCCCTCGACGACGTGCTTGACCTGGGAACAAACAACTTCCTCAAAGTGTCGGAAGACGGAATGTACAACATCGACGTTCTCGATGATGAATCATTCACAGCACATATGTGGGTGGACGAGTTCTACATCCCTTCCAAAACCTATCAGGGATCCTATACCATCAACCTTGGCGACTTCCAAGCTCCTCCAAGATACGGACAGAGAAGGGTGAAAAAGGCTGATGACATCATCTCTTTTGATGCACCTATGGTAGACCTTGACTTCGACTATGATTACAAAACCACGCAAATCAAGGCCTTGGAGAAACTCGGGGTGAGAAACGGCAAACTCACTGTCACGCTTTCCTTTGCCAACGACCTCCAACAGGCGCTTTCCAACATCGCAAACATGAAATTCGCGTTCCCGAAATGCGTGGAATGCGGAAAGGCTGCTTACAAAGGCGATTCCATTCAGTTGAATGACAACGTGTTGGAACTCCATAATGTCAGACCGGCTGATGGCTTGACCTTCACTGTGGACATCAAGGGGGTTGACCTTTCCGGAAGGAAGGACGACGGAAGCTTTATGTCGTACCACCAAGGTGAGGGATTCAGGTTCCACGGAGCACTCGGCATGCATGTCGATGTCTATGAGTCGGCTGTCGATTTCGACAAGGTGTCTTCTACCAAAGACCTCACGGTAAAGGGTACTGCCGTACTCAGTCGAATGAGAGGTGACTTCGCAAGGGGAATCTTCACTCCGACGAGGTCATTTGGAAAAGTGGGTGGCGTTGCCCTTAGGAACATACCCTCTTTCCTCAAGGACGAGGAGACCAATCTCGACCTCTACGACCCGCAACTCAACATCAACATCTACAGCAATGTGCCATTCCCAAACAAGATGAGGGGAGCAATCGTGGCAAAGGACAACAAAGGAAACGTGATCAAGAGAATCGATGTGCCGCAGTTCAGCTACAAGGCCAATGGGGAAAGTGTCATCAGTGTTAGAAGAAGACCTTCCAACTCCACTGACACCACCATTGTCGTGGTGCCTGACATTTGCGACGTCATACGCAGCCTGCCCGACAGCATCGCACTCATCGACCTCGTTGGAACGGGAGATGACACGCAAGTGTCGGATATCAAACTCGATACCGACTACAGGGGAACTATCCGCCTCTCTGTAGCCTCCGGCATTGCCTTGGGCGATAACGCACACATCGTCTACAAGGATGATTACACCGGATGGAACGAAAAAGTGAAGGATATCAGCTTCGTGGAGAAAAACGTGGATGGAGTGGAAACCATAGAGGGATTCCTCAAGGTGACGGCAAGTATTGAAAACACCATACCCGCATATCTCACACTGACGGCATATGGCGTGGACGTCAGTGGAAACGCCATTCCCAGTGACAAGTTGGAGGTCACTGTGGAGAAGGTCATCGCAGCCTCGGCGGATGGAAAGACACCTGCTACCACCGAGGAGGTCATCTATGTAAGGCCCAAGGACAACAGGGTGTTCAAAACTCTCGACGGACTCGCTTTCAAGGTGCATATGACTGCAAAGTCAGGTGCTGGAAAAACGGTCTCAGGAGTGATGCTCAACGCATACAACCAAGTCGTCAAGGTGAACAGCCTGAAAGTGCAGAAGTCCGGAAAAGTCGCCATCGACTTGAACTGATACGCATTCATGTAGCATACGTGTGAAACAAACATCAGAGAAACAATGAAAAAAGCAAAATACATGGTAATGGTCCTCTGCACCATGATGGCAGGGACTGCAGCAGCACAAGACCTTCGTACCGGCTATTTCTCCGACAATTTCCTCTACAGGCACGATCTCAACCCGGCTTTGGACAACGAGGATAATTATTACTCCATCCCTGTGGTTGGTAACTTCAATGCCAATATGACGGGTAATTTCGGTTTGGAGGAACTTATGCACAAAAATCCCCTCTATCCTGACAGGAGCGACAAGAAAATGACCTCTTTCATGAACCCATATCTTTCCAACCCGCTTTCGGGCTTCGCATCAGGCGACAACAAGGTCAATGGAGCATTGAAGGAGACGATATTCTCCATGGGTTTCAAGAAATGGGGAGGATACAACACTGTCGAACTCAATGTGAGAGCGCAGGTCGACGTCTCCGCACCATACAAGCTGTTCGAGTTTGCTGCTTACGCAGAGAACAAGCACTATGAGATAGGCGACATCGACCTCAGTGCACAGGCATTCACCGAACTCAGTTTCGGGCACTCTAGAAAGGTGAGCGACAAGATGAAGGTGGGTGCAAAGGCCAAACTACTCATGGGTTTGGGTGATGCCACCGTGAAACTCGATGGTGTGGTTGCCGACCTCTCTGATGCCAACCAGTGGATGGTGAAGGCGAAGGCGCAATCCGACGTGAGTATGAAGGGATTCAAATACCTCAGCAAGACCAAGGACTATTCCTCCAAGCCGGGTACCAGCAACCATGTCAATGATGTGGACCTGGACACCCCGGGACCAAGCGGTTTCGGACTCGCGGTCGATGCTGGTTTGGTATACAAACTGACTGACGATGTGACGCTGAGCGCCTCACTCCTCGACCTTGGAGCCATCGTGTGGACTAACGACTTCCGCGCTGTAAACGATGAGAACACCTTCGTCTTCGACGGATTCCACGATGTTACCATTGGCGGGGACTCTCCCAACGTGCTTGACGACCAAGCCGACAAATATGGCGACCAGTTGCTCGACTTCGCCAACCTGCGTGACAAAGGCGACAAGGGGGCAAGGGTGACAGGAATAGGCACAACCCTCAACGTAGGCGCCGAATATGTGCTCCCCACATTCCAAATGCTGAAAATAGGTCTCCTTGGGTCGACACGCATCAACGGTCCGCATTCCTGGAGCGAGGCAAGGCTGAGCGGGAACATCTCGCCGACGGATTGGTTTGACGGAACACTGGCATTGGCGGTCAACTCCTACCAGGCCAACGTGGGATTCCTTGCCAATTTCCATGCCAAGAAATTCAATTTCTTCCTCGGAATGGACTGCCTGCTGGGCAAGGTGAGCAAGGAATTCATCCCACTCAACTCCAATGGTGGCATTTCGTTTGGATTCAATGTGAAAATGTAAACAAGGAGAAGTTTAAAGAAGGTAAAGAAGTTAGAGAAGTTAGAGAAGTTAAAGACATTTGTTCTGCCATTGATGGACTAATGTCTTTAACTTCTCTAACTTCTCTAACTTCTTTAACTTCAATAACTTCTATAGCTCCTATAGCTTCTATAGCTTCTATAGCTTCTATAGCTTCTATAGCTCCTCTAACTTCTTTAAAATAATTCAATCCAAGTCGACTACCGTGATTCCTGCACCGCCAAACTGTACATGCTCATCACGAAAATGAGCCACGCCAGGAACAGTCGCAAGGTATTGGCGCACCAACTGTCTCAAGATTCCCGAGCCGGTGCCGTGGAGGATGCGCACGCGGGTCATTCCCACCAACAATGCATCGTCTATGAAATAGGTGACGGCGTTGATGGCCTCTTCGCCACGCATGCCGCGGATGTCGAGGTCTTGCTTGAAGTTCAACTTCCTCTCGTCTATCGTCTCCCGTGTCTGGCGGCCAACAGTGGCATACGTCGGTACTTCTTTCACCGGCATCTCGGCGTGTTCCAGACGCTCTGCACGGAGTTTGGTGCGCATGTCGCCAAACACCACCGTCGCCATCTTCCCTTCCACGCTTTCCACGCGACCGACGGAGGTAAGACCCTTGATGCGCACAGTGTCGCCGGCTGATATGACTCCTGCTTGGTGTGACTGTGGCGACGGAACGTGGGAGGCGGGACGCTGGGCCTTCTCTTTCTCCTTTTCCTTTCTCCGCTTTTCTTTCCGTTTGCGCCGCTCCTGGATTTGCCGCATCTTTTTCGATACCAGTTCGTCGTTTGTCTCGGTGTCAAGGTTGGAAACCTCTTGTTTGAAGTCTTCCAGTGACTCACGCACGCGACGTGTCTCCTCCTTTGCTGCCTGACTCTCGCGTATCTCGCGGATGGTGTTCTCTATGCGGCGGTTGCTTTCGCGAAGCAGGTCCTCAGCTTGCTGCTTGGCTTTGGCTATGATTTCCTTGCGGCTCTCGCGCAACTGCTTGATTTCCTCTTCATATCGTGCGACGGTCTTCTCCAACTCTTTCTCACGTTGATGGATGGTTTGGCGCTTGCTTTCCCAATAACGCTTGTCGCGTACGATGTCTTGAAGGTATTTGTCGCTTTGGATGTATTCGCTGCCCACCAAATCGCTTGCATCGCGTATCACCTCTTCTGGGATGCCGCTCTTGCGGGCAATCTCTATGGCAAACGAACTGCCCGGACGGCCGATTTCCAATTGGAAGAGCGGGCACATCTCGTGCCGGTCGTAGAGCATCGCACCATTGGCCACACCGTCGTGGTCGTCGGCGAAGTGCTTCAGGTTCTGGTAATGGGTGGTGATGACTCCCCATGTCTTGTGTTTCCACAACTGCCGCAACACCGACTCGGCGATGGCGCCGCCTATCTGAGGCTCCGTGCCAGTGCCGAATTCATCGATGAGCAACAGGGTGTGGGCGTCCGACTGCCGCATCATCATCTTCATGTTGAGCAGATGGCTGGAGTAGGTGCTCAGGTCATTCTCTATGCTCTGCTCGTCGCCGATGTCGATCATGATGCGATGGAAAATGCCGCAACGAGAGCGTTCGCCTATCGGGATGGGAAGGCCGCACTGGAGCATGTATTGCAGCAACCCCACCGTCTTGAGGCATACCGACTTCCCCCCGGCGTTGGGACCGGAGATGATGAGCAGGCGCTTCTCTTTGGTGAGCATGATGTCGAGCGGCACCACCTTCTTGCCTTGGCGTGACAACGAGAAATGGAGCAGGGGATGGATGGCGTGTATCCAATCGATGTGGGGCGTGGCCTGTACTTCTGGTTCGAAAGCCATTGTCAATGCCGCCAACTCCGACTTGGCGCGTATCAGGTCGATGGCGGCAAGCAGGTGGTACGATTGCAGCATCTCTGCCACATGGGGACGTAGCACCTTGGCCAACTCAGTGAGGATGCGGATGATTTCCCGACGCTCTTCCGACTCCAATTCACGGATGCGGTTGTTGGCTTCCACCACTTCTGCTGGTTCGATATACACGGTCTTTCCCGTGGCACTTTCGTCATGGACGATGCCTTTCAATTTACGTTTCATCGCAGGGGCTACAGGGAGCACAAGCCGGCCGTCGCGTAGCGTGGGGGCGGCGTCTTTCTCCACCAGTCCCTCGCTTTGGGCGGAACGGAGGATGCTGTATAGCGTGCGGGAAATGCTGCCTTCCACACGGGAGAGTTCACGGCGGATTTCCAACAGGCGCGTGCTGGCGTTGTCGCGTATCTTGCCGTATTTGTCCAACACCTGGTCGATGTCGCGGACAAGGGAGGGGAATGTCTGTACGTCCTTCGTCAAATCGTGGAGGGTGGGGTAGGCGTAGTCGGCAGCTTCGGCATCATCGCTTGCTGCACCACCACGTGTGCGCCTGAGAAACGACACGATGTTGCTGATGGTCTCCAAAGAGCGGCGAAGGTCGAACAATTCTCCTTCGTCGAGGTGTGTGCCTTCAAGGCGCAGGCGGGAGACGCTTTGGCGCATGTCGAAGAAATATTGCAGAGGGAAATCGTCGTTCTCCTCCTGGATACGGCGGAATTCTCTCACTTCACGTAAACGACGGTTCACCACACTCGCGTCTGTGCTGGGTTGCATCTCTTCCACAAGGCCCTTGCCAAGGGTGGACAGGCAGCGTTCCATAAGTAGTTGGCGAATCTCCGTGAATCCAATCTTTGATTCGAAATTGTCGGGGTAGGTCATTCTCTTTGTCTCTTCCATATATGTTTTCCACGAGCTTTCAAGTAACCAGTCTTTTGAAACTGTGGTATGATTTTTTGATTTTGATAAAGTCCTATGAAAATAACAACTATTCAGCTTTAGGCTCCACATGCACTGCGATGTGCGTTTCCTTTCCATAACGGTCTCTCAGCAGGTGCTCCACCTCGGTGGCTTTGTCGTGGGCTTCGCGCAACGTGATGTCGCCGTCCATACGGATGTGCAGTTCGATGGCATAATGGTTGCCCAACCTTCTGGTTCGGAGATTGTGTGGCTCCACTACACCGGGAAGAGTTGAGACCAAGCTGAGCATCTCTTGTTCGATGTTGTCCGGTAGCGACCGCTCTGTGAGGTCGCCGATGCCGTTGCCCAGCAAATCGAATGCCACCTTGACAATGAGCAGACTGACGACGATGGAGGCCAGGGGGTCGAGCACCGTCCAACGCTGCCCCAGGAAAATGGCACCTCCGATGCCGATGGCGGTGCCTACGGAGGACAGGGCGTCGCTGCGGTGATGCCATGCGTTGGCCTCAAGTGCTTGTGAGTCGAGCTTGCGGGCCTTCACCGTGGTGTAGCGGTAAACGGCCTCCTTGATGACTATGGACAAGAGAGCCACCCAGAACGCAAGCATCCCCGGGGCCACCAATGTCTCGCCGTTCCACCATCCTATGATTTTCGTGGCACCGCTGTAGAGGATGCCACCCGCCACTAGCAGCAGCGCAAATCCTATCAAGGTGGTGGCCAAAGTCTCATATTTGGCATGACCGTAGTCATGGTCTTTGTCTTGGGGCTTGCTGCTGATATGGATGAATACCAGCACGATGATGTCGGTGACGAAATCGGAAAGCGAATGGACGGCATCGGCCAACATCGCGGCACTATGTCCAAAAATGCCTGCCAAGAACTTGACGAGAAGCAGTACGACATTTGCCGCTCCCCCCACCAACGTCACTTGATATATTTCCTTGTTTCTTTCCATTTTGTGAAAGAGTATGCTTTGGGTCGGCAAAAATACGATAAAAAATCAATTGATGCAATATTTCTAGATACTTTTCAAAGGATTGTTTGATTGGGGTGTTGACGGCTGTGTGTTTGGGTATGAAAAACAATGGAAACAGCCCGCAGCCATATGTAAAATATGGTGCTGAGCTCTGAAATTTCAGATGATATCTATCATAGATTTATCTTGTTGGAAATAAGTTCCGATAATTTGTTGGCTGCGAGAGACAAGGGCAGGGTGAGTAGAGGGATGGCAATCCATGGCCAAAAACCAAAGTTATGCTGAATACCTTGGAATTGGAGAATCAATATGAGCATGACATGGATGAGGTAGAACTCAAGGGACACTTTGCCAACGGTGGCAAAAAACGAAGAAAGCCATCTGATTTTGGAAATGACCTTGAGAATCAAAAGAGCAAGTGAGAGGACGGGGAGGATGAGTGTGATATAGAACATATAAAGCCCTGTTGTATAGGATAGTGAGAGAATGAGATGCCTTCCATCAATGGCTAAGAAAAAAATCAGGTATCCAATCAATAGAATGGAAAGAAGTGAAAGATAGATGGGTTTTATGACAGTAAGCCGTTCCTGTATTCGATAGCGCTGATAGCAGTCGGCAAGAATCATCCCCAAAACGTATGCGGGAATTCTTGTATAAGCTATGGCAGCTTTTTCATATAATGGGAAATATAAAAAGCCGATAATGTTGAGAACATATAGCAAGAGCAGCAAGGCAATGCTGTATCCGATGCCCTTTTTCACAAGGTGGAAAAAAGGAATGGTTAGGATATAGAACACAATGATGGCGTGAACGAACCATACATTGAGACAATTGTTTAGCCAAAACGACAAGCCGCTTATGTCATATAAGTAATTTGATATCAAATAAGATGGTGCTTTGAATGCCATCTTGATGAAAAAGAAAGGTATGGCGATGACCAAATATACCACAACAACCCTTTTGAATCGTTTGCGGAAGAAGTTTACCACATTGGAATTGCGATTCAATGACAAATACAAGCAGTAGCCAGACAGGAATAGGAACACATCCACACCTGCATTGCCAATCTTGATGAAATTTGAAAGAAGTGGAATGTTTGAAAGGGAATAACAAGCACTGTTGATATGGAATGCCATGACCCATAAGATCAAAATTCCATATATCTCAGCCCTGTGTTTGAGAACTTGTTCCATATTGAAATATTAGAGCTGTTAATTCAGTCGGAAGATTCTTCCAAGCCAATGGATATTGGCAAAGCCATGGCCACCAAAGCCAAAAGTGTTTGCAAAAATACAAATCATTTTACTATGATGCAAATTATTCTTGGATTTATTGTGGACGCCATGATTGATTGTTTTTCAATTTCTCAAATGGTGAACGGACGATTGTTTTTTTCAAATAAATATGGAATCCTTGTATGTTTTTGCTTTTTTTTGCTTATTTTTGCAAAAGAAACGATAGCTTATCCAAGCCTTTGTGCTTCAGAACATCTTTGTTGGTCATTTATCACTAACCATATCAATTGGAAAAACAATGAAAACAACTACCATTCTTAAACGGTTTGGCTTATGGCTTCTGCCGTTCCTGCTCCCCTTGACAGCGACGGCCGAACACAACTACGTCGACCTCGGCCTGCCTAGTGGGACTCTTTGGGCTGACTGCAACGTGGGAGCGTCCACTCCGGAAGGCTACGGCAACTTCTATGCATGGGGTGAGACCTCTACCAAGAGTTCCTACTCATGGAGTAACTACTTGTATGCCAGCGGTTCTTCATCGACCGTACAAGACATCGGCACTCATATTGCCGGCACTAACTATGATGCAGCCACGAAGAACTGGGGTAGCGATTGGGCAATGCCCACACTTGACCAGGCCAATGAGTTGCTCACCAAATGCACACTCTCGTTTGCCACGGTGAACAACGTCAAGGGACTTCGATTCAAAGGCCCGAACGGCAATACCATCTTCTTCCCCATGACGGGATACAAGGAGGGCGCAAACTATAATTCTGCCGGAACGGAGACATACATCTGGACAGACACGAAGGACATCGTCTCGAAGGTGGCTTACAAGTCGATGGCTATTTATTTGATGCGCTCATCCTCCTCGGCAAAGGCGAACTCCCAGGCGCAGCCACGTAGCTCCGGCTTCGTCGTACGGGCCGTCAAGAAAAGTGGAGGTGGCGAAACGAGTGACGAGGAGGGTTACGCTGTCTATAACAGCAACACTCTCACTTTCTATTATGATGCCAACAAGGCTTCGAGAAGTGGTACGAAGTATTCGTTGAATACCGGGGCGAACAAACCTGGATGGAATGAAAAGGCTGGCAGCATCACCAAGGTGGTGTTCGACTCCTCCTTCGCTGAAGCATACCCCACCACAACCTACTATTGGTTTGCCGATATGAGCAAGCTGACCTCCATCAACGGATTGGAATACCTCATGACGGAGGATGTGACCAATATGGCATATATGTTCTATGGCTGTTCCAAGCTTGTTGATTTGGACTTGGGGACGTTCCAAACCGATGCGGTGACCAACATGTCCTATATGTTCTCGGGATGTACCAGCCTCTCTTACCTGGTACTTTATAATATTAGTTATGGAATGGAATATGTGACATATTCTTCCACCTTCGTGACCAAGTCTGCCACCAACTTGAGCTATATGTTTGCTGGATGCAGCAGTTTGACAGACCTCGTGCTTGTGGAATTCATCGTGAAGTCGAGCACCAACACCACCAATATGCTCAAAGGGTGCACCTCGCTGTCGTCGCTCTACATCAACACCAACTTGAACTCCCTCAACGCCAATGCCTTGTCAGGTGTGGGCACTGCCAGCAACCCTTGCCTACTGGAGTTCCATGAATGGGAGGCCATGCCTGAGCCAAGTAGCATCAAGCCCACTTACTATGTGTGGAAAGGTGGCTATTTCCACAACGTACAAACAGGCTATGCGCAGTTGTCTTCCGACGGAAAGACTTTGACTTTCAAATATGACATTTTCGATGATTTGTCTTGGACGGGAGATCCCATTCCCATCTATTCACTCAACACGGGGGCGGAGAAGCCTGAATGGTCGGGGCACGTGGCAAATGTCACCAAGGTCGTGTTCGAGGAGAGGTTCAAGTATGTACGCCCCTCTTCTTGTTCACAGTGGTTTGACGGTATGACCTCCTTGAAAACCATCACAGGTTTGGATTATCTCATCACTTCGGAGGTGACCAATATGTCACGTATGTTTGCCAATTGCAAGGGACTCACCAGTCTTGACTTGAGTAAATTCACCATTCCATCGAGCAATACAAGCAATATGATGTATAAATGTTCAGGTTTGAAGACTCTCTCCATCCCAACCACGGCAAGCAGGCTGAATGCCAATGCCTGCACAGGAGTGGGCACTACCTCTGCTCCTTGCAATCTCGTTTGTCCTTCTGGTTTCACACCTGAGAGGCAGTCCTCCGGCAGCGGATGGTTCCAGTGGAAGAGCGGTTATTTCAAGGATGAGGCTCAGCCCTCTCAGTTTGCAAAGGGTGACGTCAACCACGACGGCAGCGTGGATATCTCCGACGTGATGATGGCGGTGAACCATATGTTGGGAAAGAAATTGCATGACTTCTTTGCCGAAGAAGCAGAAACCAATCAGGATGGAACCATCGACATCGTGGATGTAATGAACATTGTCAACATCATGCTTGGCAGCATGCCTCCCACGCCTCCCACGCCTCCCACGCCCAGCGAGCACAACTATGTGGACCTCGGTCTACCCAGCGGCACGCTCTGGGCCGACTGCAACGTGGGAGCTTCGGCACCCGAGGAATATGGTAAGTTCTACGCCTGGGGCGAGACCTCTACAAAGACCACCTACTCCTGGAGCAACTACCAGTACTGCAGCGGCTCGCAATCCTCCTGCCAGGACCTTGGCATCCACATCGCTGGCACGCAGTATGACGCCGCCACGAAGGAATGGGGGGGCGAATGGGTGATGCCGACCCTTGACCAGGCCAACGAGTTGCTAACCAAGTGCACCGTCTCCAAAACCACGGTGAACAACGTCCCGGGCCTGCGTTTCAAGGGTCCCAACGGCAACACCATCTTCTTCCCCATGACGGGTTACAAGTCTGACTCCAACTACAGTGAGGAAGGCGCACAGACCTATCTCTGGACCGACACCAAGGACATCGTCACGAAGGTTGCATACAAGTCGATGGCCCTTTATATGGAGCGCAGTGCCTCCTCGGCAAAGGCCAACACCCAGGCCGCCCCACGTCGCTCCGGTGTCGTCGTCAGGGCGGTGAGGAAGTAAATTAGACCGGTCCGTAATCAAGCAATCGGCTTGCATGACAAAAAGTCGGCTTGACGAAATAACGTCAAGCCGACTTTTACTGTCCGTTGATATGGCAGGGGCAAACAATCTTCACACCTTGCAGGTGTACTCAATTTGTAATTCACCTGTTATGTCGAAGTCGTCATGATAGTTGTCGTCGTAACAATACACCATCCTCATTCCCCTGTATGCCTCAGGAACCACGAGCGTGTCGAGCAGGTGCCATTTAGGTTTCCCGAAGTCATACGATGAGCGGTCGAGGATGATGCGGTTGGAGGTGTAGTCGATATAGTAGTAGCCGCCGCCGATGCATTGGTCGCCTGGTTGCAGCAGGTCCTTGTGCTGATTGACCATTCCCATGCGCAGATGGCCATCCATGGTGATGATGAATTTTGGTAGTGTCATGATGTGCAAAGGTAATCATTATTTGCCTTATGTCTACAGGGATGATGAGAAAAACTGATGCTACGACCACTTGTCTTTTTCATTCACCATCATATGCTATCAACGTGGTTTTGCAATTTGCACTCTTGTCAGCATTCATGTATTTCTTGATGGCATGATAAGTATGATAGCTCACGGCAAAACATCCTTCACTGGCTTTTGTCAGTGGGAAATTCGCATTGGGCAGGTTGAATGGCAGCATTGTGGCCATGATGCTGGGATGGATGTATATGCCCCGTACCTCCGCGTTGGTGTTGGTGTCGCTCCATCCCTTGAGTTTGATGGCTCCCATTCCACTCTTCATTTTTACTATTCCTTCAAGGGTGTATTCACCGAGAGAGGAGCAGTTGCTGCCTACCTTGTTGCTGAACTCTGGTTTTGATGGGGTGCTTTTGCCTCCTAATCCATGGAGGACCACTCCTGAGTAAACCAACTTCCCTTTGTTGGATGCGTCGTAAATAAACAACCTGTCCTCACAGGATGGTTTCGAGAAGTCCACAAGGATTTCATATGACGTCTTGCTTTTGTGGATTCGTTCGTGATTGTTGTCAAACACCTCCAAGTCTGGTCCACCTTTGGGAATGCAAAAGGACAGGATGATGCATGAGGTGAAAGCAATCCCTATGGTCCTTAGTGTCCTTTTTATCAGTCTTTTCTTCATCGCTGTTACTTTTTTATTACTATTTTGTTCTTCTGATGCAAAGATACATGATTTTCTTCAATTCTGTCATAAAAAGGTTACCCGATGTACGAATCACCTTGGTTGATGTATGAGTTGACTTTTGTCCTTCATTTTTGTAATTGCTAAATGTATCTTCACTATGACGAAAATAGTGAGACGATTGCTTTGTCAATTTTCTTCGTAATAGCAGAAAAAAGCTTGGGTTGTTGAAAAAAAAGTAGGGAATGCGATGTATTATTTGGAAAATCAAAAAAATACCACTATATTTGCAGATATGACATCAATTATCTTTTTTATCACTTTATTCCCTGAAAACGTATGAAAAATACATTGGTAATGATTGCGATGTTGTGCTCCAACGCCCTGATGCTCCAAGCACAACAATTGACGCTTCGGCTTGACAAGGCTGAAACGGAAGTGAGTCCCATGCTTTATGGACTGATGACAGAAGAAATCAACTATTCGTATGAAGGTGGCCTCTATACGCAACTGGTGCCTAATCCTTCGTTTACTGACATGTTCAATCCAAGGGGTGGGCGCAGAGGAAACCGACAAGATCCGAATGCTCCTCGTTTGACGGTGAGGCCAGACCGTTGGCAACTAACAGATACACTGAAAGTGCGGGTGCGACAGAACCGCCAAGGGGGCATCAACAATGCCATCACTACCACCCTCGTCGTGGATTTTGAACAAGCGGGGCTTGGAATTGTCAGTGAAGGCTATTGGGGCTTCCCAATCAGAAAGAGCACAACGTTCAAGGGAGCGCTCTATGTGAAGCTGCCGGAAGCACGCAACAATCAGGACACTCCACCCGTCGGTCTGAAATCGCTGACCATCGCGCTGAAGAGCGCCGATGGCAGTACGACTTATGCGGAGACGAAGGTGAGCGGTTTCACCAACGAGTGGAAAAGGTTGGAGTATCAGCTGACCACTTCCGACAATCAGGCGGTCACAAAGGATGCTCGGCTTTTCATCATCGCCGGCGAGGCGGGAAGCATCGAACTGACTCGTGTGACCTTGTATGCACCCAGTTTCAAGGACCGCAAGAATGGCTTGCGCATCGACTTGATGGAGATGATGGCCGAGATGCGACCAAAGTTCCTGAGATTCCCTGGTGGCAATTATCTGGAAGGTAACAATTTCGCCAACCGCTTCGACTGGAAGCAGACGATAGGGAATCCCGACGAGCGCCCTGGTCATCAGAGTCCGTGGGGCTATCGTTCCTCCGATGGTCTCGGACTGCTGGAATTCTTGCAGTGGGCAGAGGATGTAGGTGCTGAACCCGTGGTGGGTGTCTTTGCAGGATATGTGTTGAATGGCGACCATCTCGATGGCGAATATGTGAAACCTTTCATCCAGGATGCGTTGGATGAAATCGAATATGTCATGGGGGATGCCAAAACCACCAAATGGGGGGCTGTACGAGCACGTGACGGCCATCCCGAGCCATTCCCGCTTCACTATGTGGAAATTGGAAACGAGGATTTCTTCGACCGTAGCGGCAGTTATCCCAATCGTTTCAAGATGTTCTATGAGGCCATCAAGGCACGTTACCCCCAACTCCAAATCATCTCTACGGTTGGTTACAATGCCTTGAAATCGAAAGACATCCCTGCTCCCGTTGTCGATGTGATTGATGAGCATTACTATCGCAATGCGTTCGATATGTATCGTAATGCTTTCCAGTATGACCGTTACGACCGTTCAGGTCCGAAGATTTTCTGTGGGGAATGGGCTACCCGCGAAGGTTCTCCTACGACCAATATGAATGCGGCACTTGGCGATGCGGCGTGGATGAGTTGCATGGAACGCAATTCTGACATCTGTGTGATGTCGTGCTACGCACCGCTGTTTGTCAACGTGGAACCCGGTGCCATGCAGTGGCAAAGCGACTTGATTGGTTATGACGTGTTGGAGTCCTATGGCTCGCCTTCGTATTGGGCACAGGTGATGTTCTCGAAGTTTTTGGGGAATCGTATCGTGCCGGTGGAAGCAGTCGACATTCCCAAGCAAAAACTAGACCGCAACGACGAGGCGAATGCTGTCTTCTATACGGCAACCATGGATGCAAAGACGGGCAGGATTTACTTGAAAATGGTCAACACTGTTGGCGATGCCCAGAAACTCAACATCAAGTTGGAGGGTGTCAAGAAGGTGAAGTCGAAAGCCAAGAAGATTGAGTTGAAGTCCGCTCGACCTGAAGACACCAATTCCATTGACAATCCTCGCAACATCGTGCCACAGGAGTCTTCACAGAAGGTGGGCAAGCAGTTCCCCGTGACGCTGGCTCCATATTCCATCACGGTGTTGGTGGTTGAATGACAGTCCTGAAAAGAATGAACCAAGGCAATGCCTAGGCAAGAAAGAAGAGAGTGGATGTTTTTACGACATCCACTCTCTTGTTAACTTGAAAATGTTTCTTGTGAGTTAGATTACCAATGTATTGGTGCATTCCTTGGCGTTCAACTTGTCAAGGTCGGCCTTGGGCACCCTGCCTTTGAAGATGATGTCGAGTTCTGTGCCCGCTGGTTTGCTGAGCCACTCGATGATTTCCTTCTGCATCTTGTCGTCAGCAGTGAGGATAATCTTGGTGTCATTGTTGTCGTCCTGACGGCCGCTAATCCAAAGTTCGGTTGTTGCTAGGGGGTGGTCTGCTAGTTCTGATTCTTTGCCGTGTTTCACTTTGACCGTGGCTGTAATGTCAAGGATGTCGCCACTGCCTGTCACCTTGAATGACATGGGAGCGCCGAGTTCAGGAATATGGCAGTTGGCAGAACCTGTCGTACCGGTGATGTTGTTCTGTACGGAGAAGATGTAACCTGCGCTTCCACACGATACCATCAAGACTGCCATTGCTGCGATGGCGATGCTGATAATGGTCTTTCTCATATGTGTCAACATTAAAATTTGATAAATGGTTAAAGATGTTTGTTACGATTGATGAATCTAAAAACCGGTTCCTGTGATTCACATGGTCCCAATGATTCAATGTGCAAATATAGTGCAAAATAATGGTTTTCGTGAGGAAAAGGCTTACAAAAGTCATCATCCTTTTCTGTCATTTCTTGTGCAGAATGAAAAATCATTTGGTAAAATCAGTTGTTTTTATGCCATTCCACTCGCATCGTTTCATTTTTTTTATAACTTTGCAGTGTGTATTATCAACTAGACTCATTTTAGCAATAGTGTTATTGATGAAAAGAATTGGAATGTTGGCCATGGTGGTCTTTGCTGCCATGACATTGATGGCGGCTACAAAGCTGCCCGTAGTGAGAATCTCAACCACTACAACTATTGACAACAGGAAGAAAGTGCCGGCACGGATGCAAGCCGGCGACTACGACGGGGCCATCGGCATCAAACTGAGAGGAAACAGTTCGCTCAGCTTCAACCAGAAAAAATATACCATTGAACTACGTGACGAGAAGGGTGATGAAAAAGACTTTCCCTTGTTGGGGATGCCAGCACACAGCCAATGGGTGTTGCTCGCTCCCTACAATGACGTGTCGATGATGAGAGACCCCTTTGCATTCCAACTCTGGAGAGACATGGGGCATTGGGGACCAAGAACGAAAATGGTGGAACTATATGTCGATGACGATTACCGTGGCATTTACATCCTCTGCGAGGCCATCAAGCGAGGAGAACAACGGGTGAATGTCTCAAAATTGAAAAAGACCGATGTGGAGGGACGCGAACTGACCGGCGGCTACATCCTTCGTATAGATGCCTATGACCAGGATGATGCTACGTTCACCTCGAAAGTGCCGGGGATAGGAGAAGGCATCATGACCAGTCAAATCGTTTGGTCGTGCATCTATCCGAAAAAGAAAAACCTGCAAGCTGAACAATTGGCATATATTGAGGCCTTCATCGACTCTGTCGAGCTGACCATACAGTCTGAGCATTTCACCGACCCCCAATGGGGATATGCTCGTTATATCGACGTCCCATCATTCGTCGATTATTTCATCCATACCGAGTTAAGCCTGAATGCAGACGGATATAAGCGAAGCGCATATTTTTACAAGGAGAAGGACAAGGAGGATGGCAGCATCGGAAAACTTTTCGCAGGCCCCGTGTGGGACTACAATCTGGCATATGGAAACTGTAATTTCTGCAATGCCGACAACATCGAGGCATGGTGTTTTGAAGGCGGCAACACCCAACCCACACCTGCACTGTGGCAACGACTGCTGCAAGACCCATCGTTCCGAAAAGCCGTTAAAACACGTTACAAGTCTTTGAGAAAAGGCATATTGAGCGACAAGGCCATCAACAAGTATGTCAGCACGCAGGCGAAATTGCTCAGCCCGTATGCAGGTCGCCATTTTGAGAAGTATCCGGAATTATTGGTGAGTGAAGAACAGAAGAAAAACCCCGTTTCTGGAGGATTCGGCGGCTTCCCGTTCGGCGCTTTCCCGCCTATGGGCAACGACTCCATCGCCGGAGGAACCCACGGCTTCCCGTTCGGCGCTTTCCCGCCTATGGGCAACGATTCCATCGCCGGAGGAACCCACGGCTTCCCGTTCGGTGGCTTCCCACAGATGGGCAACGATTCCATCCCCGGGGGATTTCGCGGCTTCCCGTTCGGTGGCTTCCCGCAGATGGGCAAAGATTCCATCGCCGGAGGAACCCATGGCTTCCCGTTCGGCGCTTTCCCGCCTATGGGCAACGATTCCATCGCCGGGGGATTCGGCGGCTTCCCGTTCGGCGCTTTCCCGCCCATGGGTAACGATTCCATCGCCGGGGGATTCGGCGGCTTCCCATCCATGGATGGTTTCTCCATGGATGGATTTGGTGGTTTTGGCGATGCCATAGGCTGGTATGCCGCTTATCGTGTAAGTTCCTATGATGAGGAAATAGCGGTGTTGAGAGAATGGCTGCTCAATCGTCTTGCCTTCCTTGATCGCAACATTGAGCGTTTTGACAAGGATTTTAAGCCTCATGTTCAGGAACTGAAGGAAATTACCATGCCCCAATTCAATGGATTCCCCTTCTTCCGATAGTCATCGAACATTTCATTCCGCATCGACGGTGATAGAGGCTGCCCGTGCGGAGAAAGCGGGCGAGTAGGCGCATTGTGCCGTGCATGTGCCGGTTTCATATCGACCGGCACGGTCGATGTAATACTCTGTCTCAATGGTGGTCGTTCCCTTCCTCAGACGTGTGAAATAATACTGGGTGACATTGTCTTTCTTCACCTGGTAGCACCCGTTCCGATAGCCACTGATGATATCCACCGGCTCCATGCATGCCGCTCTCTTATCGACAACCTGTACGAAGTCATAGTCTTGGTCGGCTTCGATGGTGATGCGCACTTTGACCTTGTCGCCAACTTTCAGCATCGTGTTGTCATTGAGGATTTCCCTTTTCACTGTCATTCCCATCGACGCATCTCCAATGTCGGTGACACGCCGCATCGATTGTGTGGAAACCGTTGCCCAAGACGTCTGTTCCGACTTCTTGTCAAAGCATAACTTGCCGCCTACGGAGTCTGTCACCACCATTCTGACATACCCAAGACCTTCGATGGCCGTTCCCGCGTCGATGGCTTTCCCTCCAAGGCTGATGGTTGCAGGTGCCCTGTTTTCAAGTCGTTCTTCCATCTCCATCTTGTCATCACCGAAGAAAGCCTGGATGGCATTGACGGCATTCAACTCGCAATCCCATTGCTGCACCCTCTTCTGACTCAACAGCCATTTCCTCATCAGTTCCACGGTCTCCTTGTCCTCGGGTTCCACCATTTGCAAGGCTTCGATGGCCATGGTCACCGTAGGGATACGGTAGTCGCACCAGGAATAATAGGCTTTCGGCGTGTCAAAATACATCCCTTTGTCAGGAGATGTGACGGCATATTCCTTGAGGCTTTTCAGGTAGTCGTGTGCCTTCTCTTCTTGTCCGTTCTTTGCCATGATCACAGCAAACACCGCCTTGCCGTATATGGTGAGGTCCAGGTTCTTGTTTCTCACATAGTCCAACAGGTATTCCCTGGCGTCAAGCACATCGCTGTCCGGATGGTTGTCGAGCAAGGACGAGATGTAGAGATAGTGCAACAACTCCTCTGTGGGCAGCAGGATGGTGGCACTCCTCGTGCTTCGTGGCTTCTTGTTTGCCTCCACGAGCGTTTTTTCATCCTCTTTCATCTCAAACACCTGTTCGACTGCAACCTTGTCCAAATACTGCATGCCTTTCTCCAGCATCCTTTCCAAGTCGTACTTGACTCCGCTCTTGTTCAATGATGTGGTGAGATTGGCATGAAGGCGGGCTAATGTCTCCATCACAGCCAAGGTGGCATATTCCGAACTCGGCATCCCTTTCCACCAAGCCCATCCTCCATCGGAACATTGGAGGTCCTTCAGTCGTGATGTGGCCTTGTCGATACGTTTCTTCATGGTTTGTTGGTCGAAGAATTCGACCAGGCTTCTTCGCATCGATGTCTCAGACTGAGCACTGATTGTCCACGGCGTCTCACGGAGCAGCATCTCCTTGATCTCTTCGTTCTTTTCCAATTCGCTGATGAAGGGATTGCGTGAAGTGTCCTTGTCATCCCATTGGCGTAATCTTTGCATGGTCGATGGTGAGGCATTCATGATGCTGCCTCCTACGATATTGGCATACAAAGCCACCGCCTGCGATATGGCATCATCATTTGGCCTTGCGGTATAGGTGGGCATTGCCAGCACCATCATCCAAGACGGGTTTTCGGTGTATTCTATCATCATTTTCCTGCTGCTTGGCAGGCTTCCAGTCATCATGCTGTCCACATCCACCACCGTCTGGCCGGGCGCATGCAATGTGAACACATGCGAATCGATGGTCATCTCACGGTCGGGAAGCACGGGGAGCCACCGTTGTTCGCCATCCGAGAAGTTCGTTCCGCTGACCATGGTGCGGCAAGTCAGCATCTCACTGTCTTCACCGGGTATGAAGGAGAAAGGAATCGAAGTCGTGGTATTGCCGTCGATATGGAAATCCTTCTTTTCCGTATATACCACTTCTCCCGTCTCCGCGTCAGAGAGCACCATCTCGGCTGTCCCATCTTTGGGCGTCGCTGAGATGTTGGCTATCCTTGCCACGATGGTGGCGTGGTCGCCCTTGCGTACGAAACGCGGCATGTTGGGTTGCACCATCACATCCTTTTGCGCTATCGCCGTGCAGTCCATCCTTCCTATGTTCATGTTCTGGTCGTGAGCCATTCCGAGGAACCTCCATGTGGTGACCGACTCAGGCAGTGTGAATTGGATTTTCATCATGCCGTCGTCGGAAGACACCAACGAAGGCTGGAAGAATGCTGTTTCCTCCATGTTCTCGCGCAATGTCATCAGAACGTCGGCATTGGCTTCCTTCTGCTCGTCATCGTCAGCGGGTAATGTCTTCACCTCCTGGTCATACTTGATCACCGGCGCTGAAAATTTTTCCGATGAGGCACCTCTGACACGTATGCTCCCTGCCAAAGTTTTCTTTTTTTGCGTGCCATACCCCACGACGACAACCTCTTCCAGCGCATTGTTGTCTTCTGTGAGTTCAATCACTGCATATGTCCCATTATGGATCATGACAGTCTGTGAAAGATAGCCTACGTATGACACCTTGACATAGGCGTCCTCGGTAGTCTTTATTTCAAATTCACCATCGATGTTGGTGATTGTGCCTTTCCCAGAGCGACTGGGAATGATGGTGGCTCCGATGACGGGTTCGCCAGTTTCATCGACCACTATTCCCATGAGGTATCCTCTTTTCCCATAACGTCGTTTCCCCTTGTTCATCACTTTTGATACTTTTGCTATCTCGGCCAAAGTCGTCTCATTGGCCTGCATGGACAACAAGTCGTAATTGAAATGGCTGAAATCCAATGGTTTGACAGGATTGCGAAGTCTTACCTTGGGCAGCATCTTTCGCGATGACAATCCAAATCGGTCGTAATGCCATTCCGTATTGGATGTGTGGAATCCCAGCATCTGGCTATTGGCCCACCAGTCGTGCTCCTTGAGCTTGTCGAGTGCTGCGTCATAGAGTACGGAGAGCAACTGGGCCTTGGCTGGAGTGCCGTCGGGGTGGGTGATTCTCAATGTCCACTCCTCCTTTTGCCCCGGTGTGAGCCGGTCTCTGAACGTCTCCCATTTCATCTGCAAGCTATGGTCTGTCAGGGGGGCTTCGATGAGGGCTTTCTCTGTATAGACCACCCCGTCTTTCACAAAGGCGAAAGTCAGGCAGAGGCCGCTTCCATATTCGGGTTGATAGACGAACTTCCTGTTGTACATCTGGTTGCTAAGGGTGAACGAGCCTCCTTCCAGATGCTTGTTGTCGGCAAAGATGTCGTAGATGACATACACGTCTTCCATCGAAGTGCCCAATTGGACGCGCACCTCGCCTCCGTCGTCAGGAAACCTTGTCGCACTCTGGGCGAAACACTCCTTGGTGAAGGTTCCCGGCCTGACGTCGTCATAGTTGACGACATGGAACTGCGCCTTTGTAGTGTCATTCCCGCATACGGCATAGAGCGTATGCACTCCCGATAGTCTCAAGGCATCACATTCAACCAATTGTATCGACTCATTGGTTTTTGCGGTGTGCTTTTCATCTGGCGTGTCTACATAATACTCCACCATGGTGTCAACGGGTTCCATCCATCGGTCTTTCATATCGAGGGTGACGGCCATGGGCTTTCCCATTTCCATTTTCTTTTCCTGTAACAAGATGTTGAAAAGCCTCTCTTTGTCTTTCATCGGGATGGTCCGTTCTGCTTCATGCGACTCTCCCCCCAAGTCGGTGACCACGGCCTTGACGCGGAATGACCATTGGTCTTCCGTGTCTTCCACCTTTTGCACCACGACGGGAATCTTGACCTTGAAACCACCATCGGCATCCGTCTGTATCGTGTCTTTGAAGGCAACATTCCAGTTCATGCTGCGGGTCATCTGTCCTCTCTTTTGTTCGACAGTATAGCACACCTGGGCATGGGGCACTTGTGCACCGGAGAAGGCCTTGGCATGGCCTGGCAGCAAGATGGTGTCTCCTGCGATTTCCGCCTCTGCCATGGTGGCCAGTTCCACGCTGAAGGTGGGAATCTTGTATTCCTCGACCTTGACAAGTAGGAAACCATGGCAATGCCTCCCTGCAGAAACAGAAATGCGGTAGTCGCCATTCATCCTGTCGGTTGGGATGTCAAAAGCAAACGAGGCCGTGCCAAACTCATCGGTGACCAATGTGGTGTCGGCCACCTTGGTGTAATTGGGGTCTGTGACATGGATGGTGAGCCGTTTCTTCTTCAAGGAAATGATTTCCTTGTTGGCTTTGTTCTGAAAGGCCACCATGGCGACGTTCACTTTCTGCCCCGGACGGTAGATGGCTCGGTCGGTATAGATATTGATTCTCTTTTGCTTTCCTCGCCACGATGCCCCTGAAAAGCTACTGTATAACGTGGCGGTAGGGGCATATTCGTCTCCTTCCACAGCGGCATGGAATCTCCCGCCATTCTTGCTGCGGACAATCAGTTCCCCCTTGCCGTTTGCAGTACGCGTTTTTTCCTTCTTCCAATTGTAGTAAGTCACCTTCGCACCCGGCAGCGGTTGTCCTGTGGAACCTCTCACCACCACCACCTTGGTCTTTCTTTTTGGTAAAGGCTCAAGGAGCATGAATACGTCGCTCACCATCAATTGATATCGCAGGGTGTCGAATGTGCATCCTTCCGCATAGCATTCCGCCAGATAACGTCCAACGGGCAAGCCTGGCATCCTCATGCTGTCTTCCACACACTCGAAATCATTGGAAATATGGATTTCCTTCTTATAAGTAGCCACCTCCACAGGCTGGGTCTTTTCCAACAGTTGCCGGTATTCATACTTGGTGAGTTCACGGCCTGCAACGGACTGTATTTTTTGGGGCGAGATGTCAAGTCTTGATATCCTTAGCGTTACTTCTCTCACATTTCTCACTTGATGGAAACGGATGACCCGTGAAGAGTCGGGCAACAGTCTTGCCTCACCAATTTCCACGCTCATCATCGGTTCGGTGAGTTCGGTTCTCTCGTTTCTCAATTCATTTGCATTTCTCCACTCTCCCCATCGCTGCAGAGCAGTGTCGATATATTGCATTTTCTCCTCCACGGTGACGTCTTTTTTCTCACACATGGCCTTGTATCTCAATATCGCTATCTCGCAACATTCAGGCAGGTCGGCATATTGAGTGCATAGGGAGTCAAGTTGGGTCAGATAATGGTTTTGCTTGTCGGAAATGATGCAGCCCCGGCTGTCATGGTAGTTTTTGTCGAGCATCCACAAAGCCGTCAGCATCTCAGCCCTGCGGTTGCCCAATTTGCCATAATGATCATGCAGTAGTTGGTAGTTGTGCGTCTGCATCCCCACCACCGAGAGCAGGTCGTTGCCAAAGATGCCGCCATCGTCACCTATGGAGACGAGGGGGCAGAACATCTCATCTTGACTGGCGGCAAGCAAGGGTGTGTTGGCCATGATTTTTTCACGAAACGGCTCGAATTGAGTGGCGTCAATGCCCTTCACTGGCGGCATGTTGAGCAGGATGACTTGATAAGCCGTAGCAAGAAGAGGATTGTTGGACTCTGCCAAACGCTCCTCTTCCATGATTTCATGGACGATGCTGGGCAGAGAGTCGGGCTCCAACTCCTTGATGATGGAGGCTCTCATCAATTCCGCCGTCGTCATCATTCCATGGTTGTTCTCTTTCCTGGCCTTGGTCCTGATGATGTTCAGTACATCCAATTGACTTCGTGGCAAATCGGCCACGGAATGCTTGTAGGCCTGTCGCCAGAGGGAGTGATAACTGCGGTGGATGGCGGGATTTTCGGTTTGCTCTGCTGTCTCATCCACGGCAGGATGTTCCACGCTTGCCGCTGTGAGTGTGATGACATCAAATTCATCGTGATTGTAGAATTTCTCAAAGGTGTCGCACATGGGGTGTGAGACCTTGACAAAAGCTTGCCGTTCCAGGCTGGGTATGACAAAATAGCCGTCGGCATTGGTGGTTGCTTGGTTCAGTGTGTCGCGATTGGCCGACAAGAGCACGACGGTGGCGTGGGGTAGGGGATGGCGACGGGTGTCAAGCACCTGGCCAATGAACCTGATGGTGTCTTTCTGTGTGCATTCCACGAAGATATCGGTGTTCAGTTGGGTGACACGTATGGGGAGGTTGCCACAAACTTGTTTCACGGCTTGCAGGACGGTGGCATCCTGTATGTTTGTCGTCACTATGAAATCCTCCAGCTCTTGATAAATGAAATTGACAGTGATGGTGTCGCAATCGTTTTCGAGGGTGAGCAACGCATCTGAGAGTGAGACGTCATTGAATTCATGGCTGACCGTTTGTGCATGGGATAGGGTCAGGCAGAAGAGTGATAGTAATAAAAAGAAGTTCCTTTTCATATTTAATCAGGAAAAATGAGTTGGAATGAAAGGTATAGCCTTAATTATGCAAAATTAATAAAAACATCGTAACAACAATAATGTAAGGAGAAAAAAATACATACCATCCTATTTTCATAGGTTGTGACTTGTTTGGTAATTCTTGTGTTTGCGATTCAGCTAATATTATTCGAGGTGCAGTTGAAATTTGATGAACTACCTGCGCCAAAAGACCGTGTCCACCCCCGGGATACTCACTCGGAGTGCAACATCCCCGCCCCTGTAGGGTCAGGTCTTGTGCCTGACCGCAAGGGGTCAGGGGTGGGGTCTGTAACTTCAACGCCAAGAGACAATGTCCACACCCAGAGCGCTGAAAACGTCATATTAGAAAAATGCAAGGATAACCTTTGGGGCAAATACCCCACCCCTGCCCTCAAACGGGCGGGGATGTGCGTACACACCTTTTGCTCACGACAAATTGACGCAACGCATAGAACATTCTTGGCGTTTGACTCATTGAGCATTTTTATTTTTTACAGAATGGAACTATTTTGCAAATACTTCCGATCGATGCAACCGCAGGTCGATATTTTTCATGCTGTTGTAAGGATAATGATTATTTTTTGTATCTTTGCAGCGTATTTATATCAACCAAAAGCAAGACATCATGAAAAGAATATCATTTGCAATCATCTTTGCCTGCTGCACATTGGCACTGGCTGCTCAAGATGCCATCAGAGTGAACTACCAAGGTGCAAGGCCAACCATCATCGACTTTGCATGGGCTTACCTCTTCTCTGATGAAGACGATGAAGATGAATGTGATCAAGAAGCGACTGCGGGAATCGAGCAAGCCTTGTCCAACTATCGTCAAGGTCTTCCACAAGAGGAAGGGACTACACTCACCGTTGACGAGAAAAACGGTTACATACTCTATGAGTGGAAATATGAAAACACCATGGTTAGGATAGAGATGTGCTATTGGAATGAGTCTGACAAAAAGCACAAGTTATTCGCCTATAGCTCCTGGTTTTATGAAGATGGCAAACCGGGTTTAGGACAATACGATGGACTTACATTCTACCGGTATACCAACTCCACGAAAAAGATGACTATGTGTGAGGCACCGGGCTTTGATGTGGATTATTATAATTCCACCTACACTCTGCCGCGTGTAGGGAAGAACATCATCGTCAACAAGTGGGATGATAAAGGAAAGAAAACACAGAAGACATTGAAGTGGAACGGGCGAAAATTCACCAAGTGAATCTTTCCATAAAGCCATAATGCAATTTCAACCTACAATCATCAGCTCACCTTCGGGTGGGCTTTTTGATGGTGGTTGTAGTAATGTAGTAACTCTTTTTTCGCAAATGAGTGCGGTCTGTGGTCAAGACGGTTTTGAAGAAGTAGATGTTGCGTGATTCTTTCTAATTATGGAAGTAGGGGGCCATTTTGTAATCTGTTTTTTCATAAAGATCTCGTTTCGCTTTCATAAAGATTATGTTTCGCTTTCTTAGCCAAGAGGTCTCGTCCAACAATCGGTGCGCATATCCCCTCCCTTCGAGGGGAGGGGTTGGGGTGGGGTCTTTGAATAAAAGTCGATACAACGAATTGGACATCCTATTCAGGAAGTCAAAGTAAGTACGTCAAAATCAGGAAGTCGAAGTAAATACGTCAAAATCAGGAAGTCGAAGTAAATACGTCAAAATCTGGAAGTCAAAGTAAATACGTCCAAATCTGGAAGTCAAAGTGAACATACGTCCCTTTAACTCCCCTTTAACTCCTTTTTAACTCCTCTTTAACTCCTGATAAAACTCCTGATAAAACTCCTGATAAAATCCTGGTAAAACTCCTGATAAACCTCCTCTTTAGTTTAATATGTCAACCATTCCTGTAAGGTGTCCGTCTTCATCTTTCTGCACTTTGATGGAAGCGTAGAGTTGATTGAGGATTTTGATGATATGGAGCGCGTCGGCAATAGTGGACAAGGTGATACGAGTCATGAAGGGTCTGCCCTTGTCACTAAGCAAAGTGTATGCCATCTCGGGGTTGGGTTGACGGTAGCCATTCCTGTTCTCCATCACCAGTCCGATGAGCCGTTTTACGGCTTCAGGGTCGGCGTGGCATTTCTCTGCCACGGCACAGGCGACGAGAAATTTTGGAGTGGTGACTTTCAACTCTTTCTCCCCCTCCAGAATGGCTTGCTCCAGAGGCTTGAAACTATGAATTTCTGTCATTTAATTGTTCTTAGGGTTAGGCAATTTTCAAACTTTTACATATCCTATTGACAATGCAGTGGGTAAGGGTAAATGACGCAATGCCATTTTTTAACATTAACGGCACAATCTTCTTTTTATTATGTTTGCTAGTGTGCAAAGATACAAAAAAAAGGTGGAATGGCAATGGCTAAAGGGGGACTTTATCTTATCATTCCCTTGTATGCTAAAGTCGAGTAATAATACTCAACTTTAGCATACAATGGAAATGAGGTGTGAAGAGGGAGTTGAGCAAATTATTCTTCATCACTCTTCTTGAATACGGAGAAGATGTTGTAGCTGACGTTTTTGTCGTACACATCCTCGCCCTCGCTGACCTTGACCCAGTTGACCACACGGATGGTGACAGGGAGGACGATGATTTCATATACCGTCTTCAGCACCAGTTGCGAAAGCATCATCAGTGGCAATTCCTCGTTGGGCAGTACGCCGTAGAATGCCAATGGGAAGAAGATGAGCGAATCGGCTCCCTCGCCCCAGACGGTGCTCATGATGGCGCGTAAGGGGAATCGCTTACCTTGGTCGGAAATCTTCATCCGGCTCATGACGTATGCATTGACAAAATTGCCGATGATGAACGACACGAAGGAAGCCAGTGTGATGCGTGGTGTGAGGCCGAAGATGGCATGGAATCCTTCTTCGTTCTCCCAATAGGGCGCCCCGGGGATGGCGTCGGCTATCCACGCCACCATCATGAAGGCGAAGTTGATCAGGAATCCCGTCCATATCAGTATGCCAGCACGACGATATCCCCACACCTCGCACACCACGTCGTTGATGATATAGGATATGGGAAAAATCAACAGTCCGCCGGTGAGGTGAAGCGGTCCGAACACCATCTGTTTCGTTTCGAGGATGTTGGATGCTATCAGGCATACTGTGAAGACGATGCAGAAATGCATGAACAGCATCGACACCATCGTCTTTTTTCTTGGATTATTCATATGATGATATATCGTTGTTCTTGTCTTATGGCAATCGTGGGTACAAAGATAAGACAAATTGCATGCAAGGCAAAACGAAGGTGTACATTTTTTTGTTTTCTTCCATTCTGAATATTGTCTGTGCAAATAAGAAGAGATGCATGAAATAGTGTTACCTTTGCATGCTATTCATTAATCTTATGTATTGGGAGACTGATTCCTCGAATACGGGGATGTGATGTTTTTTAGAAAAAAAGATAGGAAAGTGCGAGATATTTTCCTGAAGTTGTCGTATAACAAGTGGAAGTGAGACAAATCACAGACATAATGACGGAAGTGGAAATCGTGGAGGCCTTGCGTGAAGGGCGTCACGAGGGGCAGATGGCGGCAGTCAGTCGCTATGCCGACCGCATATTCGCCATGGTTGTCAGGCAGGTGCCTGACGTGATGGATGCTCAGGAATTGACTCAGGACACCTTTCTCAGGGCATTCAACCGCATCGGCAGCTATGATGCCAAAAAGGCATCCCTCGCTACTTGGCTCTGTCGCATCGCCTATAGGTTGACACTCGATTTCTTGAAACGCCGACGACCACTGATGGTTTCCATCGAAGACAGCCAGGGCTGGCAGAAGGATGTCACCGACGAGGATTTGGAGGCGGAACTCTCTACAGGGCGTGAGGAGCGCATTGCCAAACTGGAAGAACTGTTGGATGAATTGCCTGACGAAGAAAGGATGCTCCTGACGCTTTACTACTTCGAAGCCCATCCGCTGACAGAGATTGCCTATATCACCGGCATCGATGCGAAAGCACTGGCCAACCGCTTGTATCGCACAAGAAAGAAACTGTATAGAAGATTGAAAATTGAAGATTGAAAATTGAAAATTGAAGATTGAATTTTTGGAGCAGCGAGAGCAGAGTCAAGCTTGCTTGAACCCTGCCGAGTCGCGACAAAAATCAGCGAAGTTAATTTTTGGAGCAGCGAGAGCAGAGT
>CADADN010000034.1 GCA_902786665.1 uncultured Prevotellaceae bacterium | reverse complement strand
CGGGGTTCGTTCAACATCAAACCAAGATATGACAATTCAAGTATGAAGTAAAACATCCTCACAAATGGAGGCATTTTGATGGATTCATCATTTGATTATCCATACACTTTTTAAAAGAATCTACTGTAAATAATTGAATATCAATATAACCGAACTTCCGAAACTTAAGTTATCATTTTTTCACAGGAATGTCATCGCGCACGCCTGTGCCGTCATCATTTGAATCAACACCCATGATATCCATATTCTCAATACCAAAATCCAGCGGCGATTCGCCCAAACTATCAAACAAATAGTCCTCATCACTCTCATTCTTCAGCTTTTCCAATCTTTTTATGGCTTCTTGATGTCCTTGTTCAGCAGCTTTCGCATACCATTTTATTGCATCCTCCAAAAAACTGGTCACCCCGTTTCCACTTTCGAAGATTACGCCAAGAAGATATTGTGCATCGGCATTCCCCTGTTCCGCTGCCTTCTGTGACCATTTTAACGCCTGGGCATAACTCATTCCCACGCCCTCGCCGACAAGATACATCTGTCCAAGCATGGCCTGTGCTTTATCATCCCCCTGCTCGGCAGCCTTGCCGTACCATTTCAAAGCTTCGCCATAATCCTTATTCACTCCTTTGCCATAATAATACATATTTCCCAGACAATACTGTCCCTGGGCATAACCTTGTTCCGCCGACTTGCGATACCACATGACAGCTTCGGCATAGTCTTGTTCCACTCCTCCATAAGCAGTGGCATAAGAGTTACCCAACCAGCACTGAGCTTTGGGGTTGCCGAGGGCTGCCGCCTTTTTCTCATATTCCACCCCTTTTCTTTCATCCTTTTCCACGCCATAACCCTCTTCATAACATTCAGCAAGACGAATCATGGCATTTGCATTGTTTTTGGCGGCTGCCTTGAGATACCACTTCACCGCCATCTCATAATCCTGGGTTTTGCCATTTCCACCCGTAAAATAGTCCTCGCCCGTTTCAAACATCCTGTCGGGGGTGGCCTGCGAGAAAACGTTGATTTGAACTGCCCATAAGAGCAATAACATGCATTTGAAAATCTTCATAATGATTTACAGGTTTGGTTTTGTAAAGTATATTAGAAATAGAAGGGTGGACGATGGAAACGTCGGTGCAAAGGATGGTGGTAAGGACGCCTGGCCCCATGATGTCTATTCAATTTTGCAATGGCATCTTCATATCCTTGTGCGGCGGCCTTTACAAACCATTTCCTTGCCAGCCTCATATTCTTAGGCACGCCGCAACCATATTCGTACATAAGGCCAAGATTATATTGCCCCATGGCATCTCCCTGTTCCGCTGCCAAGCGGTACAGCCTGAACGCTTCGGCGTCATTCCTTTCCACGCCAAAACCGTTTTGATACAAGAATCCAAGGTCATTCTGTGCATAAGCGTGTCCCTGCTCTGCGGCCTTGCGATACCACTTGGCAGATTCTGCATCATTCTGCTGCACGCCATAGCCGTTTCCATACATCACCCCAAGTCGATACTGGGCATCGGCATTCCCCTGCTCAGCTTCCTTGAGATACCTCTTGACAGTTTCAGCGTCATATTCGCCATTGCCCGTTTCGCCATAATAATTATCCTTGCCCGAATCATACATCTCTTCGACAGACGAATGGAACTCACCTTGAATCTCCGCAATCTTAGCATTCACCTTCTCCATATTGTCACAATTGCGCACTTGAGGGTCGTTTTTGATTTTGTTCAAGGCTTCAAGTGCCTTGTCGTAATTCCCATCCTCAACCAGTTTGTCTATTTTCAACAAAGCAACATCCACACCATCGCAAGGTGTCTGCGAGAAGACGTTGATTTGCATTGCCCAAAAGAGCAAGAATATGCATTTGAGGTATTTCATAATGATATGCTATGATATTTGTTTTTAGAAAGAAGATGATTTGAATTTAATCAAAATAGCCGTGAACCTGTTTTATCCTTTCTTCCAGGTTTTTCACTTCATGCCTATTGGCATAACTTGGGGATATTTTCTTTATTTGCCGGATATAATCTTCAGCGACTTCAAGATGATTATAATCATCACTCAGAAAGGCTTCTTTTGCCATATTGTATAAATCGCGACATCTTAGCTCGATTTCCTTCTGTTTCTGTTCTTGTGCCTGTTTTGCCGATGTGATTTCCGAACGTAGTTGGGTCACTTCGTTCTTGTTTGAAAAGGCCGCTCCCAAAGCTTTAACCTTGTTTAGAGAGTACAAAGCCCTGTTGTAATCAGCCTTGCCATATGCATTTTTCGCTTCAGCGAGAAAACTTCGATATTTGGCATCAGGGTCATCCTTGTCGGCCTGCAGGTCTTCCCCTGTTGTCACGGATGCATCGGTGTTTGCCTCCTCATCAGTATCGGTTTCTCCATCAGGATTCAGGTTGTCAGTCAAAGACGGGTCCTCACTTCCTTCTTGCTCCGCCACCAAAACATTTTCGGAGTCGTCCTGAGTTTCTTCCCGACCTTCCTGAACCACCACTGTAGAAAATCTTGAAGACTTGTAATATTCCACGATACCCCATGACAGGAGCAAAAGGAGAGCTGCGGCTACCGCATAACCCACCGGCTTCAGCCAACTGCGACGAGGCTCCTGCTTGGGATGGGATGCCTTCTCCTGTGGCATGCCAACAGGCTTTTTTGATTCCTTTGTATGACTGTAGCCTTCCTTGCCATGGGCTTTCTCCTTGTTCGAGTGGACGGCCTCCCCACGATGGTTTGCAGAAGACTCCTCATTGTCGGGCAATGAAGTAGAGGGTTCCTTCCCGGATGCAACACTCTTGGATATTTCAAGATTTTCCAATCCCGGCGAGCATGCACATTCCGTCCCCACCTCGATGTCACAGAACTTCATGAACTCCCTGTAGTTGGTGTCTCTGAAAAAATCCTCCAACCTGCCTTTAGGGACTCTCAGGGTTCCCGTGGAGCATTTTGGTGCCATAGGGACAAGCGCTCGTCGCCTGCGCTCCAACGGGTAACGCTCCACAATCTGCCTGAAGATTTCCGTCTCCGCATCCTTGTCCAGAAAACTGTCACGACCGTCGGAAAGGCGCGTCATATAATTGGACAAAAACGTGTTGTAAATCTCTTGCAAAAGCGTGTATGGACTTTTCTTGTCGGCTAATTGTGAGTCGCTGGGGATGGTGAGGGCGATGGTGAGCACCCCCGAGGCGTCAGCATCGAAAGATTTCACACGCCTGTCGATGAGCATGTAGAGTGCATAGTCGGGAGCATGCCTCACTACATAAGCAGGCTTTTCCGCAACAAGCGGCACACGGTCCATCTTGTTGGCCACGTCGCCGGCAAGGACACCAACAGCCACGAGAGGTTGGAATCCTCCTCTGCGCTGTTTCGTGCCACTGATCCGCAGTCCTATTTTCGGTGTTGCCATTTATTTTAAGGAGTTAAAGGGGAGTTATAGGGGAGCTTTTTCAGGAGTTAAAAGGGAGTTAAAGGGGAGTTAAAGAGGAGTTAAAGGGACATATGATCACTTTCGGGGGGGGTAAGAGGGGAGTTTTTTTAGGAGTTAAAAGGGAGTTAATTGCATATTACTTCATTTTACTATCTTGTGAAAGTAGAGTGGGTTAGAAAAACAGAGGTTTCAATTCCCATTCAGCACCTTCAATCTTTCTTTGGCATCATCATCTCCTTGTGCGGCGGCCCTCTCATACCACTTCTTTGCCTCTTCCAGATTTTTGGGCATCCCTTTTCCTGTTTCAAAAAAATAACCAAGATTATATTGTGAATCCACACATCCATGTTCAGCTGCCATTCTATACCATTTCAAAGCCTCACCAAAATCTTTTGCCACACCATAGCCAGAACTATACATACGCCCTATAGCATTCTCTGCAACAGCAAGGCCCTGGTCTGCCGCCTTATGATACCACCTTAAAGCTTCTTCATAATCACTATCCGTGCCTTTGGAATACAATGCGCCAAGGTTATACTGAGCAACATCAAGGCTTTGCTCTGCTGCCTTCCTATACCATCTTGCAGCTTCAGCATAATCCACTTGCACACCAAGGCCATTTTCATACATCAGTCCAAGATTATTCTGCGCTGAAGCGCTCCCTTGTTCTGCAGCCTTGCGATACCATTTCAAAGCTTCTTCATAATTAATTTCCATACCCAAACCTTTTTCATACATCCATCCGAGCTGATTCTGAGCATCAACATACCCTTGATTAGCCGCCTTGAGATACAACTTTAGAGCATCGGTATAATTCACTTCCATACCATCACCTTTTTGATTCATCCATCCAAGAATATACTGTGCATCAGCATTTTCTTGTTCTGCTGCTAAACGATACCACTTGATTGTTTGAGTATAATTCTTTTCCACGCCAAAGCCATTATGATACATCCATCCAAGAGAATACTGTGCTGCAGCATAGCCTTTTTCTGCAGCTAAACTGTACCACTCCAAGGCCTTTTCATAATTTTTGCTTCTATCATTTCTCCCATAAAAAAAGTCTTCGCCCAAATCATTCATCTGGCGGGCGGTCATAGAGGATGGTGACACTTTTTCCATAATATCATTGATTTTATAATCCACCACTTTCATCTTTTCGCAATTACTCAAATCCGGGTCGTTCTTGATTTTGTTCAACGTCAAAAAAGCTTGGTCGAACTTTCCATCAACAATCAACTCATCAATTTTCAATAAGGCCACACGAAGATCTTCGCAGGGTGTCTGCGCGAAAGCAGTGAATTGGACGGTCCAAAAGAGTAAGAATAAGCAATTAACTTTTTTCATCATCATCAATCGGTTTGTTTGTTATACTTTATTAAAATATAGACAAGAAAAACAAGCGAGTAATTGTTCTAAAAATCAATTAGGTCAAATTACAACAATTCGCCAAACAGATACAAATGCATTGAAAGATAGTTTTTTATTTCCCATTCAGCACGTTCAATCGTTTTTTGGCATTTTCATTTCCTTGTACAGCGGCTATCTCATACCATAACTTGGCTTCTGACAGATTTTTTTTCACACCTTTACCGTTTTCGAACATAACCCCTAAGTTATATTGAGCGGTTGCATCTCCCAATTCTGCAGCCATACGATAATATCTCTCTGCCTCCGCGTAGTCCTGAGGAACGCCAAGACCTTCATCATACATATATCCAACGTTAGTCATGCCAATATCATTTCCCTGATCTGCCGACTTGCGAAACCATTTCAAAGCCTCTGTATAATCTTTTGGCACCCCCTTTCCTATTCGGAACATTACACCAAGATTATTTTGGGCTAATACATTACCCTGCTCTGCCGCCTTGCGATACCATTTTATAGCCTCCGCTAAATCTTGAGACACTCCAAGACCTTTATCGTACATCCATCCTATGGAAAGATATGCTTCTGCATTCCCCTGCTCAGCAGCCATTTCGAACCATTTCTTAGCCTCGGCATAGTCTTTAGTTTTGCCATTTATACCATTCAAATAATCATTGCCCAAATCAACCATCTGAATGACAGTTAAAGAGGGTGGCGACAATTTACTCTTGATATCATTGATTTTATAATCCACCACTCTTATATTGTCACAATTTCGCATATCGGGATTGTTCTTGATTTTCGTTAATTCTTCAAGTGCAAGATCTAGTTTACCTTCAACAATCATTTCGTCAACTTTCAACAAAGTTACTCGGATGTCATCGCATAGTGTCTGTGTGAAAGCGGTGATTTGAACTGCCCAGAAGAGCAGGAACATGCATTTGATTATTTTCATAATAGTTTTATAGGTTTAAGTGGATGCGATATTGAATTGTTGGTATGAATGGAGTGATTCATATTACCTGCGTTTCATATACACTTTGATAGGGTTATCATCAATCACTTTTACAGTAACATCCTTATATCCAACATATTTGATTTCCAACTCTGCACCAAGAGGAACAGATATACTGAAATTACCATCAAAATCCGAAACAACTCCATTATTAGTATTTTTTTCCCTAATAATAGCCCCTATCATTGGCTCATCTTTCTTTTCATAGACAACACCAGACACCTTTACAAGCGAGCTTTCTTTATTCCAAATGTTTTCTTTGAGCTTTTTTTGGGCATCCTCATCTCCTTGTGCGGCAGCTTTCTCATACCACTTCTTTGCCTCTGTCAAGTTCTTGGTTACGCCATAGCCATTTTCGTACATACACGCAAGGTTAAACTGACCAATTGCTTGCCCCTGTTCTGCCGCCTTGCGATACCATTTCACGGCCTCGGCATAATCCTGGGGCACACCATAGCCATACTGATACATATAGCCAAGATTATTCTGACCCCTTGTATCCCCCTGCTCTGCCGACTTGCGATACCATTTCACGGCCTCGGCATAATCCTTGGACACGCCTTTGCCGTTATTATACATATATCCAAGTTGATTCTGTGCAAACACATAATCTTGCTCAGCCGCCTTACGATACCATTTCAAGGCTTCGGCATAGTCCTTGGTCACTCCTGTACCAACAAAATACATATTTCCAAGGCCATATTGCCCCCCTGCATACCCTTGTTCTGCTGACTTGCGATACCACTTCACGGCTTCTGCATAGTTTCGTGTTTCGCCACCATACGATTCATTGGTATAGGTGTTCCCCAGCCAAAACTGTGCCTTGGCGTTACCCAAAGCAGCGGCTTTCTTTTCATATTCCACTCCTTTTCTTTCACTTTTATCTACGCCATAACCTTCCTCATAACACTCTGCAAGACGAATCATGGCATCAGCATTCCCTTGATCTGCAGACTTGTTGTACCACTCCACAGCTTTTGCATAGTCTTTTGACTTACCATTTCTGCCTAGGAAATAATCCTCGCCTTGCTCAAACATCTTTTCAGCAGTTTGTAGCATCTTGCTCTCGATGTCCTTGATTTTATATTCCACCAACCTCATGTTTTCGCAGTTGCGGACATTGGGGTCGTTCTTGATTTTTTTCAGTGCATCAAGTGCCTGTTGTAGTTTTCCATCGACTATCAGATTTTCAATTTTGATTGTTTATCTTTTAAATTGATATGACATATGACGATATGGTGGAAAAGATTGAAAAGAACCGGGCCACAAGGTTATCAATTCCCATTCAGCACCTTCAATCTTCCTTTGGCAAAATCATCTCCTTGTGCGGCAGCTTTCTCATACCACTTCTTTGCCTCTGTCAAGTCTTTGGGCACTCTTTCTCCTATTTCATACAAATATCCAAGTAAAACCTGCGCTACAACACATTCTTGTTCTGCTACCTTACGATACCATTTCAAGGCTTCCGTGAAATTTTTTGAAACGCCATATCCTTTATCATACATAACTCCAACGTTAACCTGTCCTGCAGGAAACCCTTGTTCTGCAGCCTTAAAGTACCATTTAAAGGCCTCCTCATAATTCTGAGATACATAAAGACCATATTGGTACATCCATCCAAGTTGATTCTGTCCCAAAGCATTTCCCTGCTCCGCTGCCTTGAAATACCATTTCCATGCCTCTGAATAATTTTTAGGAACACCCAAACCAAATTCATACATCCATCCAAGATTGCTCTGGGCTGTTGCGTCATCCTGTTCTGCCGCCTTGCGATACCAGTCCACAGCCTTTGCGTAATACATTTCTTCATCAGAACCAGTTTGATTCATCCATTCAAGACTCTTCTGCGCTCCCAAATACCCATACTCAGCTGCTTTTCTGAACCACTCAGCTGCTTTTACATAGTCTTTGGACCTACAATTTCTACCATAATAATAATCATTACCCAAATCATACTTGGGGTGTCATGGAGTTTTGAGGCATCTTGCTCTCGATATCCTTGATTTTATACTCCACGACTTTCATATTGTCGCAGTTGCGGACATTGGGGTCGTTCTTGATTTTTTTCAATGCTGTGAGAGCCTGGTCGAGTTTCCCATCAACTATTAATTTGTCTATTTTCAACAAGGCCGTATTGATGTCGTCGCAGGGTGTCTGTGCGATTGTTTATCTTTTAAATTGATATGACATATGACGATATGGTGGAAAAGATTGAAAAGAACCGGGCCACAAGGTTATCAATTCCCATTCAGCACCTTCAACCTTGCTTTGGCATCCTCATACCCTTGTGCAGCAGCTTTCTCATACCACTTCTTTGCCTCGGAAAGATCCTTGGCCACACCTTTTCCAATTTCGTACATCACTCCCAGGTTATATTGGCCATAAACATTCCCCTGCTCTGCCGCCTTGCGATACCATCTTACTGCCTCTACCTTGTCTTGAGATACACCATAACCTTTTTCGTACACAAAGCCATAGCGAACCTGCCCTAATGCATATCCCTGCTCAGCAGATTTGCGGTACCACTTAACCGCTTCGGCATAATCCTGAGTCACACCATAGCCGTTATGATACATCCATCCAAGATTACACTGGGCTTTTGCATATCCCTGCTCCGCCGCCTTGCAATACCATTTCACAGCCTCAGCGTAATCCTTGGTCACACCATAGCCATTTTCATACATAACCCCAAGGTTATACTGACTGGTTGCATTCCCCTGTTCTGCCGACTTTCGATACCATTTCAAGGCCTCAGCGTAATCCTTGGTCACACCATAGCCTTTTTCATACATAAACCCAAGGTTATTCTGACCGTGTGCATTCCCCTGTTCTACCGCCTTGCGATACCATTTCAAGGCTTCGGCGTAATCCTGGGACACACCTAAGCCACACTGATACATATAGCCAAGGTTACTCTGCCCTTGGGCATTCCCCTGTTCTGCCGCCTTGCGATACCATTTTACGGCCTCAGCGTAATCCTTGGACACACCATAACCTTTTTCATACATAAGCCCAAGATTACACTGGGCGTTAGCATTCCCTTGCTCAGCCGCCTTGCGGTACCATTTCACGGCCTCGGTTTGGGGTGTCATGGAGTTTTGAGGCATCTTGCTCTCGATATCCTTGATTTTATACTCCACGACTTTCATATTGTCGCAGTTGCGGACATTGGGGTCGTTTTTGATTTTTTTCAATGCAGTGAGAGCCTGGTCGAGTTTCCCATCAACTATTAATTCATCGATTTTTCGCAAGGCCGTATTGATGTCGTCGCAGGGTGTCTGTGCGAAAGCGGTGATTTGTACTGCCCAGAAGAGCAGGAATATGCATTTGAGATGTTTCATGATGTTGTATGAAGAAAATGATTGTATGAATGTTATGAATCAAAGCCCCCATTTATTCAGATTGGCTTTTGACTTCTTGATATTGGCTTTCAAGTTCGTCACCTCACTTCTTCTTGCATAGCTTGGAGAAAGGCTTTCTATCTGCCGTATATAATTGTCAGCGGCGTCAAGATTTGAATTCTTATAGGCTGCGCTTGCATTACTGAATAGAGAACGGCATTTTTGGTCGATTTCCTTTTGCTTCTGTTCTTCCTTCTTTTTCTTGTCCTGTTCTTCCATCTGCTTTTTGTCTTTAGCCGCTTTTGCCGACGTGATTTGCGAACGCAGTCCCGTCACATCCTTCCTGTTGGAATAGGTTTTCCCCAAAGCATTGATTTTGTTGAGGGAAGCCAAAGCTCCGTCATAATTGGCCCTGTTGTATGCAGCACGTGCTTCAGAAAGATAAGATTTATATTTACCCTCATTGGGGTCATCATTCTTTACATGCGCTTCAGGTTGTGCTGTTTCCTGTGGTTTTTGTTCTGAGGCCAAGGTCGTGGTATCTGTCCCTTCTTCCGCAACCATCTGGTTCTCAACAGGAGTTTCTTCCTGAACTGTCTGTTCCGGCTCAGTCTTTTTTTCCTGAACCCTCTCTTTACGCACTTGTTCCTTTTTCGAACCTTCCATTTTTGCCACCTGCGATGAATCGGAGTCGCTGAAGACCCCGAAAATTGCCAACAGCAAGAGCAAAGCAAGTACGGAGCCTATGGCATACCCCACCGGCTTCATCCAATTACTACGAGGTTCCGGACCGGGAACACCAACCTTGCCTGTTGCAGGGGCTTTAGGAGGATTAGGAGATTTTGAGGTTGTTGAGGCTTTAGGAGACTTGGTATCTTTGGGAACTTTGAAATCTTTTGAAGCCTTTGACTCTTTGGCTTTTTGGGGAGATTTAAAGACTTTTGACTCTTTGGAGCCTTTGGGGACTTTTGACTCTTTGGAGCTTTTGGAGGCATTGGAGTCTTTTGGGGTTTGGGGCCTATCGAAGTTGCCCAAGCCATGGGCTCCACCCTCATCGACTATTGCGGTCTCCTCACGGCTGGCAGCAGGAGGAACTTGGAGGTCGTCCGGCAAGGCAGTCTCCTCGCAGTTGGCAGCAGGAGGGACTTGGAGGTCGTCCGGCAAGGCAGTCTCCTCGCGGCTGGCAGCAGGAGGGGTGGTTTTTTCTGAGTAATCGGAATGGGCGGAGGAATCGGAAGAATCGACGGGAGATTGAGAGGCGGATATGACAATGAGTTCATCGCCATCCTCTAATTCATCCATTTCATGATGTTCATCCTGTCCGCCATGGCCACCAGTTTTTCCATAGCCATCAGTTACTTTATATTGGCTGATGAAGTCTCGTATTTGATTTACGGACTCTGGACGGTCGTTTTGGGGGAGTGACATCATCCATAGTATCAGCTTTTTCATCATCGGACTCAAGGAGCCTGGCAGAGGAATGGAGGCATGCTTGTCGGGCGTGGAGTCTTGGAAGATATCGGTGGGTGGTGAGGGTCTTTCACCGGTGAACAAGCAGAACAACGTGGCTCCAACAGCATAGAAGTCTGTCCACGGCCCCATGTTCTTCCTGTCATTATAGACTTGCTCGAAGGGGGCATAGCCGGGGGTGTAGGCTACAGAAGAGGATGACACGGAGACATCCGACGTTGATGCATACTTGCTGGCGCCGAAATCCACCAATATGACCTTTCCCTTCTTGTTCATCATGATGTTGGCCGGCTTGATGTCGAGGTGGCAGAGAGGTGGCACTTCACTGTGGATGCAATCCAAAGCATCCAACAACTGGTCGAGAATGACCATCACGCTGCCTTCATCAAACGGCTTGCCTCCTCGCTTGAGTTTGTCGCTGAGACTCTCACCCTCGATGAAGTCCATCACATAGTAGTAGGTGCCGTTCTCCTCGAAGGAGTCAAACACCGGGACGATATGGGGATTGGAAAGGTTGGCCAGTCGGAGAGCCTCGTCCATGAACCTCTCTTTCTGTTTCTCAAAGAAGCTCACGTTTTCATCCAATGGTACGACCACGGTCTTCCCGTCGCCACCACGTCCGCATACTCCACTCAGAAAGCTTTCCTTCAGCGCTACACGCTTCTTCAGCTTCACCAAGGTGGCTTCGTAGGTGATGCCGAAACCTCCCTGGCCAAGTTTTCTTTGTATGACATATTTTCCACTTTGGAGCGTGGTGCCTTTTTCCAAAACGATACTTTTAGCCATAGCGTTTTTTCCTGTTGTTGCATTAAATGTTGCAAAAATAAGGAAAAAGGAGGAAAAAACAAAGAAAAGATGAATAATAATAAAACTGAGTCCATTTCAGGAAGTGGACTCACCAATGCCTCGTGGCCTTTTCCATTCCTAAAAGGGGATTGAGCACACTTCAAACATGCATGGCGGAGTTGCCATTGGGGACTTCCTTGGGGATTCCCCAACCAAGCACATCAATCTTCAATCATCAATTTTCTCACCACCTTGCATGGATTTCCTGCAGCGACGCAGTTGGAAGGGATGTCCTTGACGACCACCGACCCGGCACCTATGGTGACATTGTCGCCGATGCTCACCCCCGGAAGGATGGTGACGCTCCCCCCTATCCACACGTTGTTTCCGATGTTGACGGGCCTTGCCCATTCCACCCTGCTGTTTCGCTGTACGGGTTCGGTACTGTGGCACGCGGTATAGATGCTCACATTGGGTCCAATGAAACAATTGTCGCCGATGGTGACAGGCGCCTCGTCGAGCACGGTGAAATTGAAGTTGGCGAAGAAGCGCTTCCCCACACTGATTTGCTTTCCATAGTCGCAGCGGAAAGGCTGGTTGATGATCACTTCGTTGTCTGCGACATGGCCAAGCAACGACAGGAGGATTTCACGTTTGCGAAGCTTATCGGTAGGCGGCAAAGCATTGTATTCCACGAGAATCTCCTGCGTCTCCACCAGTTCCGCCAACAACTGCGGGTCGACGGCGGAATAGCAATCCCCCGCAATCATTTTCTCCTTCTCTGTCATTGATGTCGCCTTTTTTGACACGTCGCAATCACACACCGCTGCATCATCAATAGGATGTAGTGCCGATTTAACAAACCTTGAGTTTGTCGCCAACTTTGATTTGGTAATTGGCGTCGAGACGATTGATTTTGTATAGGCTGGAAAGACGCATGCCATACAATTGCGAGATGAGGTACATGCTTTCGCCCGCTTTCACCACGTGGTACTGGTTCTTATACCTCTTGTCGGCCTTTTTCTGCTTCTTGCGGAGATAGATGACATCCCCCTCCTTGAGCTGCTCTTCCTTCTCGCGCTCATTGAATTTGGCGAGGTTGGAAGCCGACACCCCCAGTTCCTTGCCTATGCTCTCGAAGGTGTCCCCCTTGCGGGCATAAACATAGAAGTTCTGGTTGTAGGCGTTGATCTTGTGCACCTGATAGGTTGTCCTCTTGGTGGTGTTGGTCTCTTTTTCCGCCGCCACAACCACTTCTTCCACCTTTGCGGGCGTCATGGTGTCGTATTGGTAGAGTTGATAGGTCTCTATGATGCTGATGAGCCTTTGAGCGTATTTGGGGTTGGTGGCATAACCGCAGTCCTTGAGCCCCTGCGCCCATCCCACGTAGTCGGTCATATTCAGTTGGAACAGCCGACTGTAACGCTCCCTGTAAGCGAGGAATTTGCTATGGTCCTCAAAACTCTCCCTGACGGAGTCGTAGGCCCTGAATTTCTCCTGTTTCTGGTCGTCGTCGTGACGGATGGTCCTTCCCGTCCAGCCATTGGACTTGATGCCGAAATGGTTGTTGCCATAACGCGAGAGATAGCTCTTCCCCGCCCCGCTTTCTAGCAGCCCCTGAGCCAGCGTGATGCTTGCGGGTATGCGGTAGGCCATCATCTCCTCAATGGCGATATCCTTGTACTGGTCAATATAAGCTTGATAATCCGCATTCCATCTCACTTGCGCGAACGAGACGTGAGCGCAAGCCAGCAGACATAAGATTGTGAAGTAAACTTTTTTCATAATCCCTATCAATCATTCGCCCTCCACATGACGGATGGCATTTGTTAGAAAAGTAGTAAAATAAGTGCCTTTATTAGGATGTTGCTGCAAAGATAGCAAAAAAAAATGCAAGGAACAACCCTATTTGTTTTTTTTAACAAATCAGGGTTACTCCTGCGAAAGTTCCATTCAAGTTTCGCATTTGCTCAACTTTCAGGAGTTGAAGGGAAGTTAAAGAGGAGTTAAAGGGGAGTTAAAGAGGAGTTAAAGGGGAGTTAAAGGGACATATGTTCACTTTTATCGTTATAGGGAAGTTAAAGGGACGAGAGCTCTACTTATAACGTTTGGAATAGCGGACTGCTCATTGCTCCTTTGCAAAGGAATCGCTGATGAACGGCAAGCAAATGAAAAGTCCTGAATGCCAATACTGCCAGGAATGTGTTCCCTTGCGTATCTGCACACTGAGAGGTATCTTTTTCGCTTTCATTGCAGCAATGAATTCGCGGTTTTTCTGGAGGAGGAAGTCCTTGTCTCCGCAATCCACATACCATTTCACATTGCGCAGACTGTCCAAGGTGGAATCCTTGGCGTTCTGAACGAATTTGGTGCAACTCTTCTCCGCCACCGACGTGCTCATCAATCCCACCTTGCTGTTCTTGCCGGCCTTGCTTCCGGGAAGAGGCACGATGTCCATCAGTGCACTCATGGCATAACAGCCGCTGAACATGCCGAGGTGACGTTGTGCGTAACTTGTGGCAGCCCCTCCACCCATGGAGAGCCCTGCTACAGCGCGCTGACCCTTGGCTTTGCTCACCCTGTAATGCGACTCGATGAATGGCAGGAATTCCTTGAAGAAGAAACTCTCGTAAGCCCACCCTGGCATGTCGAAATAGCCATTCCAATCCACGTTGGCCTTGCCTCCGGCACATGGGGTCACGATGATCATCTCACAACACTTTCCTTGTGATATCAGCGAGTCGGTGACGGCCTGCAGATGTGCACGTTCTGCCCAGCAACGGTTATCGTCCAACATGCCGTGGAGCAGGTATAATATGGGATACTCGCGGCGCGTGTCAGTCTTGTATGATGGTGGCAGGTAGACCGTGTAGTTGCGGTTGCTTCCAAGCACATTGCTATAGAACACGCTGTCTTGAATGGTGCTGCCGCCTTTTTGGGGCGTTGGCACGGTGTCCTTCGTGTCCTTTTCTTGTTTGTAGACTACCTGTTGCCGGGGTGTGGTGTCGTTGTCAGGTGTTGTTGGCTTTGACTCCTTTTTAGGGCCAATGCATGCTATTGCCAATGCTCCAACCAGTAAGAGGGGCAGATGTAGTGTCATGGTGTGATGTGTCATTGAACTTCAAAACTATATGTTGATGAACCGTTGGTGCAAGTCCCTCGATACGATCCGCCATGTCTGGATGCCCTGAAGCGCCATTTTCCATGGTTCACGCTTCGCAGGCTCATCTTGCTGTCGGTCAATGTTCCACTCACATTGAAAGCGACATTGATGGTATAGTTGGTGAAGACACCGCTCACAGAGGAAGAGCCATTGGGATAAAGTTCGAACGTAACATAGTCGCCATTCAAGATGCCACTCAGCGAGTAGCTCCTGGGCGGCGTATAAGTTGCAGCCGGCTGTGGCTTCGGGGCAGGTTGCACCACCTGCACTTCTTGCTTTGCCTCCTGCTTCACCTCTTGCTTCGCTTCTTGAACAGTGCTTTCCGGGGTTTGCTGAGCCGCCTCTTCCCCTTTCGTGGGTGTATTCTCTTCTGTCTTGGCAACCTGGTCCATCATTTGTTGGATTTTCTGCTCTTGCTTTGACGAGTTATACCAGAAGAACGCACCGCCAGCAATGATAACCAGCAGGCCGGCAATGATGGCATACAACAAATTATTGTTAGGCCGATTACCTCCCCCATGGTCGTTTCTTGCCGGAGGCGGGGTATCATACCTTTGATACTGTGTTTGTTCACTCATTCTCATGGACGGGCAACCGCATCTGGGGCATCTCGCAGCCTTGTCGGAAATCAATTGTCCACATTCCCTGCATTTGATCATTGCCATGGTAGTCGATTTTTGTAATGATGCCACAAAGATAAGCATTTTCTTGGGAAGATGTTCAAAAAAACTCATTTTTTTGACAACGGAGGAAAAATGTCTTGCCTGTGAGCCAATGACATCATCTCACTCCACTTCAATGATGTCAGACCACCGCGTGGTGTAGTTGGGACTTTTCAGGTCGCGCTTGATGGCCTGCGCAAACTGCCCCGCCTTTCCCTTTCCGTCTTTCGCCGTGTACTGCTGTGCACCCAGCACGATGGTCTCCGAGCCATTGACCTTGTTGATGTGGTCCATCACCTCGTCGATTTTCCGCATCTTCTCATAATGCTCCGCGTCATAGTCCACGAAGTTGGTCTGCACCGCCGAATCGGGAGAGATGTCGAGCACCATCACCCCCGCCTTCTTGTATTGGAAACCAGGAATGAAGGCCATCTCCAGGCACCGCATGGCCGCCTGGGTGATGGGGATGTTGGAAGCCGACGGCGTGGGCAAGGCGACGGTGCGGAACATGCCATACTGCGGCAGGTCCTCCCTAAAATGGTTGGTGTCGACGAAGACGCCCACCACCTGTGCCACGGAGTGCTGCTTGCGCAATTTCGCGGCGCACTTCGCCGCATAGTTCGCTACGTGAGTCCTCACATCGTCGATGCTCGTGAGGTTCTTGGGAAAAGAACGCGAGGTGATGATGCTCTTCTTGGTGACCATCTCCATGTCGTCGACGGGAATGCAGTCGATGCCGTTGAGTTCCTTCCACGTGCGCTCCGCAACGATGTTGAAAGTGGCCCTCACCCACGACTGGGTGTGCGAGGCGAAGTCGTATGCCGTGCGCACCCCCATCCCTTGCAATTTCCGTTCCCATCTTCTCCCTATGCCCCAGACGTCGCCGACGGGGAGGAGCGTCAAGGCTATCTCCCTCTTGTTGTCGTCGTCGATGATGCAGCAGTGGTTGTAGGCCGGGTAGCGCTTTGCAAACCTGCTGGCCACCTTCGCCAAGGTCTTCGTGGGTGCTATGCCTATGCTCACCGGCATTCCAAGCCCCTTCAGGATGCTCCGGTAGAGGTCCTCGCCCCACGCCTTGAGGTCCACCTTCTCCATGCCGTGCAGCATGCAAAAACCCTCGTCGATGCTGTAACGGTGGAACTCCGGCGAGGCGTTGCGCACCATGTTCATCAGTCGCCGCGTCATATCGCCATACAGTTCGTAATTGGAGGAAAAGGCATAAATGTGGTGCTGCGGGAAGAGGTCCCTCAATTGGAAGAAGGGCGTCCCGTCCTTCACCCCGAGAAGTTTCGCCTCGTTGCTGCGTGCCACCACGCACCCGTCGTTGTTGGAAAGCACGACGACGGGCTTGCCCACGAGGTCGGGCCTGAAGGCTCGCTCGCAGCTCACATAACAGTTGTCCACATCAACGAGGGCGTACATTTTTTAACCTTTACCAATCATCTTGGCACGTGCCAGTTTTTGATGGTGTATTGCACCACACCCCAGATGGTGAGTTGGTCCTCGGCGGTGATGCGTATGGACTTGAAATCCTTGTTGGCCGGCACAAGGTCGATGAAGCCCTCGTCGAGGTGCGTATTGTCAAAGAATTTCACAGTATATTTGTTGTCATAATACGCCACTACGACATCGCCGTTGCGCGGGATGAGCGAACGGTCGATGACAAGGATGTCGCCATCGCATATGCCAGCATCCATCATGGAGTCTCCCCTGACACGCCCATAGAAGGTGGTGTCGGGATGGCGTATCATATCTTTGTTGAAGTCGAGGACATCCACCTCGTATGCCTCTGCTGGCGATGCGAACCCAGCCTTGATGCCTGGGGCATAGCTCAGAGAGAGCTTGGCAGTGAATTCACTGGGGATGAACTCGACCTCGTTTTTTTCTTCTTCTTGCATGGGATGAGGATTTTTATAGGAGACTCTAGGAAGTTGTAGGAAGTTGTAGGAAGCTGTAGGAGACTCTAGGAAGTTGTAGGAAGTTGTAGGAAAGACTAGGAGATTCTAGGAATGACTAGGAAGCCCTAGGGATACTAGGGCTTCCTAGAACTTCCTAGAGCCTCCTATATAATCACTTGAAAGGCAGATACCAGTTTTTGCGGTCTTCGAGATTGACCACGGGGTTCTTGTGGGCCAGTTTTCTGGCGAACCACCTGCTGCCGAAGTTGGCGTCGTAGAGGCCGGCCTCGTTCTTGTGGCGGGCGAGCCTCATGAGGTCGTAGTAGCGGTTGCCCTCGAAGGCCAGTTCCAGGGCGTACTCGTCGCAGAGGAGGTCCTCCACGGCGTTGATGGTGTCCTGCTTGGTAGCGCCGACATTCACGCCGAAGGTTTCAGCAATCTCCTTCATCTTCTTTCCCACGATGCGGTCGAGCTTGTAAGGCGACTTGCCCGTCTGGTAACTGGTGCCACCCTGCCCCGACGCTCCAGCGTAGTCGCTGGCGGCCTTCCCCGCCCCGTGGGTGTGGATGCCGAAAGCAGTCGCCTTGGGGAAGAGATAGAGGTTCTCCTGGGAGAGCAGCGGGTATGTGGTCTGCAACATGTTCCGAGTTTCTTCGGAGAGGTAGTTGACGTAATACTCCCCGAGAGTGTTCCTCTCTATGAGATTCTCGCTCAGTCCGTCCTTGAGGATGGCGAAGGCGGCATCGGGCATCCCCAGGCGGTTGAAGGCCTCGGCGAGATGCAACAAGACGGTGCTGGTGCGGTAGAGTACGATGTTGGCATACTTGTACTTGTCTATCCACTGGTGCGTGGAGTCGTCGACGAGTGTCTGATGGATGATGCTCCTGAGCCTCATGTCGCCGCAGTTGGCCGCATTGATGCTGTCGAAGTCGTTGATGCCACCGCGAGCGTAGTAATAGTACTCCGTGGAGTCAGAGAGGAGGTTGAGCTGGTCGGACACCTGGATTTGTATCTCATCGACATAGGGGTTGGTGTTTCCGTTGGCGCTCAGTTCCTCCGACGTGGCGTAGTAGTTGAAACCGAAGGCGAGCGGCACGTTGGTGACGCATCCGTTCTGCCGGTTGACCGCCATGGGTATGTAGGATATGATGTCCGACACGGAGTTGCGTGCGAAGATGCCGCCCCACGACGGCGAGGTGGTGATCTGCACCCCGATGAGGCTGGGGTCGGGCAGGTCGTCGTCACCCGCTTCCCCGAATCGTCCCGACCTGATGCTCTTCGACACCATGGGTGCGAGGAAAGGACTGCCGGTGGCATCTGCCACCTGTGTGAGATAGGTGACATACGTCTTTGCAGCCGCATCGTAGTTGCCGGTCTCCAAGTACATGTCGCCCAGGACCACTGCCACGGGTATGAAGCAAAGGCTGGGCAGGAAGGTCTTGGCGGCACTCTCCCAGTTGGGCGAGCCGACGCTGCGTCCCGACGTCAGTCCGTAGTTGGGCACCTTGTAGTTCTTGTATTTCTCCAGTTCTGGAGCCAACTGTTCCACGATGCCTTGGAGGTCGAGTTCGGGATACTTGTTCTCATCAATCTGCGTGATTTTGGTGAGTGGCTCGGTGAAAAACGGCACCCGCTCATAGTTCCTTCCCAACTGGAGGTAGGCCCACGCCCTGATGGCCGCCACCGCCGCATATTCGTTCATCACCACGTTGGTGGACCCGGTGTAGAGTTCGGTGTTGCGCTTGGCGAGATAGTAGTTGCAGTTGTTGATGACCCTGTAATAGACATACGCGGAGTCATACCTGTTGGTGGTGTTGGCAGAGAAATTGGCCAACTGTCTGAGGTTGTTGTCGGTATATACGGTGGTTTTCACCAAGTCGCCCCTCATCTCACCCTGGAAGACATATTGGTCGGCCAACTGCTGCATGGCCTGGAGGATGCCGTAGCCATAGAAGACGGAGTCGGTCTTGTCGAGGAGTTCCGGCTCGATGGTCTGCCTGGTGCTCTCGGTCTCCAACATGTCGGCGCACGAGAAGCATGCGCAAGCGAGAACTATGCTGCAAACAAATATTTTGATCTGTTTCATCGTTTCCATGATTTTTCCTTTTATTGTTATGTTACAGGTTGATTTTCAACCCCATCATGAAAGCCCGGCTATGAGCGAGGTTTCCGCTGTCGATGCCTTGGAAAAGGACGCCGCTGCCGATGGAGAATTCCGGGTCGCTGCCGAGATACTTGGTGAAGGTGAGCAGGTTCTGCGCCTCAGCCCAGACGGACAGTCCCTGCAGCCATGTCCATGAACCCGGCACGGGCACGCGGTAAGAGAGATGGAGCGACTTGAGCCTGAGGTATGAGCCATCCTCTATCCATCTGTCGCTGAACCTGTTGTTGCCCATGGGGTCGGCGAAGGTGGCCTTGGGTATGTCTGTGACCTGTCCCTCATACCTCCATCTTCCCACTTCCGCCACCTGCTGGTTGTAGAAGTTGGAACCAGAGTTAAGCACCATGCGCTGGTAGTTGAACACGTCGTTGCCCAGGCTGTAGTTGAAGACGAGGCTGAGAGTGAAGTCCTTCCAACTGACCGTACCGAAGATGTTGCCATAGAAGTCGGGGTTGGGGTCTCCGATGATGGTCTTGTCGCTCTCGTTGACAACGCCGTCGTTGTTGAGGTCGACGAACTGCACGTCGCCAGCCTTGAACTCATGGCGCTGTCCGGCCTGGTCCTCCATGTAGAGGTAGCCACCCTTGCCTGCCGCGAGTGCTGCAGCATCCGTGGCGAACACCCCATTGGTCTTGTAGCCATAGAACATCGCCACGGGATTTCCTTTCGAGGTGAGGATGTTGTCGTCGCCATAGATGGAGGAGGTGTAGGCGCCATCAGGCAACTTGGTCACCTCGTTGGTGTAATGGCCTGCGGAAAGTCCCACCTCCACATTCCAGTCTCTGCTCACGACGGGTTTGACGGTGAGCGTTCCCTCGAAACCTGTGTTCTCCAGTTCTCCGCCATTGCTCCAGTAACGGTTGATGCCGGCGATGGGATTGGAGAAGGTCTTGAGTGTAAGCAGGTTGTCGGTCTTGTGGATGAAGTAGTCGAACCTCAGCCCCACCCTGTTGTCCAAGAGGAACGCCTGGAGGCCGATGTTGAGTTTCTTGGTGCTCTCCCACTGTATCTTGTCGTTTCCGACATTTGTGAGTTGCGTTCCGATGGCGTCGTAGTTGTAGCGCACGGTGGTGTAGCTGGTGCGCGCAGCATAGTTGCTGATGCCGTCGTTGCCACTGATGTCGAAGCCGGCGTTGAGGCGGAGGTAGTTCACCCCGATGTTTTTGGGGAACCATTTCTCGTTGGTGAGCACCCATCCGAGTTGGAGGCTGGAGAACAGCGCCCATTTCACTCCGAACAGGCTCAGTCCGTCGGCGTTCTCGCCAAAGCGGCTGTTGGACTCTCCCAGCAACGTGAGCGTGGCGAAATAGCGGTTCATGAAGTTGTAGTCGACGTTGGCATAGGCCTGTATCTGATTCCACTCATCGTTGGCCCCGGTGATGGTGCGGTATCCCGACCATCCGAGCGACGGGTTCTTGTCGCTGGTGGCGCCATTGGCCTCCACGGCGATGTCGTTGGAGTCGTAGGTGAAGGAGTTGTATCTCGCTCCGGCGAAGGCAGCCACATAGTGCTTGCCATACTGGTGCGACCAGTCGAGTTGCAGTTTTCCGACGATGTTGTTTTCCTTTGCAAACATCGACTGCGTCTTGGCATACACCCTGCCCGTCCCTGCGATGTTGAACGAGGGGACGTCGCCAAAGGGTCTGAAATATCGCTGTGCGTTGCGGTCGAGGGTGTAGCTGAACATCGCTGTGAGGTTGAGGTCGGTTGCAATCTGATAGACCGGTTCTATACGCACATTGAAATAGGTGTTCTCTGCCTTGTTCTTGTTGTCGCCCTGGGCGTTCTCTATGATGGAGACAGGGTTGGCCAAGTCGTAGGCGTGGTTTCTCTCCAACTGGTAGAACAAGTCATCGGCATCGGAGAAGAGTGATGAGAATCCACCCTTTCCGTTGTTGAGGTGCTCGTTGTACTGATAGGGAGCGACGAGCGGCGACTTGATCATGGACAAGGCAATGGGCGACACCACCGTGCCCCGTGTGAAGTCGGCGGGCATTCCGTTGTCGAAGAGGAAGTTGTTGGTCCTCGAGATGGAGATGTCGAACTTGGTCTTGAGGTTCCATAGGATGCTGATGTCGGTGTTGAACCTGACGTTCATGCGGTTGAAGGAGTTCTCCTTGGCCGAATACTTGGCGTCCACATATCCGAGCGAGAGGTTGTACATGCCGATGTCGTCGCCACCCTGCACGTTGATGCTGTAGTTCTGTGTCAATGCATTCTTGTAGACGTAGTCGCTCCAGTCGGTGTCGTTGTGGTACATATGGTAGTAGTAGCCGTTGGGGTCGTCGTTGAGGAACCTGAAGTCGATGGTCTTCTCCATGATGCCGTCGATGGTGCCGAGGAGCTCGGTGGCATAGGTGCGATACTGCTGGGCGTTCATCAGTTTGGGCAGCCTGGGCAGTAGCGTCACACCGGCGGAGATGTTGGCGTCGATGCGTGTGGCCATGGAACGTCCGCGTTTCGTATCGATGAGTATGACACCGTTTCCGCCCCTTGCACCGTAAAGTGCCGTGGCGTTTTTCAACACGGTGACCTTCTCGATGTCGTCGGGTGCGATGTTGGCGAGGATGTTGTTGAACTGTCCGTCGTGGAGTGAATACCTGTCGCGCTGCATGTCAAGTTCCACGCCGTCGAGGACGATGAGCGGCTGTGCGTCGCTGGTGATGCTGTTGAGTCCCCTGATGAACATGGATGCACCGCCGTCGAGTGCCGCCGACCGCATCATCATGCGCACGTCGCCGCCCAGCCTGCCTGTCATCTCATTGTCCACGGTGAGTCCGAAGCGGTCGATGCCAGCCTCGGCCTTGGCCGTATAGTCGGTTCCCGTGCCATACATGGGTTGGAACTTGTCTTTCATCATCTTGATGGCGATGGTCTGCGAGGGGTCGCCCGGGATGATGGCCACCTGTTGTGGCATATAGCCGGGAGCCTTGACATATAGCGCGGTGGCGAATTCCGGCACCTTGATGGTGAACGAACCGTTCTCCTCAGTCATGGCGCTGTAGCGTACGAATCCCAATGCCTGGAGCTGCACGCCGGGCAACGGTTGGTTGCTGCCCATCTCTGTCACGACGCCCTTGAGGTTGACGGTGGCGAACTTGTCTGCCACCACTTTGCGTTGTGGCTGCTTGATGGCCGTTTCCACCTCCATGGTCTCTTCGTCTTCGTTCTGTGCCATGGCCGGCAGGGTGCAGATGGTGGCCGCCATGGTGCAGAAGAGGAGTCTCCGACCCATCTTCTGCAAGAAATGATATCGTGTACGCTTCATACTCATTGTTCTTTTTCAAATTCATCCATCTCGACAGGCCTCATGATGATGGCTGCGATGCGCATGTCACGCGTGTAAGTGGACATCTGTGTCTTGTTGAACACGCTGATGGGGTTGCTGATGTGAATGTTGGGCCTGTATTCGTCGCCCAGTCCGTTGTATGCCACAGGGAACTGGAACCTTCCGATGAACACGGTGTCGGTCTTCAGCGGGTCGTTGGTGAAGGCCGTCGTCATGCTCACCGAGGAAGGCACCCTTGGCAGCGTCCCTCCTGTGAGGAGGCTGTCGGCATACGCCTTGCTGAAGTTGTAGGTGGCCAGGTTTCCGTTTGCCGCACAGTAGCTGAGTTGGAAGTTCAGGATGTTGGGCAGGGAGTCGTTGGCTACATAAGCAGAGGGCAGGAATACGCAATAGAAGTTGTAGGTGGTGGAATTCACGTTGGGCAGCGAGATGAACACATCAGGCTTGGAATATTCGCTGGTGGGATAAATCCATGTGTACCTGAACTCCTTTATCTCCGGTCCGAACACCCTTCCTTCGGGATCGGTGAAGGTGACGTTCTGCGAAGAGCAGTTGAACTTGTTGGCGACATGCCTTGAGGGCGACACCTCAATCTCCGGTGCGAAGGTCTCCCATGGATAGAAGGCAAGGCTGTCGACGATGTGGGCGAAGCCGTTGCTCATCTCCACCTTTTCGATGGTCTGCGCCAGGATGTCGTTGGGGTTGGAGAGTTTGTTCCTCGTGGTGCTGCGTAGGGTGTCGGAGAAGAGTCCCTTTCCCACCACCCAGCGGTTGTAGCCGTCGTTGTTGCTGAAAATGAGGTTGCGCACGATGTGCCTTCTGGTGAGCGAGTCGGAGAGGTATTCCGCATTCACGGTGACGTTTTTCGAATTGGTAGCGCTTGCACTGGCAAACTGCTCCACGTCCTGCACCTTTGTAGTGGCGATGAAGTTGTAGTTCTGCTTCACCTTGTCATACATCTGCTGATATGCCTTGTCGGTGGGCATGATGAAGGTGTAGGTGCTGTCCTCGTTGTCCAGGCTGGCGTTGAGTTGCCGTGTGAGTGAGTTGGTCGTGATGAGGACGGAGTCGATGTAGGTCTGCACACCTCCCACGACAGAGCCTTTCACACTGTTCTGCAAGTCGAGGGTAGTGAGTTCGTAGCCGAGGAAATAGTTTCTCAGCGAGTCGATGCCCTGCCTCATGGAGAGGTACTCGTAGAGGTTGGGGAAGAACTGCGCCGCTCCATCCATGAGGTGCATGACACCGTTGGAACTGGGTTGGTTGGGCACACTGATGTGAACCCCGTCGTAGGTGTAGTCGCCGTTTCCGGTGAAGGGGAACGACTTCTTGTTGAGCGTGTGTATGCGCTCGTCGATGCTCCCGCTGGCCACATGGTTGTACTGCGCCACATGGCTCTTGACAAACTGTGCGAGTAGTGTGGAGTCGTCGAGCTGTTGGTAGGCACCCATGTTGAAGGTGCCGTTGAGGGGCGCCCACACGGTGTAGGCCCTCGTGTTGTCCAGTTCGACATCAAACCTGGTCCTTTTCACCAACGAAGCGAAGTCGGATAGTTGCGGGTTTTGCGTGATGTTCTGCCAAAGCGTCATGTTGCCCGAGGCCGTGGCATCGCTGGGAGCGTCGTTATAATCGTCGAACTCCGAGCACGAGGTGGCGACGAGCATCATCGCCGCCATCATCGTGCAGGCTATATAATGGAATCTTCTCATAAGTACTTTGTTCATAAAAAGTTCAATGATGTGATTTAGTACCAGTCTTCAGAATAGGTGTCGTTGTCCACCACGTCGATAGGCACGAACTCCACGAAGTCGAGCTGCCATTTGAGGTCTGTCTCGTCGGGGAGGACGCTCTTGAATCTGAACCAGTGTTCGTCGCTCTGCTTGATGTTGAGTCGTCCGAGGATGCGTCGCAGTCCGGCGTTCCTGTGTCCGCGCCTCATGTTGTACTCCAATCCCGACTCGTTGTTCTCGGCATGGTCCTTGAAGCCATAAGGGCCTCTCATGTATCCACGGTTGCGCATGGCTTCGTCGGTGGCCACGCCCTGGTCGTCCTCGAGGGTGAAGTCGGTCCATCCGATGCGTGGGTCTTCCTTGTCGATGCGCACGTCGAGGGGGATGTCGAGCGCCATCATCGTCTGCATGTTGCTGGAGGTGCCCATGTAGAACTGCATCATCCCGCCGTGGCTCATCGGGGCGTAATAGAGGCGGAACTCATAGGTGCCTGTCGGCAGCGGCGGCATCTTCACTGCGAGGTCGTAGTTGCCCCAGCCCTGGAAGCAGTCGGACTGGTAGGCGTTGTAGGCGCCACGGACATTGGTGCGGAACCTGTTCTCCGAGGTGTAGCTGACGACGTTGTCGAAATAGTCGAGCGGGAAGGCTACACGCGACCCGCTTCCCCCACCGTTGAGCACGCTGATTTCGGCACTTGAGGAGGTGCGGAAGCCGTTGTTGATGAGTTCTGGGAGGAAGGTCTCGGAGTCGAATCTCATGCGCTCGTGCAGCACGCCCTTCGGCACGAGGTCGTCGTAGACGAGCATTCCCCTGATGCCATGGATGTATCCGTTGAATGTCATGATGTTGGTGGGGTAAGGGAGGTTGGGGTCTGTTGACCTTGCCACCCTGACGCCCTGCCTGACGAGGGAGTGCATGCCCTGGCTGCCATAGCTGGCCAGTTGGTCGGTGAGCGTGTTGAAGGTTTGGTAGCGGTTGATGTAGAGTATTTTCCCCGGTTGCGGCTGCCATATCTTGAGAATGGTGTGCGGGAGCATGGTCTCATAGTAGTCATAGGGTTCTCCCCCGTTGACATAGTTCCATGTGGTGAGCCACTTGGTGGTGTACTCATAGACCAGTTCCGTCTCGGGCATTCCTGCATAGAGGATGTGGTATGCAACAAACATGTTGAGTACGTTGAAGCGGTTGGTGTAGTCGTTGCCCGTGCTGATGGCGATGCCTTTCTCCGCCGGGTAGTCATACCATGCCGCCGCCCCGCCATAGACGCGGTTGGCATATGCGATGAGGTCCTCGATGCTGTTGATGCCGTTCTCCTTCATGACGACGTCGGGCTCGGCGAAGATGGTGAATGCTATCTTGCACTCCTCGGGCGAGTAGAGCGGTTCGCCGCTGGTGTCGGTGTTGTCGGAGATGGTGTACGTCCTGTCTTTCTTGTAGCGCGTGAGGGAGTCGGCGAGTCCCGTCATCTTGAGTGCCTCGACGAAGATGCTGTATTCCTCATGGCGCTCCAACTCGCTGACGAGCACCCTTGTGCTCCTTGGTATGACGTTGTTGAGCACGTGCACCACGCCGTTGGTGACGAGGCTGTCGGGCTGTATGACCACTGCCTTGTTGTTGATGGTGACTCGTCCGATGGGGTCGGTGGTGCCTTCGGTGGTCACGGGCGTCCCGAGCATGGTGTTGACATTGACGCCACCGCCGCCGAGTTCGATGGTGTTGTGTATGCCGCTAGCCAGGTGATATCTTGCGATGTCGTTGCAAAGGCTGTCGGAGAGTCCTTCGAGTGAGTTCTCCGTCATGCTGTTGTGCGGCACGGGGCACTCGGTGTCGTTGTAGAGGCTGTCGATGTAAGCTGCGATGGCCTCGTTGGTGGGTGCGAAGACAGTGTATTCCCCATAGGAGGATAGGTTGCGGTCGAGCCTTACACGCGTGAGGATGTAGTCGAACGAGGTCAGTTCGCTTTTCCGCTTGATGTAGTCGGCAGCGGTCTCACCCGTTGCGGTATAGAGGTCCGACTCGTCTGGCTCGGGGTTGCAGCCGGCAAGGGTCGCCATGCCAGCGACAAGGGCGACGACGGCCAGGATGCGTCCACATGTTCTTTTCATTTCGTATTTCATATCAGTTCCTCCTTCCTTTAATATGATTTTTCAAAATCTCCTGAAGTCCTGTAGGCCGGGTTCTGCACCAACAGTGGACAGACGATGATGTCGGCGTTGGGGATGGGCATGTAGAGGTATGCCTCGTTGCGCATCTTGGCCTTGATGGCCGGTGCGTCGGCTCCCCTGCTCCTGGTGGCGAGGTTGAGCATCTCCTCGTAATTGTCCACGAGGTTGATTTCATTGGACCCAAGGCTTTGCATCTGCTCGCCGAAGGTCTGTGCGTAGTTCACACCCTCGACGTGCCTGTAGTTGTATCTGAGCAGGTCATACCACCGCTTCCCTTCGAAGCAGAGTTCGCGCAGCCTCTCCTCGAGGACGAGGCGCTCCATCTGGTCCTTGGTGTATGAACGGTAGGTGTTCCATTTCATGGAGTCGGTGAGGTTGTCGGTGTAGAGCGAGCGTGTGTTGACCACCTGCACGAGATGGAAGGCGCCTTGCAGAAGCGTGGTGTTGGCAGCCTTCTCAGTGTCGCTCGCACCTTCGGGCAGGTCCCTGACGAGCTGCACCATGGCCTCCGCCCTCATCAGCATGACGTCGGAGAGGCGGTAGACGATGTAGTTTTGGTCGAACGCCGTGTAGGTCCTGTCATTGGAGCGTGCCGAACCAGCCTTGGTTGTCACGTTTTGCTGCGACACCATCTTCTTGATGTGATAATAGTCGTCGCTCGAGGTGTAGCAGGCGGAATAGAACCTGAGGTCGGTGCTGCTGGAATTGTTGGTGGAGAGGTCTCCATTGGGGAAGAGCGTGCCGTTGCCGAAGATGTTCGACGCCCTGAGGAATCCTTCCGTGCTGTTGTTGTTGTTATACTTGTAAAGGTACTTGCAAAGGCCGAGGTTGCCGGTGGACTGTATCTCGAAGATGCTCTCCTCCGCATTCTGTGTGACGAAGATGTCGGAATAGTAGGAGTTGCCGTCGGCGAGCGGGAATTCCTTCTCCTGCACCTCGTTGCGTCCCCTGACATGCTGGCTGCGCTTGGAGGCGATGACCTTGTCGCAATATTCTATGCATTTCTGGTAGTCGCCCGTGCTGTGCAAGACGGATGCCCTCCAAAGGTAGACATCGGCGAGGAGTGCGTTGACGGCGTCGAGCCGGAACCACCCCACCCTTCTCCATTCGCTGGTTGGCATGCCGTCGGAGCGGAGCATGTTGGCATTGGATGCCACCTCCTCGAGTGTCAGTATGATTTGTCCGATGACGTATTCAGGCGACGACTGCGGTATCTGCATGTCCTGGCTGCTGTTCATGAATGCCGTCGTGACGTATGGCACGTCGCGGAAGTTGCGCACGAGATAGAAGTAGCAGAGCGAGCGCAGTGCAAGCATCTGGCACCGGTCTGACTCGTAGTCCGACTGCGTGTAGTTGGGGTCGAGCTGCATCACCGCTTCCGCCCTTTCCAGTACGATGTTGCAATAATTGATGACGGAATAGACGGAGTTCCAGGAAGCGAAGGTGTTGGTGGTCTGCATGTTGACGGTGGAAATCTCGTCGAGCGCGTCGGGAATGGCCCCGGTGAGTGCCGAGGAGCGCACCATCTCGTCGGAACGGAAGTCGCCCCATATGACGAGCCTTGTGAGCAGCGCCTCGCTGGCCATGCTGGCATAGGCTGAGTTGACCATTAAAGCCACATCCTCCTTCGACTGCCAGAAATCCTCGTCCACGGTCTTGTCGTCGGGCAGGATGATGGTGTCCACGCACGACACGAGTGCCATGCATGCAAGAATCATTGAAATATATCTTTTCATATCCTTATGGTTTCAAAGTTTGACGATGCTTCTATCAGAATCCCACGTTGAGTGTTACGGTGAACTGCTTCGAGCGCGGTGTCTTCGCCTGGTCCCTGGCGGGATAGAAGCCTGTAGCCGAGATTTCAGGGTCGGTGCCGCTGTACTTGGTCCACACGAAGAGGTTGTTCATGGAAGCGTATGCCTGGAGGGTGCTGATACCCCAATTCTTGATGAGTTTCTTGGGGAAGTTGTAGGAGAGCTGCAGGTTCTGGAACCTGACGAAGCTGCCATCCTCCACATAGCGGTCGGAGTTTTGGAAGTTCCATCCAGAGTTGTAGAGTGCCCTTGGTATGGGTGTGACATCACCGTCCTTGCGCCAACGGTAGTTGACGGTGGCGCTTTGGTTGTTGGTGCTGTACATATTTTCCAGGCTCATTCTCGCAAGGTTGATGACCTTGTTGCCGAAACGGTAGTTGAAACGTCCCTTGAGGGTCCAGTTTCCATACCTCAGCGTGAGGTTGAAACCACCGTTGACCTTCGGAAGTGAGTTGCCAAGGTACATCACGTCGAGTGCGTTGATTTGTCCGTCGTGGTTGATGTCCTCATAGATGAGGTCGCCGCCTTGGAAGTCGTATTCCGACGTGGTGCCGTAGGCGTATTTCATGCGTTGCGGCCTTCCGGCGTTGGTCATGAGCACCTTTCCATCGGCACCCACGGCCACGGGAGCGGTCTTGCCGCTGGCGAGGAAGTCGTTGATCCACGCCTCATACTCTGCGGTGCTGAGGTTGTTCTCCCTGCGGTAGTTCTCGAGATAGTCGTAGGAGTATTGGTATACGCCCTTGCAGTGGTATCCGTAGATGGAGCCGAGGGAGTTACCGATTTGCACGCGTATGGGATAGCCGTTGGCCTGCGTGTTGCCGTTGTTGACCGAAGTACCCCTTAGCGTGGGGTCCCATGTGGTGCCGTTGATGGACTGCAGCACGCTCTCGTCCATCTCCTCGAGGATGTTGGAGTTCTGCGCCACGTTGACGCTGAAGTCGGCGGAGAACTTGCCAATCTTGATGAACTTCTTTGCGGTGAGGTTGAGTTCCCATCCGTCATTGGTCATCCGTCCCACGTTGGCGTAGCTGAGCGAGGAGTAACCTGTCATCGACGGGATGGTGATGCCTCGAAGCAGGTCGGTGGTGTTCTTGTGGTAGTAGTCGAAGTCCACCTCGATCATGTCCTGGAAGAGTCCGAGGTTGAATCCGATGTTGTATGAGGTGGTCTTCTCCCATTTGAGGTTGTCGAGTTTCAGTCCGTCGAGGGTGGCATAGGGCTCCCTGTCGCTACCCTTTCCATAGTTGCCTGCGGAAGTGTTGTAGGTGTTGTAGAAGAGGTAGTCCCTGTCGGGTGCGTTGCCGGTGATACCCCATGAGGCCCTGAGACCGAGCATGGAGACCTGCTTTCTCGACCACGCCATGAATGGTTCGTCGATGATGTTGTAGCGTGCGGAGACACCGGGGAAATACGCCCACTTGTTCTTGGGGCCGAACTTGGAGTTTCCGTCGGCGCTGAGCGAGAAACCGAGGTTGTAGCGTCCCTCCTTGTAAGAGAGGTGTGAGTTGTAGAGCACCTTCTGGGAGTTGGAACGCCCGTTGCCGCTCGACGGTGTCCCGCTGAAGGCATCCACGGTTGACGAGGTGACACCGTTGGGGAGATGGTACATGATGACCGTCTGGTTGTTGTTTTTCGTCATGTTCATCTCATACCTGATGAGCATGGAGGCCGACCAGTCCTTGTTGACGAAATAGGGGGTGAAGAGCAGTTCGGTGCGCGCCCCTATCTTGGTGCTGTTGTACTCGTAGTTGGTGGCGAGGTTGTAATCGTTGCTGGTCCACTGGTTGGTGGCGAGCGATGCCGGATGGTATGTGGGCTTGCTCTCTGCGAAGATGTCGAAATCGACGCGTCCGGTGAACGTAAGCCTGCTCTTGGTGGCCGATGTGCCGAGAATGTCGTACTTGAGCGTGAAGTCGGGCGTGAGCCTGTAGGTCTTGTCCTTGATCCACGCGAGGTTGGCGATGGCGACGGGGTTGCCCAACTCCTGTATGTTCCTGAGGTCATAAGAGAGGTATGGTCCGTCGTAGGGTGTCCTTCCCGACTGGTAGGGGTTGGGGAGGTAGTACTCGTCGGTGTCCGAGCCGTCGGCGTTCTGCCTGTAGATGCTCATGTTGGGCGCCTGCGTCTGTGCGATGGAGAGGAGGCTTGGATTGGACACACCGTTGATGTTGCCCTCATAGTTCTTGTAATTGTCGGTGTAGGTAAGGGCGAAGTTGGTGATGAACCTGATGCGGTCGCTGACATAGTAGTCGAGGGCGAGGCGCGTGGTGTATTGCTGGAACTTCTGCCTGATGATGGAACCAGTCTGGTTCTTATAACCAGCAGAGACGCGGAACGTGGCCTTCTCGCCACCACCGGAGAGGTTGATATTGTATTCGTGCATGGCACCGAACTGCTTGACGGCCTTCACCCAGTCGGTGTTGTTGTTCCAGTTCTCATATTCGCTCCATGTGCGGTCATAGTTCAACTCGGCGATGGAGGTGGTGCGGTCGGACCTCTGTGTGGAGTTGTAGAACTCCTCCTTCATCAGCATGGTGTAGTCGTCGCCGTTGAGCAACGTGTAGCCGTCGGGTTGCCAAGTTCCGGTGAATTTGTAAGAGAAATTCACCCTTGGTTTTCCCCTAACGCCACGCTTGGTGGTAATCAAGATGACACCATTGGAACCTCTCGAGCCCCAGACGGCGGTGGCGGCGGCATCCTTGAGCACAGAGATGTCGGCGATGTCCTCCACGTTGACGGAAAGGAGCGAGGAGTACTGCTCCTCGTCGGCATTGGCGTAGTCGAAGTCCTCATCGGGATTGTCAAAAATCTTGTCATCAACGACAATCAGCGGGTTGGCGTTGGCGCTGAGGGTGGTGACACCACGGAGACGCATCTGCGTACCCGAACCGAGGTTGCCGGAATTGCTGACGACGTCGAGACCTGCGATTTCACCTTGGAGAGCCTCGTCGACGGAGGTGAAGGCGAGTCCCTCCACGTCGGTCATGCTCATGGTCTGCTGCGAGACGGTCATCTCTTTCTTGGGGATGCGGAGGCCTCCCGAACTGCCGCTTCTACCTTTCACCACGACCTCGGTGAGGGTTTTGTTTTCCGACTCCAACACGATGTTGAAAGTGGTATTGTCACCTATGGTGACCGTCTGTGTCTTGTCGCCCACATAGGAGAATACAAGTTTGTTTTTCTTGCTCTTCACCTGCATGCTGAAATTGCCATTGAAGTCGGTTTGGGTGGCGGAGACGATACGGTTGTTGGCATCGCGTTCGACGACGTTGCCCATCACGACGGGGCCTTCATCGTCCTCTACCGTACCCGAGACAAGGATGTCCTGCGCCGTGACCGTCAGGCAGGCGACACACAACAGTGCTATGGATATGATTTTCTTATAACTCATGGCATTGTCCTTTAGAGTTCGTGATTTGCTTTACGTTGCTTGTAAATCTTCTTCGACTTGGCGAAGGAAGCCCTGTTGGCCCATGCCCCGTCGAAGCGGCCGGAACTTTCCCCATAGAGAGGTTCCGAAATCTGGTGCACGGCACAGAAGGAGGAGGTGACGATGGACGTGGCCCTCATCTTGTTGTTGTTGAACCAATAGTCGCGCGCCATCTTGTTGGAAACCTTGGAACCGGAAGCACTGACCGACACGGAGTGCCCTGTGACATCGGAGACATTCAACTGCCCTCCCCCGCCGGAGAGGATGACTTCCTTGGCCACACCCATCTCATCGGCGCTGAGCGTGGTGTAACGCCCTCCCTCGATAGTGTTGTCGGCATAGACGGAATTGGTCATGAAATGGTATCTCACGAAGTCGCGCAAAGCCTTGATCTTGACATAGGCCAGGGCCTTGTCTGACTCTTCCTGTGCAGTGACGGCATGGTTGTCGTCGAGGTCGGCGTATTTCTCAAAGAGTGCTTGGATGTCGGCCCACTTGGGCAGGCCCTGTGCATACGCCCTCTGCATGGCACTGTTGTCGGGTGCGAAGAGGGTGTAGTTATAGGTGTTGAACATCTTCACATTGTAGTCGAGGCATGCCTCGCTGATGCTGGTGGAACCCATCTTGTAGTTGCGGGTGAAGATGGTGTATGCATCCTGCTGCGACGACCCTGTGGCGGGATTCACCTCGTCGGAGATGCCTGCCCACGCGAGTATCTGGGTGGCTCCGAAACCAGAGCATGCTTCGAGGAACTCTGAGAACTGGCTGTTTTCGCTGAGAACGGCATAAACGCTCTTGGTGGGCGGCTGCACGACTCGGCTGAGGCGGTAGGCATTGCCGTTCTTCTCATTGTATATCTGCTTGATTTGCGGTGCTGGGAACAGGTTGGGTTGCTCGAGTTGCAAGCCTCCCATCACCCTGCCTCCTACGAAGTTGCCATCGACAAAGACTTCTCCGCCATGCTTGGTCTTGTAGTAGTGGTTGGAACCGATGAGGTCGCCTTCATTGAGCACCAAGGTGTGGTAGTTGAGGATGTCCACGAGTTGGGTCTTCACCTCTGAGATGTTGGCCTGCCTGGCCTCTCCCTCCACCTGTCCTGTCTGCATGTTGTAATAATAGCGGTCGCACTTGAGGAAGGGTTGGTTGGTGGCTGCCTTGTCATAATAGAAATGCAGGAGGTCGGGCTGTAAGCGTCCCGTTGCCTGGTTGTTCTCGCGGTGTGCAAGGCTGGCGGGGTCGAGGTAATACAAGTCGAAGGCTGCATCCTCGGGGATGAAGAAGGCGTAGTTGGCGCTCATGGCGAGGAGGTAGTACTTGAAGTCCACGCCGAGGTAGTCGCCGTTGGCGACGCCATCCTGCACAGCCCAGTTCATCACGCGCAGGTCGGGATAGACGGAGGCTGGTGCCATGACGGCTTGGTACTCGTCGGGGGCCACCAGTTCGTTGATGACATAGATGGCTCCGTTGTTGGCGAATGAGATGTCATATTTCCCGTTTTCCTTCCTGTTGACCATATCGAGGGTGAGTCCCATGTTCTCGCTGGCGTCGTTGAGGATGGTGGAGAACTTGCTGGGCACGGTTGCGGTGAAGGATGCCTTCATCAGGTTGCGTGTGAAGGCGGTGAGCACCTGCGGGTTTTTCGACTGCAGCGAGTCGAGGTTCTCCATCAGGTTCTCAGCGGTGTTGGGTCGGTTGCCATAGATGTCGATGAGGTACGCCCCAGCTCCTCCGGGGAGGAAATAATTGCTCACCGCCTTGTCGTCGGGCACGAAGAAGGCACCCACGTCCATGATGCGGATGTCGAGGTTGCCAGCCCTGGCGACAGCCGGATGGTATTCGTTCCATCCCGGGTCATAGCCTAACACCTGCGAGGTGGAGAGGGTCTGGCGGTTGGGGTCTCTCACCAAAGCCTCGCCTCCTTGCGAACGCGAACTGAGATATCTCACCTGGTAGATGGAGTCGATGGTGCTCCTTCCGTTGGTGACGGCCCAGTCGTTGTATTGCTGCGTGGTGACGGCATCGAAATAAGGTACGGCGAAATAGTCGAGGATGTGGCTGAAATACCTGGTGTTGTCGTGTTTTTTCAGCACTTGTGCCATATTTCCTGGCGGCACGATGACATCCTCCATTTGGTGGATGTAACCGTTCTGGCAGGTGAGGTCACCCTTGATCACCCTGTCGTTGAAGATGTAAGCGGTTTTCGCATTCTCCGGATACGGGGTTCCGGTGAGGATGGCGAAGTCGCTGTTGTCGCCCATCACGGTGATGTCGTTGTTGGTCATGAACTCCCTTGTCAGGTGGAGCATCATCTGTGTGGTGTTGTCGGAGACGACATGGATGCCCTTGTCGTAATAGGGTTGCCAATAGACATTGTTCTTTGGCATCTGCTCCCTGCCGGCAATCCACTGGATGGAGTCGATGGTGCTGACAGTGGACTCATGACGGATGGCCTGCCCTTTCAGCGGCTCGTTGGTGCCGTTATAGACATTGGGCAGCATTTCGAGCAGCAGGGCGTTGTCGAGCATGGAGGAATACAGCAACAGTTTCTTCTGAGCGTCAGAGAGTTGATTGTAGCTGGACACCCCCCAGTCATTGTTCTGGAAGAACCTGGCAAAAGCCTCGTCGTTGGCGGGGAAGACGGTTTTCGACCCGGTCTTGTTGAGCACCTCGGCATATCCAAGGTCGTCAATCAACTTGAGATAGGTGTCAAACGTACCCGTCAACAGTCCATGCTTTCCCGGATTCCTCAATTCCTCCAAGATGCTTCCCCCAAGCCATGTCGGCCTGCTGTCAGCATCCACCTCCACGTCCTTGTCAACGCACGAGGTTACCATTCCCACCAAGGCGAGAGTGATACAGATAAAGAATTTCTTCATAGGTTTGTTATTAGGTAATTCGTTTTAATTTAGATTATTTTTGCAAAATTAATTAAAAAACGCGAATTACACAAATAATATGCACCCCTAAAAAATGCTTTTCTACAAAAAAAAATGCTCAACCGCAAGGTGAGCATTTAAAAACCAAAAGGCGACATTCACTGTTTCAACTCAGGCCATCCATCAGCAGTCCAGGAGATAGGCCGCTGGATGAGCATGGCATTGCCGTTTTGCGTGGCACTGTATCCATGGCAGATGAAGATGTCTTCACCATCGAAATTGTAGGCTGCACAATGTCCGGCCGCCTCCCATTCCTTCTTGTCGCCTTCCAGGAAGAGCTTGCCGCCCCCGTTGGCCATATCCTTGCCCGTTGGGTCGAGGTAAGGGCCTTCGACACTCTTGCTACGTCCGACGGCCACGCGGTAGTTGCTCTTGGCACCGCGGCAGCAGTAGTCCCACGACACGAAAAGGTAGTAATAACCACCGTGCTTGAAGATGAACGGCGCCTCGATGGCGTTCGTGCCGGCATATTTCGACGTGGGGTTGGGCTCCGAGGGCTTGTAGTTCGGGTCGTATCGACGTGCTATGGTCCTGGGGTTGACTCCTTTGGCGATATGCATGGTGGAGTCAAGGCGGGCCAGTTGGATGCCGTCCCAGAACGACCCCCATACGAGCCACGGGGTGTCGTTGTCGTCGATGACGAAGTTGGGGTCGATGGCATTCCAATTGTCGCCCGTCATCTGCCCGTCGGCGCCTCGCGTCCAGTCGTGCGAGGTCACTATGCAGCCATCGTCATTCCACATGTTGGCAGCCAACGAGCGACTGCTCAGCAGGCCTATCGCCGAACCGTTCCTGCCGAAGGTGGAGCAGCTGTATGCCAACCACCAACGCCCATGCCACTGGATGACGTCCGGCGCCCACACATGGTTTCTGAAACCAGGCACGGAGTCGGTTGTCCATCCTGGAATGACCGTCATCACGGGTTGTGGCAGCACCGTCCAAGTCTTGCGGTCCTTCGACGTCATCTGCTGGATGCCCATTCCTGTGGCGTAGATGTAATAAGTGTCTCCTTCCTTGGCCATCACGGGGTCGTGGACCATGGGGGTCTCTGTCTGGAACGCCTCGCGCTGGAAACCGCGGCGAGGTCCCTGTGCGGCACTTGCCATGCATATGGTCGCTAGTGCCAATGTGAGCAGCAATTTGTGTGTCATCTCTTTTTCCTTTGTTGATTGGGTCATGCTTTGTTTATTTTTCCACCTTCACGCGCATGATGGTGAATGACATGGGTGCGAACTCGTAATCCAACAGCTTGCATCCAAGTCTGCAACCATTGAAAACGGGGCAGGACATGCATCCTGCCCCGAGCTTTTCAAAACCAGCTACGAGCTGCGCCTATTCAAAGACGAGGTGGCAGCCGTCTATGGTGAGGTGGTAGAACAGGTCTTGCGGATTGGTGACCGTGTTCAGTCCAAGATAGTCCTGCGTGTAGGTCTGGCCATTGTTGCCCACCATGACGCATCTGACATCTGCCGTACCGTCGCCATTGTTGGTGACAGAGACGGTGACCATCGCCTCATCCATGGCAGCGAGCCATTCAGCCCAGTCGGCCTGTCCACCGCTCGACCAGCACTTCGAGGAGAGTTCTTCGCCTGCCCATCCGGTGCCCCAGCCCCAGTTGTCGGCACGAAGCACGCCATACTCATATGAGCCATCCTCGGAGGCCAGGACAATCACGAAGTTGTTCCAGTTGGCGCCTCCACTGGTGAAGTTCTTGAAGCGACGGGTGAGGGTTTGTCCCACGGGTACGCGGTATGCCTGGGAATGATCGCCCCAGAATGCAGTGGAGTTGTTCTCGGCACCTACCACTTCGTCAAACTCCAAGTGGCAACCGTCCACGGTGAAGTGGAAGTAGAAGTCGTCGGGGTTGGTGACGGTGTTCAGTCCGATGTAGTCTTGTGTATAGGTGTTGCCATCGGTGCCAGCCATGACGGTGCGCACATCAGCCGTGCCGTTGCCGTTGTTGGTGACATATACGGTGACCCTTGCGCCATCCATGGCAGCAAGCCATGAGCTCCAGTCGGATTGTCCACCACTGGGATTGCACACCGATGAGAGCTGTTCGCCTGCCCATCCGGTGCCCCAGCCCCAGTTGTCGGCACGAAGCACGCCATATTCGGTGGAGCCATCCTGCGAAGCCAGGACAACGATGAAGTTGTTCCAGTTGTTGGCTCCGGTGGTGTAATTGGTGAATGTGGTGACGAAGGTTTCGTTTGGAGCCACCTTGATGGCTTCGGAGTGAGCGCCCCAGAATGCGGTGGTATTGTCGGCAGAGCCAACGCATGTGAACATCTTGTCGACCACCTCGAACTCTTCAGAAGCAATGACCGGAGTGCAGTTCTCGCCCTTGTAACTCTTGTTGTACACGGCCACGATGGTCTTTTTGCCCAGCGAGTACATGTCGGGCACGGCCTGCAGGATGAGGTCGGCATAGGGCACGGCCTTCGACACACCTTGCTCGAATTCCACCGTAGCGGTGACGTTGGCGAAGGCGTCGGCCATCTCAGTGCCTTGCAGCACCTTGCGTGGCACGCCGTTGAGCTTCATCGACAATGGCAGCTTGTCCTCGGCAGAAGTGCATCCGCCTATGGGTTCGATGTTGGTCTGCAGGAAATTGATATAGGAACCTTCCGGCACGATGAATGCCCGGATGTTGGTGTTGCCGGGATCGGCGTTGAGATTGGGCATGGCGGTCTTCTGGACGTAGGTCTTTGTCACCACGCCATTGGTGATTCTGACATAGAACAGGTTGGGTACGGTGCGGTCGATGGTCACTGTCACCTTGCCACCCAGTTTGTCAACGCCGTCGTCGGTGTCGGTATCGAAAGTGAGGTTGCTCTCCACGCAGCTGCGGTCGATGTAAGTGCCCCACTCGGAGTTGCCGCTCGGCTGGTTGTCAAAGCGGATGGCACCATACTCCTGGTAGTTGGCTGCGCCACGGTCCTCGTCATTGCAGAGAATCATGGCGAAGTTCTTATAGGTATTAGTAGCTGCAGGGTTGATGTTCAAGTTGAACTGTGCATTCCACACCTGTCCCTCGGCAATCTGATAATACTTGGAGAAGGCAGCCCACCAACCCGTGGTATAGTCGGTGGCGCCGATGGTATATACATCTTCCATCATGCCTTCCAACTCCTCGGGGGTGTTGGCAGCGGCGATGGAGTCGGCCTTGGCAGAAATCCAGTCGGGTGCGTCTACGGAATACAAGTCGCCACCTTCACAGCCCGTCAGGGCCATCAGACCCATGGCGGCAGCAGCGAAGACCGTTGTTAATTGATTGAGATATTTCATGATTTTTGCTTTCTTACTTATTCACTGTTAATCACTTCTTTGCTTCCATCAGAGGTTCACCACAGGATGCACCGTCCATCCCTGCTCAGCGAAATAGGCGGAGTTGTTGGTGTTGCTGTTGGCAGAATTACCCTTCAGGTTGGGGTTGGCATTGAGAAGCCCCTGGTAGATGGGAATGAACTCATGTCCTTGGACGAAGGTGTCGTATGAAGTCTTGAAGGGCTTCTCCAAGGTGCCGTCGGCAGCCTTGGGCAGCGTGGCATAGTCCACCGGCATCTTCACCACGCTGGGGTCGTTGCTCAGCAGCACGGCGCCATGTGCCTTGAGTTGTTGCAGACGGTCGGTGCTGTAAAAGAATCCCCAGCGGATGAGGTCGAAGCCACGTCCGAACTCACATCCGAACTCCTTTGGACGCTCAACATTGGCAATCTGCTCGAAAAGCTTGTCCTTGCTGTTGAAATCGGCGAGCTTCAAGCCTGGCAGCTGTGCACGGTTGCGCACCTGGTTGATCCAGTCGATGGCTTGCTGTGTGGGTCCGTTGACCTCGTTCTCACACTCAGCAGCACGCAGCAGCACGTCGCTGTAGCGCATCATGCGGAGGTTGATGCCGCAATGCAGACCGGTGACCACCGACTCGTAGAGGTTGGTGCGCATGTTGGTCCACTTGGCGATGGGCAGACCGCCGTTGTTGTTGTTGGTCACCACGTTGTCGATGGCGTCCATGCCTTTCTTGTAGCACACATTGCCGTTCTCAAAGCCTTCCCAGTCGGCCTCGTAGGTGCCGATGGTCCAATAGAGACGCGGGTCGAGCCTGCCATCGGTGGTGCGCTCCTGCTTGAAGAGCTGGTAGAGCCATGGGGAAGCCGACAGGTCGGCCCATCCGCCGAAGGAACCGGGGCAGAAGTTGCTCTCTATGGCATGGGCCTGGGTGGCGTTGGAACTGGTGTTCACCGGTGTCCATTCCTCGTCGGTCCCTTGCGTGCCATAGTCCAGGAACTGCACCTCGAAGAGGCTTTCAGCATTGTTCTCGTATTGTGAACCCTCGCGGAAATTGTCGCCATAGTTCTTCATCAACTCATAGTGGCCGTAGGTGCCAGCCATGATGTCCTTGAGCACTGCCAGCGCCTCAGCATACTTGTGATTCATCATCAGCGCACGGGCGTAGTATCCGGCTGCGGCTCCACTGTTGGCGCGCCCCTTGGCCCACTCGCCACCGGCATCGCGGCTGGGCAGCAGTGTCATGGCCTCGGAGAAATCCTTCTCCACCTGCTCCAACACTTCAGCATAGGTGCTGTTGGAAGCATAGAGTCCGTCGAGCGAGCCGTATTGGCTGTAGTCGGTGATGAGCGGCGGGTTCTGGTAGTAGCCCACCAGGTTGTAGTAGCTCAGTCCGCGCAGGAACAGCGCCTGTCCCTTTGCACGCCTCATGCCTTCGTCAAGCGCAGCGTTGTCACCCACGGTGCGCGACAAGATGAAATTGCAAACGTTGATGGTGTAGTACCACTCACGCCACACCCACTGTGTCATCTCTTCGGTGGCGGGTGCGTTCAAGTCGTCGAATGGCTGGTACCACACCTGGCTGGAGTTCCATACCTCGTCGCCGCGGCACAAGTCGTATCCATAACCTACACGGGCGTAGGATCCTTCCATGCGGATGTGGTTGTAAGCGGCAACGACACATTCCTCGAGGTCGGAAGCCGTCTTGCCGAAGGTCGCGGTGGTCTGCTGGTTGGGGTTGATGAGTTCCAACTTGTCTTCGCACGAAGTCAGCGTGCCAAGAACCAGCAAAAGTGCTAACGATAATTGATATAGTTTCATATTGATGTAGCTTGTTTATAGATATTAGAACGTGAAATTAACACCACACATGAAGCTGCGTGCCGAGGGGTAGGAGCAGTAGTTGTAGCCCGGTGTGAACGTGCCGGGGGCATAGTCCACATTGTATCCCTTGTAGCCAGTGAATGTATAGAGGTTTTGTGCCGACACATAGATGCGGGCACCCGTGATGTAACCGCCAAACACGCGGTTGGGGATGTTGTATCCCAACTCCACGTTGGCAATCTTCCAATAAGCGGCGTTCTGAATCTGACGGTCGCTGAACAAATCGTTCCATGCCAGCGTGCCACCGGGATGGGTGACCGTGGTGAACGTACGTGGCACGTCCGACAGATAAGTGCCGTCCTCAGCCCAGCGGTTGGCGTCGGCCAGGGCCACATCCTTGTTGCCATAGCCATAGCTGCTGTTCAGGGCGTTGTAGATATGGTCGGACACGTGGTAGCCCAGTGCACCGAAAGTGGAGATGCTCAGGTCGAAGCCCTTGTACTCCAGATGTGCGCTGAGGCCGAAATTCATCTTCGGCAGGCCGCTGCCCAGCACTTTCTGGTCTGCATCGGTGATTTGTCCGTCGCCATTGACGTCGCCATACCAGCAGTCGCCCACCTGAGCACCTGGCTGGTAGGTCCAGTTGCCTGCATCGACGATGTTGGGAACATAGGTCGGGTCGGCCTGCTGCTTCGACAGTTCCAGGTTGTTGTGTGCCAGACGGCCGTTCTCGTTCAACTGGTCGAGTTGTGACTGTGTGCGGATGATGCCTCCATACTGCCAGCCATAGAACTTGCCGACTTCCTCGCCCACCCTTGTGATATAGGCTCCGTCAATCTGGGTGTCCTTGCCGGTGCTCAAGGCGGTCACCTTGTTGCGCACGGTGCTGATGTTGGCACTGATTTGATGTTTCAGGGCGTGGTCGTTGTTGCGATAGGTGAGTGAGAATTCCCAACCCGTGTTCTCCATCGAGGCGGCGTTCATCGTCACGCTGGTGTTCTGCACACCGGCATTCAGGGGCACCGACACATTGTAGAGCAGGTCGGTGGACTTGTTCTTGAACCACTCGGCGGAGAACTCGATGCGGTTGTGGAACATGGCGAGGTCGAGACCTACGTTGGAGGTCGACTTCTTCTCCCATGCCAGTTCCTCGTTGACATAGGTGGAGACAGCGGAGCCGCTCACCTCGGAGTTGCCGAAGCTGTACTTCATGTTGTTGCGCAGCATCGTGGCCTGATAGACATACTCGCCGATGTTCTCGTTGCCCAGTTCACCATAGCTGGCACGGAACTTGAACATCGTGAACAGGTCGCGGCTGAAGGGGAAGAATTCCTCCTTGTCGAAGCGCCAGCCCACAGAGACGGAGGGGAAGGTTCCCCAACGGATGGACTTGGTGAGTCGTGAACTGCCATCTCGACGGATGATGCCCGAGAAGAGGTACTTGCCGTCGTAATCGTAGATGAGACGTCCGATATAGGAATTCAGGGCGTGCTTGTATTCGTAGGAGTCGGCATCGCGCTTGGCCGCATTCTGCAACTGCAGGAAGTATGGCTCCGAGTAGTTCAGGCCCCATGCCGACAAGGTGTTGGTGTTCTCCTCTTCATAGGTGATGCCCCCCATGAGGTTGATGTGGTGCAGTCCGAAGGTGCCGTCGTAGGTCAGCGTGTTTTCTATCAGCGCATCGGTGTACTTGCGGTGTGCCTTCGTCAGACGCTCGTTGTCCTTGGCGAGATAGACGCGGTTGCTCTGTATCCAGGCGGAAATCCATGTCTTGTCGTTGGCGTGGGTTGCACTATAGGAGAGGTTGATTTTGTAGTTCAGTTTGTGATTTTCGCTTTCCACGCCAATCATCTTCAGCAGGTCCACATCGGCAGATGCCGTGCCCACGAAGCGGTCGACGATGGTTTTGCGCGAGAAGAGGTTGTTGGTGAGCAGCGGGTTCGTGGCCGAGATGTCACCATGGATGTCATCGTAGTAGACGCCATAGCCATAGGCGTCATATTCCCAGTTGCTGGCGGCACCCACCCTGTCGTCCAGGCACCAGGTCGACTCGTCGTAGGCCTTGATGGTGGGTTGCATGGTCAGCGTGCCGAGCAGCACGTTGGGGAGGTTGCCGTAGAGTCCTTGGATGTATTCGTTGGCATTGGAGATGGACATGTTGTCCTGGTTGGAATGCGAATAGACCATCGAGGTGCGGAACTTGATGAACTTCGTATCCATGGTGTTGTTCACGCGGGCGGTGAAGCGCTCAAAGTTGGGACCGGTGCCCTCCATCGTGCCTTTCTGCTTGAAATAGTCAAGACCTATATTATAAGTATTGTTGGCACCGCCTCCGCTCATGTTCACGTTGTGGTTCTGGCGATAGCCTGTCTTGAACACCTCCTTGAACCAGTCGGTGTCGGTATTGTCCATGAAATGGTAGCGCCCGTCGGCACCCATGGTGTAGCCGCCAGGGGCAGCCACGCCGGTGTTCTCGCTCGACAATCCCAAGAGCTGGCTGTACTGCGAGGAGTTCATCACGTCGTAGACGCCTCCGTCGATCATGTCCATACCCAAGTAGCCTTTGTAGTCGACCTTCAGCGGCTGGTCTTTCTTGCCGCCCTTGGTGGTGATGATGACCACGCCGTTGGCAGCACGCGAACCATAGATGGCGCCTGCCGAAGCGTCCTTCAACACCTGGATGGTCTCAATGTCGTTTGGTGAGAAGTCGCGGATGGTGGTGCCCATCGGCACACCGTCGATGACGTAGAGTGGAGCAGTGCTGCCGAAGGAGCCAATGCCTCGGATGCGCACTGAGGGGTCGGCGCCGGGCTGGCCGTCGCTGGTGATTTGCACACCGGCCACCTTGCCTTCCAGCATCGTGGAAATGTTGGAATGTGACACACGCTTCAGCTCATCGGCATTGACCACAGCCACCGCACCGGTGAGGTCGGCCTTTTTCTGCGTGCCATAGCCCACGACAACCACTTGCTCGAGCAACTGCGAGTCGCTCTCCATCGTGATTGTTCCGAGAGAGGTGCGCCCCTGTGTGGGCACTTCCATGTCTTTGAATCCCACGTAACTCAACACGAGTGTGGCGTTAGCGGGAACATCGAGGGTGAAGTTGCCATCGATGTCGGTCACAGTAGCAGTCTGCGAACCTTTCACCTTCACGGTGGCACCGATGAGCGGTTCACCGTCTTGGTCGACAACCTGACCCGTCACCTTGACGGTCTGCTGGGTCGTTGCAGCTGTCGCCGTTTGCGGGACAACGAATGGCATCCCCACAATAACGCTTAACGACAACATTGTCGCAAATAATAAGTTTTTTCTCATGTTTGGTTTTTAGTAAATTGGTTTTAATAACAGTTGCAAATATAGGTAAAAAAAGAATTCTCCAAGTATTTTTTCGCACTAAATGTAGTTTTAATACATATTTTCAAGCCAAATACACGAAGAATGGCGGCATTTCAAGGTTGAAACAGCTACCAAATGCTGCGGCTCATCAGCATCAGTTCACGGTCGTGGTGCTGCCGTGGCTCGCATTTGTTGTCAAGAACCATGGTCACGCCGGTCTGCTCGTTGTAGGGTTCCCACTTGGGCAGCCCCTTGACATTGGGAAAAAGTCCGATATGCTGACATTGAACACACCCGGAGTGTTCATATCCCCTCCCCTCAAGGGGAGGGGCTGGGGTGGGGTCTGTAACTTGTTGATTTTCAATTGACCTAAGCGGTTGCATCAATCTGAATACTCAAAAGAACTACGTTCTGGAAAAACAAGTATGCTCAATGAATCAAAAACGCAAAGAATGTTCGGGTGGAACCAACGGTAGAGTGGTTTGCTGCGATGCCAAGAATGTTCATCGGGATTTGCAATCCCGATGTCTTAAGCATAAGGATTTGAAATCCGCTAAAATCGTCAAATTCAATGTTTTACACCGCTTTAATCGGATTGCAAATCCTCATATTACCTCCAGGCGGATTGCAATTGACTTCCGCTTCGCACGTCGACCTACGGTTCCGCCTGAACATTCTTGGCGTTGTTTGCCACCTGAACATTCTTGGCGTAGGTTGCCGCGACGTCAAGAATGTTCATCGGGAACCAACGGTCGGCGGCCGAAGGGGAAGCCAATTGCCGCTCGGCTCTGCCGCTTTTTCCCGAAGGGTCTAAAGAATCCCGATGTTTCAAGTATAAGGATTTGAAATCCGATAAAAACGTGGTTTGCAAGTGTTTATAGACGCTATAACCGGATTACAAATCCTGACATTACCTCCAGGCGGATTTGCAATCCGCCTGAACATTCTTGGCGTAGGTTGCCGCTTGAGTTTTTTTGCGTAGGTTGCTCACCAAATTGCAACCGCACAGCACGAAAATTTTCGAGGTGCGGTTGAAACGCCCTGAAAGGGCAACCTGCTCTTAGCTCAGGGCAACGCCCTGGGTTGTGAAAAGGGGTGAATTCGCCCTGCAAGGGCAAAAGAATGGTGTTTGGGTAAGGCTTTTGCCCTTGCAGGGCGACTGTTGTATATCATGGATTCCCAGGGCGTTGCCCTGGGCTGATATCTCGTTGGCCTTACAGGCCGTCCGGCATTAATAATCCAACACAACACGAAAATTTGCGCGCGCGGCGTTGTTGGCACACTGGGCCGGCTGTGGGGCTTGGTGGCAGGCCTGGGGGCCTGCGCCCCACCGCCATCCCGTGCGCAAACAACGCCGAGTGCCGGGGTGGGGCGAGGCGAGGGGCAAGGATGCACCTATCTGGAAACGGGGCGAACCGTAAAACCGTAGTAGCGGTGGTCGCCGCTGTCCCAGAGCGTGCCGCCCGAGCCGAAGAACAGGTAGTAGGCGTCGTACGAGTACGACGGATGCTGCGTGGACGACCAGTAGTCGCCGTACATACCGGCGCGGCTGAGGTAGTCACCCCAGCGGTAGCCCGCCGCAGGCAAGAAGATGCTGCCGCCGTTGGTCTTGCTGGTGAACCTGCCACCATTGACACCGTTCACCGTCGTCAATTCGTAGGTGCAGTTGTCGAGCAGTTCCATCTTTTGGTCGTGAGTTGGCATCACCCAAGAGCCGCCCCATTTCACGTGCGCCACGTCGTATTGCGTGCCGGCAATATCACTACCGAGGTCGTGGCAAGTGTCTTCTGACCCGTCGCAATGGGTATAGGTTCTCCAGTTGTAATTGTTCTTCTCCTCCGTCTCACCCCAGGCGTAGTAACTGCCGTAGTTCGTCGGGGTTTGCTTGGAAGCGTCATCGTCCACATTGCAGCACGCCCATTTCGTGCCGGAGGGCAGGCCGAGGTCGATGAGGTGCGGGTGGTGGTCGTCGGGGCATGTGAGGTAGGTCTGGGGCTGACTTACGATAGGGCGGACGGATGCTCCAATGCAACGATTTTCTTCTACGATAGACATATCATCCTGTGAGAACAGGAACTTTTTTGCGATACGGGAGTTGGCACCTGAATAATCTGCCTTTTGTGTTCCAGACCAATAGTTGCCCGACGTTTTATCTTCGAAATAGAATTTGCTGTTGCAATACCCCGCGGCTGGCAAGAAGATGCTGCCACCATTGGGACCTGTGAACAAACGCCCAACAGTCTTATGAACCATTGTCCATTCAGAAGTGCAATTTTGATATAATTCCTCCATTTGTTCCTGTGATGGCATTTGCCACATTTCGCCCCATTGTGCACGAGCCACGTCATACTGCTGCAAACCACAAATGCCAGGTCTGAGGTCGTAGCAAGGACCGTCGTAAGTATCCATGAGCGTATAGCTGAACCAATCATAGTCCAATTTTCCTTCCGTCTCCCCCCAGGCATAATATCCACCTTTGTCTTCGGGGTAGTCAGCCTCAACGTTGCAGCACGCCCATTTAGTCCCGGAGGGAAGCCCGAGGTCGATCATGTGGGGATGGTACTCATCGGGGCATTTGAGATGTGAGTCAGTGGGATTCTCAGATGTCAATGCCAGCCTCAAGCCATAAATCTCACACTTTATACCAGGCGCACCATTAGAACGATCATATACCTTACAGTAATCCTCATCCCAATGCCAGTTGCCACCACGCATCACACGGTCGCCAAACAATCCCTGATTGTCACAACACGGATTTTCCTCGGGTGAGTTTAGATAGTAGTCACCGTATGCCCAATAGTCCTGGCACCATTCCATCACGTTGCCGCTCATGTCATAGATTCCCAATTCGTTGGATTCCAAGCCTTTGACAGGGTGTGTCTTCTTTTCGCTGTTTTCCTCATACCACGCCACCTCCTTGATTTGAAGAGAGCCCGCGTAAATGTTTCCCAGGCTATGTTGCCCACCTCTGGCGGCATATTCCCATTCAGCTTCGGTGGGGAACCTGAATTGGCCTTCAGTTATTTTGAGTTCGTTAAGCTTGTTGATGAATTCCTGACAGTCATACCAGCTTACATTGTCAACAGGCAGGTCTGGTCCTTTGAACTTGGAGGGGTTGTTTCCCATGACGGCTTCCCAAAGGGCTTGGGTCACCTCCGTCTCACCGATGGCGAAGTTGTCCAATGTCACCTTATGCTGTGGCTTCTCATCCTTGGAAGCCTTCTTGTCATTCTTTGGTGCTCCCATGTTGAATGAACCGCCTCTAACCTTCACCATGCTAAAGTTCACGCCATTGACAACGAAGTCCTCCTTGTAGGCGGGAACATCCTCCACACCGAAGTTCAATGACATCTCATAGCAGATGTTGCCTTCATTCAATCCAATAATTCCTAATATAAGGTCGCCTGCAAATTCAATTTTCTTGAGCCAATAGAATTTATTATTATCAATAACTTCAAAAGCATGCTGCAAGTCTCCTGCAGCCGTGAACCCCCATCTGTCCCAAACAAATTGCTCTGCTTTTGTCTTCAATTCCTCCTCAAAATATTTCTTCAACTGGTCCTCCAATTTCGGCCAAATTAACTTAAACAATTCTACGGCCTTTTCACCATAACTATCGTTGCTGGATTTTATGGCAAGCAACCCATTCCAAAAATCAGCATCCAACGCCTCGTCGAAGCAGAAATTGAGGAAGTAGTCCTCGTCGTCCAAATCCAAGGCTTTCTTTACGACTTTCTTTGCTACAGGTTGTATGAGGGATTTCATAATATTGTAGAGATACATCTTGTCATTATCTGCCGGTCCTATTGCGACCAAGATTTCTTTTTCGTCATAGAAATCCAAATCGAATGACTTCTTGGTTTTGTCCCATGTCATATCCCCGATACCAAAATCCGGATAAAAAGCTAAATGCCAGGAATCAATAAAGAAATCTGAAAAGCCCTCCCAGGTTGTAAAACTATCCATAAAGGTTTTTAAACGTTGGGGCTTCAGGATGCTTTTATACAATTTCTTTATATCAAACTCATAAAGATAGGCTATTCCATTTTCGTCCCGATACCCCTTTGTCCATGCCATATAAGCAAACATATTGGAGTTATAAGCCGTGAAATAGCATTTCCAGGAATGGAGGTTTTCATACCACTCGCTATTGTCTAATTCTACGTAAATCCCATACTTATGATGCCCATTCAACAGTTGGGGCTCGGCTCTCGATTTATACCTCGGAGAGTTCGTTTGACCGGGCTTGAGGTAGTTGTTTCTCAAACCGAGTTTTTCGATGATTGCATCTTTGGCAGCGTTACACTCTGTCTCAATCTCCTCAATCTCGAGATATCCGTTTCTGAGAATGCTGCGGTCGATGGCAGCCGCCAACGCATGCGTCTCCGGCAATTCTGCAAGCAGCGACTTGAGTCTTTCAAGGATGGCGTCTGGGGTTGTGTCAAACGGGAATGGGAACAGAGGTAGCAGGAAAGAATAAGCAGTCTCCATGGCATTGATATCGATGACACGATGTGCTTCCAAAGTGTCGGCGGATGCATAGCATTCGTATATCATTCTACCCTGTTTATCCATAACGGAAACAGCGTTGGCATCAGTATGATAAACATTGTCTTGAGAAGGGTCAATTTCGTTGCCGTAAGCCCTCACGACGACATCCGACTGGCTGATGGCGGCATCTTCAGGAAGAACTAAATTGAAAAGATTGTCGCTTTTCACATAACGGCAAATCTCCTTGACATGCTTGATGTCGTAGCGACTGCCAAGAGACTGATAGTCGCCCTGTGGCATGCCATCGGCCACCCACGCGAAATTCCTGCCTTTTGCATCGCTTACAAAAACCATGCCTTTGGATTCACATTCCTCTTCCTGACCATCAACATTGTAGTAGGTCACGAACGTTCCTATGCCACCTGAGCCGCCAGTGACAGGTATGTCATATTCCTTCTCGGCAGGCGAAAGATCGTCATCCTCTTCAACGATTCTCATTTCGAATGTAGCCTTGAGAACACCATATGCAAGAGTATCCCCTTGAGTGTCAAGCACAGAGAAATCGGAGGCATCATCGAGAGAAGCGAGGCTGCCTACATCTTTCATTGGAATTTGCCTTGTGTCATCATTGGATAAGTGAGCTATCAAGCACCATTGGAGGTTCAAGTCCTCTGACTCGCCGAGGATGATGCCCACCATGCCCACCACGTCCGTGATATTGACATCCCCGTCGCAGTTGACATCGGCGTTGGCCATGTTGAAGGCACTGCTGGATGTGCCAAGGATATGGTTGACCGTCAACACAACGTCGGTGATGTTGACTTCTCCGTCACCGTTGACATCGCCTAATATGGTGGATACTGGGGTAGTGCATACGGGGCGGACACTTTGTCCGTTATCGCGGTCATAGTTGGACAAGGACGCACGGATGTCATTCGAATAGAAGTAGAGTTGGAGGTAGTCGGCTAAGTACGATGCCCTCGGGTCTTGAGTGGACGACCAGAAGAAGCCACCACTCCCTACATTATAGAGGGCGCCGACATGATGGTGGCCCGCCGCAGGCAAGAAGATGCTAACACCGTTGACTTTACTGGTGAACTTGACTCCATTGACTCCATTCACCGTCGTCCATTCGTAAGTGCAATTGTTTATCAATTCGTCTTGCTGCTCTTTTGAAGGCATCACCCATGAGGCACCCCATTTCACATGTGCCACGTCATATTGCGTTCCGGCGATGTCCTCGCCGAGGTCAGTATTTATTACAATATTATATTCATCTCCATAATCATCAAACCATGTAGTCCAACCTTCAAAGAATTCATAATTTTCTTGGTCAAAATAGTCTTTCTCTTCCGTCTCGCCCCAGGCGTAATAACCGCCGTAGGCTTCGGGCTTGTCAGCTCCGACGTTGCAGCACGCCCATTTCGTGCCAGATGGCAGTCCGAGGTCAATCATGTGGGGATGGTGGGAGTCCGGACAAAGATTTGTGACGGGAGCAACCGTGCCGACGGTGATGTGGAAGGTCTGGCTGTCATACTTGTCGGCATTGTCCCATCCCCAATGGGAGAATTCGATGAGCGTGGTGGAGATGTCATAGGTGCGTTCCTCAGCGTCTGCATCGGCCTGGAACGTCAGGACGAGGAAGTCCTGATGCCCGGACGGAAGTGTGGTACCGGAGTGATAGAGTATGTTCATGATGACTGCCGTGCCATCCCTGTCGGGATTGAAACCAAAGTAATTCTCAGGGCAGGAATAGCCATCGGCAAGTTTCGCGTCGGCCAGGTGGATGCCACTTGGCAGTTCGAACTCAATCTGGAAAGCGGAGAGGTTTTGATAGTCGGTGTCATAGGACACAAGCATCTCTGCGGTCTCGCCCGGTTGAAGGGTGATGTCGGGAAAATGCACGGACATGTTTTCCGCGTGCATTTGCGTGGCCGTGAATGCCACGAGCATCAATGCGAAAATGGTTAGTAGTTTTTTCATAGGTATGTCAAAATTTGATATTTTGGCAAAAATACAAAAAATATTGGTGGTAATCACTCCTCTCCCGTTAACAAGTGTTAATACGTTGACAATTTGTTGGCACCTTTGCTCAAACAACTAATCTCGCGACCGGCCACGACCTTGAAATCAAGGCAGCATAAGACTATTCTCCAATTCGCTAATTCTCTAATTCGAGTATAGGGCGTCCAATTTGTTGCATCGACTTTTAATCAAATACCCCACCCCAGCCCTTTGCGGTCAGGCACAAGACCTGACCCTACAGGGGAGAGGTGGGGTATTTGACCCAAAAGTTATTCTTGCGTTTTTCTAATATGACGTTTTCAGCTCTCTGGGTGTGGACACGGTCTTTTGGCGTAGAAGTTACAGACCCCACCCCTGCCCCCTCCCCTTGAGGCCTAATCTTTATACACAAGTTGCATCCATCTGAATAACAATTAATTAAAAAACGCTTCGCTTAAAAAAAGAAATAAAAAGGCAAGAAAAATAGCTGTAAGTAAGAAAAAAAACGCAAGC
>CADADN010000033.1 GCA_902786665.1 uncultured Prevotellaceae bacterium | reverse complement strand
GATAAGGAGGGGGCGGGGTGGTTGTGAATCATCCAAGCCAAAGGCTTGGGAAAAACGTTATTCGAGGCTTCATTTTGTGTGATGCCCAATTCGTTACTCTGAAAAGAAAGTAAGCGAGCTTATTTTGCTTTTCCCTCGGTTTTCCCCCTTTGGCTTCGCCGAAGGCAGGATGCACCTCGGCAATGAAAGCAAAAAAACGTTTTTTGCTTTGCATTGCGCTCGGTTTTTCCCCTTTGGCTTCGCCGAAGGTAGGATGCACCTCGGCAATGAAAGCAAAAAAACGTATTTTGCTTTGCATTGCGCTCGGTTTTCACTACCTTTGCCAAAAAGCGAAGGTAGGATGCACCTCTGAAAAGAAAATAAGCGAGCTTATTTTGCTTTTCCCTCGGTTTTCACTACCTTTGCAGAAAAATTGCGGAAACAGGGTGAATCATCATCAAGGATAACCATTTTCCACATCCCCCTGTACCTCCTTATCAATATAATTATGGATAGAGAACCAAACAACGCATTCCAAATGATAGCCGACTACGAAGGCGACATCAAGCACCTCTTTGACAGCCAGCCCGAGGGCGACATCCCCATCCTTGCCACTCGCAACATGGTGATTTTCCCTGGTGTCATCTCTCCTGTGCTGATGGGTCGGCGCTCAAGCATCAACCTTGTCAGGAAGATGCAAGACAATCCCGATGGTATGATAGCCATCTTTTGTCAGAAAGACCCTACGCTCGACAATCCCTCAGAGAGCGACCTCTATGAGATGGGGGTGTACGCCAAGATCATCCGCGTACTCGAGATGCCAATGCCCGGCGGCCAGTTGACCGCCATCGTCCAAGGTTTGGGCAAATGCATGCTCCATGAAGTGAAGAAATACCGTCCGTTCATCGTAGGCAGCACCATCCCGGTGACCGAGGAGCTACCCTCCTCCGACGACAACGAGTTCAATGCGGCCGTCGACGACCTTCGCAACACCTCCATAGAGTTCATCAAGAAGAACGACGACATCCCCGACGAGTCGCAGTTCGCCCTTCAGAACATCACCAACAACATCGTGATGGTGAACTTCCTGAGTTCGAACATGCCCTTCAACATCTCCGACAAGATGGACCTCCTTCGGTGCCCATCCACGAAAGACCGGGTGTTCTCCCTGCTGAAAGTGATCAACAAGGAGATGCAGTTGGTGGAGTTGAAGCAGAACATCCGCATCCGCACTCGTGAAGACATCGACGAGCAGCAGCGCGAATACTTCCTCCAGCAACAGATCAAGAACATCAAGGAAGAGTTGGGCAACGGCGAAGGCTCTCCCGAGCGCCAGGAGCTCATTGAGCAAGCATCGAAGAAGAAGTGGAACGACGAGGTGAAAAAGACGTTCTTCAAGGAGCTCGACCGTCTCGACACGCTGAACCCCCAAAGCCCCGACTACAGCATCCAGATCAACTATCTTCAGACGATGGTCGGCCTGCCATGGGGCGAATACACGGTGGACGACATGAACTTGAAACGTGCCGAGCGCATTCTCAACCACGACCATTACGGCATGGAACGAGTGAAGGAGCGCATCTTGGAACACATTGCCGTTTTGTCCCTTCGCGGCGACCTGAAATCGCCCATCCTCTGCCTCTATGGCCCTCCCGGCGTAGGCAAGACGAGCTTGGGCAAGAGCATTGCCTCTGCGATGAAGCGTAAATACGTGCGCATCTCCCTCGGCGGCCTTCACGACGAGTCAGAAATCCGCGGCCACCGACGCACTTACGTTGGCGCCATGCCCGGTCGCATCATCAAGAGTATGCAAAAGGCAGGGTCGTCAAACCCCGTCTTCATCCTCGACGAGATAGACAAGGTGACACAGCACACCATCAACGGCGACCCCGCCTCCGCGCTACTCGAGGTGCTCGACCCAGAGCAGAACATCGCCTTCCACGACAACTACCTTGACGTGGACTACGACCTGTCGAAGGTGCTGTTCATCGCCACCGCCAACGACTTGAACACCATCCCCCGCCCCTTGCTCGACCGTATGGAAATCATCGAGGTCAGCGGCTACATCACCGAGGAAAAGATAGAGATAGCCAAGCGTCACCTTGTTCCTCGCGAATTGGAGAACACCGGTCTGTCCACGCTCTCCGAGAAGCCCGCCTTCACCAAGCAAGCCATCGAAAAGACCATCGAGCAATACACCCGCGAGAGCGGTGTTCGCCAATTGGAGAAACAAGTGAACAAGGCTTTCCGCAAATTGGCCTTCATCAAGGCCCGCGACGGCGAACTTCCCTATGTAAAGATCACCCCCGACAAGTTGACCGACCTGCTTGGCAAGCCGCCATTCTATCGCGACATCTACCAAGGCAACGACGATGCCGGTGTGGTGACCGGCCTTGCCTGGACGAGCGTCGGCGGCGAAATCTTATTCATCGAGACCTCCCTGAGCAAAGGCAAGGGGTCCAAGCTCACCCTGACAGGCAACCTTGGCGACGTGATGAAAGAGTCGGCCGTCATCGCTTTGGAATATGTGAAAGCACACATCGACAATCTCGGCGTGGACTACCGCGTGTTCGACCAATGGAACATCCACATCCATGTTCCCGAGGGAGCCACCCCCAAGGACGGGCCTTCCGCCGGCATCACCATCGCCACCTCCATCGCCTCCGCCCTCACCCAGCGCAAGGTGCGCCGCAACACGGCAATGACTGGTGAGATCACCCTCCGCGGCCGTGTACTTCCTGTCGGCGGCATCAAGGAGAAAATCCTCGCCGCCAAACGCGCAGGCATCACCGACATCGTGATGTGCAAGGACAACAAGAAGGACATCGACGAGATACCATCCATCTACCTCAAAGGCGTGGAATTCCACTATGTGGAGAACGTCAGCGACGTTTGGGCATTCGCCTTGACCGACGAGCGCGTGGCCCACCCCATCGACCTTCACATCGAAGACACCCCATCTCCCACCGCCCATGACCTTTGAACTCCAACACGTCGACCCCTACAGTTCCGCCCGCGCCGGCAGGATATCCACCGACCATGGTGAGATAGAGACCCCCATCTTCATGCCCGTAGGCACCTGCGGCAGCGTGAAGGGTGTGCATTTCAGCGAGTTGCGCGAGGAGATAGGCGCCCGGATCATCCTGGGCAACACCTACCACCTCTACCTTCGTCCCGGTCTTGAAATCCTCCGTGCCGCCGGCGGTTTGCATCGTTTCAACACATGGGACCGTCCCATCCTCACCGACTCCGGCGGCTTCCAGGTGTTCTCCTTGTCGAGCATCCGCAAGTTGCGTGAGGAGGGGTGTGAATTCCGCTCCCACATCGACGGCTCCAAGCACATCTTCACCCCGGAGAACGTGGTAGACACGCAGCGCATCATCGGAGCCGACATCATGATGGCGTTCGATGAATGCCCCCCTGGCGACAGCGACTACGGTTATGCGAAAAAGAGCCTTGGCCTCACCCAGCGCTGGCTCGACCGTTGCGTGCGTCGCATGGAAGAGACCACACCGCTCTACGGCCACAGCCAAAGCCTGTTTCCCATCGTGCAAGGCTGCACTTACAAGGACCTTCGCACCGATGCCGCCCTGCATGCCGCCGACAAAGGAGCCGACGGTTACGCCATCGGCGGTCTTGCCGTCGGCGAGCCCACGGAGGTGATGTATGAGATGATCGAAGTGGTGAACGGCATCCTTCCCAAGGACCGCCCCCGCTACTTGATGGGCGTGGGCACCCCCCAGAACATCCTGGAGGCCATCGAGCGCGGCGTCGACATGTTCGACTGCGTGATGCCCACCCGTAACGGTCGCAACGCCCACCTCTTCACCTACGAGGGCACGATGAACATGCGCAACAAGAAATGGGAGGACGACTTCTCCCCCATCGACCCCACGGGCTGCCCCCTCGACCGTCTCCACAGCAAGGCCTACCTCCATCACCTGTTCAAGGCACAGGAGCTGCTTGCCCTCCAAATCGCAAGCATCCACAACCTTGCCTTCTACCTGCGCCTGGTGGGCGACGCCCGCCAGCACATCATCAGCGGCGACTTCACCCAATGGAAGTCGAAAGTTGTCACCCAACTTGGCCGCCGCCTGTGACCCAGACAACATAAGAAGACATGAGACACCACACCATACGCAAGCATCTGAAGGCACTCAAGGCCTGGCGCGCCACCAGAAGGTCCGTCGCCAAGGCATGGAAGAGCGCGAAACCACTTTTGAAGAAAGGTTGGCACTTGTTGCGCAAGTTGCCCCGCCTGTTGTCATGGCTCAGTCCCGGTCATTACATGAAGCGGATGGACTGGTACATCATCAAGAAATTCATCGGCACGTACATCTATGCCATCGTGCTGATCATCTCGCTGTCCATCGTTTTCGACGTGAACGAGAACCTGGCGAAGTTCACCCAATACAACGCCCCTCTGAAGGCCATCGTCTTCGACTACTACGCCAATTTCGTGCCCTACTTCGCCAACCTGTTCAGTCCGCTTTTTGTCTTCATCGCCGTGATTTTCTTCACGTCGAAGCTCGCCGGCAACTCGGAAATCATCGCGATGCTTGCCTCTGGCTTGTCGTTCCGTCGCCTGATGGTGCCCTACATGGTGTCGTGCGTGCTGATTTCCATCACCACCTATTACCTTGGTGCCTACGTCATCCCCCACGGCACGGTGGTGCGCCAACATTTCGAGACACTTTACAAGAACAAGCGCAAGAACACGTCGGCAGAAAACGTGCAATTGCAAGTCGCCCCCGGTGTCATCGCACGCATCCAGTATTACGACAACATGCGCAAATGCGGCTATGGCTTCATCCTCGACAAGTTTGAGAACAAGAAAATCGTGAGCCACCTGACTGCCTCAGAGGTCTATTACGACACCATCAGCAACGAGAAGTTCCACTGGAAGGCTATGAACTGGAAAATCCGCGAGTTGACCGGTATGAAGGAGAAAATCACTCAGGGAGCCCAACTCGACACCGTCATCATCATGGAACCTACAGACCTTGTTTACTCCAAGGGCCAGCAGGAGACCTTCACAAGTCCCCAACTCAAGGAGTACATCTCCAAGCAGCAGAGCCGAGGCTCGGGCAACGTGGTGCAATACGAGGTGGAGTACCACAAGCGCATCGCCTCCTCCTTCGCCTCGTTCATCCTCACCATCATCGGTGCCTCGCTCTCCTCCCACAAACGAAAGGGCGGCATGGGCATGTACCTGGGCATAGGACTTATTCTCAGCTTCACCTACATCATGCTGCAGACGGTGTCGTCCACCTTCTCCATCAACGCCGGCTTCCCACCTGTGATAGCAGCGTGGGTGCCCAACGTACTCTTCGCCTTCGTGGCCTATTTCTGCTATCGCCAGGCACCGAACTAAAAAGGCGATGGACTTTTAGGAAAAGAGGAGAAAAGAGGAAAATCCAGGGCTCCTAGGAATACTAGGAATACTAGGAATACTAGGAAAACTAGGAATACTAGGAAAACTAGGAATACCAGAAAAAACTAGGAGCACTAGGGAAAAACCAGAAAACCAGAAAAAGAATGAGATTTGACGAATTATATTTAAACGACAACATCCTCGATGCGCTCGACGACATGCGCTTCGAGACCTGCACCCCCATCCAAGAGGCCTGCATCCCCGAGATTCTCGACGGCAGAGACCTCATCGGCGTCGCCCAGACAGGCACCGGCAAGACCGCCGCCTACCTGCTGCCCATCCTCAGCCTCATCGAAGACGGCTATTATCCCGAAGAAGCCATCAACTGCGTCATCATGAGTCCTACACGCGAACTGGCCCAGCAGATCGACCAGGCGATGGAAGGGTTCGGCTATTATCTTGAAGGCATCAGCAGCGTGGCGGTTTACGGCGGCAATGACGGCGGCCGTTACGACCAAGAGACGAAAGGCCTCCAACTGGGCGCCAACGTGGTGATAGCCACCCCCGGCCGGCTCATCAGCCACATCACCATGCAGCACGCCGACCTTAGCCAGGTGTCCTTCTTCGTCCTCGACGAGGCCGACCGCATGCTCGACATGGGCTTCAGCGACGACATCCTCAAGATAGCGAGCCACCTTCCCAAGACCTGCCAGACCATCATGTTCTCCGCCACCATGCCACAGAAAATCGAGCAACTGGCCAAGACGCTGCTGAAAGACCCCGTGGAGGTGAAACTGGCCGTCAGCCGCCCTGCCGACAACATCATGCAGATGGCCTACGTGTGTCATGAGAACCAGAAGCTGGGCATCATCCGCCACCTGTTCATGAACAACGAGTTGAGCCGTGTCATCATCTTCGCCGGCTCGAAGCAGAAGGTGAAGGAAATCAACCGCTCATTGAGGCAGATGCACATCAACTGCGGCGAGATGCACTCCGACCTCGACCAGAGCCAACGCGACGAGATGATGTACCGTTTCAAGAGCGGGCAGGTGGACGTGCTTGTTGCCACCGACATCGTCGCCCGCGGCATCGACATCGACGACATCGCCACGGTGATGAACTTCGACGTCCCCCACGACAGCGAAGACTACGTGCACCGCATCGGCCGCACCGCCCGTGCCCAGCGCGACGGCAAGGCCATCACCCTCGTCCGGGGGCGCGAAATCGCCGACTTCATGCAGATAGAGAAATTCCTCGGCTACCTGGTGGAGAAAATCCCCCTTCCCGAAGGCTTGGGCGAAGGTCCCGAATACAAGCCGATGGGTCGCGGCGGTCGTGGAGGCCACGGCGGCTCACACGGCAGGAGGCGCGGCAATGCCTCAAAAGGACGCGGAGATGCCTCAAAAGGACGCGGCGATGCCTCAAAAGGACGCGGCGATGCCTCAAAGGGGCGTGGCGATGCCTCAAAGGGGCGTGGCAACCACAAAGGACGTGGGGGGCGTGGACACAAAAAGGACAAACAGAACGCAGCAACTAGATTGAAGATTGAAGATTAAATTTTTGGAGCAGCGAGAGCAGAGTCAAGCTTGCTTGAACTCTGCTCTCGCTGCTCCAAAAATTCAATATAATTACAGCCTTCCATCCACGATGTTTCTGTCGAGGAAAGCCTTCACGTCGTAGATTACATGTTTCGGCTTGACCAATGACAAGACATCCAAATTCTTAAACTTGGAGTGCGCCACCACCAAGATGGCGGCATCCGCCTTTTCGGTAGGCATTTGGTTGGTCACTTCTATGCCATACTCCCTCCTGACAATGTCGGGATTGGCCCATGGGTCATATACGGTGATGCGCAAGTTGAACTCGGCCAGAGCATTGTAAATGTCGATGGCCTTGGTGTTGCGCACGTCAGGGCAATTCTCCTTGAAAGTGAATCCCAGGATGAGGATGTGCGACTTGAGGACCTGTATTCCCTTCTTGAGCATGCAACGTAATGTTTGGTTGGCCACATACTCACCCATGCTGTCGTTTGTTCTGCGTCCTGCGAGAATGATTTCTGGATTGTATCCATGCCTCTGTGCACATTGCGCGAGATAATAAGGGTCTACGCCGATGCAATGACCTCCCACGAGCCCAGGTTTGAAAGGCAGGAAGTTCCATTTCGTGGCAGCCGCATCGAGCACGTCTTGTGTGTCGATGCCAATGCGGTTGAAGATTTTCGATAGTTCGTTGACGAAAGCTATGTTGATGTCTCTTTGAGAGTTCTCTATCACCTTGGCAGCTTCCGCCACCTTGATGCTTGAAGCTTTGTGCGTCCCCGCCTTGATGACACTGGCATAGACGTTGTTCACTATTTCAGCCACTTCTGGCGTGGAGCCCGACGTGACTTTCTTGATGAGTTCCACGGTGTGCAACTTATCGCCCGGGTTGATTCGCTCGGGCGAATACCCTGCAAAGAAGTCGGTGTTGTATTTCAATCCGCTGAACTGTTCGACAACCGGGATGCATTCATCCTCAGTCACGCCCGGATAGACGGTGGACTCATACACCACGATGTCGCCTTTTGAGATGACTTTTCCCACGGTCTCGCTTGCTCCGAAGAGCGGTCTCAAGTCGGGGTTGTTGTTCTCATCGACCGGTGTGGGCACAGCCACGACATAGAAGTTGCAGTCGCGTATCATCTCCAAGTCGGTGGTGCATGTGAAACCATGGTTGTCGATGGCGTCATTGAGCAATTCGTCATCCACCTCCAGCGTACTGTCATGGCCACCCATCAAATCCTCCACTCGAGCCGGGTTCATGTCGAAGCCCACGGTGGGATATTTGGTGGAGAAGAGGCGCGCCAACGGCAAGCCCACATATCCCAGTCCTATCACGCAAATTCTGGTTTCTTTCATATCCTTGGCATATTGATTGTCAGACGTTGTTTTTATACCATTCGATGGCTTCATTGAGTCCACGTTCGAAATTGTATTCCGGATCGTAACCCAGTAATTTCCTAGCCTTGCTGATGTCGGCGTTGGAATGTTTGATGTCCCCCGGCCTGTCCGGTCCGAATTCAGGTTCCAAGTCAGTGCCAAGCGCCTTGCAGAGCGTGTGGTAGATGTCGATGAGATACTCCCGTCCTCCATAGGCGATGTTGTAGGCCTCTCCAGCCGCCTCGTGCGACGCCAGGCACGCCTTGAGGTTGGCCTCTATCACGTTTTCGATGTAGGTGAAGTCGCGGCTCTGCCTTCCGTCGCCGTTGATGTGGCATTGCTTGCCGTTGAGCAGCAGTTTGATGAACTTTGGAATGACGGCTGCATATGCTCCGTCTGGGTCCTGCCTTCTACCGAAGACGTTGAAGTAACGCAGTCCGTAGGTGTCGAGTCCGTAGTGCATGGTATATTGCTTGGCCCACTCCTCGTCACATCTTTTCGATACGGCATACGGTGAGAGCAGGTTTCCCTCCACGCCTTCTCGCTTTGGCAGGTTGGGTTCGTCACCATAGACAGAGGAACTTGATGCATATACAAACTTCTTGACCCCGTTTTGTCTTGCCGCCTCCAGCATGTTGAGCGTGCCTTGTATGTTGTTTGCGCAGTAGAACAGAGGCATCTCGATGGAGCGCGGCACACTTCCCCAAGCCGCTTGGTTGAGGACGTAGTCCACCCCTTCGCAGGCCTTCATGCAGGTGTCGAGGTCCTTGATGTCCCCCTTGATGAATTCGTAGTTTGGATGGTCGATGAAAATGTCGACATTTTTCTGCTTGCCGGTGCTCAAGTTATCGAGACAGCGCACACGATACCCCATCCTCAGGATGGCCTCACAGAGGTTGGAGCCGATGAACCCAGCACCACCTGTGACGAGGAAGAAGGAGTCTTTCGGGAAGGACAAATGATTGTATGCCATAGAAATTGTGATATGATAAGACTATACCTGGATAGAAATCAGTTGTAAGAACAAATCTGGAGTGCAATCCTATTTTCCGATGCAGCAGTATTCGAAACCATACTCCGCCAATTCCTCGGCGTCGTAGATGTTTCTTCCATCGATGACGAGTGGTTTGCGCATGGTTTTCTTCAACACGCCCCAGCTGGGCAGGCGAAACTGCTTCCATTCGGTGAGCAGCAGCAAGGCGTCGGCATCCAGCACGGCATCATACATGTCCCTTGCATATTCCACCACGTCGCCCAACCTGCGCCGGCACTCGTCCATGGCCACCGGGTCGAACACCCTCACACGGCATCCGGCCTTCAGGAGCAAGTCGATGGTGACGAGCGAGGTGGCCTCGCGCATGTCGTCGGTTTCCGGCTTGAAAGCCAATCCCCAGATGGCGACGGTCTTTCCCTCCAAGCCTTCAGGCAGATGCTTTTGCAGTTTGGCGAACACCACGCGTTTCTGGTCCTCGTTCACCTCCTCCACGGCCTTGAGCACCCTCATGGAGTAGCCGTTTTTCTCAGCTGTCTTGATGAGCGCCTTCACATCCTTGGGGAAGCAGCTTCCACCATATCCGCAACCTGGATAGAGGAATTTCCGTCCGATGCGAGTGTCGGCACCTATGCCCTGCCTCACCATCTCCACGTCCGCTCCCACGATTTCGCAAAGGTTGGCTATGTCGTTCATGAAACTGATGCGCGTTGCCAGCATGGAGTTGGCGGCATATTTGATCATCTCGGCAGAGGGGATGTCGGTGAAGATGACACGGAAATTATTGAGCATCAAAGGCCTGTAGAGCCTCATCATCAGCGACTTGGCTCTTTCCGACGAGACACCCACGATGACCCTGTCGGGACTCAGGAAGTCTTTGACCGCAGCCCCTTCCTTGAGGAATTCCGGGTTGGAAGCGACATCGAAAGGAATGTCCACCCCTCTTTTTTTCAGTTCCTCGCTGACGACCTCCCTCACTTTCGCCGCCGTCCCCACGGGCACGGTCGACTTGGTGACGAGCAAGGTATATTTGTTGATGTTCTTTCCGAATTCCCTGGCCACCTCAAGCACATAGGAGAGGTCGGCCGAGCCGTCCTCGTCTGGCGGCGTCCCCACGGCGCTGAACACCATCGAGACATCGTCGAGCACCTCTTTCAGGCTGGTGGAAAAGGCCAGTCGTCCTGCGTTGGCATTCCTTTTCACGATATCATCCAAACCGGGTTCGTAGATGGGAATCTTCCCGTTCTTCAGTGCCTCGATTTTCTTCTCGTCGATGTCTACACATGTCACATTGACACCCATCTCAGCGAAACAAGCGCCATTGACCAATCCTACATAACCAGTTCCTACTACTGCGATATTCATAATGAATTTGTTGATAATGATGGTTTATAAATATTCTTATTCAAATTATTGTTTACTGTACAGGTCAGTTTTCCGCTGGTAATGTTGATTGAACGAGTATAATGGTGATAGGTTGTACCTGGCGAACATATTTTAATGCATTGATTAGCGCCACAATTATTGATGACACTTTCAGGGTCTGTCAGCCATCCATATTCATCTGTTTTACCAGTGATATCATTTGTTCCTACATTGTCTCCAGAGAAAACACCGTCACGTCCACCAATCCCATCAACATTGTTAAAAGTCTCATAAAAAAGTATGTTGTCATCATCATTCTCTAACAAATTTAAGGTGGTATGGTTATTTCCCCACACTGGGCCCATGGCTGCGCATAACAAAAATGCGATGAATAGACGAAACCTTAATTTCATAATTCTAATATTTTATTTTACCTTAATTAATTATATGACATGCAAAGATACGATAGCTTTTCCAAATACGAAAAATCCATCGGTATTTGCTTTTGGTTCTTTTGTTTTACCCCCCCTATCATCATCCACTTTCTCTTCATTCTTCCAAATAAGCCGAAAAGGACACTGCAAAGATACAATTGATTTTTCTAATAAACAAACAAACCATCTTTTTTCAATCTACACAAGTGAAAATGTCCTAAAAAAAACAAATACCCAAAAAAATTTGTATTATTGGCAAATCCTTTGTAATTTTGCAGTCTAATTTGGGCTATGTCATGCAATAAATATGCATTATGCTCAAATCATGGCTGTTTCGACATAGCGGGTAAATTGCAGGCTGCGAGCGACTTGCTCCAAGGTGGCATTGTTTTTGCCAAGCGAATCCATCCCATTTGATTCAAGTGGGAGAGAGGATTTTGCGCCTATTGGCAAAAGGCAATAAATGCCTTTTACAGACAATCCAGAACCTCGCAACCTGCTAATCGGAATCTAACCAATACGTATGCAGCCCCACCATTGCAGAATTTGTGACAACACCCCCTATTATTTCAAATAGTTTTTTCATCATAATTCATTTACAAAAAGACTAGATGACGAGAAAAAACAAGATACGCATGACCAAGAACAGGAAAGTCCTTTTGGAAAATTTCTTCTTTTTGGGACTTCTTCAAATTCTGCGTTATTTGATTCCTATTCTTGTGCTTCCTTACGTGTCAAGAATAATAGGTGTTGAGCATTTTGGTGAAATCGCAATTACCGCTTCAGCAACGATGATCATGCAATATGTCGTTGATTATGGGTACAACTATATCGGGGCCCGTGATGTGGCGAAAAACAAGACCAACCCTGCATACATCTCTGATTTGTATTCATCCATCACCATCGCAAGATGCTTACTTTTTGTCTTGTGCATCATCGTTGTTTATATTCTGACCTTTTTAATCCCTATGTTGGGCGAGGTGAGACTATTGTTGTTCATCACATGTCCAAGTGTCTTGCTCTCCGTGTTTATGCCAGAATGGCTTTACCAAGGGTTGGAGGAAATGAAATTCATCACTATCATCCATGTCGTCTCTCGGATTGTATATGTTGCATTGATATTCATCTTCATCCGTGAATCAGAAGATTACATTTTCTATCCTCTTGTCAACAACATTGGATTTTTGTTTGCCGGGATTGCGTCATTCATCATATTAAGAAGAAAGAAAATCATTCTCCATCTGGTCAATTGGCAAAACCTACGGGCAATTCTCATCAAGGGATGGGATTTGTTTATCAACTCCATATGCACCGGTCTTTTTGGTCAACTGTTGAATCTTTTTATTGGCAATTTCCTATCATTTAGAGACTCCGGAATATATACTTCAGCTTCCAGGTTGATTCTTGCGGCGAGGCATGGACTCACTATCATAACAAGGGTCTTTTTCCCGTTTCTTGCCCAACATATCAACAAGCATAAGAAATTTTTCATAATGAATGCTTTGATAGGTTTTTCCATAGCATTGTTTACGATTATTTTTGCTCCTTTCATTTTCCGTATTTTCTACCCTGCAGAATTTTCGGAAGGCATATTGATCATGCGAACCCTGGCCGTCGGGTTGTTCTTCTCAAGTATCAACAATTCATTGAGTTCTAATTATCTTGTGTTGGTAGGAAAAGAAAAATTTGTAAGGAATATGGGATTTCTCACCTTGGTCTTCGGAACCTTGATATTCCTCTTGGCCATCCATTGGTTTGGTCTCTTGGGGGCTGCCATATCAAGTGTGTTGATCATCATATTGAATACTATTGCCTACGGTGCTTATTCCTATAAGGTCAAGCGTCAAATGCCCAATGAAAATGATAACATCAGCAATAAATTATAATTCATTGATGCTATGAAGCGCGGAAAACCGGCAACATTATTCTTGTTTCTCATTCAACCTTTTATGGGCTTCCTGTTTGCCATAAGGGATTTGAAAAGAATACAAAACTGCATAGTTTTCACTATTTTTGCAGCTTTGTGGGGATGGAGTATGTCCTTCGAATACACGCCTGCCGACAATTACCGCATTGCTGCATCTTTTTGTCAACGTCCTGTAACCAACTTTGATGAAATTCTTGAAAAGCAAGAAGAAGGAAAGAGTGTTGATATCTATTTGTCTATAATCAATTATGTGGTCCACAAATATTCAGACAACGCCAAGGCATATTTTGCAGTATTATGTGCTATTTTTGGCTTATTCTGTTTGGCATCCATCAGGTATGTCATCATACATAGGACGAATAAAAACAACACATTATTGATTTTGTTCGTTATAATGATGTTTTCAACGGCATCGTTTGCCTATTCTTCCATGCCTCGATTTTGGACTGCTGCATGGATCATGGCTTTCACCACAATGAATTTGATGGACGGGAATTACAAATGGATACCCCTTCTTGTACTATTGCCCTATATTCATTTCTCCTTTATTGCCATTTCCGCGATTCTTGTAGGAGCCATCTTTTTCTCAGGATTTTTCAGGAAGCACGAAAAAATACTCTTTTATCTATTTTGTATAACTTTTATTGTTTCATTCGTTCTTCCAGAGTCAGCTTTGGATTATATTATCCCAGACTCCATGCTTGAAGGTGAAAAAGCAATGTCAAAATACAATTCGTATGTCAACACGAATCAAATAGGCGGGAGACAAGTTGTTCGAGAAGCTAGTGCATACAGGGAGGCAAACAGCCTCGTGACTCACTTCTTTCAAAATGTCATGAAGCTAGCTGCTTTTACAGTGATTTTGGTGATTCGGAAATACAAGAAATATTTTGAGAATGACCTTCGAATCCAAAAGATGTACACGTTCCTATTAATGTTGGCAAGCTTATGTTTTTTCATGAGTATCCTTAGGCATGTGGGATGGCGATTCATTTGGCTGTTGTGGCTCCCATTATATTATCTGTTTTATGTCGTATATGATATTTATAAACCAAGAATCATTCATAAATATGGATACTGGATTATCTTCGTGAATCTTTATACGGTATCTCACATGCTTTATGTGACATATAGGACCGTAGACTTGCATCTTTTCTTCATGCCACTTTACAACGTCATTCAAAGAGGAATAGACTTTCCTCCTGTTAATTGGGCGTAATTCATTTTTAAATAGCTGTTTTTTATCAAATGGGAAAGAAGATACTGATTATTTCAAACAACATTGGGGGGCTTTATCGTTTCAGGCGTGAGGTGATTGAGGCATTCATCCAAAATGGATGTGAAGTCATGATTAGCACGCCGGATGCGAAGCTCAAAGAGCATTTCACCAATCTTGGCTGCCAATTCATCACTACCAATTTTGAAAGGAAGGGAAAGAACCCATTTGAGCAGTTGTCCTTGATTCGCTTTTACCGTAAGATAATCAAACGTCATCAGCCAGACGTCGTACTCTCCTACACAGTAAAGCCCAATATCCTGGGTGGAATGGCTTGCCGCATGTGCCATGTTCCGTTGATGGCCAATGTCACAGGATTGGGTACTTCCGTCGAGACCTCAGGTTGGAAAGAGAAGCTGATGGTCGGACTCTTGAAAATGGGAATGGGGAAAGCAAAAGTCATCTTCTTCCAAAACGAGGAAAACCTCAGTTTTTTTCAAAAGTACAAGATATCTGAAGCCAAACAGATACTGATTCCTGGCTCCGGAGTCAATTTGACATATAATTCCGTTCAGGACTATCCTCCTGTTTCCCCGCTTCGTTTTGTATTCATCAGCAGATTGAGGAAGGAGAAAGGCATTATGCAATATCTTCAAGCCGCGAAACGTCTGAAAGAAAAGTATTCCGATGTAGAATTCCATGTAGTGGGTCCGTCCGAAGAAGATTTCGTCAAGATTCTTCAAGACTATCAAGACCAAGGCGTCGTCATCTATCATGGCTGGGTTATGGACACACGCCCAATCCTGAAAGATATGCATTGCACCGTTCACCCGTCATATTACCCGGAAGGAATGTCCAATGTCTTGTTGGAAAGTTGTGCTGCAGGCCGTCCCATCATTACCACAGACAAGAGCGGATGCCGCGAAGTGGTTGAACATGGCAAAACTGGTTACATGGTCAAGCAGAAGAATGTGGATGATTTGGTGGAGAAGATGGAAGCCTTCATACAATTACCCTACGACACTAAAAAGGAGATGGGATTGGCAGCCAGGAAGAAAGTGGAAAGAGAATTCGACAGGAATATTGTCATTTCCGCCTATATCAATGAAATCAATTCTTTATGATGGACAATAAGAGGAAGAGAGAGATTCGCGACTATATCGGCCTTGTGGGCTCCTTGTTGTTTTCGTGGCTCTATCTGCCTCATTTGTTATCTTATGGATTTGGCAAGCAGAGGACTGTCATCAACGGAGACATGGATGTCATAAGGCATCAGATAAAAATTAGGAAAAAACTTCCCCACTGGCTGATACTACTTTTTCTCCTTCACCAAAGCCCATATTTCAGGAGCTTGTTTTATTATCGCATCGGCCCTGTGAAATCGCTTCTCTTCAGTTGGCTGAGACCTGGATGTAAAACCTTCACCATACCATACTCTACTAAAATCGGCAAGAACCTATGGTTCGCCCATCCTTACTCCACGGTTCTTAATGCGGCCTCGATAGGTGATAATTTCAAATGCATACACTGCGTCACCATAGGAAAAGCCATGAATTCAGCAGGTGGCAAGCGCCCTGTCATTGGTGACAATGTCTCTGTAGGATGTCATGCATGCATCATAGGTCCTGTGACCATAGGAAACAATGTCACCATTGGTGCTGGCAGTGTTGTTGTCAAAGACGTCCCTGATAATTGCACCGTAGTAGGCAACCCGGCAAGGATTCTTAAAACAAACAACGTCTAACATTGGTCTGATGGATTACAAGAAGATTATAAAGAGTCGTCAAAGCAGGACAAAAATTCTGAGCAAACTCAGCTGGGTGCCTGACAGCATCATGCTACGTATCCAGTATAGGCTCAAGATGGGTTTCTGGCCTGACTTCAAGCATCCGAAGAGGTTGTCCGAAAAGTTGCAACTCTACAAGATGCACTATCGCAATCCTTCCATGCCCCGATGCGTGGACAAATATGATGTCCGCGAGTATGTGAAAGGCAAAGGACTGGATTCCATACTCAACAGCCTATATGGTGTGTATGATGATGTGAGTGAAATCCAGTTCGACACCCTTCCCCACCGATTCATTATGAAATCCACCACCGGCGGCGGTGGATTCAATGTTCTCGTCGTCAAGGACAAGAACGCAATCGACTGGGATGATGTGAAACAAAAAATCGCCCCATGGTGCTGGAAAAGGACGCGACAGCAAAAAACGAACTCTGGTCGCGAGTGGGCTTATTTGGGTATCAAGCAATCCCGCATCATCATAGAGGAATTGCTTGAAGACGACAACAACCCAGACGGTTCGATAGATGACTACAAGTTCTTCTGTTTCAAAGGGAAGCCATATTGCGTTCAAGTTGACAGGGGGCGGTATGAGGACCATCGTCAAAACTATTATGACTTGGATTGGAAATCACTTGGCGTTCACTGCACTTACCCTGAAGGCCTCCTGATAGACAAACCTGTTAATTTCGACGTGATGAAACAGGTGGCCTCCAAACTGTCTGAAGAATTCCCGTTCGTTCGTGTGGATTTGTATAACATTCAAGGTAAGATATATTTTGGTGAACTTACATTCTATCCATCAAGCGGATACGGGAAATTCCACCCTGACTCTTTCGACAAAGAGTTGGGTGCACAAATCAACACAGACTTTTCCATTTAATCCTGGCAGGTGTACATCAATTGACTAAGGGACGCAAATGGATATATTTCAATGAAATCAATTCACCACGATGGATAATAATAGAAAGAGAGAGATTCGCGATTATATCGGCCTTGTGAGCTCCTTGTTGTTTTCGTGGCTTTATCTGCCTCATTTGGTGACTTATGGATTTGGCAAGCAAAAGAAGATCATCAACGGAGACTTGGATACGATAAGACATCAAATAAAAATAAGGAAAAAACTTCCTCATTGGCTGACACTTCTTTTTTTCCTTCATCATAATTCATATTACAGAAGTTTTTTCTATTATCGCATCGGCCCTGTCAAATCTCTTTTTATCAGATGGTTGCGTCCAAGCTGCAAGACCTTCATCATACCTTATTCCACCAAAATCGGCAAGAATCTATGGTTTGCCCATCCATATTCCACGGTTCTTAATGCTGCATCCATAGGTGATAATTTCAAGTGCATCCACTGTGTCACCATAGGCACCAAGGAGGGGATGAAAGCAGCTGGAGGGCGACGTCCCGTCATTGGTGACAATGTCTCTGTAGGATGTCATGCATGCATCATAGGTCCTGTGACCATAGGAAACAATGTCACCATCGGTGCCGGATGTGTTGTTGTCAAGGATATTCCTGATAATTGTACAGTAGTTGGCAATCCGGCCAGGATTCTTAAAAAAGAAAATCATCAATAACAATGAAAGGCTATCAATATCATATTTACTCCCCCTACCGTGTCTGCCCCATCGGCGCCCATGTGGACCACCAGCACGGTTTGGTGACAGGTTTCGCCATCGACAAGGGCGTGGACCTATGGTTCAATGTCCGCGACGACTCCCATGTCCATCTCACCTCCCTCACCTTTGAGGGTGAGACAGACTTCGACATAGACAAGCCCTCTCAGGTCAGGGAGCGCCATTGGGGCGATTATGCCCGTGGTGCGAAATATGCCCTGCGCAAGCGTTTCGAACTGACCCGTGGCATCGAAGGAGTCATCAAAGGCTCCCTTCCCGTAGGCGGCTTGTCGAGCAGCGCCGCCGTACTCATCGCCTATGTGATGGCCTTCTCCAAAGCCAACGGCATCACCCTGCGCCCGTTCGAGGTGGCACAAATAGCCTCCGAGGCCGAGCGCGAGTACATCGGTTTGAACAACGGTCTTCTCGACCAGGCCTGCATCGCCTTGGGCAAGAAAGACGGCCTGCTGTTCCTCGACTGCGACAGCAACGAATACCGCATCATCAAAAAACACCCCGACATGCCAGATTTCGAGTTGGGCATCTTCTTCAGTGGTCTTACCCGCAACTTGATGAATAGCGACTACAACCTCCGCGTCTATGAATGCAAGACCGCGGCATGGAACATGCTCGCCTACCTGGACCAGCCCTTGAAGACCTTCGACAAGACCTTCTTGCGCGACATCCCCAAGAGCACATTCGACAAGACCAAGATAGCCATGCCCCCGCGCTTCGCTCGCCGCGCCGAGCATTACTACTCCGAATACCGCAGGGTGAGGCAAGGAGTCACAGCCTGGGAGACCGGCAACCTCAAGCTCTTCGGCAAGCTTAGTTTCGACAGCTGCGAGTCGAGCATCCACAACTACGAGTGCGGCAGCCCTGAACTGATAGCCATTTACGAGATCATGCGCTCGCTTCCAGGCATCTGGGGCGGTCGTTTCTCCGGTGCAGGATTCAAGGGAGCCTGCATAGCCATCGTCGACCCTGTTTACAAAGAGCAGATAGAGAAGGAGTTGACCCAACGCTACTTGGAGCAATTCCCCGAATACGAACAAACCTTCCAATGCTTCTTCGTCAAGCCCGATGATGGTGCGAGGTTGGTTGCAAACTCCAATTAAATCCATTCATTATTATGAGAAAAATAGCAATATTCGGTGCTGGTGGATTCGGGAAAGAGGTGGCATGCCTTATTGCGGAAATCAACAAGAAAGGCAATGGCGACTGGGATATGATAGGTTTTTTTGATGATAATAAGCCCAAGGGGACACAGATGTCACTCTATGGCGAGGTCATCGGCAACATGGACGACTTGAATTCTTATCCCGACGAGTTGGCCATAGCCATCGCAGTAGGTTCCCCCAAGGCACTCTATTCCATACAGCAAAGGATTGTCAACAAGAATGTATATTTCCCCAACTTGATTGGAACGGACTTTTGGATAGAAGATGAGAAGACCTTCAAGATAGGAGTCGGCAACATCATCAAGCATCGGTGTTTCGCCTCCTGCGATGTGAGCATAGGCAATTTCAACCTCCTCAACTCCGACGTCACATTGGGTCACGATGTGGTAATTGGCAACTACAATGTCATCATGCCCGACATCAGGGTGTCGGGTGAGGTAACCATCGATGAGGAGAATTTCATTGGTGTGGGTAGCATTATTCTACAACAAATCAGAATTGGGAAAGGAGTACGGTTGGGTGCAGGAGCAGTCTTGATGACAAAGCCGAAGGATGGAAGCACCTACATCGGCAACCCTGCCAAACGCTTTAATTTTTAATCATATAAATAACAGTAAGATTATGGAATTGACTGAGTTTATTGAAAAATTTGCAGACTTGTTTGACGACTTGGAAGCAACAGACATCCAGCCCGACACAGTTTTCAAGGATTTGGAAGAATGGTCATCATTGACAGCACTTGAGCTTATTGCCTTGGTGGACGAGGAATATGAAGTCACCATTGGCGGTGACGACATCAAGAATGCCGTAACAGTGGAGGATTTGTTCAACACCATAGCTGGCAAATAACACATACCCTTTTCCTCCATCATCACTCCATGTCTATTTGTTACAATCCCTTTTCCCTTGAAGGGAAGACCATCTTGGTGACGGGAGCCTCTTCCGGCATAGGAGCCGCCACTGCGGTGGAATGTTCCCGTTTGGGAGGCTCCGTCTTTCTAATGGGACGGAACAAGGAAAGGTTGGAAGAAACCCATGCACGCTTGGATTGTTCCATCGGTCAACTACATCAGATATTACAGTTAGACCTCACGGATGAGCCGGCAACCATCAAGTCTATCGAAGAAATGGACAGCATCGACGGCTTGGTCAACAATGTAGGTGTCAACCGGGTGAAGCCGGTTACGTACATCAAGAAAGAAGACATGGAGTATGTCTTCAACACCAACCTGTTCTCCTGCATCAACCTCACCAGTATGTTGTTGAAGAAGAAAAAGCTCAAAAAAAACAGCTCCATCGTATTCACCTCATCTGTATCCGCCTTTTACAACGCCCCAGGACGTGCTCTTTATGCCAGTTCAAAAGCCGCCTTGACTTCTTTCATGCGCTCAGTAGCGGTAGAACACGCATCAAAGCAAATCCGGGCCAATGCCATTCATCCGGGAATGATTGAGACACAGATGATTAGAGAGACCTTGTCGGAAGAAGAAAGGATGAAAGACATGGCCGAATATCCCTTGAAAAGATATGGGCGACCAGAAGAAGTGGCTTGGGCCATCATCTACCTTTTGTCGGATGCATCCCAATGGATGACAGGAGCTTCACTAACCTTGGATGGAGGTTTCATGTTGAAATAAGCACATCAAAATGTTAAAAGGAAAAGTTTGCATCATTACCGGGGCTGGCGCTGGCATAGGCAAGTCCACAGCCCTTTTATTCGCCAAAGAGGGAGCAATTGTATATGCTCTTGACATCAAAGGACTTGAATGGGTGTCGGAAGTCGGCTTGGACAGCGGCGAGCTCCATCCTGCCGAGGTTGACATCTGTGATTTTTCAGCTGTGAAAAACCTTGTGATGAATGTCAAGAAAGCACACGGTCATATCGATGTGCTGGCAAATATTGCCGGGCTGATATCCTACGAGATGATGCCCATGATCAACTATGACAAGTTTCGCACCATGCTGGAGGTGAACGTTGTAGGGCTTATCCACCTGATGTCACTTGTGTCACGCGTCATGACTCGCCAACAAAGCGGTTCCATCATCAACATGGCCAGCATGGTGGGCGTAAAAGGGTCGAAGGGCCAACTCTCCTACTCAGCCACTAAGGGAGCAGTGATATCCGCCACCAAGTCAGCCGCCAAAGAATTGGCAGAAAGCAAGATACGCGTCAATGCCATCGCCCCCGGCATGGTGGGTTCTGAGCGATTCAAGTCCGTATTGGCAGAGAAATTCTCACAAAAGATCAACGATGTGCCCTTCGGTCGCTTGGCAGAACCTGAGGAGGTTGCACAGTTGTGCCTATTTCTCGCCTCCGATGCCTCAACCTATATGACCGGTCAAATCATCGGTGTGGATGGTGGCGCCATCATCTAAACAAAGATTACCATGTTTCTCGACCTTGACAAAAAGCCCCGATGCAGTGTGGCAGCCATTGATGACAGTGGCCAGCAAGTAACCTACGGTGATTTGTGCGATTTCGCCCATGAGTTTGCCACACACATTCCCTCGCGCTCGCTCATATTCATTCTCTCGGAGAACAAGATCGGTTCGTTGATGGGTTACGTCGCCTCGCTCTCCAATCATATCGTTCCGCTCATTATCAGCGCCAGAACGGAGGAGGGTTTGTATGCACATCTTCGCGACCTTTACCACCCAGAATATCTCTGGGTTCCTTCCGAGATGGCTGAAAAACTTGGTTACAAGGTGGTGTACTCCGTATGGGACTATTCACTGTTGTGTACGGATTCCCCCTCCGTGCCAATGCACGCCGATCTTTCGCTGCTGCTGCCCACCTCCGGCTCAACAGGCAGCCCGAAACTCGTGCGTCACAGCTACCGCAACATCGAGGCGAACGCCAACAATGTGCGGCGGCTTTTCAAGCTTACCGCCGACGAACGAGCGATGGCCATCCTCCCCATGCACTACACCATGGGATTGTCTGTGATTGCCTCCCACCTCCTTGCAGGTGCGACATTGTTGCTCTCCGCCCGCTCGCTACTTGACAAGGGCTTCTGGACGATGTTGAAGGAAGCGACGAGTTTCACTGGTGTGCCTTACAGCTTTGAAATCCTGATGAAGATGCGATTCACTCGGATGGACCTACCCAAGCTTCGCATCATCACCCAGGGAGGAGGCAAGCTTTCTCCGGAAATGTTCCATACCTTGGCGCAATATGCCCATGAGAAAGGGAAGGAATTCATCGCCACCTACGGGCAGTCGGAATGTACGGCTCGTATGGCCTACCTCCCGGCGGAGATGGCTATGGAAAAGACATGCAGCATCGGTATTGCCGAACCAGGAGGCCAGCTGTCGATTGTCGATGCAGAGGGCAACGAGACCTTCGAGGGTGAAGCAACAGGCGAGATGGTCTATCGAGGTGAGAATGTCACGATGGGTTACGCCACCTCCTTGGAGGACCTGCTCAAGGGCGATGAGAACCACGGCGTGATGCACACGGGCGACCTGGCACGACGCGACGCAGACGGCTGCTATTTCATCATAGGTCGTTTGAAGCGTTTCCTGAAAATCTTCGGACTGCGTATAGGATTGGACGAGGTGGAGCAGATGATCAAGTCGGAACTAAAGGCAGACTGCTATTGCAAGGGCGACGATGAGAAGCTGGTGGTGCTGGTGACACGTCCCGAACTGACAGAGGTCATACCTTCATTCATCGAGGAGAAGACCCACCTCTTCCATAAGAATATCGAAGTACGCGTTGTGGACGAAATATTGCGCAACGAGGCAGGAAAAGTCGTCAACCAATGACAGTTATAGGATAAAGCAATTAAACACAACATAAAAATGAGCAATTTAGAGAAATTGAATAACATTTTCTGCGAGGTGTTCTCCGTTGAGGCCTCCTCGCTCGGTGCAAACTTCAACAACACCTCCGTAGAGGGGTGGGATTCAGTACACCAGCTAAGCCTTACCTCCGCCGTGGAGGATGAGTTTGACATCATGTTGGACGCAGAGGACATCCTCGAATTCAACTCATACGACAACGCCAAGAAAATCTTGGCCAAATACGACATTGAAATCTGATGGCATACTGGCAAATCAAGAACGTGGCCCTAAGGGGTGTCACCGGCACAGTTCCCAACCATTCCGTACCAACGGAGGAGTTCCCATTCTTCACAAAGGAAGAGGCGGAAACCTTCAACTCCACGGTTGGCATCAAGAGCCGCTACATTGCTCCCGAAGGCATTTGCGCCTCCGACCTATGTCAGGATGCCGCAGAGCGCCTGCTTGCCGGATTGGGATGGGAGAAGGAGAGCATCGACGTGCTTCTTTTCACTTCTGTGACGGGAGACTACAAGACACCGCCCACCTCTGCCATTCTGCAGCACCGCATGGGTCTTCCCCCCACTACCTTCGTGCTTGACATTCCTATGGGTTGCTGTGGTTGCATATACTCTTTCACCGTGGCCGGCAACCTGCTCACCTCTGGCACGGCCAAACGAGCCTTGCTGCTCGTTGGTGACACCACCATGAGGATGGGCTCTCCCAAAGACAAGAGCCGGGGTCCACTCTTTGGAGATAGTGGAACGGCAATGGCCCTGGAGTATGACCCGGAAGCTGCAGACATCCACATCGACTTCAATACGATGGGTTCAGGATACAAGGCCCTGATGACTCCACACGGTGGGTATCGCCACCCCGTCACCCCAGAGTCGTTCAAGTACGAAGATTTCGGCAACGGTATCATACGCACACCCAAAGATGCACTCATCAACGGTATGGACGTATTCTCCTTCGCCATTACCAAGCCACCCATCAGCGTGAAGAAAATGATGGAGCAATTAGGATTGGACAAAGACAAGGACGTGGATTTTTTCCTTATCCACCAAGCCAACAAACTCATTGTGGACAGGTTGGTGAAGAAGCTTAAATTACCCACGGAAAAAGTACCGTACAACCTTCAGGAGTTTGGCAATCTCGGCGGTGCCTCCATCCTCATGCTGATGGTTTCCGAGATAGCGGAAGAGCTTTCCTCCAAACCGCTGACGTTGGTGTGCTCTGCTTTCGGTTTGGGCCTAACGTGGGGAACCATGGTGCTTCGCACAAAGCCGATGACGGTGCTGCCACTAAACAAAATATAAGCATATATGAAAAAAGCCATCTATATCAATTGCTGGGCGGAACCTTGGATACAAGTAGCCAAGGAGTTGAGAGACAAACATGGGTATGCTCCTGTGTGGTGGATTGGTTATTCAAAAGAGGACAATTCCCATATTCTGATACCCAAAGAATTTCCCGGCATCATCTATCAAGACAATGCAGATGCATGGAAAGGCCGCTTCCCCAAGGAAGTGGAAGCGAAAGCCGCAGAGACCTACTTGGACGTGGATTTCCTGCGCCGACATGCACATCATGAGTTGCAGGCCATCAAGATGATGGACAGAGTGGACATGGACTTGAGAAGTTTCAACTTTATGGAACGCCAACGTCATTTCCGCAACATGTTGAAACAATGGGCAGCTGCCATCGAAATCGTCAAACCCGACCTCGTGGTGTCCACCGCCATCCCCCACCGCTTGTATGATTACGTGTTATATTGGCTTTGCCAGGAAAAGAATATTCCCTTCCTCATGATGGTTCACACGCAATTCGAAGGGCGCTTTTTCTTTGCGAAAGACAACTTTTACACCATAGGTGACAAATTCGCAAATAATTGGCATGCAATTGAAGAATACGACAACGACAACTGGGAAAAGGACATTCCCACCGACATTGCCACACGCTTCGAAAAAGTCAAACTTGACTATGATTCGGCAGCACCCGCTTACATGGCTTCTGAAGAGAAGAAGAAGAAGCAGTTGGACAGCAAGCTCTACCTGCTAAAAACCGGATTGCAAAAGCTTGCGAGCGATTATTTGCCTTATCTACTCGGACAACCAGCCGACACCACCATCATCGGGCGTAGCGCATACGGCAAAAGGGCTAACAAAAAGTATGAAGAGAGCGAAGGAAATATCTACCAAAACATTTTCTCTCTCACGCATTCTTTCAAGTACATAAAGAAGCTGAAGCAAGCTTACGATGCACTGACAACCCCTCCCGACTACAACGAGCCATACGTCATCGTGTTTCTGCATTACCAACCAGAAGCCACAACTTGCCCAGGAGGCGATATCTTTGTTGACCAGCGACTTTGTGTGGATAGTTTGCTAAGGCAACTGCCAGAAGACTGGAAAGTATATGTCAAGGAACACCCTCACCAATTCCTAAAAAAGAGAATAGGTCACACCAATAGGATGAGGGATTTCTATGACGACCTGGCCAAATGCCCACGAGTGAAACTCATCCCCACCGAAGTGAACACCTTCGACCTCATCAAGCATTCCAAGGCCATCAGTACCGTGACTGGAACTGTGGGATGGGAGGCTATTGTCCGCCGGAAACCTGTCATAGCATTCGGCCTTTGCTGGTATGAGAATTACACCAAAGGTGTGCTTAGAATCACCGATGGAGAGTCTGAGAATAAAATAATGGACTTCATCCAAAACTATAAATACGACGAGCATTCTCTCAAAGCTTACCTCGCTGCCGTGGGAAAAGAGACAAGGCTTGCATATTATTTCAAGAATATGTACAAGGATGTCGTCAACCTGTCGGAAGAGGAATGTGTTAACAACCTTGTTAGCTCCATTATAGAGACAATTGGCTAACAAAAAGCAATCAGACGAATCATGTTCAATCTGAATCAATTCATTTCAGAGAATGTCACCTATAGAGGAGAAAGCATGTTCTCCAAAGACATCGAGGCAAACAAGGAGGCACTCTCACAAGAAATCAAGGGCAAAAGCGTTTGCGTCATCGGGGGGGCCGGCTCCATCGGTTCCTCCTTCATCAAGGCAGTTCTCCGTTTTGAGCCATGTAGCGTCGTTGTGGTCGACCTTAATGAGAACGGTTTGGCTGAACTTGTACGTGACGTGCGCTCCACCGACGGACTCTACTGCCCTGACGAGTTCCGCTGCTATACGCTGAATTTCGCCGACCCCATCTTCGAGCGCATCTTCCGTGAGGAGAAGGGCTTCGACATCGTGGCCAACTTCTCCGCCCATAAGCACGTGCGTTCGGAAAAAGACAGGTACTCCGTGCAGGCCCTCATCGAGAACAACGACATCAAGGCTAAAAGGCTCATGGACTTGCTCCGCGTCCATCCACCCAGGCATTTCTTCTGTGTCAGCACTGACAAAGCTGCTAATCCCGTGAATATCATGGGTGCAAGCAAGCGCATCATGGAAGACCTTGTGATGGCTTACAATCCTTTCTTCAAGGTTACCACTGCTCGCTTCGCCAATGTAGCGTTCTCAAATGGTTCGCTGCCCGACGGATGGTTGCATCGTTTGCAGAAGAAGCAGCCTTTGGCCGCGCCCTCCGACGTGAGGCGTTATTTTGTATCCCCAGAGGAGTCAGGGCAGATTTGCATGCTGGCCTGCATTTTGGGAAAAGGCGGCGAGGTGTTCTTCCCCAAGTTGGGCGAAGACCAGATGCTCACCTTCTCCGCCATCTGTGATGATTTTGTCAAGGCAGAGGGCTTTGAAAAGAAAGAATGTGGCAGTGATGACGAGGCGAGGAAATACGCCAGTGAGATGCCCTACGATTCCGAAACTTACCCCGTGTTCTATTTCAAGAGTGACACCACTGGCGAGAAAGCCTACGAGGAATTCTACGTGCCGGGGGAGAAAATCAATATGGAGCGTTTCGGCGCATTAGGCGTGGTGGAGCAAACGAAACGCCGCGATATGGAAGAGGTCAATGCCTTTTTTGACCAATTAGAGGCCATCTTCGCACAAGAGGACTTCACCAAGCAGCAGGTGGTTGACGCCATCAAGCGATTTATTCCCAACTTCGAACACGAAGAGAAAGGGAAGAATCTGGACCAGAAGATGTAACATCACTCAAAATGGGATTGTAAATCATTTCAGCAGAATCATGGATTTCAAAAGAACAACGGACTTCATACGCGACTTATACGGTGGAGGTGACTTCACTCCCCTCTCCGTCCCAGTCTTTATAGGCAACGAGAAAAAATATCTCGAGGAATGCATCGATACCACCTTTGTTTCGAGTGTCGGGAAATTCGTCGATCGTTTCGAGGCCGACATAGCCCGCTACACCGGTTGCCGCCGTGCCGTGGTGTGCGTCAGCGGCACCAATGCCTTGCACATGTCGCTGATGCTAGCAGGAGTGGAGCGTGACGACGAGGTACTCACCCAGGCCCTCACCTTCATCGCCACCTGCAACGCCCTAAGCTACATCGGTGCTCACCCCGTATTCATCGACGTAGACATGGACACCATGGGGCTCTCCCCCACCGCCCTACGTGATTGGCTAACCGTTAATGCCACAATAAAGGACGGAGAATGTCGCAACAAGCGGACAGGAAGACGAATCAAAGCCTGTGTGCCAATGCATACCTTCGGCCACCCCGTCCATTTGGACGAATTGGTGGAGGTGTGCAAGGAATATAACATTGAAATAGTAGAGGATGCAGCAGAGAGCATCGGGAGCCTTTACAAAGGAAGACACACCGGCACTTTCGGCAAGGTGGGCGCATTGAGTTTCAACGGCAACAAAACCATCACCACCGGCGGTGGCGGGATGATGCTCTTCGATGATGAAGAATTAGGGGCATTGGCCAAGCATCTCACCACGCAGGCCAAAGTGCCCCATCGGTGGGAATTCCGCCACGACCACATCGGCTACAACTACCGAATGCCCAACATCAACGCCGCCTTGGGATGTGCACAATTGGAGCATATCGAGGAGTATGTGTCATCGAAACGTGAAACAGCCCATGCCTACGAGGAATTCTTCAAAACGGTGGATGGCATCGAATTCTTCGTGGAACCCGAGGGATGCCGAAGCAACTATTGGCTTAATGTGGTAATTCTCAAAGACAAGGAGGCGCAGCAAAGCTTCCTGCAATACACAAACGACAATGGCGTTATGACACGCCCCATCTGGGAGTTGATGAATCGTCTGCCCATGTTCGAGCATTGCGAGAATGACGGTCTCAAGAACACCATTTGGTTTGCCGACAGGGTGGTGAACATTCCAAGCAGCGTAAGGATTGAAAAATAGCATGCGACCAATTGTTCTCATAGGTGGAGGTGGACACTGCAAAGCCGTTATGGAAGTAGCGAAGAGTCAAGGGTTGGAAATACTTGGAGTTCTTGACCACCCTGAAGAAAAAGGGAAATCCGTGCTCTATGCCACCGTTATCGGCGAGGATGCAGACATACCATCCTTTGCGAGAAAGGCTGATTTCGTAGTAACGGTAGGCTTCATCAAGAATCCCGCCACACGCATACGCCTGTACGAGAGCATCAAAAAAGCCAAAGGCACACTTGCCACCATAGTGGCATCAACGGCTTATGTCTCCCAATATGCATCATTAGGCGAGGGAACAGTCGTCATGCATCATGCGCTTGTCAACGCGGATGCACGTGTTGGCGTGAACGCCATCATCAATAATTTTGCCAACATCGAACACGATACTGAAATTGGCGACCATACCCATGTCTCCACAGGAGCCATCGTAAACGGCGGATGCAGCATCGGCAGACGATGTTTCATCGGCAGTCAGGCTGTTATCGCCAACGGCATAAATGTCTGCGATGACACTATTATTGGAGCTGGCAGTGTGGTAGTGAAAGACATCATACAGCCAGGAACGTACGCGGGAAATCCCGCAAAGAGGATAAAATGAAAGATATACCACGACACACCATCATCATTGCGGAGGCAGGAGTCAACCACAATGGATCCATAGAGTTGGCAAGGCAACTTGTGGAGGAGGCAGCCAAAGCCGGAGCAGACTATGTCAAATTTCAAACATTTAAAGCAAAAAACCTGACAACAAAGGCAGCCCGGAAAGCAGAATATCAACAAGCAAACACAGGAGGCAAAAGCAATGAGAGCCAATATGAAATGCTGAAAAAGCTCGAATTGTCCATAGAAGACCATATCAATCTTATCGATTGTTGCAACAAGGCAGGCATAGGCTTCTTTTCCACGGCATTCGACTTGGAAAGCGTGAATTTCCTCCATTCACTCAGATTAGGACTATGGAAAGTACCTTCTGGAGAAATTACCAACTACCCTTATTTGAGGAAAATAGCCAGTTACGGTGAGCCTGTCATACTTTCCACCGGAATGTGCGAACTGCAAGACATCGGTGACGCCATCACTGCATTGGAACGTAACGGGCTGAACCGCGAGCTCATAACCGTTCTGCACTGCAACACAGAATATCCCACGCCATTCGAGGATGTCAATCTCCTTGCCATGCTGGAAATCAAGCAGAAATTCGGTGTATCTGTTGGTTATTCCGACCACACACGAGGCATCGAGGTTCCTGTGGCTGCAGCAGCACTGGGAGCTGTGGTGTTGGAAAAACATTTCACCTTAGACAAGACCCTGCCAGGGCCTGACCACAAGGCATCGCTCGAGCCACAAGAACTGAAAAACATGGTAGAGGCCGTGCGCAATGTGGAGAAGGCATTAGGTGACGGACATAAAAAAATCACTGCATCAGAAAGGAAGAACATCGATGTGGCAAGAAAGAGCATTGTAGCAGCGAGACACATAAAAAAGGGCGAAATGTTCACAGAGGAAAACATCACTGTGAAACGACCAGGAAAAGGCATCTCCCCTATGAGATGGGATGAGGTCATAGGTACCAAGGCTATCAAGGATTTCGATGAAGAAGAATTGATTGTATTATGAGAAAGATTTGTTTTGTTACTGGAACTCGTGCTGAGTATGGCTTGATGAGCAGGCTGATGTTGATGGTGAAAACATCACCTGCAACCCATTTGCAGGTCATAGCCACCAATATGCACCTCAGCAAGAGATATGGCGAAACATACAAGGAGATAGAGGGCGACGGAATACCCATAGACAAGAAAGTTCCCATTCTCAACGATGAAGCAGAAGACAATGCCAGAGCTACATTAGCCTCCATGGCTATGGCGATGAATGGTTTTTCAAAAGCATACGAGGAACTTATGCCCGACCTCATAATGGTTTTGGGCGACCGATATGAAATCTTAGCAGCTGTAACAGCCGCTCTCATTGAACGCATCCCTGTGGCACACATCCATGGAGGTGAAGTGACGGAAGGTGCTTATGACGATGCCATCCGGCACTCCATCACAAAGATGAGCCATCTACACTTCACTTCAACGGAAGAGTACAGGAAAAGAGTGATACAATTGGGCGAAAGTCCAGAACGTGTATTCAACACCGGTGCCCTTGGAGTAGAAAACATAAAAAAAACGCCTTTGATGAGCAAGGATGAAGTGGAGAAATCCATTGGCTTTACCATCGACAAGAACACCATATTGGCAACCTATCATCCTGTCACCCTCGGTATTAGTACTGCCGGACGCGACATTTCAAATTTCCTTGAAGCATTGGAAGAACGAGAGGATTTAAGAATTATTTTCACCATGCCCAACTCCGACACTGGTGGCAGGGTCGTTGCGGAAGCGGTGGAAAATTTCGTGAAAAGGAATAAGAGCCGCGCAATAGCCTTCAAATCGTTGGGAATGAAGCGTTACCTCTCAGTCATGGGGCAAGTCGCCGCCGTGGTGGGTAATTCTTCAAGTGGTATTCTCGAGGCCCCATCTTTTGGAATACCTACCCTGGACATAGGCGACCGGCAAAAAGGAAGGGCTGCTGCTGACAGTATTTTTCATTGTAACACCGACAAGGTTTCCATCGTCAAGGGTTTGGAGACTATTCTATCTTCTTCTTTCAGGAAATCTGCTTCCATCACACGTAACCCATACGAAAAGGAGGGAACTGCACAAACCATTTTCGACATCATCAGCACACTGCCACTTGACGGTCTGCTACAGAAACATTTCTACGACATAAAATGAAAATCATCGTAATCGGGCTTGGCTCAATGGGCAAGCGTCGGACAAGACTGCTTGCTGAGCACAAGGACGTTGAAATCATTGGGGTTGACAGCAATCCCAACCGTTCCAAGGAAGCTTCTGAAAAGTTCGGCATCAGATGCTTTGGAAGCATCGGAGAAGCTGTTGAACAAGAACACCCCACCTGCGCTTTTGTCTGCACCTCTCCCCTATCCCATGCTGCCATCATCAAAGAATGCCTTATGGCAGGTCTTCACGTATTTACGGAAATCAACCTTGTGAACGACGGATACGAGGAGAACATACGTTTGGCTAAGGAAAAGGGACTATGCCTATTCCTCTCGTCCACTTTCCTCTACAGAAAAGAAACCATAGCCATCATTGAAAAGGTGAGAGAGGAGCGCCCAAGGCTCAACTATATCTACCATGTGGGACAGTACCTTCCCGACTGGCATCCGTGGGAAAGCTACAACAACTACTTCATTGGCAATCCTCGCACCAACGGATGTAGAGAGATCATGGCAATTGACCTGCCATGGATTGTCACAGCTTTCGGCAACGTGAAGAACATACAAGTGCTGAGTGGGAAAAACACCAGTTTGAATGTTAATTATAACGACAACTACCTTATATTGTTGGAACATACCACAGGGACGAAGGGAGTCTTTGCGGTTGACGTGGTGGCTCGAAAGCCCTTCCGCCATATCGATATTTATGGAGAGCACTTGCAAATCTCGTGGAATGGCACCCCCGATTCGCTAAAAGAAATAAACGTTGAAACAGGTCGGGAAGAAACAGTGATATTTGAAGACGCATCCGAACACATAGAGGGATATGCATCCTTTGTTACAGAAAATCCTTACAGGGAGGAGATAGAGGCATTTCTTGCGTGCATAAAAGACCTTACCCGAAAACCTGTATGGGATTTTGAGAAGGATCTCGAAGTACTCAGGTTGATTGACCAAACTGGAGCATGAAACATTACAATTTCGCATTCTGTGGCCTTGGGTCGATAGCCAGCCGGCACATTGGTAATCTGGCAACCGTCCTAAATCAAAGGGGAGAATCTTTCTCCATTGACTTATACCGCAGTGGGCAGGGAAGACCTGTTCCCTCAGACTTCTCAGACTATATAAGAGACGTTTTTCCCTTTTCCGAAAAGGTTCCCAAAGAGAAAATTTACGACGCTGTGTTCGTCACGAATCCCACTTCGGTTCACTACGAGACTCTTCGAAAATTCATTGACAATACAAAAGCCTTCTTTATTGAAAAACCTGTGTTTGACTCCACTGAGGTGGACACTGGTATTTTTGATGATTTGGCAGGAGTGGAATGCTATGTGGCATGTCCACTGAGATATCATCCCGTGTTGGCATACGTAAAGGAGAACGTTGCCTTGGATGAGGTTATATGTGCACGAGCCATTTCATCAAGCTACCTCCCTGAATGGCGTCCTGGACAGGACTACAGGAAATGTTATAGTGCTCATCGGAACATGGGGGGAGGCGTGGCTATTGATTTAATTCATGAGTGGGACTACCTATCCAGCCTCTTCGGGATGCCTATTACTTGTCTCTCTCTTCAAGGAAAGATTTCCGAGTTGGAGATTGACAGTGATGACTATGCCGTATATATCGCGAAGACAGATAAGACAATCTTGGAACTTCATCTTGACTATTTCGGAAGAAAGGCCATGCGGACATTAGATTTGTTCCTTGATGACGAGACTATCCACTGCGACATTATAAACGGGAAAGTGGAATATATGAAAGAAGGACAGACTATCACTCTCGACAGCGAGCGTGATGGGTTTCAATCAAGGGAAATAGAACAATTCATCAAAATCATCAATCACGAAACGACCAACAACAGTACTGCCGAACACGCTTTCAAAGTGCTCAAGTTGGCAAAAGGAGAATATTGACATGAACATACTTTTTACTTTGTGTGGGCGCGCTGGCTCCAAGGGAGTCAAAGGAAAAAACGCCCGTGATTTTCTTGGAATACCCTTGGCTTGGTATTCCCTGGCAGCAATCAACTTGTATGTTGAAAAGTGCATAAAAGAGGATGACCATGTAGATGTAGTGGTTAATACCGATAGTGAAGACTTAATACATTTGGCAAATAATTCGGGCTTCAAAGGAATCACCATTCAGAGACGCAACGAAAACCTGGCTGGCGACAAAGTTCCCAAGGTGGCGGTCATTCTCGATTGTCTTGAACGTGCGGAAAAACAATTTGACTTCTCCTACGACGTTGTGGTTGACTTGGACATCACATCGCCACTGCGCACGGTTGCGGATATTCAGAACGCCATCGACAAGAAATTGGCGCGGCCCGAGGTGGACGTGGTGTATTCTGTGACACACTCCCGTCGTAATCCATATTTCAACATGGTAAAAGAAGAGAACGGCTTTTTCAAAAAGGCAATACCTTCACAGTTTACCACAAGACAAGAGGCACCCATATTCTACGATATGAATGCGTCTATCTATGCTTACTCCCCTACTGCATTAAAGGAAAAGGATCATTCCTCGTTCTTCAATTCAAACTGTGACGCAATCATCATGTTCGACACAGGAATACTCGACATTGACTCTGAAGAAGACTACGAACTTATGCAAGTAATTGCAAAGTACCTATATGACAACATTTCTAAGTTCAGTGAAATCCATAACAAGGCACTATCCTGGAAATGAAAATGATAGGGAAACTTTGGGACATTTAGTTTTACGAAGATTTTATCTTTCATTTGTAATTATTTATGGTTGACAAGCGAAATATCATCCTCTCAGACGAAAGCTTGATTGCTGCCTTGAGGAAAATCAACGACATCGGGAGCGGGCCGCTTGTTCTTTTCGTAGTTGACAGCTATGGAAAGATGGTGGGCACTCTCACTGACGGTGATTCTCGACGAGCATTGGTGGCTGGAGCATCAGTAACAGACAAGGTGGAGAAAGTGATGAATCGGAATTTCCGGTTCATTTCCATTGAGGATGCTGGAAACGTTGAGAAAATACAGAGGCAGAAGGAGATGCAGATGAAACTCGTGCCCATCCTCGGCAAGGATAGAAGAATTATCGATGTCATCGACTTACACAGATTCAAAACTCGACTTCCAGTAGATGCTGTTCTGATGGCCGGAGGAAAGGGGGAGCGACTGCGCCCTCTGACAGAAAAAACCCCCAAGCCGCTGCTACCTGTAGGCGACAAGGCCATCATCGACTACAACGTGGACAACCTCATCTCATACGGTGTCTTCCATATCTTCGTGACCGTCAACTATCTGAGAGAACAGATAGAAGAGCATTACCTTTCACCAAGAAAAGGGGTGAAGGTGCAAACCGTGAGAGAGCCCAAATACCTCGGCACCATTGGCTCTGTGAAATTTATAGAACGCTTCCACAACGACACCATTTTGGTAATGAACTCCGACTTGTTCACCAACATCGATTTCGAAGATTTCTACTTGCACTTCACTAAGAACGAAGCGGACATGTCGGTGGCTGCAGTTCCTTACAACATCTCCATCCCATACGGTATACTCGACCTCGAAGGACGGCGCATCAAGGGGCTTCTCGAAAAACCCACATACAACCACTATGCCAACGCTGGCATCTATCTTGTGAGACGTCGCGTACTTGATGAGATTCCCGAAGGGGAATTCTTCAACGCCACCGACCTTGTGGAAAAGTTAATCAAAGAGGGCAAAAAAGTCATACGCTATCCACTCAACGGCACATGGATAGATATCGGGAATCCACAAGAATACCAAAAAGCCAAAGACCTGGTGAAACATATCAGATTCTAAGTAATATATCCAATCCTTTTTCAAAAAGGTATAACACCTTGGTATATTTCATAATAGTTGAAAAATCAGCAATATATTCTACTGACACTTTATATCCTTCTAAAGAGGATTCTCTTTCACCTCTTATTATAATAATAGTATTTATTGTGCACATTTGCCGAAAAGTGTCGTTCCTAATTAATTGTCCCACTATAGACTTCTTGCATATCATTCGAAATCTCAAGATATTATAGAACTAGCATCACTTAACGGCATAACCGTCATGCTCACTGACATCAAAAGTGCGAAACTATAATCACTATCAAAAACGTATAGAAGATTATCTATAAACTTCATATAATTTATCATTTCCATTAAAGAGATGAATTATTAAAGCACAAACAAATAAACATCTACATATGAGTAAACTAACAAAATTGAAAAGCAAAGAGGAATTGTTTGTCAATTATATTAGCCGTGAGTTTATCATCAGAAAAAGATATAGACTGGCAAAGAAATTTTTAAAGAACAACCCTCAGCCTCAGTTATCTTCCAATCAAAAGGAAGAAATAGACAATTTTTGGAAAACTTATGGTGTGAAATTCCCGGACTATTCTTGGTTTGAAATGTATTATGGAACAACAGGAATATATGATCCCAGATTCATACCAGACCCTTTCGTTGGTGGAGTATTATATTCCTATTACAATGATGCAAAATCGATAGAAGGATGGGATGATAAAAACCTTTACGACCAATTGGTTTCATCTGTTTCTTTCCCGAAAGTTTATTGCCATTTTTACAAAGGAGACTTTTTTGATGGAGAATGGAATTATTATCCATCATCCGAATTGGAAAAGTTATGCAAAAAAATCTACGAAGAGGCATCTGATAAGAATGAAAAAGAACTCGTATTAAAGAAAACCAAAAATGGTTCTTTTGGCAAAGGGGTGCAACTAATTTCTCTAAAGTCACCCAACGATTTAAAAATCATATTGGAAAGCAGGCCAAGTGATTTTGTACTACAAGAAAAAGTCCACCAACATCCTTTCTTCAATCAATTCAATGAGTCGTCGGTTAATATTTTAAGAGTGATATCTTTCAAATACCATGGTGAAATCAAAATTCTTTCCATAAGCGTAAGATATGGTATTGAAGGAGCTTTCACTGATGTCTCTTTTGTGAAAGGGAAAGAAATCGTAAATGTTTGCGGGATAAATGAAGATGGATTAGTAAATGACAGATATGCAAACTTGGATGGGCAAATCGATGCTCCTAAAAATCTTAAAGATAAGGAACTTATATCCTATGACGATATTATCAGCCAAGTAAAATCAGCCCACAGCCAATTGTTTCCTTTTGGCTTGGTTGGTTGGGATGTTGCCATAGATGTTAACGGGAAACCTGTTTTCATAGAATATAACATACATTGGCCAGGTACAATGTTATATCAATACGCAAATGGACCTTATGGAGGCAAGTATACAAATGACCTTTTAGAATTCCTTAAAGACAAAGCAAATCAAAAAAAATACATTCCAGGATATTTCAGATTATAAACCATATTCCAAACCACCTGTCTAAATAAATATTATTCAAAACTACTTGCTTCATATGTAAGGAGAATTTTCATGAAAATAGCGTTGCTGGGTGACATCGCCCTATATGGCAGGTTCGGCGTGGAGAACAACCCTCATCTTGACAACTATTTTGCCGATGTGGCAAGGTTGCTGGCAGGAATGGACCATGTGATTGGCAATCTGGAGACACCTTTTGTGGACAAACAAAAGAAGCATGGCGCCAAGTCGGCACACATCTGTTGCACGCTGCCTAACATAGAAGTGCTGAAGTCTTTGCATGTCTCGGCCATAGGGCTGGCCAACAACCACACTTTCGACTATGGGCGTGAAGCGTTGGAACTGACTTGCAAGCATCTCCAAGACAACGGTTTATCCTATTTCGGCATCAAGGGAAAGAAATTGTTTCTCGAAGATGCATCTACAAAGGTTGCCGTTTCAGGTTTTTGCTGTTACTCCACCAACCCATTGGGAATGGGAGAAGACGGTGTCAACATCTTAAATGTGGAGGAGGTGGAAAGGCAGATGAGGGAAAACAAGGAAAAAGGTTATTTCAACATTGTCAGCATCCATACAGGCCAGGAACATGTGAACTATCCCAATCATGACACCATCAGCATGGCAAGGAAATGGGCCAGCCATTTTGACTATGTCTTTCATGGTCACCACCCCCATGTCGTGCAAGGAATGGAAAGGTGCAACAATTCCTACATCTTCTACAGCTTGGGGAATTTTTGTTTCGATGATGTCTATACCAGTAAGTCGGATAAGCCATTGGTAAAAATGAGTGACAACAACAAGACAGGCATGATTGCATTGTTGGAGTTCGAGGGGAACACCATCAAGAAATACGAGACCATTCCGGTTTACATGGGAGAGGAAAAGATGGAAATCAGGAAAGACCTCTCAACAAAATTTGAAAACTACTCGGCAGCTCTCTCCATGCCTAAAGACGAGTACATCGGTATGCGAAGGCAATTACTTCATGCTTACGTTCAAAAACGGAAGAAAATGCGTGACTTGTCATGGTTTCTGAAAAGATTGAACTTGAACTATTTCAGATTGATCATCAACGTAAAGAACAACGCCAAAGCATACGATACCAACGTGCGGAGATACTTGTAAAAGATTCTTGAATCATATCCATGAGAATAGCCATAGTATACACCAAGGGTTCTGTAATGCATTCCACCAGTTGGGTGAAGCCATGGACGGACTATTGCGAGGCAAAAGGCATTGAATATGATCATGTGAATTTGTGGGAGGAGAATGCCGTTGACATACTGAAGAATTTTGATGCTGTCTTATGGCATTTCGGGCTATACAACCTTAGGGCAATGACGTTTGCCAGAAGCATTCTATACACCGCCAAGATGATGGGGCTGAAAGTGTTTCCCGATTTCAACGAGTCTTGGCATTTTGATGACAAGGTGGCTGAGATGTATGCCCTGAAAGCTGTTGGCGCTCCCATACCTGATTCTTCAGTTTATTATTCTTACTCATCGTTGGAAAAAGATGTGAACAGTGGAAAAATAGCTTTTCCCATCGTAGCGAAGCTCAGGACTGGCTCCGGCTCCCATAACGTGAAGTTGATTAAAACAGGCAGAGACTTGTTGTCCTATGGCAGAACGATGTTGAAAGGAGAAGGATTCAAGGCCGCGCCAAGCCTGATTTACAAGGCTTCATCCAATATAAGATCGTCTCACAATTGGGGAGATTTCATCAATAAGTTTCATCGCATTCCTGAATTCTTGAGGACATTGAAAGGAGCCAAACAATTCCCCCGAGAGAAAGGATATGTCTATTTACAGGAGTTCATTCCCAATGAGGGGTATGACATGAAAGTGGTGGTGGTGGGGAACAAATGCAGTGGCTTGATTCGTCCCGTTCGCAGCCATGACTTTCGTGCTTCCGGAAGCGGAGAGGTCTATTTCGACAAGAAATATTTCACACCTGAAATCATTCGAAGTGCTTTTGAGACCACAGACAAGCTAGGAATGCAATGCATAGGATATGACTATGTTGTGAACAAGGATACAGGAGAAGGGAAAATCATCGAGATGAGTTATGGTTTCGCCCATGCGGCAGTGATGGCTTCAAATGGTTATTTCGACAGAGACTGCGTATGGCACGAAGAACCACTGAACGCTCCCGCTGAAATCATCAAGAACATGGCACCATAAACGACCATGCACACCCCTCATTCTGTTATAGCCATTAACACCCAACATGCCAAAAAGCATATATTGTTTCAGACAATTCGAACACTATGACAAAAAGTGATTTCATATTTGGTTTACTGCGCTCCGCACTGTGGCAGAAACCACATCCGCATTTCGCCATGGCGGGATGGCAATACAAAGAGGTGATGCTATATGCTGAGCAGCAATGCGTGGTGGGACTTGTCACCGACTGCTTGAGAACCAACGACATGGAATTGCAAAAAAAATGTGTCATCAATCTGCTCAAGTTGCAAAATGCCTTGGAAAAGGAAAACAAGCACTTGGAAGACAATGTGGCAAGTCTCACAAAACTGCTTGAAGAGCATCGTATCCCCCATGTCGTGGTGAAGGGACAGACCCTGGCGGCACTGTATCCAAAACCGAGACTCAGAGTCCCGGGCGACATCGACTTCTATGTCTCTGAAAAGGACATGGATAAAGTCATGAAGGTCATACAAGAGGATTGGGGCATAGAAATCATTCCAAAGAAGAAGGAGGAACAGCCAAGACACCTGCCTTTCAAATACAACAATAACACCTTTGAGATGCATTTCAAACTGGCGCTTTTCTCGCTTCCACGGCATCAACGGTTTTTAGACCAGTTGGTGGACGACACCTCCACCAGAACAACGGTAAGCATAGGAGGCACCAATGTCCCTGTCTTGCAGCCCACCTTGAATGTGTTCTACACCTTTATCCATCTTTATCACCATTTGAGGAAAGAAGGAGTAGCATTAAGACAATTGTGTGATGTCACAATATTGTTGGACAAGTTACATAACAGTATTGACACCGACCTTTTGCTGAAAATGCTTGACACCATAGGCTACAGAAAGGCTTTTGCCGCTTTTGGCTACATCTTTGTTGAGAAACTCGGACTTGACGAGAAGAAAATGCCAGTAAGCATAGGGGAAAGTGAAAGAAAGTGGGGGAAGAAAATACTGGATGACATCATTTTGCATGGAAACTGGGGCAAGTACGAGCGTGAGCATCTTGAGAAAAAGACAAGCGTCAAGCGGTCGTGGCATACAGGGAAGATGTTGCTCTCAAGGTATGCCAAATACATGATGCTCACCCCCGCTGACAATATTGCATTCTTCACCAGGTACATGCCCAAATTGCTTTTAGGTTCTGTCAAGAAGAACCTAAGACGAAAGTGACTTCTCAAATTGATTCCTTCATAAAAGCCTATGCAATCTGGCTTATAAAATCTTTGATCTTATTTGTATAAGCAGAAACATTAAAATAATACTTACCCGTCTCATAACATTTTTCCTTGATTGAATCCAAAGACGGCGACGTAAGTATCTCATCCAGCTTTTTTGCGTAACAATCAATTGTATAACGGTCTGCCACCAAGGCGTTGACGCCATCTTCAAACGTGTATGGTATTTCTCCGTAATCTGTTGTTACGATAAGTCCTTTGGAAGCTGAATATTCACATATCTTATTAGGATATCTTGCAATGTCCCTGATGTTGTTGCGCATCGGAATCAACAAGGCCTTGGCATTCCGAAAATAGGCAATCAATCTATCATACGATAGGTTTTGCTTGAAAACAACATCAGGATAATCCAATTTCATTCTTTCAAAAGATTGCTTGTCGCCACCAAGCACCATCAGCAACTTCAACGTCTTATTTATGGAAGACTTGCGGTAAGAATTGATGATGAATTTGATAATCTCCATATAGCCCAAGGAGCCGCAAAACAGGACATAATCCTTTTCTTCGACTTCGAAGTGGCCTAAAGCATCAATCTCATCAAAATCACAAATGGGATACACCAACAAAGTCTTGAGTGAATTGTTCCTTTTCAAGCAATTGTCTTTCAAATAATGGCTGATGCAAATGGCTCCATCCCATAATTTCGGTGCATAACGATGGACCAAATGCCCATTGATTTTATGGTAAAGACCGCCTCCCATTGCCTTACGTTCTTCGCAATACTGATAGACAATCTTTGCTCCGATGAATATTGAGATTATCTTATAGACAAGCATATCTACAAAATGTGCGGAACTGACAAAAAGCACATCGATATGTTTACGCATTGAAGATTTAAAAAGAAGAAAAGGCTCGCCTAAAAGTGCAAGGATGTAGAAAAAAATAAAAGAAATCCGTCTCTTACACACTTTTTTCTTAAAAGGCTCAAATATCTTGTACGGAGTTTTCTCGTTCTTGTTTTTGATGGAGGAAAAACGATTGACAATGTCAACCTCATAGCCTAAAGACACAAACAAATCTGCAAAAGCCTTTTGTCTTACATCAATGGCACGATTGGAAAAGGGCACGCCTCCCAAACCAACAAAAACAATTTTCATTTCCGTATTTCCCTTATTACCCTACAAGGATTTCCTGCTGCCACCACATTGGCCGGAATGTCTTTGGTAACCACACTTCCCATTCCAATCAATGAATTCTCACCTATGGTAACTCCTTTCAGTACAGTTACATTGGCTCCGAGCCAAACATGGTCGCCAATCACCACCGGTGCATTTTGGCCTGAACGGAGGTCATCTTGATGTCCATCGCCATCCAAAATAAAGCAATTAGCCCCCACCCTTACATCATTGCCTATCGTTATAGATTTGAAACACCAAATGGAAACACCGGAAAAGCCGCAACGCTCTCCAATAATTAATTTGCTGTCAGGAGTAAGCGTACTCATCACACATCTATGATTGACTCCTATTAAGTTGCCAATAGAGGTAGAGACAAAACGGCAACTTTCACCGATTTTGAAAATCGACCCTTTTTTTTTACTTATTATAGGAAAACCACAAAAATAGACACATGGCCTGAATCCTATTTTGGCCAACCACATATATAGCCAAACCAAAGGAGAGCATAACGCATAAGATAATTTGACGAAAAACATCCTCATAATCTGATAATTTCCCGATAGTATCTTATTTATCCAGTTTCTGATAGATGGAATTGTTGGATTTGTATTCCGGCACTATCTCCTTCATCTTCGCCACTATCTGCATATCGTTGAAAGTGTCGGCGATGGAAACCAGTTGCTCTATCTCTTTCCTAACGTTGGAATATTCGTATTCTCGCACTTCGGCAATTCTGATTTTTTCATGG
>CADADN010000032.1 GCA_902786665.1 uncultured Prevotellaceae bacterium | reverse complement strand
GTCGGGAGGGGGACGGGGGGTGGGTAGGTACTCGGGCGGACACAAGATCCGCCCCTACAGGCCAAGGAGGGGGCGGGGTGGTTGTGAACATCCAAGCCGGAGGCTTGGGAAAAACGTTGTTTTTCGTCATTTTTCTCTCGCTTGTACCACGATTTGCCTACGGCGAATCGCCCGGTGCTCGGAAAAAGACAGAAAAACGTTGTTTTTCGTCATTTTTCTCTCGCTTGTACCACGATTTGCCTTCGGCGAATCGCCCGGCGCTCGGAAAAAGACAGAAAAACGTTGTTTTTCGTCATTTTTCTCTCGCTTGTACCACGATTTGAAACAGCATCGGCCTATCTTTGCATCACCTTGCAAACATATGGCAAAAAGCAGGGAAAAATAACTTGCTAAAATTCCATGATAAGAAAGTCGCGGGCGACATCGCCCGCGACTCCATTTTTACTCAGCAACAACAGGAAATTCGCCAATTCTCTAATTCGGGATAACAAAAAAACAGTCAATTCGCCAATTCGGGATAAAAAAATCCAAATCCTCTTTTTCGGGATGAAAAACAGCAAATATGGGATATCAGCAAAACCGCCAATCCTCTGAAACAGGACTGGCGGCTTCGTTTGCATCGCTTGACATACCCTTTGAGGGAATATGCGTGAAGGACATTAAAGACCCTAAAGAACCCTAAAGACCCTAAAGACCCTAAGAACCCTAAAGACCCTAAGAACCCTAAGAGCCCTTTAAAGGTTTACATTTTCGTGATGATGCCTCTCTCTGTGTTGTTGATGAATTCGATGATGTGCTTGATCTCCGGACTGTCGGGGACCTGCTCTTTCACCTGGAGGATGGCGTCTTCGACGCTGTTCTGTCCATGGAAGACGAGGCGGTAGGCATTGGCGATGTGCTTCTGCACTTTTTCCGTGACACTATACATCGTGAGGATGGTGGTGTTGACACCACCGTATTTCACAGGATTGCCACCGGCGATGATGTATGGAGGGACGTCCTTTGAGAACGTGGTGCCCGCCTGCAGCATGGCTCCTGCTCCCACGCGGGTGGCGGCATTCTCCACCACGCTGGTGGAGAAGATGACGCCATCCTCGATGATGCAGTCGCCGGCAATCTTGGTACCATAGCCGAATACGCAATTGTTGCCGATTTTCGTGTCATGTGAGATATGGACACCCTCCATGAGGAAATTGTCATGTCCGATGACGGTCTGCCCACCGGTGTGCGTGGCCCTATTGACGACCACGTTTTCGCGGATGATGTTGTTGTCGCCAATGATGCACTCGCTCTTCTCGCCCCTGAACTCAAAGTCCTGGGGGAGTGCGGCGATGACAGAGCCTTGGTGTATCTTGTTGCCCTTGCCTATCCTCGACCCGTTGAGGATGCTGGTGAAGGGGAAGATGATGCAGTTGTCGCCAATGACCACATCGCCCTCGATATAGACGAAGGGGAATATTTTGCAGTTGTCCCCAATGGATGCCCTGGGGTCGATTTCTGCTCTTGGACTGATATCACTTGCCATGTTTTTTCGCTTTTCGTTGTTAAGACTATTTTCCACCACCTCCCAAGGCGTTGTAAAGGTTGACAACAGCCTGCATCTTGTAGAACTGGTCGGAGACGAGGGAGATTTGCGCGTTGAGCAAGGCCTGCTGTGCGCTGATGACCTCGAGATAGGTGCTGTTGGAACTCTTGAAGAGCATCTTGGTGTGCTCCACGTTCTTCTCCAACGTCTCCACCTGCTTCTCTTCAAGGGCGATCTTGTCCACGGAAGCCTTGTAAAGCACAAGGGCGTCGCTCACCTCGTTGCCGGCCTTGAGGACGGCGTTCTGCCAACTGTTGTAAGCTTGCTCATACTGTGCCTCAGCAACGCGCAGGCCCTGAGTGAGCTGACCTTTCATAAAAAGAGGTTGCGTGAGATTGCCCACCACAGAGAGCAACACCTTGCCTGGGTTGGACACCATGCCGGCACTGTTGGTGAAGGCTGCGGTGGGCGAGATGGTGAGGCTGGGATAGAACCTGCTCCTCGCCGTCTCGATGCCATAGAAGCACTTGGCGAGGTTCATCTCTGCATAATGCACATCGGCACGGTTGGCCAGCAACTGGATGCCCACGCCGGTGGCGAATTTCGACGGGAGGTTCTGGTCCTTCAACTTCCCCCTGGAGATGGCCTGTGCCGACTGCCCCATGAGAAGGGATAGTGAATTCTCCACCTCGCGGATCTGCCGCTTCATCTCCACGGCCCTGGTCTGAACAGAGTAATAGTTGGCCTCGGCACTTTGCACGCTGGTGGAACGGGCGCGTCCCAAGTCCATCTGCAACTTCATCATGTCCCAGGTGTCCTTGGTGAGGCTTTCCATATCGTCGAGTATCTCGACTTGACGGTCGAGCATGAGCAGCGTGTAATACATGTTGGCCACACCCTTGATGAGGTTGGTCTGCACCACCACCTGATAGTCGTGTGTGGCGAGCAAAGCCGTCTGGGCGGCACGCTTCTGCGACAGCAGGTTGCCGAAGAGGTCGGCATTCCAACTGATGGCCACGGGCAACTGATAGGACTTCGACACGGGGCCGAAGTCCAATGTGGAAAGGGTTCCCGACGGTGAGAAGGTGAACTGTGGCAGGAAGGCCAGGCGGGCTGCTCTCAACTGGGCTTCAGCCATCTCCACATTGAGGGCGGCGTTGAGCATGTCGACATTGTTGTCGAGCGTCTGCTGGATGAGCACCTGCAACTGGGGGTCGGTGAACACCTCCCGCCAAGGCAGGTTGCCGAAGTTGGTATCGGCGTTGGACACGAGCGTGTCGGTATTGGAAACGACGTCGCGTATCAGCCCCGTGGTGTTGACGTCGGGACGCTCATAGGGAGCGAAAAGGGACTGCTTGAGCGACTTGCAACCAACAAGCATGAGGGCGAAAGCCACAGCAATGATAAATGTTGTTTTCTTCATACTTCTTATTCCTCCACAGTGTAATTGTTTGCATGGTGAACATATTGCTCCAACTCGGCTTTCACCTCGCTGCTGTTGTCATCATCGAACTTCATCGGGGAAATCTTCTCCTGCAGCGATTGGAAGATGACGAAGAGCGTGGGTACCACGAATATCTGCAGCATGGTACCTATCAGCATGCCGCCGATGGCTGCCGCTCCAAGGGTCTGGTTGCCATTCTTTCCCACTCCCGATGCGAACATCATGGGGAGCAGGCCGATGATCATGGCAAGGGAGGTCATCAAAATCGGGCGCAGACGGGCTGCTGCACCGAGTATGGCCGACCACGAGATGGCCATGCCCAACTCACGACGCTCAAGGGCGAACTGTACGATAAGGATGGCGTTCTTGGCAAGCAGACCGATGAGCATGATCAGCGAAATCTGCATGTAGATGTCGTTGGAGTGTCCGAACAACTGGGTGAACAAGAACGCGCCGGCAAGGCCGAAGGGCACGGAGAGAATCACCGCCAAGGGCAGGATGTAACTCTCATACTGTGCAGCAAGGATGAGGTAGATGAACACGATACAGAGGACGAAAATCAACGCCGTGGAGTTGCTTGACTGTGCCTCCTGACGTGTCAGTCCTGAGTAGTCATAGGTGTAGCCTGCCGGCAGTTGCTCCTTGGCCACCTCCTCTACCGCCTTGATGGCTTCACCGGTGGAATAGCCGTCGGCCACCGTGGCTGTGACGTTGATGGCCGTGAAGAGGTTGAAGCGGTTGATGTTCGACGGGCCATAGACGCGCTCGATAGAGCAGAACTCATTGACTGGTGCCATGCCCGACGGGGTACGCACATAGACGCTGTTGAGGCTCTCGGGTGTCATCCTGCATTCGGGAGAGGCCTGCACCATCACACGGAACAGCTTTCCATACGCATTGAAGTTGGAGGCGTAGAGACCGCCGTAATAACCTTGCAGGGTGGTGAGCACGGTGTTGGGTGAGATGCCAGCCTGCTTGCACTTCGCCACATCCATGTGAATCATATATTGAGGATAATTCGGATTGTAGGATGTCTGGGCGGTCTGTATCTCAGGACGCTTGTTGAGTTCCTCAAGATAACCTTTCACAATGTTGAAAAATTCTTTGAGGTCGCCGCCGGTGCGGTCTTGCATCACAAGAGACACACCGCTGTTGGCGGAGAAGCCGGGAATCATAGGCGGTGAGAAAGCCAATATCTGCGCGTCCTTGATGGATGCCGTCTGCTTGAAGATCATGCCGATGACCGAGTTGGCGTCATAAGGATTGACGAGGAAGCGATAGATGCCATCACCCTGCCAAAGTCCGGAGAGTTTCCACCAGAATCCTTTCTGGCGCTCCGAGAAGGGTTTGAGCTTGATGATGAAGGTGGCCTGGTCGCTACCCGAACCGGCGATGAAGTTATAACCCTGTATTTGCTCTCGCGATTGGATGGCAGGGTTGGAGGCGAGGATGGAGTCCACCTCGTTGATGACCTGGCGTGTACGAGCTACCGAAGTTGCTGGAGGCATGGAGACGGTGCAGAAGAGCGTTCCCGTATCCTCACTCGGCACCAAGCCCGACTTGGTGGTTTGCATGGTCACGACCAATGCAGCGATACCGATGACGACAGCAATGCCGATGGCGATGGGCTTGCGCACCAGTTTTTCCACGCGGCTCTTGTATTTGCCTAGAATCTTCTCGTAGGATGTGTTGAATGCGGCATGGAACCGGTCGATACGCGACATCTTCACCTCTTTGCCTTCCTCGTCACGGGGTTTGAGGAAGATGGCGCAGAGGGCCGGCGACAACGTGAGGGCGTTCAGGGCCGAGATGAAGATGGACACCGCCATGGTGATGCCGAACTCCCTATAGAATGTTCCCGTGGTGCCACCGATGAACGACACGGGGATGAACACCGAAGCCATCACCAGCGTGATGGAAATGATGGCGCCCGATATCTCGTTCATCGCATCGATGGATGCCTTGAGAGAACTCTTGTAACCTTGGTCCAACTTGGCGTGCACCGCCTCCACCACCACGATGGCGTCGTCCACCACGATGGCGATGGCCAGAAGCAACGCGGAGAGGGTGAGAAGGTTGATGGAGAACCCGAAGATCTTGAGGAAGAAGAACGTACCGATGAGAGATACCGGAACGGCAATCATGGGAATCAATGTGGAGCGGAAGTCCTGCAAGAAGATATACACCACGAGGAAGACGAGCAAGAGGGTCATCACAAGGGTGAAAACCACTTCCTCGATACTGGCATAGAGGAACTCCGTGACGTCATAGTTGATCTTGTAGGTCATGCCCGGAGGGAACAACTTGGCCTGCTCTTCGAGTTCCTTCTTCACATTCTTGGCTATCTCGTTGGCATTCGAACCGGCAATCTGCTGAACCATACCCATCACTGAGGGGATGTTGTTGTTCTTCATCGACACAGTATATTGCAAGCCGCCAAGTTCCACCTTGGCCACATCCTTCAACTTGATGGTGTTGCCGACATTGTCACTCTTGATGATGATATTGCCAAATTCCTCTGCGGTTTTCAGACGTCCGGTATAGCGCATCGAATATTCGTAAGCCACATCGGAACGCTCGCCAAAAGTACCGGGGGCTGCCTCCACGTTCTGTTCCGCCAGCACGTTGGAAATGTCGGAAGGCATCAGGTTATACTGCTTCATCACCTCCGGGTCGAGCCAGATGCGCATGGAGTAGCTCTTCATACCCGGCGACTGCACGTCGCCCACGCCTTGGATACGCTTGAGGGCGGGAATCACGTTGATGTTGCTATAGTTGGTGAGGAATTCGTCATCATAACGTCCGTCACTGGTGAGGGTGTACATCATCACCTGGGAGGTCTGACGCTTCATCACAGTGACACCAATCCTCGTTACTTCGGCAGGCAGAAGGGCCAACGCCTGTTGAACACGGTTCTGAACGTTGACGGCACACATATCTGCGTTCATGCCTTGAGTGAACAGAATGGAAAGGCTTGCCGAACCACTGGAGGCGGAAGAACTGATATAGTCCATACCCTCCACACCGTTGATGCTCTCTTCCAAAGGCACGAGCACTGAGTTTTTCACCGTCTCGGCATCAGCACCGGGATAGCTGGTGAACACCACGACAGTGGGAGGAGCAATGTCTGGATACTGCTCGACGGGGAGAGTCGCCAGTCCGATAAAGCCCAAGAGCACGATGACGATGGAAATCACCGTCGACAGCACAGGGCGCTTTATGAATGTTGTAAATGTCATGTTGTCTGTTGTTGATTAAACTGGAGTCTCAAAAGTGAGTCGTATCTGTTATTTCTCCTTACCCGTCATGGCATCGACAAATCCTTTTGCCGTACCGTCGGTGCCGATTTTTCCAGCCTCGTTGATTTTCTTCTGGTACTGCTCCGGGGTGATGGGCACGATCTCCATGCCGTCACTAAGTTTTGTCAAACCATTGGTGACATACTTGTCACCCACATTCAGACCGCTTGTCACAACGTAGTTGACGCCATCGTTCTGAGGACTGACGGTAATCTCCGTGTATTTCACCTTGTTGTCGGCCCCAACGGTGTAAACGAACTTCTTGTCCTGCACCTCTGAGACGCAAGCTTGCGGCAGGACGATGGCCGAACTGTTCTCACGAGGCACGACGATGGAACCAGAACCGCCACTCTTTAGCAGATGCTCGGGGTTGGGGAACTGGGCTATCATCGAGACGGAACCTGTGCCGGAATCGATAAGGCCGCTCACCTTCACCACCCTGCCTTGATGGGGGTAGATGGTGCCGTCGGCAAGTTTCAGACGGAGCGGTGGGTACGAATTGACTGCGGCATCGGCGCCGCCGGCGCTCTTGGTCATCTCGAGCATGTCTTTCTCGTTCACGGAGAAATAGACCTCTGTGGTACTGACGTTGGAGATGGTGGTAAGCGCGGGAGTGCTCTGGGCGCTTACAAGGGCGCCAACTTTGTAAGGAAGACTGCCCACCACGCCGCTGGCAGGACTCTTCACATAGCAGAAGCTCAAATTCTCACGGGCGGAGGACAAGCCTGCCTGTGCCTGCTGGAGAGCGGCCTTGGCTTGGTTGACCTGCGCTTGGGCACTGTTGTAAGTATTCCTGGCTGCCTGTAACTCATAGTCGCCTATCACGCCGTTCTTGTGCAATTCTGTGCTGTTGTCATAAGTCAACTTGGCAGTGGCCATTTGAGCCTCTGCAGTACTGATGGCGGCCTTCGCCTGGTTGACGGAAGCCTCTGCCTGACGGACGGCAGCCTGATAGGTCTCGTTGTCGAGAACGAAAAGGACCTGCCCCGCACTGACGCTCTGACCCTCACGCACATTGACTCGAGTGATGAAACCTGAGATTTTTGGACGTATCTCCACATCCTGAACACCTTTGATGGATGCTGGATAGGTGGTTTCGGAAGAGGCACTTGACGTTCCCACCGTCTGCACGGGGAATTCATTGTCACCAAAGTCCATGCCACCGCCTTTCTTTCCACCACATGCCATCAGGCATGCAGCAGCAATTACAAGCAAGAAGAATTTCGATTTTTTCATACTTATGTTTTTATGATGATATACAATTTGTGAAAAGTCAAGCTCCTTTTTTGTCTTTTAAGATACAAAAATACAAAACAAATCCCATTGCACACCTTTTTTAAGTGTACTTTTAACATATATTATCGTTTTGAAGACTTGCCACAATCATCCAACGAAAGGGAAACGAGACAAGGACGTTCAAGGGGATTCGCATTCCGTATGCATTGGATATCAAGAAATTGAATACGGAAGGCGAATCCTCCAGAGACTTATTCACACGATGCGCCAGTTTGCTGAACCATCATTTTTCCACACTTTTTCAAACATTTCGCCCATTCTCTTTTTCGCGCATCATTTGTTGATATTTTTCAACAAGCATTTTTCTCAATGCCTCTGGTTCGTTCTCCACCCTTTGGTCAAGTACGGCCTCCTTGATGTGGCTTTTGAGAACACCCACTTCCATACCCGGTTTGAGATTGAACATCGCCATGATTTCATTGCCGTCGATGCAAGGTTGGAAAAGACGCTTGTAGTCTTTCTGTTTCAAATCCACAAGCTTCTCCCTGACAACGATGAAATTGTCGAGGAAACGCTGTTTCTTCTCTCGGTTCTTGCTGGTGATGTCCGCCTCACAAAGCGTCATCAAATCGTCGATGTCGTCACCGGCGTCATTGAGCAGACGCCTTACCGCACTGTCGGTCACCTCTTCGTCGGCAATGACAATGGGGCGCATATGCAATTCCACAAGTTTCTGCACATACTTCATCTTGGCATCGAGGGGCAGTTTCAGACGCTTGAACAATTCAGGCACCATCTTCATTCCAATGAAATTGTGATTATGGAAGGTCCATCCCACAAGAGGGTCCCAACGCTTGCTCTTGGGCTTGCCTATGTCATGCAACAGAGCTGCCCAGCGCAACCACAAATTGTCAGATTTTTTACAAACATTTTCAAGCACTTCAAGGGTGTGAAGAAAATTGTTCTTGTGGGCTCTGCCATTACGTGATTCCACCTCGTCGAGCTTGCTGACCTCGGGCAGGATGAGCGAAAGGATGCCGCAACGCTGCAAGTAGTCGAAACCAATGCTGGGATTCCTGGATTTCAGGATTTTATTCAACTCCTCGCAAACCCTTTCCCCGCTGATGATCTTGATACGGTCGGCATTGCGCCGAAGGGCATCAAACGTCTCTGGCTCGATGTCGAAATTCAGTTGGGTGGCAAACCTGACACAACGGAGCATCCGCAAGGGGTCATCAGAAAAAGTGACGTCGGGGTCGAGAGGGGTGCGGATGGTGCGATAATACATGTCGTCCAAACCGCCGAAAGGGTCCACCAACTCGCCAAAACGCTCTTTGTTCAGGCAGATGGCCATGGCATTGATGGTGAAATCCCTGCGGTTCTGGTCATCTTCAAGCGTGCCGTCTTCCACCACGGGCTTGCGGCTGTCACGGGAGTAACTCTCACGACGAGCACCGACGAACTCCACTTCCTGACCGTCGTATTTCACCTGAGCCGTGCCAAAATTCTTGAAGACAGAGAGCTGGGCTTTCTTCCCTATGATTTTCTTCAATTGGCTGGCCACCTCGATGCCACTGCCCACCACCACGATGTCGATGTCGTTGGAAGGACGTTCCAGAAAAATGTCACGCACATAACCTCCTATGACGTAGCATTCCACGCCCAAGTCATCGGCTATGTCGGAAACAAGATGGAAAAGGTCTTGGTCAAGGATCTGCGCCAGTTCAGCGTCACTATATTCTTTAAACATGAATGTCTTGGATAGATATCTGAAAACAGAAAAAAGGGGTGAACGGGATTTCGGCTGCGAAATTAAGGAAAAAAAAGCACGTGACAAAATTTTCCAACCAAAAACCTCAAAACATGACACAAGCCTGCGCGTAAGGATGGCATACTCTCAGGGCATTTCACAACGGTCCATGCCATGTTTTGATTCACCAAACATCAATCATCTGCTTAGAAATTTGCTCCGTTCATGGAAAATGCTTAATTTTGCACCGAAAAAGTGAAAAAGAAAGAAACGATGAACCAACAGTCCACAAAGACAGAGAAGCAGTTCAGAAAGGCACTTGCTGAATGCAGGGATGTGTTTGCCGACAAACTGCACGACTACGGGCCTTCATGGCGGATCATGCGGCCGTCGTCACTCACCGACCAACTCTACATCAAGGCCATGCGCATCCGGTCTCTCGAGGTGAAGCAGCAGTCATTGGTGGGGGAAGGCATAAGACCCGAATTCCTCGCATTGGTCAACTACGGGCTGGTGGGGCTCATCCAACTGAAGAAAGGCTATGCCGACAACCCCGACATGGGAGCCGATGAAGCCCTGAAGCTCTACGACAAACATGCCGAGGAGACATTGGCCCTCATGCTGAAGAAGAACCACGACTACGGAGAGGCGTGGAGAGGAATGCGCGTGAGCAGCTACACCGACTTCATCCTCACCAAAATACAACGGGTGAAAGAGATAGAAGACCTGGGGGGCGAAACCATAGCATCCGAAGGCATCGACTCCAACTACATGGACATCATCAACTACGCCATTTTCGGCATCATCAAACTCAGTGAACAAGCTTAGCACCATCTTCGTCAACATCTGCCGGTTCGTCTTGGCTGTCACCCTGATTCTTTCGGGGTTCGTCAAAGCCGTCGACCCGCTCGGCACACAATACAAGATACAGGACTACCTTACGGCATTGTCCCTGCAAGGAGCATTGCCCGACTGGGGGACTTTGTGCATGTCGGTGGCTCTTTCCACGATGGAGTTCTGCCTGGGCATCTTGCTACTTTTTGCCATACATCGGCGCACCGTGACCAAACTCATCGTCGCATTCATGGCTGTCATGACACTCGTCACACTTTGGATTTGGATTGCCAATCCCGTGAGCGACTGTGGATGCTTCGGAGACGCACTGGTGCTCACCAACGGACAGACATTCGCCAAAAACATCATCCTCCTGGCGGCGGCCATCGTGGTGTGCAGGAAACCGTTGAAAATGGTAAGGTTCATATCTAAGACCAACCAGTGGATTGTCATCAACTACACCCTCCTGTTCATCATCTTATGCAGCATATGGTGCCTCTACGACCTGCCCATCTTCGACTTCAGGCCATACAAGGTGGGCACAGACATCAGAGAAGGCATGCAAATCCCTGAAGGTGAGAAACAACCACAATTTGAAACCACCTTCATCCTCGAGAAAGACGGACAAAGGAAAGAATTCACCTTGGAGAACTACCCCGACTCCACATGGACTTTCATCGACAGCAAAACGGTGCAAACAGAGGAAGGATACGTGCCACCCATACACGACTTCTCCATTGAAAACCAGGAAGGAGACGTCATCACCGACACCGTGCTCGCTTTCAAGGGATACACATTCCTGCTCATATCCCCATACCTCGAGCATGCGAGCGACAGCGACTTCGGAGAGATAGACCAAATCTACGAATACTGCCAGGACAACGGATACCCATTCTATTGCCTGACATCAAGCGGGGACGAAGGAATGGAAAGATGGCGCGAACTCACCGGGGCTGAGTATCCTTTCTTCTTCACTGACGCCATCACGCTGAAGACCATCATCAGAAGCAATCCCGGACTGCTGCTGATGAAAGACGGGAAAGTGGTGAGGAAATGGAGCCACAACAGGCTACCCGACGCCACGAAATGGGACAAGCGACTGGAACTGACGACCGTGGGGAAGACACCTGCCGACTCCACTGCCAGCAAGGTGGCTGCCATCCTCATGTGGTTTGTCCTCCCATTGGCCATCCTCACTCTCGCCGACCGCATCTGGGCCACCATCAAATGGCTTTGGAACAGGAAAAAAAACAAGAAAAAGCATAAGGAAAAATCAACAACTACCAATCATTCATAAAAAACAAAGAAAATGAGAAAGAAAATCGTAGCAGGCAACTGGAAAATGAACATGAACCTGCAAGAAGGCATCCAACTGGCTAAAGAACTCAACGACTGCCTGGCAGCAGACAAACCCAACTGCGACGTCGTCATCTGCACTCCTTTCATCCACCTGGCTAGCATCGCATCGTTCCTCAACCAAGACATCATCGGACTGGGAGCTGAGAACTGCGCCAACAAGGAAAAGGGAGCTTTCACCGGAGAAGTCTCAGCAGAAATGGTGAAAAGCACTGGTGCACAATATGTCATTCTTGGACACTCCGAAAGAAGGGAATACAATGCTGAAACTCCTGAAATCCTCAAGGAGAAAGTGCTACTCGCTCTCAAAAACGGACTCAAAGTCATCTTCTGCATCGGCGAAAGCCTCGAAGAGAGAGAAGCCAACAAGCAGAATGAAATCGTGAAGGCAGAACTTGAAGGAAGCGTGTTCAACCTCTCTGCAGAGGAATTCGCCAACATCATCATTGCTTACGAACCCATCTGGGCCATCGGAACAGGCAAAACGGCAACGGCTGAACAAGCTGAAGAGATACACGAATACATCCGCAACGTCATCGCTGAAAAATACGGAAAAGACGTGGCCGAGCAAACATCCATCCTCTATGGAGGAAGCTGCAAGCCCAGCAACGCAAAGGAACTCTTCGCAAAGCCCGACATCGATGGTGGCTTGATTGGTGGGGCTTCGCTGAAAGCCGCCGATTTCAAAGGCATCATTGACGCGTGGAAATGATGAGCTCAAACGTGTGCATTTCGCGACACTGACTTGCAAACGTCGCGAGATGCACACAAAATAAACAAAACAACATACCCCATCTCCTAAATGAAAAAATACATCGCTATACTTGCTGCATTTTTTTGCATCGCATACTTCGGTTTTGCACAGGACTTCATCAACCACTTGCAAAAAGATGAAAGAGGGAGCGGTTCCGTTTCTGTCAAACAGAGCGAAGACATCAGCAAACTCGTCAACGGCGGAAAAAAGGAACAAAAACAAGCAGGACAAAACGCCAACACAAGGCAAGAGAACAAAGCGCAAAAGCGCAATGAAGCCCAAACAACGGAAAGCAAACCTGCAACAGGAAAACAAGAGCAAGCAAGAGAACGCAGCATAGAGAGAAAACAAGGTATCGGCACCACAAGGGAAGAAGAGCAACGTGACAAGGTGCGACGTGAAAAGGAACGCCAGCAAAGAGCCGACGCACGTGCCCAGATGATCAAAGAGGCCGAGCAAAGCGGTGAACCGCAAAGCGGCGACAAGAAAATGATGAGCAACAGCAAACGCGTGACGGGATATCGAGTGCAAGTGTTTGCTGGAGGCAACACAAGGGAAGACAGAGCAAAAGCCAACGAGGTCTGCGCAAAACTTAAAACCCAGATTCCCGGACAACCCATATACGTCCACTTCTATTCTCCAAGATGGTGCTGCAGATGTGGTAACTTCCTCAACCAGGAAGAGGCTAACAAGATGAGACAAAGACTCAGCAAACTCGGCTACAAAAACGCATGTGTGGTGAAAACCATCATCACGGTCAGCAGGAGTACTAAAGTGAAGTCGGGAATTTGAATAGAGACTAACATCAAATGGAAACAGAATACCGCGAGGGTCTCGAGACCCTCGCTGAACATTATCGCGACATCCTGGCACTATTGGGCGAGGACCCTCGGAGAGAGGGACTGATAAAGACACCACTACGTGTGGCCAAAGCCATGCAGACCCTCACAAGAGGATACTCGGAAGACCCGCACAAGGTGCTTACCGACGCTCTCTTCGAGGAGCCATACGACCAAATGGTCATCGTAAAGGACATCGACTTCTTCTCCATGTGCGAGCACCACATGCTGCCATTCTATGGCAAGGCGCATGTGGCATACATACCCAAAGGACATATCACAGGATTGAGCAAGATTGCACGTGTCGTCGACATCTTCAGCCATCGACTGCAAGTGCAGGAAAGGATGACACAACAAATCAAGGACTGCATCGAGCAGACACTTCACCCCATGGGGGTCATGGTGGTCGTCGAGGCACGTCATATGTGCATGCAGATGAGAGGGGTGGAGAAACAAAACTCCATCACCACGACAAGTGCATTCAGCGGAGCTTTCAAGCAAGCAAAGACAAGAGAGGAGTTCATGAACCTCATCAAAGGATGACACCCCCACCCCACCATCTCTAGAATATCTAGGATTTCTAGAACATCTAGGACTTCTAGGATTTCTAGAGCATCTAGGACTTCTAGGATTTCTAGGACACCTAGGACACCTAGCACCACTAGTTCCACTAGCCCTTTCAGGAAAAGAAAGTTAAAAAAATGCAAAAAGACAAGATAATCATACAAGATTTCCTACTTTTGCCATTATAAGACAAGAAACTCAAGAAAACAAGAACAAAAAAAACGAAAGAAATGGAAAACTTGAAGAAATTGATGATGCTGCTGGCGTGCATGGGCATCGTGGCAACATTCACATCATGCCTGAGCGATGATGACGACGACAAAGATGCAAACATACTCACTCCGGCGCAGAAAAGTGCACAAATCTTTGAAATGGCCGGCACATACAACGGATTTGTCTACACCACTAGCGACAAGACCATGAAGCCCGACTCCATAGCATGCACATGGCATGTCTCGGCCACCGACTCCGTACTCACCATCCCCAACTTCCCCGTTGCAATGCTTGCCAACGGCATCAACGACAGCATTGCCAGGAAAAACCTCCTCAAAGCGGTAGGAGTGACGTTCAAGGGCTCCCTTCACCCTTATTACAACAACAACCACACGAAAGGCTACTACACCTTCTGGCTGCTGGCCAATGACGACAAGATGGAATTCACCATCGAAGATGAAGGAGAAAGCCACAATGTAAAAGTGGGGTTGGCATACCAGATGTATGTGAACGCATCGTTGGGCAACGCCGTGGTCTACTCCGTGGGAGAATACATGAGCGACCAGATGCTTTCCTATATCCTCGTCAAGGATGTCGCCATCGACAACAAGACCTTCACCACCTATTGGCCCTTGTACATTTACGGAAAGAAATAACTCCCTTCCTGCTTTTAAGACACAGCATTCAACATAAACAGACAACCCTATGAAGTTCATTTCCTGGAACGTCAACGGACTGAGAGCCTGTGTGGGAAAAGGCTTTGAAGACATCTTCAAAAGCCTGGACGCCGACTTCTTCTGCCTGCAGGAGACGAAAATGCAGGAAGGACAGTTGGACATCGCCTTCGATGGGTATCAGTCTTACTGGAACTACGCCCAAAAGAAAGGCTACTCTGGCACCGCCGTCTTCACCAAGCACCAACCCGTCAACGTCACCTACGGCATCGGAGCAGAAGAGCACGACAACGAGGGGAGGGTCATCACCATCGAAATGGAGAAGTTCTTCCTCGTCAACGTCTATGTGCCCAATGCACAAGACGGCCTGAAGAGACTCGACTATCGCATGAAGTGGGAGGATGACTTCAGGGCATACCTCGAGAGACTCGACTCTCTCAAGCCGGTCATCGTTTGTGGAGACCTCAACGTGGCACATGAGGAAATTGACTTGAAGAACCCGAAAACAAACCGACGCAACGCTGGATTCACCGACGAGGAGCGCGAGAAATTCGGAATACTGCTCGAAGCAGGATTCACCGACACCTTCAGAACGATGCATCCCGACCAGGTGACCTACTCCTGGTGGTCATATCGGTTCCGGGCACGAGAGAAAAACGCCGGGTGGCGCATCGACTATTTCCTGGTGTCCAAAAGGCTCTTCCCACTCATCAAGGAAGCCACCATACACACCGACATCATGGGCAGCGACCACTGCCCGGTGGGAATCATACTGGAGGAGGGCTAAGCCCTCCTTCATTGTTTCAAGCGGTCCTGATAGTCTGCCCCTCGTTTCAGATAGGTCATCAGCAAGAAAACGCCCAGGAACGATACGATGAGCGCCACCAGCGTGGAGCTTTGGCAGAACGTGTCGTAAAGGCCATGCAACAACGCCGGGATGGCGATGGCAAGGAAATAGAGAGAGCGGCGGTATTTGGGATAAAGATTGGCAAAAGCGATGAAATAGCCTGCTATTGCACACCAGACGGCATGGAGGAAGGGAAGGCTCGTCAGACGGGCGATGTTGCTGTAGAACGCCGAGGTGTAGTCCATCTGGGCATTGATCGTCACCTGGTATTGAACCCCCTCGAAAACGCCGAAGGCAATGCCGGACATCAGGCCATAGTAAACCATCGTGCGAGGCATCAGCGGCTCACGAGCCTTCTTGTTGATATACAACAATGGCACCATCTTCGCCGCCTCCTCGGTAAGCCCCACGCCGAGCACAAACCCAAGCAAGTCTAACGGGAACGGGGTGTTGATGAAATAATAGAAAGGATTGAACCGGACCAGACCCAATAGGTTCCAAACCACGAAGACAAAAAGCTGAGTCAGGAAAAAGACGGAGACGGTGGTCTTCAACGACACCTGGGGCGTCTTGAAAAGGTAATAGAAAAAGAGACCCCAGATGCATGAGAAATAGAGGGCGATGACATAAAACACGGCGAGCGGGGTCATGGGAAGCAGCAGCATGAAGGTGGGGAACAGCCCTACGACAGCCAACGAGATGAGGGTCTTGTCGCTTAACCACTGTCGGCCCACAAACGTGTCCTTGGGGATGATGAGGTCACCGCCTATCTGCTTCAACTGACTCATAAGGTTCCCCTTATGCACTACATTGGGTTGCAAACCATGGCGACGAAGCAAATCGCCCACCGTCGTCAAACGGTCGTCTCCATCTTCACGAGCAATATCGTGAAGCACCACATAACCATTGTTCACATATTCAAGGACCTGCTCTTCACTGTAAGGGCCGAAGTCCCTGCCATTCCTTACCACGTAGATCATTGCTTTTCCAACTTGAAAGTGACGGGAACACCTGTTCTCGCACGTACTGCCACACCGTTTTTCCTTCCAGGCACCCATCGGGGCATCGCCATGACAGCAGCCACCGCCTGACGGTCGATGCCAGGGGAGACAGGAGAGATGACAGTAGGCGAGGATATGCTACCGTCACGTTCCACGATAAACGACACCGTCACCTTGCCTTCGATGCCAAGGAGCTGCTCATAAGCAGGATAAGACACCTGACGTTTCAAAAACAAAAACATATCTTTCGTATCGCCATCATAGTGGGGCATGCTGTCCACCACTTCATATACATGGAGGGTGTCGTCAAGACTCACAGCAGCATCTGCAGAACCAGAAGGGTCGTTGTTTCCCATGGGACGGTCTTTCCTGGGCTTGCTCTTTCCTTCCATCGTCTTGAGTGCACGCTTGCTGATAAAGCCATCCTTATTAATGATGGAAACGGGATTGACGCCATCTTCATCATACGCCCAAGGGACATTGAACATCAATCCCATAGGCAAGAGGCACGCCTCGTCGGGCAAATAAAAGAAAATATCAGAATAAGAAAAGAATTCCCTTCCTTCCATAATGTTCCACATCAAGTCATCGGGGGAATTGACTTCGGAGAAATTGCTGATGCCTAAGTCTGGCTCTGCCAAGCCTTCTATAATGCTCATCACCAAGTTCTCGGTGAAATAAATGTCGGTGAAACTGTGTTTGTAAAGGATGTCCTTGGTGCGAAGCACCTTGTCGGCCACGATGTCATAGGTGAGAAGGATGTTGGCCAAGGAGTCGGGGATTTCCTTGTCATTACTGCGCCACTTCATCACCAACCTCATGGAGATGTACTTGTCTTTCTCCCATGCCAAGCCATGCAGGTTGTAATTGACATAACGAACAGACAGTCCGGGGTCATCGGGCATCTGTTTGATTTCATCACCCTGTTGCGCGAGGTAAGAGGCAAGTGCGGAATCGTAATCGGCTGCCTTGCTGTCAAACACCATGTCGCAGAGGAAACTCTGCAAGGCTGTGGTAGGCAAGCCGCTGAGCCGAACAGGCCATTCCAGATTCAAGTTCACAACGGTGAGTTGGTTGCCCTTCTTCAACAAATGCGACTCCTTCACATAGTCGATGCGGTAACGACGCCAGTCCATCGACGATTGGGCGTACAGGGAGGATGTGATGGCAGCCAATGCCGCCAAAAGCACCATACGCCTCATTCTGTTAAACAATCTTCCTTTCATAAGCCTTCAATCTTGATTAGTTTAGTTTTGTGTTTATTGCCTCACTGTAATGTGCAGGCATGTCTGCTTGGTTTCGTATATCACACTGCAACGACCCTTCTCACGAAGTTCGGAAAGCACCTCGCCCAACAAATATTTCATCTGCGCAGCATTGGCCTGGGCTCCTTCAACATGCTTGAAACGACGATAGGACAAGTCAAACGTGGTGGCACGGCAGTGAGCGGAATTCGACACGGCATTGCTGTTCACCTTCATCAACTTTCTCACATCATCCTTCGTGCGAAGCACGGACGTGACGATGATCTTATGCTTGCCCATCTTGTGCTGCTTCAGTTTCTTCTGAAACCGTTTCCCTATGTCCTTGAGCAACTTCGCGGCTTCAGGAGTGAGGTAGGGGACGGAATGGGTCAATGGGTCGACGGCATAGTATTCACACTCCTCGACATGCTTCAAACGATGCTTCACCCTATCCAACTCCGAACGGTCCTCGAGTGGCTCGATGCCATATTTCTTGGCGCCAGCCAACTGATGAGGGTTGGGGTCGGAGAATTTGAACGGGAAAGTTTCCGGTACAGCACCGCGATGGCTCGCACAACTCACAAGAAGGGTGAAGAGCAGTGTAAACAATGGTGCGACACCGAAGTTTTTCCACATTTTCGAAATCGTCATAACCAAATGTAATTTGGGCGTATAGACTGCAAAATTAGGAAAAAAATTGCTACAAAAATACTTTTGCCGATAAAATTTGTTAATTTTAAACAACACTTGGTACATAGTTGAGTAAAATTCAATAATTTTGTGAAAAATCAATCTAAAGGATGAAAAGACATTTACAACAAGCCATCGCCTGCGCACTTTTTCTCATTTTGACTTTCGCCACTGCGCAAGCCAGCAATATGCCTTTCTCATATGATGACGAAAATGAAGCGCGCCTGATGCCTGAAAGGCAACTCAGGGGGGATGTCAACGGGGATGGCGACCGCACCATCGTCGATGTCACCATGATTGTCAACTACATCTTGTCGCACGAAGCTGACTTCGAACTATGGATTGGCGATCTGGACGGCGACAACGCCATCACCATCGTCGACGTCACCATCATGGTGAACATCATCCTGGGCGCTGACTACAACGACCCTGACAACACCGACCTGCCTCTTGACGGACTGGAGGGGGGAGACCCTGGCACGGGTTTATAGCAACTTACACGACAATGGACTGGAGAACTCACACATCATGACTGAATACAAAAAAGACCTCAACCTGGCTGTCTTGTTCGATGCCGACAACGTCCCCTACTCACACATACAGGAGATGCTTAACGAGATAGCCAAATATGGCGTACCCACCATCAAACGCATCTACGGAGACTGGACAAAACCCAACCTGGCAGGATGGAAGGCCGTCTTGTTGGAGAACGCCATCACACCCATACAGCAATATGGCTACACCACAGGAAAAAACGCTACAGACTCTGCCATGATCATCGATGCCATGGACATCCTGCACAGCAACAAGGTGGATGGATTCTGCATCATTTCCAGCGACAGCGACTTCACACGACTGGCAACACGACTGAGGGAGTCGAGCAAGATGGTCATAGGAATGGGAGAGAAGAAGACTCCCAGACCTTTCATCGTGGCATGCGACAAGTTCATCTATATTGAGAACCTCGGCGACGACGAAGAGGCAGCAACACAGGAAGCAGCAAGCAACGAGGAGAAGAAACCACAAGTGCAAAAGGAGAAAATCACCCATGCGCTCATCAAACTGCTTAGACATACCATCGATGACCTCACCGATGACAATGACTGGGTGTCGCTCGCAGAGGTGGGAAGCCTGCTGCTGAAGAAACGCCCCGACTTCGACCCGAGAAACTATGGATTCCAAAAACTCACCCCGCTCATCGAAGCCTGCCCGAAATTCTTCGAGGTGGAGAAACGGAAGGCCGACAACAGCCACGCCGTACACGTCTTCGTCAGACTGAAAAAAGGTGGGAAAACGGTCAACACATAGAGCCGACACTTGAACAGCCCACCAACCCAATTTCTCTAATTCGACAATTCGGGAAAAAACAGCTCTTTAACACAAATTCTCTAATTCGACAATTCGGGAAAAAACAGCCCTTTAACACAAATTCTCTAATTCGACAATTCGGGATAAAAAAACAGCTCTCTAACACAAAAAACAGCCCTTTAACACAAATTCTCTAATTCGACAATTCGGGATAAAAAAACAGCTCTCTAACACAAATTCTCTAATTCGACAATTCGGGATAAAAAAACAGCTCTCTAATCCGTGATTACGGAAGAGGGTCATTTCAAGTATTTGGCAGCCTCTTCATACCCTTGCTTCACTGCCTTGCGGAAACATGTCCGTGCAATGGTCTCATTCTTGGGCACGCCATGGCCATGCAGATAGCACAAACCAAGATAAAACTCCGAAAAGGCGTGATTGTTCTTGATTGCCTCTTTGAACCAACGTGCGGCTTCTCCATAATCCTGTTTTACACCCATGCCATCATAATAGCACCTTCCCAAATGATATTGAGCAGCAGAAGGACCGCTCAAGGCTGCCTTCTTGAGCCATTTCACTGCTTCGGCAGCATCCTTTTCCACACCCTCGCCATGAAGATAGCAATAGCCCAAACTTGCCTGTGCCTTCACCAGTCCTTGCTCTGAAGCAACACCAAACAACCGGGCGGCCTCTTGATAGTCCACGGAAACACCCCTGCCGTAATAATAGCATTTGGCAATATCGTAAATCGCCATCAAATTGCCATTGTCTGCCGCTTTCCTGTACCACTCCAATGCCTTTCCCTCATCTTGCTCCACGCCAAGGCCTTGCAAGTAGAGCTGGCCGATGACTTCTTGGGCAGCAGAATGTTCCTGGCGAGCAGCCTTCAGCAGCCATTCCCTGCACTTGACGTAATCCTGAGGCACCCCATGACCCAATCGGTAGCAATTGCCAATACGATACAGGGCGTCGGCATACTCATACTTGGCGGCTTTCCGCCACCAGTCAAGAGCTAAATCGTAGTCTTGCTTCAGATAATAGTGCAGACCCGCTTCATAGAAATCCAAAGGACCCTCATCGTTATCCACCATGCCAAGCCAACCCTTGATGTTCTCAAGGAATTTCCCTTTCTGTACGGCATCATTGATATCCACATAATCCACGACACCAAACTCAAACAAGAACCATCCACTTAGAGGGCTGTTGTCGAGGATTACGGGCACCACCTTCTTTCCGATGTTCTTGGCATACATCACCTCTTTCTTGGTATATTCCGACAACATCGACCACTTGGATATCATGAAGAGCACCACCTTGGCCTCGTTGATGGCTTCGACGATGACATTCACAAACTGGTCGCCACTCTCGACGCCCTTGATGTCTATCCATAAATCTGAACCCAGTTTCTCCTTGATTTCATCCCGGATGGATATCACCTGCTGAAGGTCGCGCCGGGAATAACTGATGAAAATGTCGCGCTGCATAAAAAATTTATGGTCACTATGGTGTTTGTGGATTTACTCCACAAAAATAGCAAAAATATGACAATTTCACGATTAACAGGCAAAAAAAAGACACGACTAAGCAGATTTTTAGAGTTTCAACAAAGATGCCAGCACCACCAGGACCACCAGCACCACTAGAAAAACTAGGACCACTAGGATCACCAGGACCACTAGGATCACTAGGACCACTAGGACCACTAGGATCACTAGGACCACTAGAAAAACCAGAACCACTAGAAAAAGCTAGGACCACCAAGCCATAAACGCCGTGGGGACGGGCTTTGCCCGTCCCCACTAAATTTTCAATTTTCAATCTTCAATCTTCAATCTTCAATTTTCAATTTTCAATCTTCAATCTTCAATCTTCAATCTTCAATCTTCAATCTTCAATCTTCAATTTTCAATTTTGAAAAACGTTCTTGAGGGTTTCTATCAGCGTGTCCATCGTGGTCCCGCCGAGGTCAAGCCGTTCTATATTCAGATTCTTCAGCATGCTTGGCATGTTCTCCGCCATGATGATGCGGTGGTCTTTCCTCATGTTCTCTGTCTCCACCCTCATCTTGTCGATGGCGATGTTCAGTTTCTGTAGTTCTACCTCCAGTTGTTTCTTCTTCATATCCAACTCTGCCTGCAGCGCCTGTATCTTCTCTTCCTCCGCGAGGGTCTGACCTTGTTCAAGCATCTGCTGACGTTTGTATTCCTCTTCCTCCTTGAAAAGTTCCCATTCGTGAGTCATCGCTTCTTTCTTGAGCGCATGGTCTTGCTCCCGACGATGCTTTTCAACCTGGCTCTTGTCGTTGATTTCCTGCAGCTGCAGCTGTTTCTTTCTCTCGCGGTCGGCCATCTCACTCTGCTGCTTGATAATCTTGGTCTGGTCGCTCACACGGATTCGCTCCTCCTCAATCTGTTTCTCTGTCTCTATGGTGTTTCTCTCTGCCTCCAACCGAATCGCATTTCGGAATGTGGCCTGCATATTGTCGAAAAGTGTCTTAGAGAGAATCTTCACGTTCTTGATTTCGATGGTCTCCACCACGATGCCCCATTGCTGGGAAATGTATTCCAATTCCTTCTTCAGTTGCATGATGATGGTGCCGCGTTTGCGTAGCACTTCTTCTATGGTCATGTTGGCAACCATATGCCGGATGGCAGACTCCACGACATCCTTGAGGAAGGCGCTGACCTGCTCCATGGTGTCGTTTTCCTGCTTGAAGTCGAAGTTCTGGTAGATTTTCTTTGGGTCGCCTACCTTCCATATAGCAAAACCGCTGACCTCGACGCCTTGATTTTCTCGGCTTATCTGGTCAGCGGAAAATGTAATGTTCTTAACGTTACCCGGTATAATCACATATTGAATGAGAGGTGTGCAAAAGAATCGAAAACCACGACCCTCCTTTACGATGTTGCCTTTCTTGAAAACGATGGCGTAATCTGAAGGGTTGACAGTTACAAATCGGTAGTTACTCATTTTACGATACCCTTGATCCGTGTCGGGCACAACTTCTAAAAGTGATTTGGATTGGCTTCTTTCCTTGCCTTATCCAACCTTAAAGATACAAAACCTTTCTTTTTTCTATCACCCTTTGAATGTTTTTTGATATTATTTCCACCACTCCTCCTGCCACTCCTGCTCCTCCAGCTCCTCCTGCTCCTCCTGCCACTCCGTTCTCCGTAGGCAGCGGTTTCGCCGCTGCTCCAACCTGCCTGTAACTCCCCTCTCCCACCCCAAAACCCGACACATCATTGAAAAAAAAACATAATGTGGTGTTTTTTCAAGAAAAACGAGTATCTTTGCAACAATTTTACAAAAAACGTGTTATTATTATATAATGTGTATGAGACGAGGGGCCACACACCTGCATGGATGATTCCTCTGATGGCGTAGGGCGTACTCGCTAAGAACAAGTCATTTTGGCCAGGACATATCGTTTAGCTACGGCAAGCCTTGCTTACAGCCACGACGCCATGCGTGGATGGCAGCGCTGCTTGAAACGGGTTGCAGACTTCGTTTGCGCCCTTTTCGGCTTGGTGTTGCTTTCACCCGTTTTCCTCGCCATCGCACTTGTCATGAAATTCCAAAAAAACGGGCCTGTCATCTTCCGGCAAGAGCGAATAGGGTTCAAGGGAAAACCGTTCACCATCTACAAGTTCCGCACACTGAGCACCGTGGTCGAAGACGAGGGGCCGCAACTCATCGCTCGATGCGACACCGTAAAAACCACGCCCTTTGAACGATACATGAGAGAGCACCATCTCGACGAACTGCCACAGTTGTGGAACGTGCTCTGTGGTGACATGTCGCTCGTCGGACCACGTCCGGAAAGAAAATACTTCATCGACCAGATCATGCAACACACGCACGACTACATCCTGGTCTACCAGATGAAACCGGGGCTGACTTCCGAGGCCACGCTCTACAACGGTTACACCGACACCATAGAGAAGATGCTCAAACGGCTCGACATGGACATCAGGTACTTGGAAAACCGCACATTGATGCTCGACCTGAAAATCATACTCAGCACCGTTTATGCAATGTTGAAAAGCCTGCCTCTCGCAGGAACAAACGGAAAAGGCGAGAAAAAAACGAACAGCATATCATGAGGAGACCAATCATACTACTATTAATGGCGCTGGCACTGCCGTTGTGCATGCTGGCACAGTCGTCTATGACCGACGAACAAGTGTTCAAATTCATCATCAAGGAGCACGAGGAAGGCACTTCACAGCAACAAATCGTTGTGCAGCTGATGCAGCGAGGTGTCGACATCAACCAAATACGCCGCGTGCGAAAGAAATACGAGCGCATGGCGAAGGAACAAGGACTTGGCAACGTGAGCAACAACACCGATGGCGGCGAAGACCGCACCAGGAAGAACAAGAAGCCGCAATACCAGGACTCCCAATACGACGACAAACTGTCCGACAACACCAACAACGAGGGATTGTTCAATTCCGGCATGCGCATCAAGGAAGACCGATTCTACACCCACACCTGGGACGAGGACGACGAAGACTTCATGGAGTTCCAAGACGAGTTGGACGACTGGCTGCCGGGAGACACCATCACGATGTATGAGAACCTCGTGGAGAAACTGAAGAAACAGAAGAAAAAAATCTTCGGTCACGACCTGTTCTACAACAAGAAATTGACTTTCGAACCCAACATGAACATCGCCACGCCCGAGAATTACCACCTCGGACCAGGCGACGCCGTATACATCGACATTTATGGCGCTTCGCAGAAAACCATTGAAGGCACCGTCTCTCCCGACGGAAACGTGACGATTGAAGGATTCGGGCCCATCCATGTGAGCGGGATGACCGTCAGCCAGGCCAATGCCGCCATCAAGAAAAAACTCGGAAGCAGGTACGAAAGTTCCAAACTACGACTCACCGTTGGTGAGACACGCTCCATCATGGTCAACGTGGTGGGCGACGTGAAGGTGCCGGGCACCTACACCCTTTCTGCCTTTGCTAGCGTCTTCCACGCACTCTACATGTCGGGAGGCGTCACCGACCTCGGAACACTTCGAAACATCCGCGTCTACCGCAACAGCCAATTGATTTCCACCATCGACATCTACGACTACATCCTCAACGGAAGGATGACCGGCAACGTGAGACTGCAAGACAACGACATGGTGATGGTGGGACCATACGACTGTCTAGTGAACATCACCGGAAAGGTGAAGAGGCCGATGTATTACGAGATGAAACGCAACGAAAGCCTCAGCGCACTGCTCAAATACACTGGAGGGTTCACAGGAGACGCATACACCAAGTCGGTCAGGGTCATCAGAAAGACGGGAAGGGAATACTCCATATACACCGTCGATGAGTTCGACTTCTCATCATTCAAACTCGCCGACGGAGACTCCATCACCGTCGACTCCATCCTCAACCGCTACAGCAACATGGTCGAGGTGAAAGGCGCTGTCTTCCGACCGGGCATGTACCAGGTGGGAGAGGAAATAGGCTCTGTGAGGTCTTTGATCGAGCATGCAGAAGGACTCAAGGAGGAAGCATTCACAGCACACGCCGTCATGCACCGCATGAAAGCCGACCGCACGCTCGAGGTGTTGCAACTCGACATCGACGGCATTCTCGACGGCTCGAAGCCCGACGTCGAACTACAGCCGAACGACGTATTGTTCATACCCACACGGCAGGACATGATGGAAGACCAAACAGTAACCATACATGGCGAAGTGTTCTACCCGGGTGTGTATAAATACGCCGCCAACGAAACCATAGAGGACTTCATTCTCCAGGCAGGAGGACTCAAGGAGACGGCATCCACCGTGAAAGTGGATGTGGCACGAAGAGTGTTCAATCCGGCTGCCGTCACCACCGACTCCATTGTAGCCAACACTTACTCCTTCGCCTTGAAAGACGGATTCGTCATCGACGGAGAGCCGGGATTCACACTCATGCCTTTCGACGAGGTGTACGTGAGAAAGAGCCCGGGGTCATACAAACAGCAAAATGTAATCATCGAGGGCGAGGTGATGTTCTCCGGGACATACACCATCTCGACGAAGGACATGCGCATCAGCGACCTCGTGAAAGTGGCGGGAGGACTCAACGACCGCGCATACGCCAATGGCGCCAGACTGGAACGACGCTATACACAGGAGGAGCGCCTGAACGCTGTCGAGGCTCTGAAGAAAGCACGTGAGCAAGCAGAACTCAACCTGCAGGAACAAATCGCACGCTCGGGCAACGCCAGCCTGATGAACATGGCGCAGACGCAGACACAACAATTGCAAAAATACGAGGTGGGCGAAACCTACCCTGTGGGCATCGACCTCGAAAAGGCCCTGTTGCAACCGGGGTGCGACGACGACATCGTACTTAGGGAGGGCGACCGCATCATCGTGCCACAATACACTGGAACGGTGAAAATCAGCGGTGAGGTCATGCACCCCAACTCTGTGGCATACGAGGAGGGAAAGAACGTGAGCTACTACATCGACCAAGCGGGTGGTTTCAGCACCTCGGCGAAGAAGAAGCAGAGCTACATCATCTATATGAACGGCAAGGTGGCCAAGGTCGGACACAAGGCAAAACCCATGCCGGGATGCGAAATCGTCGTGCCGTCGAAGTCCATCACAAGGACATCACTACAGGAAAGGCTGAGTCTCGCCACCGCCGTTGGCTCGCTATCTGCCATCATAGCAACCATCATCAGCGTCATCAAATAAGCAGGAACGAGGACGGACAAGTCTGAACAGTCCGACAAGTCTTATCAAGGAAAGCGAATTATGAAAGAGACAGAAGAAAAAAAACGGGGAAAGCTCGAACTCGACATGGTGAGCCTTTTACGCTGCATCTCACACGACAAGTTGTGGATGGCTGTCTTCCTGATACTGTCAGCCATCTTGGGACTTGCCGTTTCTTTCGGCACACCAAAGGAATACAAGGCGTCGGTCATGCTTGCTCCTGAGACATCGAGTAGCAACAGCCTCACCTCAAACATCTCGTCGCTTGCTTCAATGGTGGGAATGGACATGGACTTCGGTAGCAGCAACGACGCCATATATCCCGAAATTTATCCCGACCTGCTACAGTCGTCCGACTTCATCGTGGGACTGTTCGGAGTGGAAGTGGTCAACAAGGACGGGAGCGTCAAAACCGACTATTACGACTACCTGAAAAACCATACCAAAAAGGCTTGGTACACCAAACCCGCTGATTGGCTGCACGCCATCGTGGAGAAAATGAAGAAAGACGATGGAGCATTCGGCACCGACAGCACGAGAGTCGACCCCTTCAGACTCACCAAGCAGCAATACGACATCGCACACAACATCGGAAAGAGCATCGACTGCAACGTGGACAAGAAGACCAGCGTCATCAGCATCGAAGTGACCGACCAAGACCCGGTGGTGGCTGCCGAAATGGCCGACTCCATAAGGCAACGACTGCAAGACTTCATCACCGACTACCGCACGAAGAAGGCACGCAACGACCTCGCATACATGGAACGACTCTTCATGGAGGCCAAGGAGCAATATGTGAAAGCCCGACAGCAATATGCCTCCTATGCCGACGCCAACCAAGAACTCGTGCTCCAAACCTACAAGACAAAACAAGACGACCTGGAGAACGACATGCAATTGAAATACAACGCCTACACTCAAGTGTATGAGCAATTGCAACTCTCAAGGGCGAAAGTGCAGGAACGCACGCCGGCTTTCACCATCGTGCAGTCGGCATCAGTTCCCGTGAAGCACAGCAACAAGTCGAAACTCATGGTGATGACGCTATTCATGTTTCTTGGAGGATGCCTCAGGCTGATTGTGCTCATGTGGAAGAAACGCAAGGAAATCTGGAATGTCGTCTGATGAAGGATGAACAGGACAATGCCAACCTGAAGCCAGGAGTGTTCCGACTTTGCTTGAAGCATTGGCGGGTGTATATGCTCACTGCCGCGGTGGCCTTCCTGCTGGCCATCATCACAGGTGTGAGCATACCACGCACCTACGCCGCACAAGTGAAGGTCTCCGACGAGCACAAGGAGACCGACTTGCTCCTGGGTTTGAACACCTTCCAAGCTTGGGCAAAATCCACTCTCGACGACCACGAAGGGCTGCGGCAACCCGAAGTATACAAACGATTGGTCGAGACGAAGGAATTTGCGGAAGAGATGTCGAAAGTGAAACTGGAAGGATACGACACCGATTATTACCACCACATCGCTCAGCACCATCGCGTTCCTTGGTGGGAACGATGGTTCGAAAAATATGAAAGCGAACACGACCGAGTGGTGGACATCATCCAAAAAAGCATACGCTCAAAGGTGGTGGCCCTTTATGGCACCATCACACTGCAGGTGACCGACCAAGACCCGGTGGTGGCCGCCATGCTCGTCGACTCCGTAAGGACACACCTCCAAAACCACATGGCCCACTATGCTCGCGACAGGGCTTGGCGCGACTTGGTCGATGCTCAGAACAAGATGTCGGCGGCGGAGAAAAAATACAAAGAGGCACGAGAACAATTCGCACACTTCGAGGATACGCACCAAGACATCACATCACCCAAGACGCAGTCGGTGGAGGACCAGCTGATGAAAGAATATGAAATGGCGTTCACTGAATATGGAAAAACAGTGACTCAATACCGACGGGCAAAAGCACTGATAGAGAAATTCTCATACACCTTCGCTGTGGTGAAAAACGCCACGGTGCCCGTCAAGCCTTCGGCACCATTCATACCGGGATATGTGATGGCATATCTGTTCATTGCCATTGTGCTGACCACATGGGGAATGCTTTGGAAATTTAAAATTAATAATTAATAATTTATAATTATCTAGGAAAACTAGGAAAAAACCAAGTGATAGATGGAGATAGGCATGATCATAGTGATGGGACTGTTGCTCGCCGGATTCCTGGTGTTCAAGGCGGGTGATGTCTTCGCACCATGGACCATCACTGTGATGGTGTGGCTCGCCATCCTCATCATGTTCCAAGTGCAAGGAGACCTGCTGTATCCACTCGGAGACCAGTTCCGCACCTGCCTGATGCTGTGGGTGCCCATCTTCCTCATCGCATCCTTGGCCACCTACAAGCTATGGCCCCAAGCTGAAAAACCAGCTGAAGGAGAAAAGACTCTGATGGAGAGGAAGCCATTGTTCAACAGTTCATTGTTCAATTTCCTCTACTTCATCTCCATCGTCATCACACCTCTCTACCTCTACCAGATCATGAAGGTGGTGATGATGTTCGACCTCTCAGATATGTTGTGGAACCTTCGCATCCTCGCCGTGTATGGCGACGAAAGCTATGGCTTCCTCAACTACAGCTACGTGCTCAACCAAGTGCTTTTGGTGGTGGCTTTATGGGAGTATCCAAGGGTGCCGATGTGGAAACTGGTCACCATCATCCTGGCTACCATCATGAGTGCTTTCGCCATCATGGAGAAAGGCATGCTGTTCTTCCTGCTTTCCTCCATACTCTTCGTGCTCTATGAGAAAAGGAGCATCAAGATGCGGTCCATCATCTTTTCCGTCCTCGGCATCATACTTGTGTTCTTCGTCATCAACTTTGCACGCGACTACCGAGAAGGCTCCGACCCGAACGATGCGATGACCTTCCTCGACTTCTTCGGCATCTATGTGATGTCGCCATCTGTAGCATTCGAATATGTGGAGGAGGACCTCACACCACAATGGGGCTCGCACACCTTCCAGACCGTATATCTCTTCCTGGCAAGGTGGGGAGGCGACTTCGAAGTGAACAAGAAACTACAGGGATTCGTGTGGGTTCCACTGCCCACCAACGTCTACACCATCTTCCAACCTTTCTTCGAGGATTTCAAATACAAGGGTGTGGCATTCTTCGCATTCTTCTACGGCGTCTTCAGCGGATGGCTCTACCGCATGGCACGCAATGGCAATGGTTTCGCAAAATGCACATACGCCATGGTGGTCTATGTCCTTGCCTTGCAGTTCTATCAAGAGAATGTGATGTTGAACATCGTAACCATACTGCAATTCCTCTTTTTCACCTATCTTATCATGCAGCAAGACTTCGGCTTGTCATGGGCCAGCCTAATCGCATCCCCCTCCGACCAATCAGACCAGTCAGACCAGTCATCCCAGTCATCCCAGCCAGCCCCCTCAGCCCAGCCAGCCCCCTCAGCCCAGCCAGCCCAGCAAGCCCCCTCAGCCCAGTCCGATCCGTCCGATCCGTCCGACCACATAGTTTTTGCAGACCTGTCCGACCCCTCCGAGCCCTCCGATCACTCCGATCCCTCCGACCACTCCGATCACTCCGACCACTCCGATCATTCCGATCACTCCGAGTCCTCCGAAAACCCCTAAGCCCCCTGTCATTTCCCGTTCTCCGTATGCAGCGGCTTTGCCGCTGCCCTCCTAGCCCTAGCCTAGTCCTAGCCTAGCCTAGCCTAGCCCTGCTCTAGCCCTCATCCTGGCCCATTTCTTGTCTCATCCCTTTTTCCCCGCCTCTGCCGAGTCTTGTTTCTCAGGTGAGATGGTGACCAGATAGGCACCTCCGAGGACGAGCAGTCCGGCGAGCGGCTTGTCCCAGGTGAACACATCCTGTGCCACGGCGATGGCGACAAAGGAAGCCACCACCGGTTGGATGTTGGTGTAGATGCTCACGGTGGTGGCGCTCAGCGTCTTCATCGCGTAGGGGATGAGGAAATAGCCCAGGCCGGTGGCGAAAAGGACGATGAATGCCATCTCTGCCACGCCACTCCATCCCCAGTTGGCGGAATACAATTGGTTCTGCTGAGGCTCTGTCAATGCGATGGGCAGGATGATGACCGCCGAGATAAGGAAGAAATATTTCATCTGTGTCACTGCCGTGTATTTCGCCGACACCTTGCGTGTGATGATGAGATAGACGGCCCAGGTGAGCACGCTGAGCACGGCGAGCAGGATGCCAATGAGGTCGTCGGACCCCGCTTTGTTGCTCCACGACTTATACACCATCAGCAATGCACCGGCTATGCCCAGAACCACACCAGTCAACTTCACACCCGTGATGCTTTCCTTGAGGAATATCACTGCCAGCAGCATCGTGGCTATAGGCGTGAGGGCTGCCACAAACGAGAAATACACCGGCGTGGTGAGTTTCAGGGCCTCCGCCGTCAGCGTCTGAGAGATGACGAAACCGATGAGGCCGCCTGCCAGCAAGACAATCAAATCGCGGCGCTCCACCTTCTCCTTCGGCAGGAAGGCAGCCACCACCCAGAAGATGAGAGCTGCAAAAACACAGCGCGACGCCATGTAACCCATAGGAGTGACCCATCCACTTAGCAATGCCTTGGTGACGGGGACGCCCAAACCAAAAATCACGTTGGCCAGCAAAATGGCCAAATGTCCTTTCCATTTCATAATTCTTTCCTCTTCTTTTGCGGGGTGTATTGTTTGCTCGCAGATTTTCTGCAACGAGATGCAAAGGTACGATTATGCCATCAAAAAGCCAAATTTTATTTGGCTTTCCGCTCGCTTAATCGTACCTTTGCACAAAAATACGTCTTACAGACCATATGGAAGATCTATTTCAGGCTTACCGCACATTCTTTGGGAAAGGCGACGCGCTCTATCGCTTGTTCTCACCCTACCGCATCTGCCCGCTGGGCGCACATGTCGACCACCAGCACGGCTTGGTGAGCGGCTTCGCTTTCGACAGCGGCATCGACTTCCTCTTCTCCGAAACGACATCGGGGAAGGTGGAGATGTGTTCCTTGTCGTTTGAGGGTCTGATGACCTTCAACGTGAGGCGGGAAATTGACTCGAGGCAGTACAACTGGGGCGATTATCTGCGCGGTGCCGTATGGTCGCTGCAAAAGGACTACCAACTGCAGAAAGGGGTGCGTGGCGTGGTGAAAGGCTCCATGCCCATCGGAGGGCTGTCGTCATCGGCGGCACTGCTATGTGGATTCGTGAAAGCCCTCGACAAGGTCAACAACCTCGGCCTCGACAAGATGCAGGTCATCAAATATGCCTCGATGGCCGAACGGCAATACGTTGGACTGAACAACGGCATCCTCGACCAGGCATGCGTCGTACTATGCGAGGCGGACAACCTGCTTTATCTCGACACAGACACCTCGGAATACAAAATCCTACCCTTTGGCGGGGGTGGGAAAAAGCTGCCTTTCAAGTTTGGCATCTTCCACAGCGGCGTCACACGCGTGCTGACAGGCACCGACTACAACCTCAGGGTCTCGGAATGCAAGACTGCGGCGTGGATTATGCAAGCCTATGAGGATGTGCCGCTGAAGAAGATGGAGGAGACACGACTGCGCGACGTGCCTGAGCAGTTGCTCAAAAAGCACGAGGAGAGGATGCCGGAAAGGTTCGTCAAACGTGCACGTCATTTCTATACCGAATGCGACAGGGTGCTCTCTGGCGTGAAGGCGTGGGAGAAAGGCGACATCAAGGAGTTCGGAAAACTTGTTTTCGAAAGCTGCGAGAGTTCGATGAACAACTACGAATGCGGTTCGCCGGAACTGATTGAACTTTACAAGATCATGCGCACCACCGACGGCATCTATGGGGGCAGGTTCAGCGGCGCCGGTTTCAAGGGAGCCTGCATCGCACTGGTCGACCCCGACAAGGAAGAATACATAAGGGAGAGAGTAACAAAAGAATACCTCAAGGCTTACCCGCAATACGAAGAAGGATTCAAGGTGTTCTTCTGCGAGACAAGCAACGGAGTGGACTTCCTATGACTAAACGGTTACGCTCCCTCCAAACAAAAGTGAACAAATGTCCCTTTAACTCCTCCCCCTCTGCCCGAGAGGGGGTGGCCGCAGGCCGGGGGTGAGGGAGAACTCCCCTTTAACTCCCCTTTAACTCCTTTAAAAGCCTCCCCTTTGACTCCCTTTAAAAGTGAACACATGTCCCTTTAACTCCCCTTTAACTCCTCTTTAACTCCTCTTTAACTCCTTTAAAAGACTCCTCTTTAACTCCAAATAAAAAAAACATGAAAATTTTAGTGACAGGAGCGGCCGGATTCATCGGCTCGAAGATTTGTAACCTCTTGGCGGAAAGGGGCGACGAGGTTGTTGGACTCGACAACATCAACGACTATTATGACACAAGGCTGAAAGCGGGACGCTTGCACGAGTTAGGCATCGACGCCGGGGAACGTGCCGACCTGCCATGGGGCGAAATCATCAATAGCAAGACCTATCGCAACATGCGATTCGTGCGCATGGGCATTGAGGACAACGACGCCCTCTCCCATCTCTTTGAGACAGAGCACTTCGACAAGGTGGTGAACCTTGCAGCACAAGCCGGGGTGAGGTATTCCATCACCAACCCTTATGCATACCTCACCAGCAACCTCGTGGGATTCCTCAACATCCTGGAGTGCTGCCGCAACAACCCGGTGAAACATCTGCTCTACGCCTCGTCAAGTTCGGTCTATGGCCTCAATTCCAAGGCGCCGTTCTCCGAGGACGACAAGGTGGATGCTCCCGTGAGCCTCTATGCCGCCAGCAAGAAGTCCAACGAACTGATGGCGCACAGCTACAGCAAGCTCTATGGCATCCCCGTGACAGGCTTGCGCTATTTCACCGTCTATGGCCCATGGGGACGCCCCGACATGGCGCCCATGCTCTTCGCCAAGGCCATCACCTCCGGAGAGTGCATCAACGTGTTCAACCACGGCAACATGGTGCGCGACTTCACCTATATCGATGACATCGCCGCCGGCACCATCCTTTGCCTCGACCAACCGCCTGTGGCCGAGGACTGTCCCAACGGCGTCGCTGCACGCGTCTATAACATCGGATGCTCCAACCCCGTGAAACTGATGGACTTCATCAGCGAAATAGAGGACGCCTTGGGGATGAAGGCTCAGATGGTGATGAAACCCATGCAGCCCGGCGACGTCCTGATGACCAACGCCGACACCACGAAACTGGAAAAAGAGATTGGCTACAAGCCCAAGGTGAAGCTACACGAGGGCATTCGGAATTTCATCCAATGGTATCAGTCCGACAAAAACCCTCTTAGAGACATTAAAGTCTAAGTTTTTGTCCTATACGCACTTGTAGAGACGGGATTCTTCCCGTCTCACCAGCGGAATGCCACGCAAAATGAGGTGGTGCGCACTGAGACGGGATGTATCCCGTCTCTACCACCTGGCACCGACCTCTTGGCGGCAGGCGGGCACAAGACCTGACCCTACAGGGGCGGGAATGTTGCACTCCGAGTGAGCATCCCGGGGTGTGGACACTGCCTCTTGGCGTAGGTTGTTCATCAAATTTCAACCGCACCTTAACTAAAGATATTAAGAATGCGTTTTTTACAACACGATAATTTTGAAAAACCTGCCGTTATCGGCAAAAAAACGTATCTTTGCAACAAAAAACCACAAAAACTTGCCGATAGTATGGAAATGTTATCGTGCCATTCATCATCACTGAAGACTTGCACCTCTTTTATTACCGTGGCATAAAAGAATGGGGTCATGTCAATGGCTATCTGCGCGACACATGCCTCTCTGCACAAGACCTTTTCAAAACACAACTCGACTATTTCAGAATCAAATATGAGTCCACTTGAAAAAGTGGACAGTGAGCAAAAGGGCTGTGCGTATATCCCCTCCCCTCGCAGGGGAGGGGATGGGGTGGGGTGAATAAGTCCTGAAAAACAACAAGTTAAAAACCCCACCCCTGCCCCTCCCCTTGAGGGGAGGGGATATGAACACTCCGGGTGTGTTCAATGTCAGCATATCGGACTTTTTAAAGTGGACAGTGAGCAAAAGGGCTGTGCGCATATCCCCTCCCCTCGCAGGGGAGGGGATGGGGTGGGGTGAATAAGTCCTGAAAAACAACAAGTTAAAGACCCCACCCCTGCCCCTCCCCTTGAGGGGAGGGGATATGAACACTCCGGGTGTATTCAATGTAGGCTTATCGGGCTTTTTAAAGTGGACTCAAATATTAATCCTACAATTCAGCCAAAGCCACAAGGCGACATCACCCCTCAAAAACAGACGGCCATCTTTCCACTTGGAAAAGATGGCCGTCTGTTTTTATCGATATAACATATCTCTCAAGCAAGGAAAGACAAGTCGTCAAGAAGGAGAAGTATGGGTCAAAAGGCAGCATAAGTAAACATATGTCCCTTTAACTCCTCTTTAACTCCCCTTTAACTCCCCTTTAACTCCTTTTAAAAGTGAGCATATGTCCCTTTAACTCCTCTTTAACTCCTCTTTAACTCCCCTTTAACTCCTTATAAAAGACTCCTAAACCTCACTCCTTCACCATCCTTCTGGATGTTCCGTCGCGCCTGTCATAGACAACATACACGCCTTTTGGCAAGCGGCCGAGTGCTGCCTTGCCCTCTGCCACCTTCACACCATTGACGTTGTAGACCACGATGTCGGCGGCGGGGTCGAGCATAAGCATATCGATGCTGGTGACGATGGTGGCCCTGTTGCTCAACGGCGACTCCATCACACTGCCTTCCTCACCGTAGAGGAGGGTGATGTAGAACACATGCTCACCGTCGGCCAATCCTTGCACGACCGTCTCGGTGACAGGTTCACGCAACGTGGTGTAGAGTTCGCCGTCCACATACACGTTGATGCCATAGAAGTCAAACGACATCGGCTCGTTGTAGGACGTCAGGTATTCCAAGGTGTTGTCCACCATGCCCCATTGCAGGAGGACGCCGTCGGGAGTCTCTGTGGCTGTCAGGCCGTAAGGAGCAGGCATGACGGTGTTGGTGCCCGGCAAGATGACGCTGGACGCTGTCATCACCTTCTCCACCATGTTGTTGGAGGGGTCGGCGTCGCCAGGCATGCTCACCTCGGCAATGATTTTCACATCGCCAAGGATGAAAGGCGTGATGTCCATCTGTGCATGGTAGGAATCGTTGCCGCCCATGGCTCCCAACCCGAATCCCTGGTCGGTGAGCAAGGGGATGGTCACCGTATTGCCATTCTCCACATACTCCGCCGTCAGCGAGACGGAATAGTTTTCTGTAGGCTGCGTGCCGTAGTTGATGACATTCACGATGAATTCCGCCGTGCTGCCTGTCATCATCACCTTCGGGACGATGGCATCCACAGCCAGGTCGTGTGGCGGCATGTCGTGCAGCTCCACATTGTCAATGGTCACCATGTCTGACGCTTGGTTGGCGGAGGCCACCAGTTGCACGATGACGTAGTTGTCGTCGATGTAAGACTCCAGGTCGATGTAAGCCCGTTCATAGCCTGCCGCCTCGTTCAACTCGTCTATGAAGATTTCCGACAAGGTGTCCACCACGCCCGTCTGACCACGGTCCACCAATATTTTCAGCATGGCCGCGCAGTCGGCGCCACCCTTGTAGTCGAATGACAACACAGGATGCGTAGTTCCATTGAGAGAGATTTTCCTTGTGCCGAGCAACGCCTCGTCGTCGGCCTCCTTCGCGGCGAAGGTCACCGCACCGCCATCGCCATCGAGGGCGTCGTCGGTCAACTGCCAGGCGGCGGTGCCATTCAAAGGTCTCGTCCACCAGAACGCCGACTCACCCACTCGCTTGTTGGCGAATGACTCTGTCATCGGAAGCGTCACCGGTGTGCCTTTGATGAGGAACGCCACGCTTGCCTTCTTGCTCTCCACCACGCCGTCGTCGTCGACCATGGCGAAACCATTGGCAAGGATGTCGGAATTGTTGTTGATGACCGCACCTTCATCGAAGACAGGTATTTGGTTGTCGTCTGATGGAGGAGGCTGCGGCACCGTGTCTTGAGGCTCGACATCAAAGTAGGCTACGGTGGTGACAGCGCGGAGCACCCATCCCGGCTCGCCTTCCAAGTTGATGGCCTCGGTGTAGGAACGCCTGTCTTTCAGCAATGCCATCATGTCATCCAACTGGCACTGGTCCATGATGGTGGCGGCATTGTAGGGCAGGGGCAGCATATCGGTGTTGAAGAAGGCGGAATAGACCTTGTTGTCCATCTCGGTGGCATCCACATAACCACCATTGGCGCCTGTCAACTGGTTCGTCCAGCGCAGTGTCGCCGTGCCGTTGCCGTTGTCTACAAAGGTCAACTCGGCGGGAGGAGCCGGCAGGTCTTTGCCGACATACACCTCCTGCGAGGCTGCTTCGCCCGGCACGCCATAGGCAGACACCCTGGCGGCATAGACATACTTGCCATCGGCGGGCACCTGGTCGTCCACATAGGTGACGGCCTCTCCCACCCCAACGTTCTGGAGGGTGGCGATGACCTGGTTGTTGCGCAAAATCTCTACGGACGACAGCGAACCAAGGTTGCTGCCATCGGTGGCTTGCTGCGGGGTGACGAAACTCACGGTGGCTGTAAGCTCGCCCTTCTCTCCTGCAACGACAGTGAAGTCGGAAGGTGCCTTCGGTGGCATCACCCTGGATGGTGCGCTGACACTGAAGCGCCTCAACTCCGTGGAACCGGAGAGCGTGTTCTCCGTCACCCTGACGGCAAAGCGATAGACGCCGCTCTCCAAAGGCACCATGCTGCCTTCCAAGGTCGTCTCCTCCATCGTGGTGGGAAGGGCCGTGGCATCGATGATGGTGGTATAGCCGTTGGGCGGTGTCAACTCTTGCGTACCGTATGCGAGAGACATCACGCCGTTGCCGGTGGTGCGGGCCTGCATGCGGATGGAATAGCCGGAACCCTGCTCAAGGTAGATGGGCGGAGAGATGAGCCAGTCGTTGGCCTTGAGATTGGAACTGGCGACACTCATGAATTTGGAATCACCATCAAACTCCCAGGTGACACCATCGCTGTTGCCATCGACGACATCCCAATAGCCATCCACCTCAAACGACGAACCGAAGGTCACCACATAGGGAGTCGACAGATACTCGCCCACCTTCACACTGTTGGAGAACGAGGGTTCCGATGCTCCCACGCCGGCGGTCACCGCTTCCACTGAATAGGTGAGGTAGTCGAGTTGGGTGATATTGATGGTTTCACTGAACGAAGTGTCCTTGGTGGTGGTCTTCACCACGCCTTCCGGCTGTTTTCTCACCACATACTCGATCTTGTCGGCCTCCACATATCCGCCATGGGCGCCGGTGGACACCTCCGACCATGTCAACAGCACATTCCCACCATTCACGGCAAGTGTCACATTCGAGGGTGCCAAGGGAAGGTCGAGGCCTGCCCACACCTCCACTTCTTGTTCCATACTCTTGCCTATGTTGTTGGAGGCGAAGACGGTGAGTTTCACCACTTGCTGTTGGGGAAGCTCTCCGATGGTGGTGGCCACCTTGCCGCCTGGGACGGCAGTGCCTTGTGCTACCACCGTCTCGCCACACATCACCGTATAGGTCAGTTGGCCACTCAATTTCTTGGAGCCATCATTGGTCATCGTTGGCATGGTGAAAGCCAGGTCGATATTCTCATAATTGGCCTCGTTGTAGTTCCATACAAGGTTGTCCACCTGGGCGGGGGCTTCGCCTTCCACACCATGGGCGATGTTGTAAAGGTCGCCGAACTGAATGACCCTGTCAAACTCAAGCATCTTTTCGGTGTGGGCGGTCTTGAGGTCCACCTCGGCCACGCCGCAGCTGTTGTCGTCGAGGATATATGTCCAGAACAGTTTGCCTACGGCGGCATCGACTGCTGCTGCCTGACGATAGGAGCTGGGGTGAAGCCCTGTGGCACCCACATAGGTTCCGGCGCCGGTGGTCTTGTCGAGGCGGTAGAGGTCGCCGTCCTCGTCGATGGCATAAAGTTGGCCATCGCTATCGTCAACGGCCATCACCAGGTAAACATGGCTGGCGACGCCGATGGCCTCCCTCGTCATGGTGACATAGTCCATGGCACAGAATTCCAAGTCGTTGCCGTCTTCAGTGAAAAAGAGGCCATAGGACTTTCCCGTCGCTGCGTCATAGGGGGTGTTGGTCCACGCCAGATAGCTTGGACTCTGTCCGGGCACTGCCATGTTGGCATTCTCATATTTCATCGTCTCCAAGTCGAAAGCATATCTGATATAGAAGATGATGCCATTGACGGAATAACCTGTGACGAAATAGTAATGGTTGCCAACGATGGAGCTGCCATAGTCGGCATGCATCACATTGAGCGTGTCGTCGATGAAACAAGGGGAGTAGACACCATTGCTGGGGGTGATGTCGTAAAGACCATACTCCAAATGGTTTCCCTGCCAATTGGCATCGTTGATCACGCAACCGCGGAATGAAGACCCTGCAGTCAACTTGGGCATGCGAAAGAAAGGTGCGGATGAAACAGGACGCATGTGCGTAAGAGCATCCAACCCGGGATTCTCTGACATACGCTGACCCAAAAGGGTGTTTTCATAATTGGCGGCAGGCAACACTTCGCCACTGGCAAACAACTCCTCTGCTGTTTGGGCATGGGCGTTGTTATACCCAATAGCGAACACAACGGCCATGCTCGCTAAGAACGAGGTCATTCTTCTAATCATGATATTTCTTAAGTTTTAAATGGTTTCCAATCAATAGTGAAATTTGAGGGGGTAAAATTACAAAAAAAAAGTGAAACAACCCATTTTTCAACGTTTTTTTTCAAAAAAAGAGGAAAAAGGGGGCAAATATTGGGGAAGAAGTTATAGAAGTTATAAGAGTTAAAGAAGTTATAAGAGTTAAAGAAGTTATAGAAGTTATAGAAGTTATAGAAGTTATAGAAGTTAAAGACAATACACCGCCAATGGCAATACTAATATCGACTACTCCGACCACTCCGACCACTCCGACCACTCCGACCACTCCGATCACTCCGATCACTCCGAATACTCCGATTTCTCCCTCCCCTCCCCCTCAGTTGCCAAAAAGCATTAAAAAGAAGCGTTTTTTTTTGTCATTCCCTTGGAAATAGATAACTTTGCCACGGACGCTTACAAAACCTGGATGACAAACAAATATCACACTCTCCTTTCGCGCCTTGCGATGACTTGCCTGGGGATGGCCACGCTATTCCTCATGGGGGCATGCGGCCGTGAAGACCTTAGGAAAATCATCGACAAATTGGGGTCCAAGGACAAGGAGAAGCCTCCTGTTTACCACGAATATGAAGGATACAGCCCAGGGGCCAAACGCGCCAAGAAACAAGAGAATTTCAACCGTTACCATTATTACATCTCCGCCGAAACAAATGATTTCATAGATTCAGAACCTCAAGTGTATGACGAATACGAACCCATCTACGAGGCGGACGAAACAGAAACAGCGAAAGCACCCAAACTCTTCGACGAAGAGCAGTATTGGAAAGACCATCCTCTGCAAATAGAAAACGACAAAAAGAACACCAACAACATCTGACATATGCGCAAGTCATTCATCATCACACTACTACTCATATTCTGCAACCACATGATGGCTGCTTCGCTGCGGGCGGACGCCCTCCCCGCCCCTGCGACTTCGGGCCACGTTCCTGGCGAGGTGAGGACAAGCACGATGCCCGCCCCTGCGACTCCGGGCGACAGCATGCATGTGACTGGCGACCGTCCCCTAGTGGGACTGGTGCTTGGCGGTGGCGGGGCAAAGGGAGCCGCCGAGGTAGGAGCACTGAAAGTGCTCGAGGAACTTGACATACCCATCGACTTCATCGCTGGCACAAGCATTGGCTCCATCGTTGGAGGACTATATGCCTGCGGATACAAAGCTGAGGAGATAGAAAAACTCTTCCTCAGCCAGCAATGGCTCGACTTGTTTAGCAACCGCAACAAATCTGTGGCGGCCAACATCGTCGACGAGAAAGACGGCACACTTTACGTCCTGGGGTTTCCCATACTCAGGACAAAACCCAAAGAGCAACCGAACGACAACGATGTGGAGACCGGCGGACTCGGCATTCTCAGTGGAAGACAAATCACACAACTCCTTGACAGTCTGACAAAACCTTTCGATGGCATTGAGAATTTCGACAAGCTGCCCATCCCCTTCCGATGCGTCGCTGTCGACATGAAAAGCCAGGAGGAAATCATCATGAACAATTGCGAATTGGAACTAGCGATGCGGGCAAGCATGGCCATACCGGGCGCCTTCAAACCCGTGAAATGGAAAGGACACTCGCTCGTGGACGGGGGGATGTTGAACAACCTCCCTGTCGATGTGGTGAGAGCCATGGGGGCGGAAGTGGTCATCGCCATTGACCTGGAGTCGGCTGAAATAGAAGACGACAGCAATTTCTCGCTGAAGGAGGCATTCGGCATTGGTGGGTTGCTCGACTGGGCCGTGTCACGCCCCGATAGGAAAAAACTAAAAGCCAACCGCGAAGACGCCGACGTATATATCGCTCCTCAACTGGCTGATTTCGAAGTGTCCAGTTTCAGCAGGGAGTACATCTCCACCATGATTGAAAGAGGCGAAAAGGCCACTAGAGCAAAAGCACAAGAAATCAAGGATTTAATCAAAAGGAAATAGACATATAGGGAAATAGTTTTCCTAGTCTTCCTAGGAGTCCTAGTATCCCTAGGAAATTCTAGGAAAACTAGGAAATTCTAGGAAGACTAGGAAAACTAGGAAGACTAGGAAAAACCAGCCCTTCTTATCGGCCGTTGTTCTCCTCGAAGATGGCCATGCGCTCTTCGAGCAGGTCATACTGGTTGTCGCGGATGAACGACGTGCAGACGCGAAGGCCTTCCTGGTGACTGCCCGTGGTGATGAGGCAGATTGCACTCACACCATAGTACATCAACTCACGGGCCAACTGACCGCTGGTCATCCCCGGATAGCCGATGGTGAAATAGAAACCGTCGGCGATGGGTTTGCCCATATCCTCGTCGTAGACAATGGTGAAGCCATGGCGGGTGAAGATGTCCTTCAACTTCCTGGCTCTCTCCCCATACACCTTCACCTCCTCGCGGAAGCAATAATCTCCGTCGCAGGCTGCCTTCATGATGGCTGCCAGGGCGTATTGCGCACTATGGCTGGTGCCCGACGAGAGGGCGTAGAGGATGCGTGTGGAGAACACCATGCCGAAAGGCAGGCCCTCGTAACGCTTCGACAACGCGTCGTAATGGCGGTGGAAGAGTTTGTCGCTGATGCAGGTGACGGCGATGCGCTCTCCTGCATAACTGAAGGCTTTCGAACCGCTGATGAGCAGCATGTAGTTGTCGGTATACCTCGCCACCGTGGGCTGGTAGGGTGGTTGGAACGGCGTGCTCAGGTCGGTCCTGAAGTCCATGGCGAAATAGGCCAGGTCTTCCAAGACGATGGCGTCGTAGCGGTTGGCCAACTCGCCCAACGACTTCAACTCCTCTTCGGTGAGGCAGACCCACGACGGGTTGTTGGGGTTGCTGTAGAGGATGGCGCAGATGTTGCCTTTCTCCAGATACGACTCCACCTTGGGGGCGAGGCGGTCGCCACGGTAGTCATAGATGTCGAACGATTCCAGTTTGCCGCCCATCACCTTGATTTGCATCTTCTGCACGGGGAATCCCGGGTCGATGAAGAGCACGGTGTCCTTCTTAGGGTCTGCTTGCTGGGAGAGCATCAGCGAGGCATAGGTGCCCTGCATGGACCCCACGGTGGGGATGCAGCCTTCCGGCGAGATGTCGATGCCGATGAATGCCTTGACAAACCGGCTGGCCTGACGCTTCAGTTCGGGATAGCCTTGTATGTCGGGATACATGTTGGCGATGCCTTCTTGCAGCGCTTTCACCTGGGCGTCGACGCCCACCTTGGCGGCGGGGAGGCCGGGGATGCCCATCTCCATCTTGATGAACTCCACTCCCGATTCCTGCTCGGCGAAGGCGGCGATGGCTTTCACCTCGCGGATGGTGGCTTGGGCGAAGTCTTGGATGCCATAGTCCTTGATGGCATTGTCTATCAAGGACTTGGAAATTGGTGTCGCTTTCATTTCTGTGCTTCCTTTCCTATGGCGAGCGCCTTGATGTTGGCTTCCACGATGGCCTCTCCCTTTCTTCCAAACACGCGGCGGATGGCATCCTCTATCTTCTCATAGTCGATGCCCAAGGCCTTTTGCGCCGCTCCCAGCAGGATGACATTGGCTGAGCGTGGCACGCCATTGTCCTTGGCCAGTTGCTCGATGTCGATGAGGATGACGTTCTTCACCTTCCCCAAGTCGGCCTTGAGTACCTCGAGGTCGGGATAGTTGGGGATGTTGACGAAAGGTGTCGACGAGGTGATGATCCAACCTTCCTTGTTGAGGAAAGGCAGGTATCTCAGCGCCTCCATGGGTTCCATGGAGATGATGACGTCGGCCTGGCCCTTGGGGATGAGGTCGCTGGCGATGGGGGCCGAGGCGATGCGCAGGTTGCTCTGCACGTCGCCGCCGCGTTGCGACATGCCGTGCACCTCGGCTTGCTTGATGTAAAGGTTCTCCTTCATGGCGGCCTCGCCAATGATGGTGGCGATGGACAGGATGCCCTGGCCGCCTACTCCGCAAAGAATGATATCGGTTTTCATTTTTTCCCCTCCTTGGCTTTCTTTTGTTTGAGATGGCGCTGGTAGGTCTGCAGGCACTCCCTCCTGGGAATGATGACGCTCACGCCCTTGTATTCTATTTCCTCCTTGATGGCGGCCTTGATTTCCGGCATGTTCTTCGGCAGTGGCACGACGACGCGCAGGTGCTCGTCGCTGACGCCCAAGCCACGGCAGATGGCCTCGAACTTGTTGGTGCCGGCGGAGTCCTGGCCGCCGGTCATAGCGGTGGTGAGGTTGTCGCTGATGATGACGGTGATGTTGGCGTTCTCATTGACAGCGTCCAACAGCCCGGTCATGCCGGAATGGGTGAAGGTGGAGTCGCCGATGACTGCCACGGCAGGCCATTGTCCGGCATCGGCGGCACCTTTGGCCATCGTGATGCTCGCGCCCATGTCGACGCAGGAGTGGATGGCGTGGAAGGGGGGCAGGAACCCGAGCGTATAGCAGCCGATGTCTCCGAAGACGCGGGCGTTGGGATAGTCGAGCAGCACTTCGTTGAGTGCCGTATACACATCGCGGTGGCCGCAACCCTTGCAGAGCGCCGGCGGTCTTCCCACCACGTCGTCGCAAGCATTGTAACCCTCGAGCGGCTCCATGCCAAGGGCCTTGCGCACGCTGTCGGGATTGAGTTCGCCGGTGCGGGGCAGGTCGCCGGTGAGGCGTCCTACAATCTCGGCATCGCCGGGCATGATGCCTTTCAAGGCTTCTTCGATGACAGGCTGGCCTTCCTCCACGACGAGTACGCGCTCACAAGCCGCTGTCATCTGCCTCACCAGAGCCTTGGGAAGTGGATAGCGGGTGATTTTGAGGATGGGATAAGGACAGTCGGTGGGATAGCATTCGCGCACATAGTTGTAGGCGATGCCGCTGGCGATGATGCCCATGGAGTGGTCGGGACCGTCGAAAAAGGCATTGGTGGATGCTGCGGCGGCGTCATCCTCGAGGTGTTGCTGCTGGGCGGTGACATAGTCGTTGCGCCGGCGGGCGTTGACGGGCAGCAGCACCCAGTTGGCGGCCACGGAGTCGTAGTTGAGGGCGTTGGGCTCACGGGGGGTGTCCTTCACCTCTACCACGGCCCTGGAGTGGGCCATGCGCGTGGTGACTCGCATGAGGACGGGGAGGTGCTCCTTCTCGGAGTATTCGAATGCCTCGATGACCATGTCGTATGCCTCTTGCTGAGAACTGGGTTCAAAGACGGGCACCATGGCGAATTTGCCATAGAAGCGGCTGTCTTGCTCGTCCTGCGAGGAGTGCATGGAGGGGTCGTCGGCTGCCACGATGACGATACCTCCGTTGGTGCCGGTCATGGCGGCATTGACAAAGGGGTCGGCGCAGACGTTCAAACCCACGTGTTTCATACACACAAGGGCGCGTTTTCCCATGTAAGACATGCCAAGGGCGGCCTCCATGGCCGTCTTCTCGTTGGTGCACCAGTTGCGGTGGACGTCACGCTGGATGGCGAGCGGCGAGTTCTGGATGTACTCGGTGATTTCGGTGGAGGGAGTGCCTGGATAGGCATAAACCCCGCTCAGACCGGCATCGAGTGCTCCCTGTGCGATGGCCTCGTCGCCCAAAAGAAGTCTTTTCATTTTTCTTGGTTTTATGATAATGATAGTGATGATAAAATCCTATTCCACTCTTGCTTCCAGCGGGCTGTGCAGCGCGTCGAGGAAGGAGTTGATGCGCAGCACCCACTCGTCGAAATTGCGGACATCGTTCTTGCTCCACGCCGAACCGAAATAATAGGTGTAACGCTGGGCGTTGCGGTAGTCCTTGAGGATGCCTATGGCGTGACCGGCGATGCCGTTCATCGGGGTTTCGAGCATGAGTGGCTTGGTCTCTGTGACGCCGTTGGGATAGAGGGTGGCGACATAGATTTGGAAGTTCTGGGCATCGGGGTTGTCGGTGGGGTCGGCGTATGCCACGTAGTCGCGGCCGCATTTTATGCTCTGGGTGTCTTCCACGTGGATGACGACGCCTGAGGCGATGTCGATGGGTTTGGTGAGTCCTTCATACCACACCGTCATCTTGTTGAAGTTGGAACCTTTGTCAAGGCTGATGATTCTGTGCTCCACGATGTTCTTCTGCCCGGCGGCCTCCGTGGGGTTGTAGGTGAGCTCCACGGTGAAGCGGAGCGGACCGTTGTCCAAAATCTTATATTCCTTGTAGCTGTAAGGCATGACAAGGTAGCCGTTTTCCATCAGGGCGGGCGTGCCGCAGCCGAGCGACGGTCCCACCTTGTAGCAGTCGAGACCGTAGCCGTGGTCGAAATGGTAGGTGGTTGCTATCTCCACCTGGCGGGCTTCGTCTTTCTTGCCTTCCTTGAGGAGTTGCTGGATGCGTTCGTGGTTGGACAGTTCCACCTTGTAACGCTGGTCGACTTCAAGGTCGGGGGTGTTCTTCAACCACACGTCGATGCCGTAGGCCTTCTCGCCGGAACGCTGCAGGGCGGGACCGTAAAGCCTGTAGGCGGTGCGGTCGTTCTCCCAAGCGATGTCGTCGACCCTTTCCGGGTACATCTTTCCGGTGACGATGGTTTTCATTTCGTGTGGGGTGCCAGGGGTGACGGTGTACTTGGCTGTTCCGCAGGGACGGACGGATGCGTCGATGAGCAGAAGGCCGTCATAGGTGAGTTGGTAGCTCACTTCCTGGCCAAGGGCGTTTTTCACCACGAACGGTGTGTTTGCTGCTACACCGAGTTGGCGGTACACCTCGGAGGCACTCACCTCCACGAGTTCCTGGCGCTGCACGCGCTCGTTGTTGGTCACCACGATGGTGACATCCTTTGCCTGGACCGAGATGAGGATGGCGGCCAAGGACAGGGCGAAAAAGAATCTTTTGACTTGCATATGATTTGTTTTTTTAAGTTTGTATCCTTTCTATTTGAGATGTTCTTCAAAGAAGGTGGCGATTTGCCTCAACAGATGGTTGCGGGTGTTGCCGCCATAGATGCTGTGGTTGCGGTTGGTGTAAACCTGCATCTTGAAGTCCTTGTCGGCTTGCACGAGGGCCTCCGTGTATTCGAAGGTGTTTTGGGGATGCACGTTGTCGTCGGCAAGGCCGTGGCAGATGAGCAGCGCGCCATGCAGGCGGTCGGCCCTGACGGTGGGGTTGGTGTCGTATCCATCGGGGTTCTCCTGGGGGGTGCGCATGAAACGCTCGGTGTAGATGGTGTCGTAGAAACGCCAGTCGGTGGGTGGTGCCACGGCCACGCCGGCCTTGAAGACCTCCCTACCCTCACTCATGCTCATCAGGGTGCAGAAGCCGCCGTAGCTCCATCCCCAGATGCCGATGTTGTCGGCATCGACATAAGGTTGGCTGCCAAGCCAGATGGCGGCCTCCACCTGGTCGCGCGACTCCAGTTCGCCCAATTTCAGGTAGGTGCATTTCTCGAAGTCGGCTCCTCGGCCGCCCGTTCCACGTCCGTCGGTGCAGGCTACGATGAAACCTTGCTGGGCGAGATACTGGTCGAACATGCCACCCTGCCCCATCGAACCAAAGCTCCAGGAGTTGACCACCTGTTGGTTGCCGGGGCCGCTGTATTGGAACATAACGACCGGATACTTGCGGGAGGGGTCGAAATGCGGGGGCTTCACCATCCATCCGTTGAGCGTCACGCCCTCAGAGGTGGTGAAGGAGAAGAATTCCTTGGAGGGGGCTTCGAGGGTGGCGAGCGTCTCTTTCAACTCCTTGTTGTCCACCACGGAACGCAGGTGCTTGCCCTTGATGTCGAACACGTCGCATTCGAATGGCGTGTGCATGTCGCTCCACGTGAGGATGTAGTATTGGAAGTCGGAGGAGAAAAGGGCCTTGTTCCATCCTTTTCGCTTGGTGAGACAGGTGGTGCGCCCCTTGCCGTTGGTCATATAGACCTCTCGCTCCATGGGCGAGACGCCGGCGGCCTGGTAATAGAGCGTACGTGTCTTCTCGTCATAGCCATAGACGTCGGTGACACCATATTGGGCGTTGGTGAGTTTTTTCTGTGCACGGAAATCCTGGGAGACAAGATAGACTTGCGTGGTGCCGTCGCGGTCGCTGGTCAGCAGCATCCCCTTGCCATCTTTCAGGAAAGAGAGATTGGAAAGGACGTCTTCGCTGATGTATTTCGGCACGGTCTCGGTGACGAGGAGGCGGCAGGCGAGCTTCTCGGCATTGGCGCTGTAGATGCACAAGGTGTCCTGATGGCGGTTCATGGTGCACAACACCACATCCTGGCTGCCGATGCCGGGGAGGATGCGGGGGATGTAGCCCTCGGAGGGCAAAGGCAAGGGCAACTGTGCCGTGGCATGGGCGACAAGGTCGTGACGCCAGGCGGTGACAACGGCGTTGTCCTGACCGGCCTTGGGGTATTTGTAGGCATATTCGCCGGGATAGTCGCCAAATTCAAAATGGGAAGGCCTGAGTCCCTTGAACAGTTGCAAGGCATAGGTCTTCACACGCGACTCGTCGTATCTTATCCAACAGATGTGGCGGCTGTCGGAGGTGAAGGCCATGGAGGTGGCGAAACTGAACTCCTCCTCGTTCACCCAGTCGGGGATGCCGTTGATGATTTCGTTGCGGCGGCCGTCGGTGGTCACCTGTGTCTCCTTGCCGCTCTCCACATCCACCACGAAGATGTTGTTGTCCCTGACAAAGGCCACCTTGCCGCCATCGGGAGACCACACGGGCGACTGCTGGGCTCCTTTCTCGGAAAGGGCTTTGAGATGGTGGGACTCCACATCGTAGATGTAGAACTCGGCCTTGTAGGAACGACGGTAGATGCTTTCGGTATGGGTGCCGACCAAAAGGCGCTTGCCATCGGGACTAGGAATGTATTCGTCGACGTCGGTGATGACATCGCCCTTGGTGTCGTTGACATCGAAGATGACACCCGTCTGCTCTCCTGTGGCAAACGAGTATTTCAACACCTTCTCGTGCTGGCTGTCAAACTGTGCGAAACTGGACCCGTCGGCGAGGGGCGCCAGCGAGCGCATGCTCTCGGCGGCAAACTTTCCATGGGTGATTTGGAAGATGCTGATGGTGTCGCCGGCTGTCACCTGAATCGATACTGCCAGGAGGATGGTGCAAAAGAGGTAGGCTTTTCTCATTGTTATATTATTATGGTGGAGGGCATCGCCGACGGGGGAATCCGAGGACAATGACTATCAAACTGCAAAATTAACGTTTTTCCTTTTCATTGCCAAAAATTCATTCGTTTAACTCCCCTTTTCACTTCATTTCTTTGCCATGTGTGTTTTTTTTGCTAAGTTTGCAAAAACATTTATCTCCAATGAAGAAAATCATACTAATGGCCCTGATTGCCATCGCAACCGTGGCTCGGGGCGCAGACACGCAGACTGTCACCTCGCCGGAAGGAAATTTGAAAGTAAACATCAACGTCGACCAAGGAAAGGCGAGTTATGAGGTATGGCTCGACGGGCGACAACTCGTCACCCCGTCGACTCTCGGCTTCGTTGCCGACATCGGCGACTTCACGCAAGGCCTCAGGCTCGACGGCACGAGGACCGCCAAGGTGGACAAGTCCTACACCATGGAGCAGGCAAAGGCTTCGCACATCCACTATGCTGCCAACCAACTCGACCTCGACTTCGTCAACGCCGAAGGGGGACGGATGACTGTCACTTTCCTCGTCTCCGCAAACGACGTGGCATACCGCTACACCGTGCCGCGCCAAAAGAACGACAACCCCAAATGCGCCGTCATCCTCAGGGAGGAGAGCGCATTCAACTTCCCTTCGCAAACCACCACCTTCCTCTGCCCGCAGATAGGACCTTTCGAAGGCTGGGAGCGCACAAAACCGTCGTATGAGGAGGAATACACCGCCGACGCGCCGATGACCAAAAAGTCGCGTTTCGGACTGGGATACACCTTCCCCTGCCTCTTCCGCATTGGCGACGAAGGATGGGTGCTGGTGGGCGAGACCGGAGTGGGAAGCAACTACTGCGGCTCACGACTCAGCGACTACGAGAGCGGAAAGGGTTACACCATCACCTTCCCCGAACAAGGGGAGTTCAACGGCATTGGTAGCGTGTTCCCGGGCATTCCGCTACCGGGGAACACGCCGTGGAGGACGCTAACTCTCGGCACGACGCTCAAACCCATCGTGGAAACCACCATCCCCTACGACGTGGTGGATCCGCTATATGAACGGACGTCTGCTTTCAATGCGGGAAGGTATACCTGGAGCTGGCTGATTTGGCAGGATAACTCCATCAACTACGACGACCAGGTGAAATTCATCGACCTCGCATCGGAAATGGGATTCGAGATGTGCCTCGTGGACAACTGGTGGGACAACAACATCGGAAGGGAACGAATGGCGGAACTCTCACGGTATGCGCAGTCGAAAGGGGTCAGGCTGATGCTCTGGTACAACTCCAACGGATTCTGGAACGACGCTCCACAGACGCCGCGTGACTGCATGTCGACTTCCATCGCAAGGGAGAAGGAGATGAAATGGCTGAAAAGCATCGGAGTGGCAGGCATCAAGGTCGACTTCTTCGGAAGCGACAAGCAGGAGACAATGAGATTCTATGAAGACATTCTCAGCGATGCCAATAGATATGGAGTGCAGGTCATCTTCCATGGATGCACCATGCCAAGGGGATGGGAGCGCATGTACCCCAACTACGTGGCGAGCGAGGCGGCTCTCGCTTCGGAAAACCTTGTCTTCAACCAGCACCACTGCGACAACGAGGGGTTCGAACTCACAATGCACCCCTTCAGCAGAAACGCATTGGGCACTCTCGACTGGGGCGGCATCATCATGAACCGGCGTATGAGCAAGGACAACAACAGCCGAAACTACAGACGCTCATCCGACACATTCGAGATGGCGACGGGCATCGTGCTGCAAACGGCGGTCAACTGCGTGGCCATGCAACCCAACAACCTGAGCGAACTGCCGCAGTTTGAACTGGACTTCCTGAGACAACTGCCCACCACATGGGACGAGACTCGGTTCATCGACGGATACCCCACACGATATGCTGTGCTCGCACGCCGACACGGCGACAACTGGTATGTGGCAGGCATCAACGGCACAAAACAGCCGCTCACACTCACACTCGACCTGCCCATGATGGCGGGAAAGACCGTGAGCTATTATACCGACAAACCTGCAGCGAAAGTGGAGAACGCCATTCCGGAAGCCGAATTGCGCACGTTGAAAGTGGACAAGAAAGGAAAGGCAAAGGTCACCATACAACCCATGGGGGGAATCATCCTCAAATAACTCCCCAACGAAATGAACATACGTCCCTTTAACTTCCGAAACAAGCAGACAAATGTCCCTTTAACTCCCCTTTAACTCCCTTTTAACTCCTCTTTAACTCCTGAAAAGACTCCTAAAAAGACTCCTAAAACGTATGCGGTTGCTCAATTTCATCAAGGAATGGACGTTACCTATCGCCATGGCGATGGGCACGGCCATCTATTTCCTTTTTGCATTCACACCCCAACTGGAAAGGGAGGCGGAATTCTTCGGTCCCATCATCGACACCATCTTCCCCCTCTTCATGTTCCTCATCCTCTTCGTCACCTTCTGCAAGGTGGACTTCCACCAACTCAAACCCACGGGGTGGCATCTGTGGATAGGAGTCTTCCAAGTGCTCTTCGTTGCCATCATCGTAGCCATCATACTGGCGTTCCATCTCTCTGGCGACAAACTCATCCTTATGGAGTCGATACTCACCTGTGTCATAGGGCCTTGCGCGGCGGCTGCCGCCGTGGTGACTAGCAAACTGGGTGGCAACCTCGAGGAGATGACTTCCTACACCTTCATCTCCAACTTCCTCACCGCTCTCATGGTGCCGGTATGCTTCCCTCTCATCGACCCTAACGTGGGGATGGACTTCTGGCAGGCCTTTTTCCTTATATTATACAAGGTGTGCCTCGTGCTCGTAGTACCGATGGCACTGGCCTACATCGTCAAGCACTTCATCCACCCGCTACACAGATGGATAGTGAGCGTGAAAGACCTCTCCTTCTACATGTGGGGACTATCACTGGCCATCGTCACCGGCACCACGGTGAAAAACATCGTGCATGCCGACACTTCGGCACACTTCCTATGCCTCATCGCCGGGATGGGTCTCGTGCTCTGCCTCGTGCAGTTCGCCGTGGGGCGATACCTCGGTCATTTCTTCAACCGCACACAGGAGGCGGGACAGGCTCTGGGACAAAAAAACACCAACTTCGCCATCTGGATAGCATACACCTACCTCAACCCGCTATCCTCCGTGGGGCCGGGATGTTACATCCTTTGGCAAAACGTAATCAACAGCATCGAACTGTGGCAACACGAACGTATGACAAAAAAACAAAAAACGACATAAAACGATTCTCCCTGGCCGCCACCTCTCCTCTATTCCTTCTCCGTAGGCAGCGGTTGCGCCGCTGCTCACATCACCCCTCATCACTCACCATCTCTCCCCATCTTGCCCGTTCCATTAGAGACGCCTGCCCGTTCTCCGTAGGCAGCGGTTGTGCCGCTGCTCACATCACCCCTCTTACAAACAGTCATCCCCTGCCGCTCGGCGGCAGGGGATGACTGTTTTATCATAAGGCACACGGCATCATGGCTTCGTGCCGACGCCCGAGCCGCCAATCTCTGCGTAGGTCACACTCTTGAGGCCTGTCGCACCGAAATATTTCTCGATGTTGCCATAGAGGAGCACTTGTTTGCCGAGGTTGCCGGGGTTGTCCTGCAGGTTGAGGCCTGAGCGCACAGCTCCATTTGGCAGCTGCACGGGGATGCAGTTGGCCACATTCGTCTCCGATGAAGAGTCGGCGATGAGCAGGTTGGTCTTCACATCGCAGCCGTCGGCGGTGAAGTGTGCACCATCTGCCAGCACCTGGCCTGATACGTAACCCACGATGTAGGCCTTCACATAGACGCCGGAGCCAGAACCTGCAGCCATGGCTGCTGACACGCTATAGGGGTCGCCGTAGCTGCCAGCGCCGGTTTGCTCGCCACCGCCGCCACCGCCTTCACCGGTGTCCTCGGTCTTGCCGTTGAGCGAGTAGATATAGCTCTCGTTCCCCACGGTTTCGGGTGTGTTGCCCTTGTAGTTCACCAATTTGCCATAGATGATGACCTCGTCGCCCACCTTGATCTGGGCGTTGCCATCCTCCCATTTCTTGTTGCCCAAGTAGAGGGTGCGGAAGACGTAGAAGGTATTCTCATCCTTGCCATCGTCGGAGATGTAGAACGAAGCATTGCCATACTGGGTGTTGAACGTGCCGTTGTTGGCTATCTTGGCTATCTTGCCCTTGATGTAATAGCTTTCTGAAGTGGGTGCGTCGGCAGCCAGGCTGTTGGCGAGATTGTTGGCAGCCACGGAGTTGAACGGGTTGGACAACGAGCCGTCGCCGGAAGGTGTGCCCGGTGTGGTGTCGCCGCCACCGCCGCCGCCTTCATTCTTGCCGTTGAGCGAGTAGAGGAAGGCCTTGCCTTGGACGGTCTCAGGAGTGTTGCCCTTGTAGTTCACCACTTTACCGCAAACCACCACCTCGTCGTTCTCTTTCAGCAAGTCGCCGCTGGTGTATTTCTTGTTGCCCAGGTAGAGGGCGCGGAATACCGTGAACTTGGTGCCTTCGGCTCCTTCTTCCACGATGTCGAAGGTGGCGTTGCCATATTGGGTGCCATATTGCTCGGTGATGGAAGCCACCTTGCCTTTGATGTAGACATCCTTCGTGCTTTCAACGTCAGCACCCAGGGTGTTGATGTAGGCGATGACGCCGGCAGGGTTGTAGGGGTCTTCAAGCGTTCCGCTACCCTTGGCAACACCGGTGTCACCACCGCCGCCACCTGCGGTCACGCCGTTGAGCGAGTAGAGGAAGGCTTTGTTCTGCTGGGTCTCCAAGGTGCCGTTGTAGTTGGTCACCTTGCCACAGACAATCACCTCGTCGCCTTCTTGCAGCAGGTCGCCGGAACTGTATTTCTTGTTGCCCAGGTAGAGGGCACGATAAACGAGGAAGGTCACCTTGCTCGAGCCATCATCGGAGATGGTGAAGCTGGCATTGCCATACTGTGTGGTGTAGTTCTCGCGGATGGCCACCACCTTGCCCTTGATGTAGATGTCGGTAGGGCTTTCTGCTCCCTGTTCCAACTGTTGTGTGTACTCGATGGCTGCCGCTACGTTGTAGGGGTCTGCCTGTGTGCCGCTTCCCGCGGGGTCGATGGTGGGTGTCGGTGTGCCGCCGCCCTCTGAGGGGAAGTCGAAAGGTGAGGGCACATCCTCGCAACTGCAGAATGTCAAGGCTGTCGTAGCCAAGATGAATAATGAATAAAATAGCTTTTTCATATCTTTTGTATTTTTTGGTTTCTATTTGACTATTGATAGGTTAATGGTCATTGCGCCGGTTGGATGTCGCTCTCGGTGCGCATGAGAATCTGCCAGGTGTTGCGGAAGCGGGTGAAGATACCCGTCACATCCACCTTGCCGGTGGGCATCACGTTGCCGGCGAAGTCGGCGTAGGTGCTGGTGCGCAGCACCAACTGACTGCTGCTGATGCCCTTGAAGTTGCGGTTGGCGCAGTTGGCGGTGAGTGCCACGCTGCCATCGTCGGGTGCGAAGGTGGCCTTGCCGTCGGCGGCGGAAATCTCCACGCCCTTCAGCGTCATCAGTTTGCCGCAGTGGGATTCCAGATAACTGGGGTCGGTCATCCTGCTTGGGTCGAACTCCTCAGGAACGACGCTCGACGGATTGGCTGAGCCAATGAGCTTGTAGTGGTTGGCCCAGAGGAAGCGGCTCATGCGGCTCACGTAAGTGGAACCGCTCTTGCTGGTGTAAGGTGTACCCACCTCGCCTTGCTGTCCGTATGCTCCGATGTACAGTCCTTTCAGGTCGATGAGTATCTGCTGTCCCACGGGAAGGTATCCATAGAGGCCGCCCTGAGCGATGCAGATGATGAAGGCACCGGTGCCGTCGTCGATGATGACCTCGTTGTAGATGTTGCCCTCGATGTCGTTGCCGATGACCGTGCCCTTGATTTGCAAGTCTTCGGTCACCTCCTTCATGCCGCTGTTGGCGATGGTGGTGTTGTATAGCGACTTGAGTTGTGCTATGGTGACGCAATTGGTTTCGGTGATGGCTCTGTTGCCGTATGCCTCCTCCGCCGGGGTCTGTGGGTCGTCGTAGCTGTCTGCCATGCAGGATGCCAGCAAAGCGCAAACTGCCAACAGGAATATGTTGCTGATGTATTTCATATCTTTGGATGTTTTAGAATCTGAAAGTGAGGTTGAGCATGCCGTTGATGCCGTAAGCGTAGTATTTCTTCGGGTTGAGCGAGAACTTGTAAGCCCTCACGTTGTTCATCAGGGTCTGGCCGTTCTCCTCCTTCACGGTGTAGTCGCTTCGGCTCTGCTCGTAGCCGCCGGTGCAGATGTCGATGTTGTTGAGGATGTTGGTCAGCGACAGGTTGATGGAGAGCTGCTTGCCTCTCTTGAAGCGGAGGCTCTTGCCGATGGAGGCGTCGAGCATGAAGCCTCCCTTGCCCTCTGCCTGGGCGGGTACGTCGTAGGTGCCGTCGTTGTTCACATTGCCCATCGTGGTGAGCGTGCTTTGGTAACGGTAGCTGGGCGAGTAGCTCAGGTAGATGCGGTCGTAGTAGTTGCCCTTCAGGTCGATGAACCATCCACCGGAGCTGTAGGAAAGGATGAGGCTTGCTGCGGTGAGCGGAGTGCTGGCCTCGCGCATGCCCTTGTTCATCACGATATCGTCCACGTAGACGGCCTTGGTGGAGTTCAGGTATCTCACCTTGGCGTTGTTGGCATTCTTAGCATCAGAGATGGTTCCGATGGCCCTGATCTTGAAGGCTGAAGTGACCTTGTAGTCCACGCCTGCTTCCACGCCATAGTACTTCTTGCGGATGCCTGTCATGGAGACATAGGAGAAGGAGTTGATGTCGTCGAAGTAGAAGTTCTGCCACTCCGTCACGTTGCTCAGGTAGTTGTAGTAGGCGTTCACGTTGATGTGGAAGCGCGAGTTGAGGAACTGGTATCCGATTTCGCTGCTGAAGATGCGCTCGTTGCGCAGGTTGGTCACGAAGTCGTTGTTCATCTCGGGTGAGACGAATGCCGTGGTGATCTGCGGAGCCCTGTGCTCGTATCCGATGCCGAACATGAGGGTGTTGCCACCGCCCATGTTGAGGGTGGAGTTGAACTTGCCACCGCCGCTGACAAACTTGGCAGTCTTGCTCTTGCCATAGGAATAGTCGGCGAACATACCGTTGCGCATCTTGCCGTCGCGCTGCATGTCATCGTAGCCCAACTTGCCGGAAACACTGTAGTGGAGTACTCCGAAATTCTCTACGTAGTTGCCCCAGACCTGGCCCCTGCGGGCTATGAGGTCGTAGTCGTAACCGAAGGTGTCGTCCTCGCCAATCACCTGGTTGGGATGGTTGAGGTCATACTGCACGGCGTTGCTGTTGGAGGCGTAGTTGCCCAAGGCGTAGGTGTTGATGTTGTGGTATGCCTTGGCGCCAAGGAGGTCGTCCATCGTCTTGTAATGGCTGCCGGTGTTGCTGCCCAGCGAGAAGCCCATGTTGAAGTAGGACTTGTTGGTGAGCTGCTTGTGCAACGTGGAGGCGAGGGTGAGATAGAGGTTGTCGTTGTGCCTGGCCTCGACGAAATACATGGCGTCGCCACCCATCGCCATCGCATTGCGGTTGGCGGCATAAAGGCGGTCCCAGTCAATCTGGCGTGCCGACTTGTTGTCCTTCAGGAAGTTGTAGGCTTCCATGAAGTCGCGGTAGCCTTGCTCGGTGCGGTTGTTGGTGTCGTCCACGTCCCACACGTCATAGTAGCTGCTGGGGAGGTTCTTCCAATAGTCGGGCTGGGGGTTGTCGGCGTTGTTGTAGTTCAGACGGGTGCTCTTGTACATGGAATACTTGCCATGGAGCGTGGTGGTGAGCCTGGTAGAACGGTTGATGTCCCAATCCCAGGTCAACACGGCGCTTGGGGCGAAGTCGTTGATGACACGGGAGTTGCGCACCTTGCCGTTCTGATATCCCCAATAGGGGTTGTATTGCCTGTTGTTGGCAATCCAGTAGCTCTCGTCGGTGCCCGCGCCCTGAGAGGCACGCTCCGTGGGATTGCCCCAGGTGGAGAGGGAGAGGGAGTGGGCGCCCATCAGCTTCTGCACACCTAAATAATATGAGAGGGAGTTGTAGAACGTACCTTCCACATAGCCGGGGTTGGCCCAACGGTAGCACACCAGGCCGGCGAAGGACCAGCCGGAGTTGGTGATGCCGGTGCCGAAGGTGTAGGCGGCACGGGCCGTGTAGTTGCGGTTGGCGCCGCTAAGGGTCAAGCGGCTGCCGGTGGCAACCTGGCTGGCGCGGAAATTGTAGTTGTTGCTGCCACCGATGTTAGACATGGAGAAATTGCTCTCCTCGAAAGGTAGCGAAGCATCGAGATTGCGGGTGACATAGTTGATGCCACCTACGTTGGAGAATCTGAACTGACCCGACTCTAGGTCGTTCATCAATGCTCCGTTTACATAGACGTCATTGTACTTCTGGCTCAACGCACGATATCTGAAACGCGTGGGAGAGAAGGTGTAGCCTTGCTCACTGGCGTATACGTTGGTGTTGCTGGTGAGGATGGTCACGTTCTGTATCATGTCATCATCCTCGCCGAGTTGGGCCTCCGTGAATGTGAAGGCCGACTCGTCCAACGTACCGGTCTGCTCCAGTGAGTCTAACTCCTGACCAAAGGCAAGAGGGGAGTAGCAGAGTGCAAACACTGCTATTTTCAGCATTTTTCGCATAGACAATAATAGTTAGTTAACGTTGTTTGGTTGCAAAGTAACAAAAATTATATTAAAAAAAAAAGAATTGTACGATTATTTTTTTTGAGAAACTGCTTTTTTATCGAATTTTTTTCCGATATTTGCAAAATCTAAGGGACATCACGCCCCCAAACATAATGAGAATACAACTGCTAACTAAAATCAAAGCTATATGAAAAGACATTTGCTGACATTCGCCGTGCTTCTCACCCTCGCAATTCCTGCGTCGGCGCAGCGTAGTTTCAATCTGTATGGTGTAGGATTCTACAACCTGGAAAATCTCTTCGACACTTGCCATGACGTGGGTAAAAATGATTACGAATACTTGCCCGATGGTGCCAACAAGTGGAGCAAACTAAAATACGAGCGCAAGCTACATAACATGGCTTACGCCCTCGCCGACATGGGAACCGACAAACTGCCCATCGGATGCGCTGTCATCGGAGTTTCTGAGGTGGAGAACGCAAACGCTCTCTCCGACCTCGTGGCTCAACCCGAACTGGCTAAGAGAGGATACAAGTTCGTACACATCGAAGGACCCGACAGAAGAGGCGTGGACTGCGCTTTGCTCTACAACCCGCAACTCTTCACCGTCAGAGATGTAGTGCTGCACCCATACGTCCAAGAACTGGAAAAGGACAGCGCCTATTACACTCGCGGATTCCTTGAAGTATCAGGAATCTTGGCCGATGAGCCTCTGACCATCATCGTGTGCCACTGGCCAAGTAGAGCATCCGGCTCTTTCTACCGCGAGTCGGCTGGAAGGCAAGTGAAGGTCATCAAGGACTCCATCATGCACGCTGACCACAAGATGAAAATCATTGTCATGGGTGACATGAACGACGACCCGCAGAACCTCAGCATGGCCAAGGAACTGGGAGCAAAGGGGAAACTGGAGGATGTAAAAAAAGGTGACATGTACAACCCCTGGTGGAAAATCCTTGACAGCGGAACAGGAACCCTGGCTTATGATGGCAGCTGGAACCTCTTCGACCAAATCGTGATGTCGCACAACCTCGTGGACAGAAAGGACAAGAAGGACTACAGGGAACTCACCTATTACCAGTGCCAGATACAACGGCGTGACTACCTCCTGCAAAACGAGGGAAGATACAAAGGCGCACCAAAGCGCACCACGGCAGGAGGGGTATGGCTTGATGGATACTCCGACCACCTGCCCACCGTCGTATACCTCATCAAAGAGAAGAAATAAACACCATCTCATATATAATATAAGTAAGGTGGAGAATCCCGTAGAGAATCATCCCTGGCTGCCATTCCTTCCCGAGGGTACGAGAATGGTGATGCTGGGGAGTTTCCCTCCGGCAAGGCACCGATGGGCAATGGACTTCTTCTACCCCAACTACATCAACGACATGTGGCGCATCTTCGGTCTGTGCTTACACGACGACAAGGATTGGTTCGTGGACGAGGAGAGGCGAACATTCCGACTGGACGACATCAAGGCGATGCTCACGGAAATGGGCATCGGCCTATATGACACGGCCGTGAAGGTGAGACGCACACGAAACACGGCGTCAGACAAAGACCTTGAAGTGCTGCAACCCACAGACATCAACGCTCTGCTAAGAAAAGCCCCCCTTTGCCACATCGTGGTGACTACGGGACAAAAGGCTACGGACATACTCACAGAACATTTCAACATCCCCTCGCCAAAAGTTGGCTCATACACCTCTTTCGGCTTCGAGGGGAGACAATTGCGGCTCTACCGCATGCCAAGCAGCAGCAGGGCATACCCCCTGCCCCTGAAAAAAAAGGCGGAATGCTATATGCAACTCCTCGAGCTCTTGAAGCCATAGAGTCCCATATCCTATGACGTCCTATTTCATCATCCTATGGCGTCCTATTTCATCCTATGGCGTCCTATAAAAAATCACCATAAAAAAACAAAAAAAAACATGACAATCATCGGCATAGCAGGAGGAACAGGGTCGGGAAAGACCACCGTCGTGAAGAAAATAGCCAACGCACTGCCACCACACTATGTGGCCGTCGTACCTCTGGACTCCTATTACAACGACACCTCGCACATGACGGAAGAGGAAAGGCATAACATCAACTTCGACCACCCCGACGCATTCGACTGGAAACTGCTCCACAAGCAAATCAACATGCTCAGAAACGGGCAGGCCATAGAGCAACCCACCTATTCCTACATCCTATGCAACCGCCTGAAGGAAACCGTGCACGTGGAACCCAAACCGGTCATCATCATCGAGGGCATCATGACGCTCATCAACAAAAAACTGCGCGACCTCATGGACCTCAAAATCTTCGTTGACACAGACAGCGACGAACGTCTCATACGCAACATACAGCGAGACGTGGTGGAACGAGGAAGGACCGTCGACATGGTGCTGGAGAGATACCTCAACGTGCTCAAACCCATGCACGAGCAATTCATCGAACCCACAAAGAAATATGCCGACCTCATCATACCACAGGGGGGGGAAAACCTCAAAGGCATCGGTATCCTCTGCAAATACATCGAAGGGCTCGTGCCTAAGGCATTATGAACATCCTATAGCATCACATAGAGTCCTATAGTAACTGTCACAACAAGCAGTGGCTTGGCATTTGCCAGGTCACTACTGTTTTATACCACGAAAAAACTGATTAAAAGCGGCATGCACCATGCCCCAACATACAACCGTCCATCCACTTCTTAAACCTTATAGCCATATGAAGAAAAGCATCTTATTACTCATCACCTTGTTGCTTTCTTTATCCCTGTGTGCACAAACGGAAGAAGAAATCAAAGGCTGGGCGGAGAAGGGCATTGCTGCTTACAAGCAAGGTAATCATCAGGAAGCCATACTATATTTTGAAAAATGCAAAGAGGCCTATGAAGAGCAAAAAAAAGACGATGAGCATTATGGAAATATCTTATACATCTTAGCTGATTGCTATTCAAAAACCGAAGACTATAACAAGGCGGTGGAATACGGGACAAAGGCGCTTGAGATACGCAAAGCCACGCTCGGGGAAAGCCACCCCGACTATGCCACATCATTGAACAACCTCGCGTTCTATTTTTCCAGCCTCGGAGACTACGCCAAGGCGGTGGAATACGAGACAAAGGCGATGGAAATACGCAAAGCAACACTTGGGGAGAATCATCCGGATTACACCTCTGCGTTGAACAACCTTGCCACCTATTATTCCTACCTCGGTGACTACGCCAAGGCTGTGGAATACGGGACAAAGGCGCTTGAGATACGTAAAAGAACACTCGGGGAGAACCATCCCAGCTATGCCACGTCATTGGACAACCTCGCCGGCTTTTTTTCCGACCTCGGCTACCACGCAAAGGCCAGTTCTATACGGAAAGGGAGAAAAAGATGATGGATGCACAAAGGTTGCTCACGCTGGACGACAACCTCCTCGGGGCTTCTGAGAAGGAGGACAAGGCACTCACACGAAGCGTATTGTTCTTCGCAGGGGCAAACCATGCGCTGAGGAGCCTGAATAGCCCCTCGGACCTTGACGACGGCATACTCACCGCACAGGAAATCTCAAAACTCGACCTAAAAGGCCTCGACCTCGTCGTCTTGTCCGCCTGCCAGACGGGACTTGGCGACATCACACAAGGCGAAGGTGTCTTCGGACTGCAGCGGGGATTCAAGAAGGCGGGAGCAGGAACCATCATCATGAGCCTATGGAAAGTGGACGACAACGCCACGCAGATGATGATGACACAGTTCTACAAGAACCTCTGCAACGGAATGGACAAGCACGAAGCACTGCAAATGGCGCAGAAGTCCCTGAGAGAATACAAGGACGAGAAGGGCCAGACCAAATACGACCAGCCACTTTTCTGGGCGAGATTCATCATTCTCGACTAAAAAAAACAGCCTCCTCCCATCACCTCCTATTCCCTCCTAACACCTCGCTATTCGAAAAACAAAAACTTTGTTATTTGTTTTGCTTTCCACTCTATTTGCACTATCTTTGCAGAATGAAGGTGCAGCTTATTCATCACCCCACAAACAATCATCAATTCACTCACAACTTATAGCCAAATGAAGAAAAGCATCCTATTCATCATCACCTTGTTGCTTTCTATATCCGTTTCTGCACAAACAGCGATAGAAATCAATAGTTGGATTTACAGGGGGACTGCTGAATTTAAAAAAGGGAATTTTCAAGAAGCCATAAAGTATTTTGAAAAGGTTCATGAGGCTTACGAAAAGAATGGTCAAAAAAATGAGCAACATGGAACCACTGTTTTCCTCTTGGCTCAATGTCACTCTTCAATTGGCGATTATTCCAAAGCCGTGGAATATGGAACAATGGCAACGGAAATGCTCAAGGACCTTGTAGGTGAAAACAATGAAGATTTTGCCTTGTTGTTGCTTAACCCGCATTGCAGGCGCATAAATATACAAAGTTAAAAGATGTTGCAAAAAATGGACGTTTCCAAGTATAAAACCAGATTATTACCATCTGATTTG
>CADADN010000031.1 GCA_902786665.1 uncultured Prevotellaceae bacterium | reverse complement strand
CCCGAACAGAGAAGTTAAGCCCGCCTGCGCCGATGGTACTGCAATGCAATGCGGGAGAGTAGGTCGCCGCCTCCTTTATCAAGACAGCCCCGTCGCTCAACGAGCGGCGGGGCTTTGTCATATCCTCTTAATAATCCTTTTTCAGCACCACAGTTTTTGGCACTTTTACTCGCTTTCCATTGATGACAGATTTGAAAGGACTCCCGTCGATATGCTTCATGGTGATGTTTCCTTCGCTGTCTTCTGTAAGTGTGGCTTGGAAGTCTTCACTGCCAGAATCGTTGATTACTGTGATTTCTGCTTTATTTTCATTCACACGTTCACATTCGATAATCATCCATTTCAATTCCCAACCCTTGGCACCAAAATAACCAGGCATTTCTCCATAAAGGTCATCTCCGGGTATTTTCACTTTGGGATTGTCTACATCCAGGAAAAGATAAAAATTGTATTCTTCGTTGCTGTATTTGCCCTTCAAATTTTGGGCGTAAGTGACGACAGACAAGCATGTCATCAAAATCATAATAATGACGGATTTCTTTCTCATATGCTGTTTTTGTGACAAAGATAATTGTTTTAAATCATTTAGAATCCATCTCTTCCAAGAAAAATGTCGAAATTATCCTTTTTTTTAATTTTTTTATAGTACCTTTGCATGCGTTATATTAGTTTTTCAAATGGGAAAAGATTTATTGTCTCCCGACTATGTTTTCGAGTCCAGTTGGGAAGTTTGCAATAAGGTAGGTGGTATTTATACTGTTTTGTCTACAAGGGCTAAAACACTTCAAGAAAAATATCAAGACCGTATCTTGTTTATTGGCCCCGACTGCTGGCAGGAAAAGGAATGCCCTTATTTTGTAGAGGACGTGGATTTGCTCTCCGATTGGAGGAAAGCGGCTTGTGAAGCCGGCTTGAAAATGAGAATAGGCCGATGGGATGTGCCTGGCAGTCCCATTGCCATATTGGTTGACTTCACCTGTTTCTATGCAGAGAAAAATGAAATCTACGCTCGTGCATGGGAGCTGTTCCAAGTGGATAGCTTGCATGCGTATGGTGATTACGACGAGGCGTCGATGTTTTCTTATGCAGCAGGGAAAGTGGTGGAAAGTTTCTGCCTGTTCTATCTCGACGAAAGCAAAAAAGTGATTTACCATGCCAACGAGTGGATGACGGGACTGGGGCTGCTGTATATTCGTCATCGCATGCCTCATGTTGCAACCCTCTTCACCACTCATGCAACAAGTATAGGAAGAAGCATTGCCGGCAACAACAAACCGCTCTACGATTATCTCTTTGCTTACAATGGGGATCAAATGGCACGAGAACTCAATATGGAGAGTAAACATTCCATTGAGAAGCAAACTGCCAAGTATGTGGACTGCTTCACTACAGTCAGCGACATCACGGCAAAGGAGTGCCTTGAATTGCTTGACAAACCAGTGGACAAAGTGCTCCCTAATGGGTTTGAAAACAATTTCGTTCCGAAAGGAGCGGAATTCACCAAGAAACGCAAGTTGGCGAGGAAACGTTTGATTGATGTCGCCAACGCCCTTATGGGGAGCGACTTGGATGATGATGTACTCATTGTCTCCACAAGTGGAAGGTATGAGTTCAGAAACAAAGGAGTGGATGTGTATATAGAGGCTATGAATCGCCTCTTGAGAGATAAAAACCTCAAGAAACAGGTGCTTGCATTCATTGAAGTGCCTGGTTGGGTGGGGGAGCCAAGAAAAGATTTGATGGAACGCCTCAATAGTGGCAGGAAATATGACACACCACTTGACGTGCCTCTTATCACTCACTGGCTACACAACATGAGTCAAGACAATGTGATGGGGATGCTTAAATTCCTTGACATGTGGAACAGGAAGGACGATCATGTGAAACTGATATTCCTGCCTTGTTATCTTACAGGAGAAGATGGCATTTTAAATATGACCTACTATGATCTCGTGTTGGGTAATGATCTTTGCATCTATCCTTCTTATTATGAGCCATGGGGGTATACTCCCCTGGAGGCCATAGCATTCAAGGTGCCATGCATCACCACCGACCTGGCAGGTTTCGGACAATGGGTCAACACGGTTAAGGGAGGATGCAGTGAAATCATCGATGGAGTCAAGGTCATACATCGCACTGACTACAACTATTCGGAAGTGGCCGACAATATCAAGGACACCGTATCTGAATTCTCTGCTTATTCCAAGGAAATGATTGCAAAGGCGAGAGCCAATGCAGACAAACTATCTAAAAAAGCTTTGTGGAGTCATTTCATCACCTATTATTATGAGGCATACCACATCGCATTGGTGAAGGCAGCAGAGAGAATAGCATCGCAACCAACAACAACGTAACGTTATAATTTTAGTGAGAATGAAAATCAAAGCAGACTATGCAAACGTTCCCCAGTGGAAGGAAGTTCTGGTGAAGTCACGTCTTCCCGAACAACTGAAATGCTTGGATGAACTTGCCCACAATATGTGGTGGGCTTGGAACTATGAGGCAAGAGACTTGTGGAGAAGCCTCGATGAAGAATTGTATGAAGAGGTGGAGCACAACCCTGTCCTTTTGCTTGAAAGGCTGAGTTATGAGAGAAAGGAGGAACTCGTCAAGGACAAGGCCATCATGGCTCGTGTGAAAGAAGTCTATGGCTTGTTCCGCAAATATATGGATGTGAAACCGGACGCGTCTCGTCCGTCCGTCGCTTATTTCAGCATGGAATACGGCATCAACCAGGTGCTCAAGATTTATTCCGGAGGTCTAGGAATGCTTGCTGGCGATTACCTCAAGGAAGCTTCCGACAGCAACGTGAACATGTGTGCAGTGGGATTCCTCTACAGGTTTGGTTATTTCAAGCAGTCGCTCTCCATAGATGGACAACAGATTGCCAACTATGAAGCACAGAATTTCAACTCTCTGCCCATCGAGCGTCAATTGGATGCTGAAGGCAATCCGTTGGTGGTAGACGTGCCTTATATGAACTATCAAGTCCATGCTTATGTGTGGCGCGTCAACGTAGGACGCATCCCACTCTACTTGCTTGATACGGACAATGAAATGAACTCTGAGTTTGACAAACCCATAACACACTCTCTTTATGGTGGCGATTGGGAGAACAGGCTCAAGCAAGAAATCCTTCTTGGCATCGGCGGCATGCTCACCCTCAAGAAACTGGGCATCAAGAAGCAAATCTACCATTGCAATGAAGGACATGCCGCTCTGTGCAACCTACAGCGCTTGTGCGACTACGTGCGTGAAGGAATGTCATTCAACCAGGCATTGGAACTGGTTCGCGCCTCCTCACTCTACACCGTTCACACCCCGGTTCCTGCTGGCCACGACTATTTCGACGAAGCGATGTTCGGAAAATACATGGGTGGCTATCCTGCCATGCTTGGACTCACTTGGGATGAGTTCATCGGTATGGGACGTCAGAACCCGGAAGACCATTCAGAGCGTTTTTGCATGTCTATCTTTGCTTGCAACACTTGCCAGGAAGTTAATGGCGTGAGCAAGTTGCATGGATGGGTAAGCCAGAAGATGTTCGCACCCATCTGGGCTGGTTATTATCCTGAGGAAAACCATGTGGGGTATGTGACCAATGGCGTGCACTTCCCCAGCTGGGCGGCTACAGAGTGGAGGCAGCTCTACGCCAAGTATTTCGACAAGAAATTCATGGGCGACCAGAGTAACGAAAGCATTTGGCATGCCATTTACAATGTACCTGACGAAGAAATCTGGGCTACACGCATGGCGTTGAAAAACAAGCTGGTGGACTATATTCGCGACAAGTTCCGCGAGACATGGCTCAAAAACCAAGGTGACCCCTCGCGTGTCGTGTCCCTGCTCCAAAAAATCAACCCCAATGCATTGATGATTGGTTTCTGCCGCCGTTTCGCTACATACAAGAGGGCGCATTTGCTCTTCACCGACCTTGAGAGGCTTTCCAAGATTGTCAACAACCCTGAGCATCCTGTGCAGTTCATCTTCTCTGGAAAGGCACATCCCGCCGACGGAGCAGGCCAAGGACTTATCAAGCGCATCTTTGAAATCAGTCAGAAACCTGAATTCTTGGGAAAAATCATCTTCCTCGAGGATTATGATTTCCGCCTTGCAAGAAGGTTGGTCTCCGGTGTAGACATTTGGATGAACACTCCTACCCGTCCGCTTGAGGCTTCAGGAACATCAGGCGAGAAAGCTGAAATGAATGGTGTCGTCAACCTCTCCGTGCTCGACGGATGGTGGCTTGAAGGCTACAGGAAAGGTGCAGGATGGGCGCTAACAGAGAAACGCACTTATCAAAACCAGGGATACCAAGACCAACTTGATGCCGCTACCATCTATGGGTTGTTGGAGAACGAAATCATTCCTCTCTATTACAACACCAACAACAAGGGATACAGCGAAGGCTGGATTCAAGTAATCAAGAATTCAATCGCTACGATTGCTCCGCATTACACCATGAAACGTCAGCTTGACGACTACTACTCGAAATTCTATTGCAAGTTGGCTGAGCGTTCCGAACTCCTGCACAAGGACAATAACCTCATGGCAAAGGAAATCGCATATTGGAAGGAGACAGTTGCTGAAAGATGGGATTCCATCAAGGTGGTGAGCAAGGAAAGCAACATTGTCGACGCTGCAGAGACCGGTGTGGAGTTCAACGTGAAATACGTCATTGACGAGGCGGGACTCGACGATGCCGTAGGACTGGAATTCGTTACACTTAAGACCGACACGAATGGCGAGGAACACATTGCAAATGTGTATTCTTTCAAACTTGTCAACAAGGAAGGAAACTTGTATACTTTTGAATGCAACATCACTCCGGATAAGGCTGGCACCTTCAAGACTGGTGTTCGCATGTTCCCGAAGAATGACAAACTTCCCATTCCACATCGTCAGGACTTCTGCTACGTCAGGTGGATTTAGAATTTAACCAATCCAATAAAAACCCCGACTGTCTAGGTCGGGGTTTTTATTGGTAAGCACAGCATGAGTAAAGAATCCTTGTCGTGTGCGAGCCCTTGGCGGGCACAACCAATCAGAGAAGGAGGGGGCGGTAGTTGAAATCTGAAATCTGAAATCTGAAGCGAAGCATAATTCCAACTCGATACCGTTGAGAGCAAAAAAAGAGACCGCCTTTCGGGCGGCCTTCTTTATCATGGGATGATGAATCAGTCTTAGAAGTTGTAGTAAAGTCCGAATGTGATGTTGCGACCGTCAACGTCGACACCCCAAACATCGGTCTTGTCTTTGAAGTTGTTGTCTTTGGCATGTTGATAACCGATGAAACCAACATGGGTGACAAAACTTAAATTACCTCCAAGGTTCACGGCAACACCTGGTTTCAAGCCAATCTCCAAACCATCGGCGTCGATTCCGGCGTTATAAGAGTGGGAATAACCAATACTGCCGTCAATAAAGACGTTCACCACCTTGTTATTGGTGAATGTGTAACGAGCATAAGGATTGATGGAGACAGTTTTCTTACCACCATCTGTAGCACCTTCCCAACCGAAAGCAACACCAGCTGCCCAATTGTCGTTGAAGGTGTAGCCTACTTCAGGGACAAACTTGAAAAATGTAGCGTCGTCGTCGTCATCGTCATCGCTGACATTGTAGACACCAACACCGCCACCAACATAAACTTGTGCATTGACACAAAGAGCCATAACGGCAGCTACCAAGGTCATAAAAATTTTTTTCATCTTTTTACCTGTTTTTAATGAAACAATTGCCGCCATGCTTGATTGCACTTCCAATGGTCGTGACAAAAACAATGGCAGACGTTATCCTAATTCGTTGCAAAGGTAATGATATTCCATAAACCACAAAATAAATCACACCTATTTTTGGTAACTGGAAGTTAATAAAAGTTAATTTTATTCCAAAGGAAAGGATTCTTGCTTAAAAAAGAAAACAAAGTCTTGGCATTAGTAACACCTTTGTTTCAATAATGAGTACAAAAGATGGTTTTATCCGTCATGACGATGTTATGATATTCCGTACAGTAGTTGAAATCCCACCTTTGTCTTTTTCCATCGCCCCATGTGAGGAGATGCTATTTGTCGGTTCGTGTTTTGCCGATAGCATAGGGAGAAGGTTTCAAGAAGAGAAATTCAGGGCTGTGGTCAATCCTTATGGGGTGATGTACAATCCTGCCAGTATCATGCATACCGTAAACCGTTTCCTGAATGAGCCTGGAAGAATATCCCCCAAAGTCGTGGTCTTCACATTGGGCACCAACCATGTGTACGTGCTAAAGGAGACTGGTGAAATAGTGGACAATTGCCAGAAACGTCCCCAAAAGCTGTTTGAGGAACAGGCCTTGTCTGTAGGAGAGTGTTGCAAGTACCTGGCCAAGGCTGTTGGATTGCTTAAGGACGCCTGCCCAGAGGTGAAGGTGATGGTGACAGTCAGCCCCATCAGGTATGCCAAATATGGTTTTCATGGCAGTGCGATTTCCAAGGCAACCCTCCTTCTTGCCGCCGAACAGTTGAAAAAGGAAGGTCAGGGAGTTGTAGACTATTTTCCTGCTTTTGAGATTGTCAATGATGAATTGCGTGACTATCGTTTCTACCAACCAGACATGATACATCCTTCCCAGCAGGCCATAGAATATGTATGGGAAAGGATGGTGGAAAGTTGTCTCAGTAAAGAAGCAAAAGATTTTTTAAAAGAGTGGAAACCTATCAAGGAGGCTTTGGCGCATCGTCCATTCCACCCTGATTCAGAAGAGTACAAGGCGTTTTTAGGAAAGACGATAGATAAACTGGAGCACTTGAGGGCTAAATACCCCCAAATGCCTGATACGGAGGGATTGGTTCACTCGTAGCGGTATTCTTGTTCTATGGAGTCCCAATAGGAATTGTCACTGAACACTTTGGAGGACCCTTTCTCAAACTTGATGTCATACAAGTTGTCGCCTTTTTCTGTAATGGTGGCCTTGAACATTTGGCCACTCACTTTTGAACCCATCTCCACTTTATAGTTATGGGTGCCACTGACTTGTACGGTTTTGCCTTCCAATGGAGTGATTTTAACCACTACAAGGCTTCCTCTTTCATAGATGTCGCCAGTGAAATTCTCATCGAACAAATCGTTGCAAAACGACTCCAACAAACTGGTATAGAAATTTTTTGTGCGTGGGGTGTCGGATGCATTATCTATTTCATTCTCTTCTTCATCAGAAGATTCATTGGAAACGACAGATGAAGAATCATCCAAATTCAGTTTGTTTTTGATTTCTTCACAAGAAATCAAGATAAAGCCCAATGCCAAGAGTAATGTTAATTTTCTGATATTCATATTTGGGTCGTTTTTGCCTTCTGTTACAGAATTAAGAATGTATGAAATGTGGTTACACTATTTCTCTTCGCATACAAAATTAAGTGTTTTTTCTCAAATAGCGTGCAAAATGTGATGAAAAATGAAAAAACACATCGATTTTCATAAAAAATACATAACTTTGCATGTGGAAACAGAATCTCGGCTTGTCGCTGGTGCCAATGGCACGAGAGGAAAGTCCGGGCAGCATAGGGCGTCCCACTTCTGAAAATGGAAGCTGTTGGTGACGGCAGGCTCAGACAGAAGAAAACAACCGCCTTCCCTGGGAAGGCAAGGGTGAGAAGGTGGTGCAAGAGACCACCAGCTGGCGGGTGATCGTCAGGCTGTGTCCGCTGGGAGCTGCAAGTTCGTGTATACCATCGACTGAGGGTTGCCCGCCCGAGTAATGCGATGGAGGGTAGAACGCTCGAGCCCCGGGGTGACCCGGGGACTAGACAGATGACAGGCTCTGATGTGGAAACACTTCTAGACAGAACCCGGCTTATAGGGATTCTGCTTCCTTTTTTATTCATGCCATTCCATCAACGTTTCTTATCTGGATTCTGTCATGTCACTCAGAAAAATGCTGCTCTTCTTCAGGGAGGACATTTGGAAAATCAAGGAAGGCGATGTCTCGACACCGGTCATGTTTCTTGTCAATATTGTCAGGACGGTAGTGTTGGCTATCAGGAGCTTTGTCGACTCAAGAATCACCAGGACGGCTGCTGCCCTCTCCTTTTCCACCATGCTGGCCATTGTGCCCATGGTGGCCGTGGTGTTTGCCATTGCAAGGGGATTTGGTGTGTCAAAACACATTGAAGAGTGGTTTGCCGATGTCCTTTCAAGCCAACCTCAGGTGGCTGAGGCCATCATAGGCTTTGTCAACTCTTATCTTGTCAATGCCAAAAGCGGGGTCATTTTGGGGTTTGGATTCGTTGTCATGCTTTATACCGTCATCATGCTCATCAGCAATGTCGAAGTGGCGTTCAACGACATTTGGAAAGTGAAGAGTTCACGTGGATGGATGAGTACCATCATCGACTATGTCGCTTTCTTCTTCCTGCTTCCCATTGTCATCACCCTCACTTCCGGTGTTTCCATTTTTGTGACGGCAATGTCCGGCCAAATGGGGGAGTTTGTCGCACCTGTCCTCAGGGTGATCATTGCCGCGTCCTCTTATGTCATCATGTCGGTCATCTTCATCTTGATCTACATGCTCATGCCTAACACGAAAGTGTTTTTCTCCAGCGCTGTAGGACCGGGAATCTTGGCGGGTGTTGCCATGCAACTTTTACAGTTGCTATACATCCATTCCCAATTATGGGTGACCAGTTACAATGCCATCTATGGTTCTTTTGCAGCTTTGCCGCTCTTCATGCTTTGGATACAGTTTTCATGGATCATTTGCCTGTTCGGGGTGCACTTGTGCTATACCCGGCAGAACATGGAACAACTGTTGCCCATGCCATACAATGAGAAGATTGGAGAGAAGGACAAGATGGTGCTCTCTGCGGTTTTGCTTGCACATATTTGCAAACGATTCGCAAAAGCAGAGGGGGCATGCACTCCCCTTGGCCTGAAAAAGGACACTGGCATCCCCACTCATGTCGTCGTGGATTTGCTGGAACAACTTGCAAAGGCAAGACTCGTCATCAACATTGGCGGTGACAAGGATAGCGAGCCTGCCTTCATGCCACGGGAAGACATTGCCAACATCACCGTGGGGGAGATGGTCGACAGATTGGACAACATCGGCTCATGGCCTATATCCGGAACCGATTTGGATGATTTGATAAAGGACTATCCCAACTGGCAGCACGCATTGTCCATGCGGCAGAACTATATTGACGAACTAAGGACGGTGCGTGTCACCGATCTTGAAATTTCATGACATCTGCGATATACCGTTCTATGGATTCGTTGTTCAAACGGCTCATCCTTATCTTTTGCACCAAGATGGTGATGAGATAATAGATGCCACACAGAACCAAACCGCAACCAGAGGCAATAAGGGCGTTGGTCAATGAGGTCTTGTAAAAGGCTGCCACGATGAATGGTATGATGAAGATGATGGAGTAGATGGTGTATTTCTTGCGAAGAGATTCTGAATTGTCTATTACGGCTTGCTTGTAGAACATATAGTCGTCGAATTCGTCCTCTGTCACCCCGTAATCTTCCAAACGGGGAAATTCTGCATCTTCACTGTGCTCGTATATGATTTTACGAACACGATGCTCCATGTCGTCGATGTTGATTTCCATAATAATTTTGCTTTTTGATGCGAAGATACATCAAATAGATGATTCAAGCAAATAAAATTTTGTCTAATTCAAAAAAAAGTGTAATTTTGTCGCTCTAAACCAATTATTACTGAAAATGGAATTACCAGACTTCATGGCTTACGCTGACAAGTTCTCTGCCAAGGGATTTGTTGAGAAAATATCCAGGATAGCAAAAAGAGCCGGCTCAAAGCTCGTCTATGCATCACTGGTGCTGTTCTACACGCTCCAAAGCAAGGAAGTGTCTTACAAGGACAAGGCGATGATCATCGGGGCATTGGGGTATCTCATAAGCCCGCTTGACGTCCTGCCCGACGCCATACCCATCGTGGGACTTTCCGATGACTTGACTGTGCTCTTGTTTGTCATCAACAAAATCTGGGTGGAAGTTCCTGAGGATGTGAAAAACAAGGCTAAGGATAAACTGTCCGATTGGTTCGATGAAGACGAATTGGAGGAAGTTGAGAAATTTATCGACGAAAAGCTTCTCACACAGGAAAAGAATGATTCTGATGAGAAAGAAGTGAAATGAACGCTTCCCCTAATATGAAATCCGCGGAATGCACAAACATTCCGCGGATTTCATATAATATATCATGTGTTTCAATTGAACAGCATCGAGAGCAGATAGGCCACTATGGTGGAGGTGAACACGCAAATCAACCCAGGCATCATGAATGAATGGTTCAACAGGTATTTGCCTATCACAGTGGTGCCGGAGCGATCGAAGTTCACCGTGGCAATGTCACTAGGATAGTTGGGGATGAAGAAGTAACCATATACCGAAGGCAATACGCCAAGCAGGACGGGACCGGGTATGCCAAGAGCATAGGCAAGTGGCAGCATGGTCACCACGACAGCGCCTTGGGAGTTGATGAGAACGGATACCAGGAAGAATGCAAAGGCTATGGCCCATGGATATGCCGTCACCAAATCACTCAGCATCAACTTCATTTCATCCATATAGTTGTCGAAGTAGGTGTTTGCCAACCAAGCAATGCCATAAATGGCCACAACAGCCACCATGCCGCTCTGCCACACAGGCCCGGCAACAGCTTTCTTGGGGCTGGCCTTGCAGAAAATGATCATCAATGCTGCTGCACAAATCATCACAATCTGGATGACAAGATTCATGGCCAACGGCTGGTCTTTCTTTTCTGTCGCATTTTCCACCACTACGCCGGCTTTCACCAATTGGTCGGTTTTCATATCCAACTCTGCGGCAGGGGAGATGGGGATTGTCACCGTTTCTTGCTTGTGTACCTCTTCGCCTTTTTCCTGTACTGTGACGACACGGGCTGTGTCAATGCTTGTGACGGTGAATTTCACACTCTTGGCGTTGTCTACCGCAACGGTTTTAGGATAAGAAGGAAGGAGGTTGACTTTGAATACAGAGGCTAAGCTGATTGTTACAATTACCAACAGTGCTCCGAAGAAAATGTAAACAGCACGTTTCGAATCTGCGGAAATCTTCTTGTCAAGCGTGGTGGCATTGCCGCCGTAAATGTATTCATATTGGGCTGGGTCTTTTATTTTTTGTTGGAAAACCGGATCCTTGTCCAAATCCTTGCCACGCTTGTAAGAGGCTGCTGCTGCTGCCATCAAACCACAGATGCAGGCGGGGATGCTCACCATCAGCACTTGGGGAATGGTGATGTCGAAGCCGTTGGCATTTGAAATGGCAACAAACGACACCACTGCAGCGGCAATGGGTGAACAGGTGATACCCACCTGGGAGGCAATGCTGGCCACACCGCAAGGACGCTCGGGGCGGATGCCTTTCTTCAAGGCGATGTCGCAGATGATGGGCATCAAGGTGTAAACCACATGGCCCGTACCTACCAGCACGGTGAGGAAGAAAGTGCAGAGAGGTGCAAGGAAGGTGATGCGGTCGGGGTGTTTCCTAAGCATCTTCTCTGCAATTTGAATCAACCAGTCCATGCCTCCTGATGCCTGCATGATGCCCGCGCAGGTAACGGCAGCGATGATGATGTAAATCACGTCTGTTGGCGGCGTACCGGGTTTCAGATGGAAACAGAAAACCAGCAATGCCAGTCCGATGCCGGAAATGGCTCCCAGGGCAAGGCTTCCGTATCGTGAGCCTACCCACAATGCTCCCAATACGATGAGGAGCTGGATAATCATGGTAATTGTCATAGTATTGAATGGATTAGATGAAATGTCGATAGAGGTGAAGTCACATTTGATGCAAAAATAGTTTTTTTTTTTATTTTTAGCAACTTTTTACGTTGTTTTTTGCCTTTTTCCTTGTTTTTTATCTCTTTTCTCTGAAAAAGGCCTGCATCATCTCACGGCATTCCTCTTCGAGAACTCCAGAGGTGACGGTGGCTTTTGGGTGCAGGGCATGTGGGGCGAAGATGCGGTAGCCGCGCTTTTCGTCAGGCGTGCCATAGACAAGGCGTCGGATGTGAGCCCATCCGATGGCGCCGGCACACATCACACATGGCTCTACAGTGACATAGAGCGTGCAGTCATCGAGGTATTTGCCTTGCAGTTCGTTGGCGGCGGAGGTGATGGCTTGCATCTCGGCATGGGCTGTCACGTCGTGGAGCCGTTCTGTGAGGTTGTGGGCGCGAGCTATGACTCGGCCTTGGCACACGATGACAGCGCCAATGGGAATCTCGCCTTCCTTGCCAGCCATGGCTGCCTCTGCCAAAGCTTTCCTCATGAACATTTTATCGTTTTCTTGTTGCTGCATCGTGGTGATGCGCTTGTCGCACTTGACATTGTCGCTCATGGTGTGAAAGGTTGTATTGATTTGAACTTTTTCCAGGTCTTGGCTTTCTTGTATGCATCCACGCTTTCAGCAGGAACATAAAGGGGCACTTTCTTGATGTCTGTGGACTTGTATTCAGGTGGGTAGCCAGCCAGGCAAATCACCTTTGAAAGTCTTTCGCATTTGGAGAAGGGTGTGCTCCCTAGTTTCGTCAAGAAAGTGGGAAGGATGATTTCCACAAGATTGTTGCAACTACGGAAGGCATCGTCTCCAATGATGCTAAGCTTGCGTGGAAGAACCATGGATGACAGGCTGATGCAGTCGCGGAAGGCCTCCTGTTCTATGATGGTGAGGTTGTCGGGCATTTCCACGGTCAACAAACTGCTGCAGCCGCGGAAGCATCCCTTGGGTATGACCGACACGGTTTCCGGGATGACTAGTGTGTGGAGGGCTTTGCAATTCTTAAACGATTCCACTCCTATTGTCTTCACGGAAAGAGGCAATGAGAGCGCATTGAGTGAGCCACAATCTGAAAAAGCCAATTCTTGGATGACAGATAGATGTTCCGGCAAATTGACTGTGGTCAATGCCGTGCAGCCTTGGAAACAACTTTTGGGTAACGTGGCAATGCTGCTGGGTAAGGTTATGCTTTTCAGCGACTTGCAATTTTGAAAGATGTTGTTGCCTATATTGCTGAGCTGAGATGGCAAATTAATATCCATCAGGCTTTGACAGTTCAAGAAAGCTTGGTTTCCTATGGAAGTGATTGAGGCAGGCAGTTGGATGAATGTCAGGTTGTTGCAGTATGCGAATGCCCCATTGGGCAATTGTTTCAGTGCGGCGTCGATGACGATAGACTCCAGTTTGTTGCAATAGGCAAAAGCATATTCTCCTACATTGGTTACTGTCTCGGGGAGGGTGATGGTGGAGAAGGAGGTATGGCTTAAAGCGTAAGGACCGATGTTTTGCAACGTGCTGGGGAAAGTGATGATGTCATTGATGTTTCTTGGGCAGAATTGCAAGGTGACGCCTTGCTTGTCGTAAAGCAATCCGTCCAGGCTGGAGTGATAGCGATTGCTGTCATCCACATCCACCGATTTTAAATAATCTCCTCCCCCGGGTATTCCGTTTTTGACCTTTGTGTCACGAGGGATGAACAACTCTGTCAATGGCGTGTTGTCGAAACAGTTGGCACCCAAAGATTGCAGGCCGTCTGGCAGGCGGATTTCGATTATGCCGCTTTGGGCAAACGCTTCGTCACCGATACTGACAAGTTGCATTGGTAGACGCAACCGGGAGAGTTTCTTGCAGCCTTTGAAACATTGGTTGCCTATGGTTTCAAGCATGGGTGACAAGATGATGTGTTCGAGAGCCGGGCATTCCTGGAAAGCACCATTTCCTAACGTACGTACACCTTGGGGCATTTCCACCGTGTCGAGTATGCGGCAGCTGCTGAAAGCTTTCTCTTTTATCTCACGTATGTCGGCAGGAAGTCTGATGCTTCGAAGACGAGAGAGGTTGTCGAAAAGACCGTTTCCAACATAGTCGTGCCCCATCGAATACCCTGTGGCAAATCTTGCGCGAGAGAGGTCCAGGTCAATGTAGTTGTCGATGGTTTTCCCTTTCTCGTTCACGCATGAAAAGCGGTTGCATATATCGCGTATCTTATTGATGTCTTGATAGTTGATAGGTCCTTCAACGGAGAGGTGCCTCACCTTGCGTTGGATGTCGCCCGTGATGTGGTCTTTTAATGTTCCTGAACGTTCCAGGTGGATTCTTAGGTGGTCGCCTTCCATTCGTGGGACGTTTGGTTGTCTTTTCGCTTCAGTATGGTCTGTTCTACTTGGGCGGCTTTCCTGAGCGAATGATTCGGTCGAGAAGGGGGCAAACAACAGGAGAATGACGCCGAATAGCATGAAGTATGGTCTCATATATTCCTTTTTTTACTACAAAAGTAGTCATTATTTTGAGAAACAACGAAAAATGAATAATAAAATACACTCGCATTTTCATTTCTTCAGAAGTTATACTCCATTTCTTCCTCCTTGCGAATCCCACCTTCGTCTTTTTCACTTTCCCTCGCCTTCAAATAGTTAATATTTACAAACAAAGGCGTGTTATTTCTTTTGTTGGGATTTTTTTTGCTAATTTTGCGCCCATAATTGCATGTTTGTTGTCAATGAAGAAATTAATAATATTCACCATCGTTTTATTTATTGCTGAGTTTTCTTTCGCCAATCCCATCAAAATGAGAAAGGCAAAAGAGAAGGCTTTGGCGTATGTTCAGCAGAAACAATTTGGTCATACTCCTTTGAAACTTGCCTATTCCCCTGACGGGGAGAAGGAAGATGCTCCCCTTTTCGTATTCAACGTGGGTGACAAAAAAGGTTTTGTCATTGTGGCTGGAAATGGAGAGAAAGAGGAAATCATGGGTTATGCCGACGAAGGAGAGTTTGATTATGCTGCTTTGCCCGATAACTTCAAGGCATGGATAGACGGTGTGGCACATTGTGCACGCATACAAGGCTATGCTTCCGTAAGAGCTGCGCAACATCCAACCGATGTCATTGAACCCTTGATTACCACTAAATGGGGGCAACGTGTTCCTTACAATAGTGCTTGTCCCGTTTTGTCGGGCGAACAATGTCCTACAGGATGTACTGCCACTGCTTTGGCCCAGGTGATGAGATTCCATCAATATCCCGCTGAAAGTACGACAAGCATCCCAAAATACACCTATAAATATCAGAATACAACAATCACAATGCCGGCTTTGTCGCCCACATCTTTTGATTGGGACAACATGCCGGATGAATTGACTGAGGACTCTCCCCAGGAATGTATTGACGAAGTTTCCAAACTCATGCTATATTGCGGGCAGGCTACAGATATGAATTACACCCCGTCGGGATCGGGGGCGTTCACTTATAAGATTCCGGAGCGTCTGCCTCTTTATTTCGATTATCCCAGCACGATGCACTACGTCTATCGTCAATCCTATGACGAACAAGGTTGGGATGAACTGCTTGTCGGCGAACTTCTCAAAAGGCAACCTGTCATTTATACAGCATACACCAATTTAGGGCAGGGACATACCTTCATTTGCGACGGGTATGACGGCAACGGCCTCTTCCATATCAATTGGGGGTGGTATGGCGTAGGTAACGGATATTTCAGGATTTCTGTTCTTTTTGCCACAGAAGAGGGCTTGAATGACAACATCAAGAATTACCATCTCAGCATGAGTCAGACGGCACTTATCGGACTAGCGCCTTCCGCTACAGACGACTATGTCTTCCCTGAAGAAACGTTCGTGGCTTTCTCACGTCCCAGTTTGAAATACGGGTGTCTGTATTCTCGCCAAGATATTGCCAATGGTTTTGAGGTGACGATGAAGCAGTCGTTTATCAATTCCAGTGAAGAGATGAAAAAACTATCTCATGGCATTGGGCTTTACAACGAAGACGGCACGCTTGTAGCGGTGTCCACATCCAGCACTGCCAACCTTTCTGCAGGAGGAAAGAAAGACTATGAAGCTTACAGATTCACTATAGGAGGAAACATCCAATCAGGGCATTACTTCCTCAAGGCCATATACAAGCCTTCCTCTTCTGACGCATGGAGGCCGATGGGTGGCACTGACCGTAATTATGTTGATGTGGTCATAGATGAACTTCAAGCCACCCTCACGTCCATGCCCAAAGCTAATTTCGTAGTGGGGCAAGTGTCGAAGGAGGATGACTATATGCATTTCGATTTCTATAATCATGACGAGGATTTCTATGGCCCTGTCTATTTGAGAAAGCTCAACACCAACAATACCATATCCTTGGTGTCAAACGACATCATGTCTGTGGATGCCAATTCAAGAAGGACGTTTGAATTGTACATTGACAGTTCAAAAGATTTCGATATTGATAATGACACCTATTATCTCTCTGTCGACGAATACGATACACAATATTTCTATTGCAACAAAACTGATGGAGACGAGTTGCTTCTCGACAAGGAGATAGAAGTGCTTAACATGGGAGAAGATAGCTTGACCATTGTGGGCAACAGGGTGATGTGCAAGTTCACTCTTTCCAATCACACCCAACAGCCCGTCGAAACCCCTGTGCTCTTTGCTATGGTTGACAAGATGGGGCGTATGACGGCTTCGTATACCCTGGATGTCAATTTGAAAGCCGAGGCTGACACCGTGGTTTTCCTTGATTTCCCCATCAACGATTACAACAGCCAATACCAAGTGTTGACTCACCATCAGAAAAGGGAGAACTGCCTTGACGAAGTGGTCACCGACGTGTTTGATGTTGCCGAAGGTGCTATCTATTGGACGAAAGAGGGTGATGTGAAGAGCATATTGAAGACAAGCGTTTTGCAAGTGCCAGAAGATGCTGTGGCCATTAACCTAAGGGGGGCGTATGGGTCAAATGTGACTCCCAATGCCAATCCAAACACCATCTATTTGCTGGACAAGACATACCCGCGGGGGTTGAATGGAAGGAATCCTATTTCAGAAAAACCTTATAATTGCATCCCCGCTTCCAACAAGGTTGCCAACTTGTACCTTGCCGATGGTTATGACTATTTCATCCCCATGCAGTTGTCGTTCATGTCAAGCATCTCCTATGAGCGCAAGGTGGACGAAGATGGATGGAGCACCATCTGCCTTCCATTCAGTCCGACAAAGGTGACACTGGACGGGGAAGAGGTCGACTGGAAGAAGAGTGAGGAAGACTCACTTGGCGTGTTGCGTGTGATGCAGGTCGAGAGCATCGAAGGGGATTCCACGCGATTGGCATACGTGGACCAAATGGAAGAATTCAAGACTTATCTCATCAATTCTGATAGCTTGCAAGTAGGTTCCGTTGTTGAGTTCTCCTGTGGAAAGAAGACATTATACCCTACAATGCAACAAGACTACTCCACACCTATCGATGAAAAGCATTCACTCATGGGAACCAATTGCCTGGTTAGCCAGGGTAATTGTTATGTAGTGGAAAACAGGCAGTTCACTTACCATGAACAAGAGGTTGAAGTCCTGCCTTTCAGGGGCAGTCTTCATATGATTGGCGATATTGAACACACAACCTTGGTCATCGGTGATGACGGTCCTGAAGTCCCGTTCTTTGTAAAGGGAGACGTGAATGATGATGGAGAATTGGACATTACTGACGTGATGCTGGCAATTTCCATTGTAATGGAAAACAATTCGCGCGCCCTTTATCCAGAACGAGCTGACATCAATCAAAACGGGAGCGTAGAAATCACCGACGTGGTGCTCATGGTCGATATGATTCTCACCGTCAGGTGACATGCGAAATATCTTTAGGTGTCAACCGAGGCTATGTCATTGCGCAGTGAGCCTTGGTTGACAACTTGATTACGCTGGTCATCGAGTTAGATGAGAATGGTTCTCCGGGTGATGCACCGGTTGCGCCCGACATTTCATACATTATTCCTCAAACATAATCCTATGCAAGACGCATTGAAAACAGGCACAAGGCTCCATAACGACACCTATGAAATCGTCAGGGTGCTGGGGCAAGGCGGGTTTGGCATCACATATGAAGCCAAGCATTTAATACTAAACCGACGTGTCGCCATCAAGGAATTGTTCGTGAAAAACACCTGTGGACGAGGAGAAGACAACAAGATGGTTGTGGTCCCGTTGGAAATTCATAAAGAATTGTTTGAATCTCAACGGAAAAAATTCATAGGGGAAGCAAGAAAAATGGCGCAATTGCGAAACAATCATATCGTAACAGTCCATGCCTTTTTCGATGAAAACGCTACTTCATACTTCGAAATGGATTATGTCGAGGGCCAAAGCCTGCGAGACTGGCTTAACCTCAACCAACAACCGCTGGATGAAGATACCGTGAGGCTTGTCGTTCTCAAACAAATGCTGGAAGCCCTTGAATTCATCCATAGCCAGACTCCGCCACTCTATCATCTCGACATCAAACCTGAGAACATCTTGGTGACACCGAATGGTAGCAACATCGTGCTCGTTGACTTCGGTGCCAGCAAATATGCATCCCATGAAGGCGGAGCGAATTTGTCTTCCATGGTCGTCTATACTCCTGGATATGCTCCTCTTGAGCAACTTGGGCATAATGTGGAAAACATTGGACCTTGGTCGGATTTCTACTCACTTGGAGCAACGATGTACACCATGCTCACGGGGTATGAGCCTAATGAACCTGCAGATATCTTGAACGACCCTTCCCCTACAAAGGAAAACACCATTCCTCTTCCCCCGGACCTGGGTGATCAGATGAAGCAATTGATTTTATGGATGATGGCGCCTGATAAAGCAGAAAGACCTCAATCGGTGAAAGAGATACGTGAGTTCTTGGATTCACCACAACCACGCTCTCTGTCTCCCATAGGGTCCTCTCACGACTCCTATGCAGACTTTTGTTATGAGGATGCCAGGCTGTTGCTTGACAGGACAGGTGATGTAGATGTGCTGACACGCTATGATGGAGCGTATCGGCTATTGATGAGAGTGCTCAACCACCAAACGATGGATAGCGCTCTTGTCTTTTCTGGTACGTATGCAAAACTCGACTATGTCGCACGTAAGACAGAATGCCCCAACCTACTGCTTCGGAGAATGAATGCTTTCAGATGTCGTGGAGTGGAAAAAGGAAGGGAGGATGTAGAGGCATTGGATAGCCATTGGCTTTACGATATGAAAGCGTTGTGTCTTTTCATCGAGAATGTCTATCACGCACCCGTGCCTGACGATTTGCTCAAACGCCTGCCGGCGACTTTCCCGACAATGGAACAGAAAGGAATGGCAACCGAATGCATCAGGGGTGTTGTCACGCGAATCGAAGGCGAGATGCTGTTTCTTCAACCTATTGACAATGATTCAAGGGAGGTGGCTGTCTGTTGCTCTGAGAAAGACCATCACTTTGGGGATTTTTCCTACATCTTGTCATTGGTGAAGCAGGGGATGAGGGTCAATGTGGTCAAGCCGACACTGAAAGACGGCGTCTATCACCCGCAACTCCTCATCGTGATGCCCGATATGCTCATCAATGTATCGTCCATAGCCGCATGCTTCGAAAGTTATGCCAACACCCATCTGGCACAACTCATCAAAATGCTTTCGCCGTCTCCCAACAGTCAAGCTATCCTCCTGGGTAATTTTGCAGGGCAGTTGCTTGACGAAGCCATCCACAATGGTGCCGTTCCATTGCCATACCAAAAGAGTGTCTTGGCTTTTTTCAAACACTCAGCCATGAAAATCGCCACTTGTCCTGATATGGGACCGGAATTCCATAAAGAAGCCAAGGCTCAGCAGCAGAACATTTGCAAAATCGTGAAAGAGCAACTCCCCGAAATGACTGGTTTTGATTTGGAGAAGGTGCTTCTTGAACCCTCCTTCTTCTCAGAAATGTTGGGCTTGCAAGGGCGCATGGACTTGTTGCAGAGCGATATGAAGGTCTTGGTTGAACAAAAGTCAGGAAAGATGTTTTGGTTAGGGGGCCATCAGGAAAAGCATTATGTGCAAGTGTTGCTTTATCAAGCATTGTTGCACTATGAATACGATATACCCAATCACGAGATAGGTACTTGTTTGCTCTATTCCAAATCTGCAAACGGACTAATCAAGGAAGGACCGGCTCCCAAACTGCTGTTCGAGGCTTTTGCCATCAGAAACCGCATGGTGGTCATGATGGCAAATCTGGCTCAGGGTAAGGGAAGACAATTGCTTGAATCGCTCACACCGGAAAGCCTTGTGGAAAAGCAGATGAATGCGAATTTCTGGAATGGAAGCATCAGACCGAAACTTGACAGTGTGCTTTCCCCCATCCATAATGCCGATAATCTGACAAAGAGCTATTTCTATCGGATGCTCACTTTCGTGGCGAAAGAACATATTCTTGCCAAAGTGGGGACGCCGGGAAACGAGGCCAGTGGATTGGCTTCCTTGTGGAATGCCTCAATAGGGGAGAAGAGGTCGGCTGGAAACATCCTCGACAATCTTGTCATAGGACATCTGACGCACGATGGTGAGGAGGGCATTACCGAAGTGACGCTTCGCATCGATGATGAAATAGCAGGGTGCCTCCCGAATTTCAGGGTGGCAGACGCTGTTGTTCTCTACTCATATCAGCAAGATGCCTTGCCCAACCCCACACGTACCATGGTGACCAGAGGGGCTGTCCGACAACTTGAACCACACTCCATCGTCGTTCAACTCAAGGCTCCTCAGAAAAATGAGTCTGTGTTCAAGTTGCATGACGATGCCGTGAGATGGGCAGTGGAACATGATTTCATGGAGGCATCGTTTACCACGCTGTATCGTTCGGTGGCATCCATCCTTTCTGCTACAACAGAACGACGCAAGTTGCTGTTGGCTCAGAGGACGCCCCGGTGTGAAAGTGGAAAAACCGTGGCCTTGACCAAGCCTGCAGATGCGGAACTCATCCGTCGGTTCCTTGGTGCAAAAGACTATTTCCTGCTTATAGGGCCACCAGGAACTGGCAAGACCTCCATTGGATTGGTGGCCATGTTGCAAGAGGAGTTGGCTCAAGAAGGGAGTGTCTTGCTCCTGTCATACACCAACAGGGCGGTGAATGAGATTTGTTCGAAGTTGGTTGAGAAAAAAATGGATTTCCTAAGGTTGGGGAACCCTATGACTTGTCCAGAGTGCTTTCATCCTTACTTGTTAGGTGTGAGGGCGGAAAAATGTCGGAAAGTGGAAGAAGTGAAAAATATGATAACCACAGCAAGGGTGATGGTGGGCACCACCTCTACGATGCTCACCAACATTGACCTTTTTGCCTTGCGTTCCTTCTCGCTCGCCATCGTTGACGAAGCTTCCCAAATACTTGAACCACATTTGTTGGGCATCCTTTGCGCCAAAAATGAAGATGGTGATGCCATACGGCGCTTTGTCCTCATTGGCGACCACAAGCAGTTGCCCGCCGTTGTGCAACAGACGGAGCGTGATTCGGCTGTCGTGGAAAAAGAACTTTTGGATATCGGATTGGACAACTGCCGCTTTTCTCTCTTCGAAAGGCTGTTGAAAGCCAATAAAGGCAAAACCAACCTGGTGTATCATTTCACCCTGCAAGGGAGGATGCACCATGATGTGGCAGGATTTGCCAATATGGCATTCTACAAGGGTATGCTTGACGAGGTTCCTTTGCAACATCAGAGAAAAGACTTGTCTTTCAACCATGTTGACATGCAAGATGCCGCCCAAAGGCTTTTGGCATCCCATCGGTTGCTTTTCATCGCTTCCCATGAGGAGGCGAAAGTGGGGATGGAAAAGGTCAATGAGGCGGAGGCGAGGGTGATTGCAAGAATGGTGCATGCCGTATATTGCCTCTATGGCAAGGATAATGGTCGAACTTTCTCCCCTGATGAAACAGTGGGGGTTATCGTGCCCTACCGCCATCAGATAGCCACCATCATGCGGCACTTGGAAAAATATGACATCCCGGAATTGATGGAGATTTCCATCGACACGGTGGAAAGGTTCCAAGGAAGTCAGCGTGATGTCATCATCTATGGCTTCACGGTGCAGAAGCCATGGCAACTGGATTTCCTCACTGCCAACGTCTTCATGGAGGATGGAAAGGTGATCGACCGGAAGCTGAATGTAGCACTCACCAGGGCAAAGGAACAGATGATTTTGGTGGGAGACCCTAAGTTGTTGCAACGTGTCGACCTCTTTGCGCGGCTCATAGAATATTGCCAGACAAATGGTTCATATCATGACAACACCCAAGGTGAAATGTCCTAAAAGATTTCCTGTTCTCTCTTAAAACCTCCTGTTTATGCTCACTCTTCCTCCTCTACCACTTTTTGCCCACGTACGAGGTCCTTTGTTGTCACTCCGCTCTTGATTTCTATCTTCAAGCCATCGCTTTGTCCCGTTTTCACCGAACGTCGCTCATATGTTTTTTCTTCACCGCTACCTTTCACCAACCACACATAGGTGTCATCCCCATCAAACTCAATCGCACTTTCTGGCAAGGTGATGACGTTTGAGGCACTGGAAAGAACGATTTCTGCGTTGGCACTGTATCCAGAGCGAATGCGGTTCCCCCCGGGAACGTGGACAGCCGCCTTGATCTCAAATTGGTTTGCCCCATTGCTCTCGACAGCTTTGGGGGAGATGTATTCCAAATTGGCACTGAATTTCAAGTCTTGCAGAGCACCGATGGTGATGTTCATTGGCATGCCCGTGACGAGTTGTCCCACTTCTGTCTCGTCAATGTTGCCACGAAATATCAGGTCGCTCATATTGGCCACGGTGGCGATGGTCGTTCCGTCATTGAAAGTGTTGCTCAATATCACGGAGTTGCCCACTTTCACTGGTACGTCGAGAATGATTCCGCTGACGGTGCTTCGCACCAATGTACTGCTGGCGCTTGCATTGCTGCGTGATACTCCATCACGCACCACTTCCAGGTTGTCCTCTGAGGCTTTCACCTCTTCGGAACATTGGTTGTAGGTCTGCAATGATTTCTCATATTCTTCCCGGCTGACCAATCCTTTTTCGTAAAGCACCTTTTCCCGTTCATAATCCGTTTTTGCCTGCTCCACGTTGATGCGTGCCAAACGAACCCGTGCCTCGGCGGAACTCAACTGGTTCATGTCAGGAATCACTTTCACTTTTGCTATTACTTCACCGGCAGTCACCTGGTCGCCAGCTTCTTTAAGCAGTTCCGTGATGATGCCGGAGATTTGGGGCTTCACGCTTACTTCGTTGCGAGGTTCTATTTTTCCTGTTACAATGGTGGTCTTGCTGATGTTCCCCATTTCAGGATGGATTTCTTCATATACTTCTGGTTGTGGCTGCGATTTCTTCCATAAAAAGACAAAGGTGCCCACAAAGACCAGTAGTACCAAGACCGCCATCATCATTTTCAGTATCTTTTTCATAATCTATTGGTTGTTATGCTTTTTTTGTTGTTGCCTGGCTGCATTATGCTGATGTGAGAAGGGTGGGGGCGACTGGTTGTCATTCCCTCATGGCATCCACAGGCTTGATGGCCATGGCGCGTGCTGCGGGAGCCAATCCTGCAAGGACGCCAAGGAATGCAAGCATGGACAGGGAACCGATGGCCGACCAGAACCCCACTTGGAAATGCGCCTCTACTATGCCGTCGGTGGTGTTGCCCAATTCCATCATTTCAAGAATCATGACTGAGAAGAAGATTCCTCCCATTCCTGCTATCGACGTAAGAACGACGCTCTCAGAGATGATTTGGGTGAGTATGTCTCTGGGAGTTGCTCCTATGGCTCGTCGTATGCCTATTTCCGTGGTGCGTTCCTTCACGGTCACCATCATGATGTTTGATACACCAATGGCTCCTGCCAGCAGAGTGCCGATTCCCACAAGCCATATGAGGAAATTAACTCCGGAAAAGAGATTGTCAAGCATGCCGAACATCACTTCGGTGTTGAAAATCATAACACCTTTGTCATCATCTGGCGACACTTGATGCGCCCTGGCGATGACTTCACGCAACTTGGGAGTGATGCTTGTGATGGTCACCCCGTGGACAGCCGTAAGGCAAATAAGATGCACGCTGTCTCCCAAGTTGTAGGTCTGTTGGGCCAATGTCAATGGCACGGTGACGGCATCTTCTGCCCTGCCATTGATGCTCATGCTACCGGAACTATAATCCACACCCACCACATTGTAGTATTTCTGGCCTATGCGGATTCGATGGCCGCAAGGGTCACCTCCCTTGGGGAACAAGTCCTTGTAGACATGCTTTCCGATGACACAAACAGGCCGTCGCTGTTGCATGTCCATATCGTTGATGTATCGTCCGAATCGGAGTTTTGGCTTTTCTACTTCGCCATAGTCGGGGGTGAGGCCTTTTAGCGTACATGAGAATTTCTTGTCGCCGTAGACGGCTGTTTGTCCCCATTTCGACACCATCGGGGTCACCACGTCCAATTCATGCACTTGTTGTTGAAGACGTTCTACGTCCTTGTATGACATACACCATGTACGACCTTTGCGGAATCCAGCATAAGGCATGGTGGTAGGTTGAGCCCAAATAAGCGCGGAATTGGTGGCGAAACCCTCGAAATTATTGTTCAGCAACTCTTTTAGTCCTTGACCCCCGCCCATCAGTGTCACGAGCATAAACACGCCCCAAAAGACACCGAAACCTGTGAGAAACGTACGGCTTTTGTTGCGCGACAACGTGTCGGCGATTTCCCTGTATCTGTCAAAATCTGCTCTCATGTTACATCACGTCTGGGGCTATTCGGCTCGTAAAGCTTCAATGGGTCGCGTTCGTGCAGCTTTGCGTGCTGGTATCATGCCTGCGATTGTTCCTGCAAGAATCATGACGATGGTCGCTTCTACACATACATCAAAACCTACCGTGGGATTGACGAACATGGTGGCTTCGAAAAGACCGGAGTCCACTTTGGTGTGCCCCACTGTGGCATCCATATATAAGTTGGCACCCATGCCTATCACCATTCCGATGTATCCGAAGAAAGTGGTGATGAGAACACTTTCGATGATGATGAGCCTAAGAAGTGCCCCCGGCGTCGCACCTATGGCCTTGCGGATGCCAAACTCTTTCGTACGTTCTTTCACGGTGATGAGCATGATGTTGCTGACTCCCACCACGCCACTGAGCAAAGTGAATATGCCTATCACCCATAATGCGATGCGGATGATCGACACGCCTTTGTTCATTTGCATGTTTTGCGTGAAGCGGTTCCATATCCATATCGCGCTCTCGTCATCAGGGGCGGCTCTCTGGTTGCTGTTCACCCTATGCCGGTAGTCGCTCTCAAAGTCTTCGTTGGCAGCCTCCGTTTCCAAACCATGGAAGGTGAAGACTATGTTTTCAGCCTTGTCGCCTATGTTGTACATCGTGCGCAACGTGGTGAACGGGACGTGTACGGAACTATTGAAACGACTCTTGTCACTTTTGCTGATGCCAACCACTTTGAATGCGAGATTCCCGACTTTCACATACTTTCCTACCAATGTCTTGTAATTATGGGGTAAGAGCTCTTTTGCCTGCTCATCGTCCAGCACCAGGACCTTTCGCTGCATGTCAAGGTCTGTTTGGTTGATGAAGCGGCCGTGCAAGATTTCCACTTTGCTGATTTGTTGCTCGTTGGGATAAATGCCCAAAAGGGAGCCGCTGAAATAGTTGTCATCAAGACTGATGGTCACCCCCTCTCTTTCCACTTGGGCGCCTATGCCATCGATATGATTCGTGAATTCCGTTTCCGTGGTTTTGATATCCCTGTCGTTGAGTGTGATGCGACGCCCCTCTGCCAGTCCGTCATACGCTTTCGAGGTCCTGCCGCCGCCTACCATCATGGAGTTGTCGAGAAAACGGTTCATGTTTTCCATTTGTGCGTTGATCAAACCGTTTCCACATCCCAGCAGGAAGATAAGCATGAAGATTCCCCATGCCACAGCAAAACCGGTGAGGGCGGTGCGTAGTTTGTTGCGGCGGGCCGTGCTCCATATTTCTGTCAGGATGTCTCTCATGTCTCGATTCTCGTTTGATGATGATGAGCCTGGATGGCTGCAAATGCTATTTCATTCTGCCATTGATGCCGAAGGGAGAAGCGTTGTGGTCGAAATTCTCTTCTATGGTGCCTATCATCCCATCCTTGATATGGACGATCTTGTTGGTTTCGTTGGCAACGCCACTTTCATGGGTCACCACGACGATGGTCATGCCTTCTTCGCTATTCAACCGTTTGAGCAGTTGCATCACCTCCACGCTTGTCTTTGAGTCCAAAGCGCCTGTGGGTTCGTCGGCGAGTATGATGTCGGGGTGCGTGATAAGTGCCCTTGCGATAGCCACACGTTGCTTCTGCCCTCCCGACAATTCATTGGGGTAGTGGTGTGACCATTCTGCAAGCCCCAATTTGTCGAGGTATTCCATTGCCAGCTTGTGGCGCTTTCTCCTTCCCATGCCTTGGTAGAAAAGTGGTAGTTCCACATTTTCCACAGCCGTCTTGAAACCAATAAGGTTGAACGACTGGAAGATGAACCCGATCATCCTGTTGCGATATTCTGCCGCCCGTCTTTCTGAGAGGTTCTTGATAAGCGTGCCATTGAGCACGTATTCGCCGCTGTCATAATTGTCGAGAATGCCCAGAATGTTGAGCAAAGTGGACTTTCCCGATCCTGATGCCCCCATGATGGAGACAAATTCACCTCTCTCGATATCCAGGTTGATACCTTTGAGCACATGAAGCGGTTGCGCCCCTTGATAGGTTTTGTGGATGTCTTTCAGATGAATCATGGCGATGGTTTCAAATGGAGTGAACGATGTCGGTGTTTACACTGTTTCTTCTTCGGGAAGGAACCCTTGACGTTTCAAGGTTTCCAATAGTCCGGCCGACATGGCTTCATTGTCAGTCTTGGTGTAACGGCAATCAGTGAACACTTGTGCAAGAGTCTTTTTGTTGTTGATGCGGACGAAGTGCTGGTTCTCTTCCAACTGCTCCTTCTCGGAATAAAGCATGTCAATACGTTCCGGAGTGTAACCGTCATATGTCTCATGATGCACGAAAGCATCCAACGGAAGACGGTCGGTGAGTGGAGGGTTTTCGTCTGGCCATCCCAATGTGATGGTGGCAACAGGCATCACCAGCAGGGGAAGACGCAACGTGTCGATGATGGTCTGTGGCATGTAGACCGTGGTGCCAAGATAACAACAGCCCAGTCCTTCCTCCTCGGCAAGGTTGCAGAAGGTTTGTGTGAACAGCAATGCATCGCTGGCAGCATTGATGAAAGAGAGGAAATTGCCGTATCCGGGATTGGCTTCTCGTTGCAGGCACCAGTCGGTGGTGCGACGGAAGTCGGCGCAGATGGTAAGCACCACGGGTGCCTCGGTGACCATTCCTTGGTTGAAATGTGCCACGGCCAACTGTCTTTTCATTTCTGCATTGCGAGTCACCACAACACTGTAAAGTTGCAGGTTGCCCATGGTCTGGGTACGCGATGCTTGGCTGAGCAGTCGGCTCAAAAGGGTGTCGGGGATGTCGTCGCTTTTGTATTTCCTGATGGTGCGGCGCGTGTTGATATGATTCATTTTTTTATTGGTCGTTGTCTTGTGAACTGGCTCTTAGGATGATGCTTGTTGCTCCGATGGTGAAAAGTGTGCCGTCTTCTATGACGCGATGCTCGCGGTCGCCCAACAATTCGTTATCGACAAAAGTGCCGGTGTTGCTTGGACCGTCGCGAAGCACGTAACGTAGTTTGCCGTCTTTGCCACGAGAGACATTGATGACGCAATGCAGCATGTCGACACTGGGGTCTACGGTCTCTATAGGCGTGTTCGTCTTGCTACCTTTCATGTAACGGCCTATCGTGTTGTCCCCCATCCGCAATGGCAGTACCTGCTTGAAATGGAAAACATTTTCGATAACGACGATGGAACCGCAACCCTGCTCGTCGGCTTGCTCATCCAGTGTCTCTTCACGTTGGCGGTTGCGCAAGGGCGACACCCCCATACGAATGCCGAACTGCTTGTTGCAGTTCGGACATACGAACACCAACGACTGTCCATTGGCGTATCTTGTTTCATCGAATGTGATGAATTGGTCACATTTCGGGCATCTGACTCTTTTCATTTATTCCTTGACTTCCATGACCCAACCTTTCAGTCCGTTGGAAGAGAACTCGAGTAGTTGCTCCACGGCTTTCTCACGGTCTTTGTAATTCCCGTAGACAACCATGTTGTCGGAATTATACTCAAATAAAACGACGTCTTTGACCCCGTTGGACTGGATTTTTGACATCAGGTATTTGGCATTTTCCAAAGGGAGGTGGCACCCTAACACAATGGTGTAGTTGCCCGGTGTGGGAGTGGTGACTGTGTTCTTGCTCTCTTCAATTTGTTTTGCCAGGTCACAAAGATTTGGTATGATGCTTGCTTTTGCTTTAGTTTTATTAGATGTACTCGACACCGAAGTTTGGCTTTGTGAAGGCAGGGAAAGCATGCTGGCTTCCGATGTGGTGGCTGCATCTTCACCGGGAGCTACGGGGCGGGCAAACAATATCAGTGCAACGGCGGCCACGGCTGTCACGGCTAAGTTGCGCAGGACGCTCACCTTGATGCTGATGGTTTTTTCTTCGTTTGGAGTGGATGGTGTGTCAATGTGTGACATAACAGTTGCTAAACTTGGTGTTGAATGATTGTTGGGAACAGGGTGGAGTGGCATCGTGACCGCAGTGCGGGAGCCTGCTGCTTGACGCAACGGTGTACTGATTGAAAGCAAAGGCATCTCAAAAGCCCCCAAACCATAAAGTGCCGGAGATAGTATTCCCGACTGGCAAGGCTCAAACTCATACCTTCCGTTGGCGTTGACTTTCAAAACCCCCAAATCGGTAAGTTCATAGCTTCCGTCTCTCTCCATCTTCTCTTTCAAAAGGCATACCTCGTGCTCTATCCTTTTGACTGCTTCGGGGTAACTGAGGTCATAGGCATCCATATAAGACTGCGCGAGGAGGGAGTCGCTCATCGTTAACTTGGCGTTGAATCCCAATGTTCGCAATGGGGGAATGAACATTTGGTCGGATTCATCGAAACGTGAAGGAAGATGGTGTGCCATGAATCCTCCAAGATTGGGAACTATCACGCAATCATTGCGCAACAGTAATATTTCAATGTGTCTTCTTAATTCCATGTTGCAAAATTACACTTTTTTATTTGAAGGAGCAAGGTTTTCGCCTCTTTTTTAGTGATGGTGATGCTACATTTTTTTTTACCTGCATGGTTTTCACCTAGTTCCCGTCATGGTTTGATTTTCACAATGATGGTTTTCATGTTCTTGTCTGCACTGGAATTGCCTACCATCACTTCGTATTTCCCCGGAATCACGCGCATGGTGTTGCTTTCGTCATCCCACGATTCGAAACGCTCGCGTGGGAGCTCCACTTCCACCAAGCGTGACTCACCTGGGGAAAGTTCCACTTTCTTGTATCCACGTAAGGTCTTGATAAGACCGCTCTTGTCATCCTTTCGTTTGATATAAACTTGAACGGTTTCGGTTCCTCTTTTCGTTCCCGTGTTTTTGACGGTCAGTTTCACCTTGCCCTCCTTGTAACTGGGTTTGGATAGGCTGAAGGTGGTGTAACTCAAACCATGCCCGAAGGGGAAAAGCGCTTCTCCTTTGAAATACCTGTATGTGCGGTTGTCCATGCGGTAATCAAGGAAGTCGGGCAGGTCTTCCACGCTTTTGTAGAAGGTGATGGGCAATTTGCCGCCAGGATTGTATTCTCCGAAAAGCACGTCGGCCACGGCGTTTCCTCCCTCTTCTCCCGGATACCATGCCTGCAGTATGGCATTGGCTGTCTGGGTCTCAGGTAGAAGTGCAATGGCGCTTCCTGAGCAGTTGACAAACACCACTTTCTTCCCAGCTTCATGCAGTGTGGCTATCACGTCTCGTTGAACCTGTGGCAACTGGATGTCTGTACGGTCGCCTCCTTTGAATCCAGGAGCATCCACTCTCATTTCTTCCCCTTCCAATCGTGGTGAGATGCCGCCAACGAAAATAACCGTCTCATAGCCTTTGGCTTGCTCCAACAAGTCTTCCTTTGTAGGTGTGACCTTCTTCACGATGTCAAACTGCAGGTTGGCCATGTCGGTGTCTTGTTGGTAGTCAAGTTGAAGATGATATTGCTGGCCGGCTTTCACTGTTAAATTCCTTTCGGCAACTTGTATGCGGGAACGTCCTTGCCACACATTTATCAAAGTGTCGTTGTCAATGATGAGGCGCACTCCATCGTCGAACTTGGCTGTCATGGTCAAGTCGCCGTCAGACTTTGGGATGAAGACTCCTTCAAACCGGGCGGTGAAGTGCTCCAGGTTGACGCCTGGGGCAAACACCGTGTTGCCTCCATTGCTGAGATTGATGGGCTCTGCCATGGTGGTGATTGCAGCGGGTGTGCCTTCGAATCCCATGTTGTTGTAATAAGTGGCGCGAATGCCTTTTGCCCCTTCAGGAGTGACGATATCGTTGAAGAGGCTCGTTTGGACTTCGTTTCTGGTGAGGTCGCAAGCAGGATAGTATTTTACATCGCGCCCCAGTTTTTTACTGATGCCTTGAAGGATGGTGGTGGTGCCGGTGGGGTAGCCGGAATAGTTGGCCCATTGCATGACAGAGTCGTTGGCGTTGGGGCCCATCACCATGATGCGTTCGTTGCGTGAAAGGGGTAGGGCATTGTCATTGTTTTGAAGGAGTGTCATCGACTCTCGTGCCATTTCAAGTGCCAGTTGCTTATGCTTCGGACTTGCCACGCAACTTTCGTCCATCTGCTGCCAGTCCACCAATTCCTCGGGGTCGAAGTCTCCAAGTTCGAATCGTGCGATTAACAAGCGTTTCAGGCTGACGTCTATCTCGGCTTCTGTGATTTCACCTTTCTCCACTGCTTCAGGCAAGGTGCGGTAGTTGCTGCCACATTCCACATCTGTGCCGGCGCGCACGGCCTTTGCTGATGCCTCATGGGCATTGGATGATACACCATGCCTTCCAGGGCGCCAGAAGTCGTCGACGGCGCCGCAATCGCTGGTGACAATCCCATTGTAGCCCCAATCATCGCGGAGGATGTGCTGGAGGTAGCGGGTATTGCCGCAGCAGGGGTCTCCGTCGATGCGTTGGTAGGCACACATCACTTCTGCCACATTGCCTTGTTGCACAAGGGCTTTGAAGGCGGGAAGGTAGGTTTCCCATAAGTCGCGCTCAGGCAGAGACTCGACATTGAACTCATGGCGGTTCCATTCCGGTCCGCTATGCACCGCGAAATGCTTGGCACATGCCAGCAATTTCCTGTAACGATGGCTGTCGTTGCCTTGCAGCCCTCTTACGACGGCAAGCCCCATCATCTCTGTCAAGTAGGGGTCCTCTCCGTAAGTCTCTTGACCTCTTCCCCACCTGGGGTCTCGGAAAATGTTGATGTTGGGTGTCCAGAAAGACAAACTTTGGTAACGTTTGATGACACCGGAATGACGTGCCGTGTTTGCTTTGGCGCGTGCTTCGTCGCTGGCAGCGTCGAACACTCTGAACAACAAGTCGTCGTCAAATGAAGCTGCCATGCCGATGGTGGCGGGGAAAACGGTGGCGAAACCGTTTCGAGCTATTCCGTGCAACGCTTCACTCCACCAGTCGAATTGAGGTATTCCAAGACGTTCGATGGCTGGTGATGCATTTTTCATCAAACTGGCTTTCTCTTCAAGAGTGAGCCGGGAGCAGAGGTCATTGGCTCGTTCTTCAGCAGACAAGTTGGGGTTTTGATAGGGATATGTCTGGGCCGTGACGGCTGTCGACGTCATTATTGCAAAGAATAAAGGGAAGATGGCTTTTTGCATGACCAGGGCGTTTTTTATGGATGATGGGATTAATTGTGTCCGTTGAAAGCTTCCATCGTTGCCGAGCCTTCACCGCTGATGCCTTCACGGAAGAGCACGGACTTGATGGTCTTTACAACGATTTTCAAGTCTGTCAAGAATGTGAGGTGGTCTACATACCAGACATCATACTCGAATTTCTTCGCCCATGTCATGGCGTTGCGCCCATGGCATTGAGCCCATCCTGATATGCCGGGACGGACGAGATGCCTTCTGCTTTGTTCCGGGGAGTAGAGTGGGAGGTATTCCACCAAAAGTGGTCGTGGACCAATGAGTGACATGTCGCCTTTGAGCACGTTGAAGAATTGTGGCAGTTCGTCGAGGGACGTGGAACGGACAAACTTCCCTACCTTTGTGAGCCTTTCAGCATCGGGCAGCAATTTCCCTTCGGCGTCTCTTTCGTCAGTCATGGTCTTGTATTTTATGATTTTGAATATCTTGCCATTTTTGCCAACACGTTTCTGGTAAAAAAAGGCTCCGGCACCTTTGTTAGCGAAATGCAGCCAAATGGTGACAACCAGCAGGATGGGAGATATGAGAATCAACGAAACGGCTGATATGCAGATGTCGAGGAATCGCTTGATGAATTTTTTATACATGGCTTGGTGCTTGGTTGGTTATGGCGACAAGCAAAGTTTACCCGTCATACCAGTGCAAAAATAATATTATTTTTGAAATAAAACAATATTGAGGAGGAATTTTATGAAAGATTTTCACGACTTGGTTGAGTTGATCAAATCGGCCATCATGTTCATCTCGAATGGTGTGATGCCAAAGATTTGCAGCACTTCATGGTCTTTTTCAAATTCTTCAGTGAGTGTGTGCATGGAGATGCCTTTTCCCATTTCGACGAATTGAGTGAAACACGCGATGGCTTCCTTCAAGTTGCCATTCGCCCAATGGCAGTAGCCCAAGTTGAGATGGTCTTCAGCCTTGTCTTTTCCGGAACTGAGCAATCGCTTGTATTCCTGTATGGCTTGTTCTGTTTTCTTACACGCCAGCAATGCCCATGCCAAGGTGCGCTGGGTGTTCGGGTTGTTCGGAGCCTCATAGTTGAGTTTGAAGAGCAACGGAGTGGCTTCCTGGGCTTTGCCGTTCTTGATAAGTGCGATGGCGAGGTTGAGCGCATGGTTGTTGTTGTCTGGGGCGAGGCAGGTGAGCTGTTTATAGCATTTCTCTGCTTGGCTGTAGTCTTCAGCAAGCATGGCGGCACGCCCCATGGCAGAGAGTGCACGTTTGTTTTCGGGAAGGGACGACACGGTCGACTCGAAAAGACGTAATGCATTGGCATAATTTCCTTTGCTCATTTCACAGTGGGCAAGTAGGAAATTATGGTGTGGGGATTGGGCCAGGGAGGGTGTGCATGCCAGCAGTCGCTCCAAGGAATCCAACTGTTTCCGTTTCAACAGGAAATTGCCTAATTTTAGAATGTCATCTTTCGGAAGTGCTCCATCATATATGGCATAGGCATAAAACAAGGCGTTTTGGCTGTTTTCACCACCGAAAGGATTATAGAAATCCGTACGTTTGTCGCATATGCGGAAAAACCTATAGAGGTCTTGCAGGTACATCAACCGGATGTTTGTTGAGGAGGATAGCATTTCTTCCGTGGCCATGGGGCCGAAAGAAGCCCCCTCGTTGATTGCATTTTTCATGCTTTCCGGAAGTTTGTCCACCACGCTGTTGATAGCAATGGCGAACGAATATTTGTCGCTGTCGCAGAAGGGGCCGTTCTTCATCAACATCTCAAGGAATTTGCTGTCACCCATCTTCTCCTTGGTTTGCGAGATGCCGGGATGGTCGATATGGAAAGGGTGGAACCAGTTGCACAAGGTGTAAAAGAAAGGAAAGCGTTTCATTTGTCTGAAACCACCGAAATATACGTCGCTGCCGCTCCGTTGCATCTCCGCCATTCGCTCGAAGCTGCGTTCCATCTCTTCCATCGACTTGTCGGAGGCGTCGGGGTCGAGAATGTCTTGCATAGGGTCGTCTTCTTTTTCCACAATGCCATGCCTGGTGATTTCAAAGCCTTTGTTTTTCATCAGGTTAGGGATGATGTCGCGCGCTATTTCGTCGTTGTCCCGTTCGGCATTCATGCAGAAGAACATCTGCATCTGCAATTCCAGAAGTTGACGAGTCGTATCGCTATCACTCGTCATCGCTTCCATGATTTCCCGTGCTTCCGGGTAGAAATTGTGGGTTCGTGTGGTGGTCAGCGCCCATCCCACCAGTGCGCGTTGGCGTAATCTCTCGTCTGATGCATGTTGATAGACATGTGCCAGTGTGGAGTATTTCCTGATGTCGAAATAAGTGATGGAAGAGAGTGTGATGGCGCTCACGATAAGTGCGCTGTCAATGCTGTCTATGGTGGGTGACAACAAAAGCGAATTGTAAAAGTCCATGTCGTCACGATGCCACTGCCCACTGTAGCATATGCTGTTGAAGAGGTTCGAAATGAACTTGTGGTGTTCGGCGTGGATGGACTTGCTTTCACGGGAGGACATCCCCAGGCTATCGAGAGCCTTTTCACTCACGTAGTCTTGCAGTTGCTCGGCAATGGCGGTGTGTGAGAGACCGGGTGTGCTTCCGAAACTGTTGCGCATGTCTTGCGTGCGTTGCAGCAAAGCGGCATCGTTGGTAATCCTGTCGAGTTTCCTAAGCAGTGAGAGGTAGAGTTGGTTGCGGCTTGGGTCAGGGTAGCCGAGCCTCATATAGGACAACATGCGTTGGTAGTCGTCACGGATGGTGCTGATGCGCTCATGCAAGCCGGCGTACGCATGAAGATTAAGCAGTGGACTGATTGCGTCGAGTGCGCCGCCAAGGTTCTTGTTGATAAGCTGTTTCTTGGTGTTGTAAATGGCCTTCTTGTCCATGGTGTGGGAGTTATGGATGTTCAACTCGTTCGCCAAATCACACCTTTGGTGCGGTCGATGTCTTTTTGGCGGGGGTGTGCAAGGTGTGGGAATGTAATGCGGGGCAGCGCTTTCACAGTGGCGTCGTTCGCACGACAGTATTTCTTGATGATGAAGGCATAGTGCTCCAAGCCTTTTTCGTTGAGAGAGTCACATGCCATTTCATAACCCTTGATGAGGAGAGACAATTGTTGCTGCCTTCTGGTGTCGGCTGTTCTGCGGCTGTTGGCTGCAATCACCCCCAACCGTATGTCCTTGTCTCGCGAGTCCATCAGCACGGGATGGTTGTTGTGCCTTGCCCATGAGGCTTGTGGCTCGGGAAGCATGACAGCGTCCATTTCGTTGTTGAGCAACATCATAAGGCGCACACGGACATCATTCACTTGGATGCGGAAGACTGGATTTGATGGTTTTACGCTGTCTATGCCCAGGGTGGCCAGGTAGTCGGTGGCTGAATACCTTGACATGGCCACCATCTTGTCACCCAGGCTCTTGATGTCCATGATGCGGGCCTTCCTGTTGCCTATCATCTGCCAATATGCGTTGGTGGCCCCAAGGTATTGCAGCTGTACTCCTTCTTTGCGAAGACGTTCCGTCCTCATCAGGTCGCTTACCATGCATTCTATTTGCCCTGAACGCATGGCTTCGTCACAGTCCATCTGGGCGTCCTTGCATTTGAGGCTCACGTCAACCCCCAAGGTGTCGAAAATTCCCTGTTCCTTGGCAAGGAAGAAAGGTAGGCAGTCGAGGGTGGGCGTGACAGCAATTTTGAAGGCAAGGGAGTCGCGCTTCATGTCCTCGGCTTTCGCCTGCCTTCGTTTTTCACTCTCTTCGTGGGTGGATGAGCCACAGGCAATGAGCAGGAGGCAGAACAAATATGTATGCAAGTGTCTCATGGGAGAAACGCGCCTTATGAGTTCATGGTGAGCAGGAATTCTTCGTTGTTGCGGGTGTTGAGCATTCTGTCGTGAATGGTGTTCATTGCCTCGACAGGGTTCATGTCCGACAGGTATTTCCTGAGTATCCACATGCGGTCGAGCGTGGTCTTGTCATGAAGCAAGTCGTCGCGACGTGTGCTTGATGCAACAAGGTTGACAGATGGGAAGATGCGCTTGTTGGAAAGTGTGCGGTCAAGTTGCAGCTCCATGTTTCCTGTGCCCTTGAATTCTTCGAAGATGACTTCGTCCATCTTGGAACCGGTGTCGATGAGTGCCGTGGCGATGATGGTGAGCGAGCCGCCTTTCTCTATGTTGCGTGCTGCTCCGAAGAACCTCTTTGGCTTTTGGAGGGCATTGGCGTCGACACCTCCGGTGAGCACTTTGCCACTGGCTGGCGAGACGGTGTTGTAAGCTCGGGCGAGCCTTGTGATGCTGTCAAGGAAAATGACGACATCGTGTCCGCATTCCACCATTCGTTTGGCTTTTTCAAGCACTATGCCCGCGATTTTCACGTGGCGCTCGGCAGGCTCGTCGAAAGTGGATGCTATCACCTCTGCATTGACGGTGCGTGCCATGTCGGTCACTTCTTCCGGTCGCTCGTCGATAAGTAGTATCATGAGGTATGCTTCCGGATGGTTGGCTGCTATGGCGTTGGCAATGTCTTTCAGGAGGATGGTCTTGCCGGTTTTCGGCTGTGCCACTATCAGTGCCCTTTGGCCTTTTCCTATCGGCGAGAACAAATCCACCACACGTGTTGACAAATTGGTTGTCATACGGTCGCCGCAGAGTTCATATTTCTCGTCTGGGAAAAGCGGGGTCAGATGCTCGAACGGAATGCGGTCGCGTATCTCGCCTGGTTCTCTTCCATTGATCTTGTTGATGCCGGTGAGCGGGAAATATTTTTCTCCGTCATGGGGAGGACGTACGCTGCATTCCACCACGTCGCCCGTCTTCAGGCCATAATGCTTGATTTGCTGGCTGGAGACATAAACGTCATCTGGTGAGGAAAGGTAGTTGTAATCGCTGGAACGGAGGAAACCGTATCCGTCGGGCATGATCTCGAGCACGCCGTTGGCCTTTACGATATTGTCGAAATCATAGGCGTTGGCGTTTTCCTTGCCAGACTGGAATGTCCTTGAACCCAACTGGCTGGATGTTGGAATGGGTGTGGTGGGGTTGTCGAAGATGTCATAGTTGGGCAAGGCGCCTTGGTCTTCGATAGGTAGGTCCACAACGGGAATGAAATCGGTTCCGTCGCCGGGGTCGTCTTCCCACAAACCATCCAAGAGCGCTTGGGCCTTCTCTTCCTGGGCTTCATTATGGGCTCTCACCTTTGCTTGGAGTTGCGCCAAGAGGTTGGCTCTCTCCTCGGTGGAACTCTCGTCGTTGCCAAACGATGCAGCCTCCGGAACGCTGAACTCTTCTGCAGGTCCCTCACCAATATCTGAAGAGAGGGGCTCGGCGGGTTGTTGTGGAGCATACATTTCTTCGGCCTCTTCTTCAGCCTTTAGGGCGGCCTCTTCTTCAGCCTTTCGTGCGGCTTCTTCTTCAGCCTTTCGTGCGGCTTCTTCAGCAGCCTTTCGTGCGGCTTCTTCAGCAGCGCGGGCCTCGGCCTCCATCGCTTCTTTCTCTGCTTTCGACTTGCGGCCTCTTTTCTTCGGGGCAGGTTTGGGCTCTTCCGGAGGCGTGACTGCTTCTTGTGGAACAACGGGAGGCTCGTCAGTGAAGAGCGGCAGGGGCTGTTCGGCGGGCTTGTTTTTCTTCAGGTCGAAATTCTCACCCTCCTTCCCGTTCACGGTGTATACGCGGTCGGTGTCTTTCTTTACAATACGTACGCGTTTGCGCTTGGTGGCCGCACTACTTTTCATTCCTTCAATCTCGGCTTGTTTGTCGAGAATAGAATATATCAGTGTTTCCTGACTGTCGTTTGATTTGTACTCTGCACCTAATTCATTGGCAATGCCCACCAATTCGGGTATGCCTTTCGATAATAAATCGTCTTTGCTGTACATGATAAAATGTAATGTTGATTTGAATAACAGACTTTCAAGAGGTGAAAATCCATATGTTTTTGAAAAACTTGTGCAAAGTTAAGTATTTTGCACGAAACAATCTCATTATTGTTGTTGATATTTTCACACGATTAGTGGATTTTAACATTTCCGGTCTCCTCTGCAAAATAATATTAATTATCCTTGAAAGTGTTTTGTGAAACAAAAATTAATGTATATTTTTGCATCTAAGAATGTGTGAAAATTGATTCCAGTGAAAAATGGAAAGAGCTGGGTCTTGATTGCGAAATGTATGAGTCTTTGATTGGAAAAGTAATGATTGGATTCACCTGACAAACATTAAGGTAAAAGTAGAATCACCATATGCTTCAAGTCATTCATCTTTGGTGAGAAGCCTAACGTTCCTGTGAGGGCTGACAATGGCGGAATTGCCATAGGATTTCATCACCTTTGTTGGGAGCATTGGGGCATTGGTGGAAGCAATCAAGCATCCAGGGTAGTATTAATAAAATGTGGAAAAAGGATTAAAGAAGAAATCGACGACGAAACATCTGAAAACATCGACAGAAAAAGGCCTGTAAGGGCACAGGAACAAAACGAATGAAAGGGACTACACCTCTTTGCAAGGAGCTCCCGACAAAAAACTCTTACTAAATGTTCCGGATGATTCACAGGAATGAGTGAACTTCGGATTTTATCTCATGTATGTTTAAACCGCCAAACTTACACCTATGACCAGACCAAACTTACCTACGAAAAGAAAAAAGTTTGCTTCTTATGTGTTGGAGGCAAGATACCTGATTGACAAGATCAAGAACGACAAGAATTTTGTCAATTACTTCTTTTACGATTACAGGGACGACTGTTACAACATCGGCCCAATTTGCAAAATCATCATTTCATGCTTGAAGAGAAGTTATGGTTGCGATGTCTATTCATATGAAGACATCGGCACCTTCCTCTATGTGAAACTGTGGGACGGTGGCACATGGCACAACCTTGACACTTATAGGGAAGAATATGGCTTCTTCACATGGCTTTTCAAGGTCGCCTACAACTTGATGATCAAGAAGGCCGAGGAAATCGGATATTTCAAGACAAAACGCAAACTCACTCCCGGCAACACGCGGCTGCTTGCCAACAAGGTTTCTCCTGAAGACTGGGAGATGTATCTTGACGTGTTGATGCCGAAAGGCGAGCACTACGAGATGCTTAAACATATTTACGTGAACAGGAAGAAAACCGACGAAATCATCAAGAAGATGCATCTGGCAGATGAGAAAGAATACAAGTCTTTGCGCCATCGGGCTGAGAATCATCTAAAGACCATCCTTATTGAGTCGGAGGAAGACTACGAGGGCATCCTCATCACGGAGAAGTCTCCACGATGCGTGGTTTGGCATCCAGACTACGAACGCTTGATGGAGGAGCAATGTGTGGACAACTCCTTGGACAATCCCATCGGCGACGTGGTGGGCGTGTGGCTCTCCGATGCAGAAGTGGAAAGTGAAGCCGGGGTGTTCTTGAGCAAATTCGTACACTTCCTCAAGTGGAGCGAGACCGATATCTGTGTCATTCTCGAGCGCTGCAAAGGCACCTCGCCAGAGTCTCTTGCCAAGAAGCTGGGGCGTCGTCGCGACTGGGTTGACACCCGCTATTCGCGTTTGAAGAAGAAATTCTTGAAGGCTTTCGACCTATGGGTCAATCATTTCGAGCGCGCGCACAAGAAATAGCTTGCATTCCTCTACTCACGGCCGGTCACACAGGTGTCCGGCCGTTTTGCTGGCAGTCTTCATGGTTAAGCCATCCGCTTGACAATCACATATATGATGACTGGCGCTCCGATGAGAGGCGTGATGGCATTGAGGGGAATGATTCCGCCCTCTCCCGGCAGATAGCAGAGCAAGTTGCAGAGCAAGGCCACTACAGCCCCGGTAAGGATGGTGCCCGGCAGCAATTGCCGGTGATTCTCTGTCATGAGCATCATACGGGTGATGTGTGGGACCGCAAGGCCTATGAATGACACAGGACCGCAAAAGGCGGTGGCGATGGCCGTGAGAAAACCTGTCACCACCAACAGCCAGTTGCGCACTCTCACCGTATTGATGCCAAGGTTTTCTGCATATTGCTCACCCAAAAGCAAGGCGTTGAGGGGTTTGATGAGCATGAGGGATGCCACCAACCCTGTTGTCGTTGTGATGAAGAATACGGGCATGATGTCCATGGTGACACCTCCGAAGTTTCCCATTCCCCATACGGCATACGACTTGACACCCTCCTCTGTGGCGAAGAAGTTGAGCAGAGATATGACAGAAGATGAAATGAATCCTATCATCACGCCGATGATGAGGAGCATCACATTGTTGCGAACCATGGACGAGAAGATGAAGATGACGGTGGTGACTGCCATTGCGCCGATGAACGCTCCAGAGAGAATGGCGGTGAACCCTGTGGCTTCGAAAGTCCCTGCATTCAGTGAACCACCCAAGAGCAACATGACGAGTGCGACGCCCAGCCCGGCGCCACCGCTGATGCCGAAGATGGAAGGACCTGCCAGGGGGTTCTTGAATGCTGTTTGCAACATCAGTCCGCTGGCCGCCAAAGCACCACCGCAGAGGGTTGCGGTGATGGCTTGTGGCAGACGGCTCTCAAGGATGATGAATCGCCATGAGTCGTGCGTCGTCTCTCCGCCTGACAGGATGTGAAACACCTCCTTGACTGGGATGTGGATGGAGCCGCAAAGCAGGTTGAGCAAGAATAGGACAACTGCCGCAAAGGTTGCAAAGAGGCAATATCTCACACCTTTCATTGTTAAGACAGAATTGGTTTATTCCACTACGGGAGAGTAATATTTGGGTGACCCCAACCCTAATTCAGGGTGCAACAGGGTGATGTAGTCGCGCAAGAGAAAGTCTGGCCTGAAAGGCACTTCTTCAAAATAGGGCACGCTTTGTGTGTCCACATACCATGTGTGATGCTGCTTGAAAGCCTTCATTTCCTTGTATCCAGAATATTCTGAAGCAAGTTGCTCATAAGTAAGCCTGCCCGAACCGAAATGATTGAATATCCACACGTCTGCCCCACCTGCTTTGTCGAGTACGGTTTCAAATGTCATGGGAAGACTTCCGGCGTGTGTGTCATTGCTCCATGCATACTTGCCGTTGGCGTCGGAGATGATGCCGCTGACCGTGCTTTTGCCCCCTGGCACGTACCACGTCGACCCCGTGAGTTTCTCCGTAATGATGAAAGGGCTGCCATTGGCTTTCTGGGCGGTGGATTTCAAGGCGTGGTAGCAGGAATCCACGAGGTGGAAGAGTGAGTCGGCTTGACGTTCTTTTCCCAGCAGAAGGCCATAGAATTTCATCCACTCGGCACGCGCCAAGGCGGAATGTTCCATGTAATCGGCACATTCCAACAAAGGGATGCCTATCCCTTCCAAGCGACCGTAACCACCGGAATTCTCAAAAGGTGAGAGCATGAGCAAGTCGGGCTTCAGGTCTACAATCTTCTCTATAATGGGACTCATGCCATTGCCACAGTCTGCTATCCTTCCTTCTGCGACACCTTCCTTCACAAAGGGTACGAGAATGTATTTCAAGTCGGCCACTCCGGCAAGCTGGGACTCAGCGCCAAGCCATCCCATGAGTTGACAGTGGGAGGTGTTGAAAACGATGTTCTTCTCCGTAGGGACACGCACCAACGTTCCTTCTGGCATGGGCGATGGGAGAGGGGCGTCTTTATTCACAATGACATAATTGTGAAGCGTCTTGCCTTCTTTCCAAGGGTTGTCGATGGAAACGATGGTGTAACCGTCGTGTTTGACGATATGCAGCAGTTGGGCGTATTTCAATTGGATGGTGTCGCCAGCCAAGCCTGTCTGCGTTGTGCTTCTTTTCCCTTTGCATGAGGCCAAAGTGATGATTATCGACAGGAGGAAAAGAAGAGTACGTGAAGGTGTCATTGGTCGAGTTGCTGATAGATGGAATTGTTGGATTTGTATTCCGGCACTATCTCTTTCATCTTTGCCACTATTTGCATGTCGTTGAAAGTGTCGGCGATGGAAACCAGTTGCTCTATCTCTTTCCTAACGTTGGAATATTCGTATTCTCGCACTTCGGCAATTCTGATTTTTTCATGG
>CADADN010000030.1 GCA_902786665.1 uncultured Prevotellaceae bacterium | reverse complement strand
GGCGACTATGAACATCTTGACACCCAAGGCGTTGCCTTGGGCTATGTGCTTGCAGGCCTTTCAGGCCGCCCTTCGGATACAAGCGGATAATCATTAAAGGATTTGCGAACATGAAAGAAAAAACAAGGGATATTCTTTTGAAGTTGGTTTATTTTGAATAACTTTGCACGTGAGAATGAATGCGCATGTTGTGAATCAAGAATTTGCGAGGAAATTCTTTTTCACAGATGCAAGAAACATGTTCTCTTTTTTTTAGGTTCTAACTTATTCAAAGCAGCAACGTGAAAATCAAAAGACTCATCCTTTGCCTGTTTGCGGCATGTTCGTTACAGATGAATGCTCAGTATCTGGAACATCTTTATGATTATGTAGAGAACACCTCTGTTTTTGAGGAGAATCAAGAAGAGGGCCACGCTTATTATCAGGCCGAGCAACGCTTGTCCCTGAATGGTGATTGGCGCTTCTTCTTTGCCAACACCCCCGAAGAGGTGCCGCAGAATTTCTTCGCAACCAGCTTCAAGGATGGCAAGTGGCGCACCATCCATGTGCCGAGCAACTGGGAGATGGAAGGTTATGGCGACCCTCTGTTCCGCAACGTGGCGGCTCCGTTCAAGGCCAATCCTCCTTATGTGCCCAGGGAATACAACCCTACAGGCGCATATCGGAAGACATTCACCATACCCTCGACGTGGAAAGGGCAACAAATATTCCTACGAATGGAAAAGACCCAAAGCGCATCGTTCGTATGGGTCAATGGTCAACAGGTGGGCTATAATGAAGGAGGGCAGGAACCTGCAGAATACGATGTGACACCCTATGTCAGACCAGGTAAAAACACCTTGGCGGTATGTGTGTTGAAATATTGTGACGGCTACTACCTGGAAGGCCAGGACTATTGGCGTTTGGCTGGGATATTCGACGATGTCACTCTCTATGCCACACCGAAGACCCGCCTGTTCGACTGGTTTGTCACCACTGACCTTGACGATGACTACAAGGATGCCACACTTCAAGTGAAGGTGGATGTCAAGAAATATGAGGAAACATCCAATACTTATGCCGTGCGCGCCACGTTGACCGACTCGAAAGGCAACAAAGTGAAAGAGATGCTTTCCGACCGTTTCACGATGGACGGCAAGGGAAAGAAAACTGTCGAGTTTTCATCGAATGTGTCCAACCCGGACAAGTGGACTTGCGAGACCCCGGTGCTATACCAGTTGAAGCTCGAACTACTCAACGAGTCGGGCGATGTCATGCAGCGGATTGACAGCAGGATGGGGTTCAAGGAAACGGAAATCAGGCATCAGACCTTCTATCTCAACGGACAACCCATAAAAGTGAATGCCACCAACACGCATATGCAACACCCGGAATTGGGACATGCCATGAATGAGGAAACCATACGCAAGGACATGGAGATTCTGAAACAGCACAATTTCAATGCCGTGCGCACCTCACACTATCCTCCTGTCAACAAATACCTTGAACTGGCCGACGAATATGGCTTGTATATCATCGACGAGACCGGCGACGAGGCTCACGCCACGGAGTACATCTCTAACAATGAGAAGTTCCTCCCCATGTACCTGGAACGTGTGCGCCAGATGGTGCTTCGCGACCGCAACCACCCTTGCGTCCTGTTTTGGAGCGCGGGCAATGAGAGCGGGGAAGGACCTATCATCACGGAAGTGGTGAAAGAAGGAAAGAAGTACGACCCCACACGCTATTTCATGTACGGAGGCAATGCATACGCCCATCCGGGAGAAGACATCATCGGCCCCCGCTACCCAACCCCGTACGAGTTGGAGATGAATACGGCGATGGTGCCTGAGGAGCAAGACCCGCGCCCTTCGTTCATGGATGAATATCTTTCGGTGGCAGGCAATGCAGGTGGCGGAATGGACGAATTCTGGGCTGCCATCCGCCGTCATCATCGTCTGATGGGGGGCGCCCTTTGGGACTTTGTCAGCCCAGGCCTCACGGAGCATATCCGTCCCTTGACCGACAGTTCACCCTTCAACACACCTGTCCACCTCATGGGCAATGCCAAGGTGGAGAAGGGAGTGCTGCACCTCAACGGGCACGACGAATGGGTGGAAGTGTATCGAAGCAAGAATGTAGAGTTGTCTGGGAAGGCGTTGACCATCAGTTTCGATGTCAAACCAGGCAAGTTGAGCGGCATCTACGAGGGTGCTCCATACTTGACGAAAGGCAACACACAATTTGGCGTGGTGCAGAAAGGCAGTGACAAACTGCAGTTCTATCTGCACTCCGGCGTGAAACATGCGCTCACTGTCGACCTGCCAGAAAACTGGATAGGCAAGTGGCACCATGTGACAGCCTCATGGGATGGCAAGGAAATGAAGCTCTTCATCGACGGAGAGCTGAAAGGCACTGAAAACACGGAACCGAAAGAACAACCCAACAACAACCGTCGTGGCAATGCTGCTGTTGAGCGAGGCATGCTCAGCAATTTTCCTTATCCTATCAACATCGGCAGATTTGCCGGCAATCACGCGCAAGACCCTCAAACCATCTACACCGCCGATGCCGAGATGGACAACGTGGCGATTTACGACAAGTGTCTGGCTGATGGTGAGGGGCGTGCCGACGAGGCTGTGCTCTATCTCACATTCGACGGTAATGGCGACAAAGGCACTTTCTATACGATTGGCGGAAACATGCGTACCTATGGCAGCATCTGGCCCGACCGCACAGTGCAGCCAGAGATGAAACAGATGAAATGGACCACCCAACCAGTAAGCGTTCGTTTGCTCAATGCAGAGACTGGCGAGGTGGAGGTGACCAATCGGCTGTTCTTCTGTGATTTGTCACAATACAAATCCCACTGGGCATTGATGGCTGACGACCAAGTTGTGGAAGAGGGCGACATCCAGTTTGCCACCCAGCCGCAGCAACGGCAGGTCGTACGTATTCCATACCACAAGCCCGCCATCGTGGCAGGAAAGGAATATCGTGTGACGATCACCTCCATGCTGAAGAAAGACGAAGTATGGGCAAAGGCCGGTCATGAAGTGGCATGGGACCAACTGGAACTGTCGTCATGGAACATTCCAGCCCCCGCCCCGCAGTTGGAGGCCAAGAATTTGAACACACAAGAAGACGACAAGCAAATCAAGATAAGCGGCAAAGGCTTCTGCTATGTCATCAACAAAGAGACTGGCAATCTCGAGCAGATAGAGATAGGAGGAAAGCCTGTGCTCAAATCACCCATCACCTTCAACCTGTGGCGTGCACCGATAGCCAATGAGTTTGACTCATGGGATGCCTTCCGTGTCAACGGAGGTTATGCAGAGGGATGGGGCAACATGGTTTCCACCTTGTTCTATTCCAAGGGAATCAATCAGCTGCGCATCATTCCGACAGCAGTGCAGCTGACACACAACCAATACGAAACCACTGTCACGGTCAACCAGCTTGTGCAAGTAGGCGCTTCATCCTACGGAGCACTTGACCTCTACATACAAGGAGTGCAGTTGGCGGGGTTCACTCTTGACTACACTTATAGTTTCTACGATGACGGCACGGTGAAGATTCACAATCATCTCAGTCCGCAGGGCAAACTGCCTGAGATCTTGCCACGTATAGGCTTCACCACATCGGTGGCAAACGATTTCGACCATGTCACATGGTATGGCCGTGGACCAGAGGAGAACTACCCCGACCGCAAGACAGGCTATCAGGTAGGCGTCTGGACCAAGACTGTCGCCGACATGTATGAGCCATACCTCTTGCCTCAAGACCACGCCCTGCGTACCGACAACCGATATGTACAGCTATTGGACAAGGATGGCAAAGGAGTGCAGATATCCATGAACGAACCATTCAACTTCAATGCCTATCAGTTCTCCACGGACAATCTTACCAAGAGTCAATTCACCTATCAGTTGCAGCCTCAGCAAGACCGCTACACCTTCAACCTTGACTACTGTACAACGGGGGTGGGGTGCACTTGTGTCTATGTGCTCGACGAATACAGGGTCAAGCCGGCCTCCTACGATAGAGTGATCACCATTAAGCCCAGGTGACCTTCTCTTCAACTTGCCTCCCAAGCTTCGTCAGCGGATACCGCCGCCACCGCCTCTGCCGGAGAAGCCGCCGCCGCCACCGTGCCATGAGGAACGGCCGCCGCCACCCGATGAGCGTGAGGATGAATGGCTTCTTGATAAGGCGGCTTGGCGCTGATTCTCTTTGATGATGTCTACCATAAGGTCTGTGCCTTTGAAGACGGAAGCGCACACGGCAGGAAGGAGCACGTTGTCTGATAGTTGACTGGCCACTTGGTCCATCTTGAAGAATTCCGGATTGATGGCTTTCATGTCTTTCATCACCTGCTCTGCATTGCCGTAGAGGGTGGCCCACACCATGTAGTCGCGCCACAGCCGGGTCTCGGTCAGGTGGCGCTCGTTCATCAGCGTAAAGTCTTCGAGGAAGCGTTTGAAGCCATAAACCTCGGCCATCTCGTCCTTGCGGTCTTTGTAGTATTCTCTTTTCCGCTCGGTGTATAATACGTCAATGAACGAACGTATCTGTTTCCGATGGTACTCGTCCCTCATGAACCTTTCCAGTTCTTTGGGGTCGAGCACGTGGTTTTCGCCAGCTGCATTCTTGAAAATGTCGAACATCTTGAAGGCCAATAAGGGCAAATCTTTCTCAAGCGGCAACTCCTCCTTTACTACAAAGCGTTTCGTCATCTCACCCGTTGCTGTCATTACGGGTTGGACGCTGAATGCCCCTTCATTGATTAGTTGCAGAACGGTGGCAGACAGAAGACGCTTGTAATCACGGGCCTTCCCGAAATTGAATGCATTCAGCATGTCGTTGGCTTGTTGCAAGTTGCCTCCCAAAGGAATGGACTTGAAGTAGTCAAGGGATTGAACCCATTTCTCATGCTTTTTCCTGCGATAAGCCGGCAGACCTTTGAACAAGTAGAGAATCAACCCGCCAAAACCGACGAGGCCACCGCCCATGATGCCCAATGCTACAGGAAGACTGTTCGAATCGTCACTTGATTTTTCGATGACAGCATCCTCATAATCACTGCCTTCAAGAGCCTGTTGCATTTTGTGTTCAAAGGTGTTGTCGGTCGTCTGTATGGTAGGTTCCATCATCCCCTTGGGGAATTTGGCCATAACATAGAGGGCGGCTTCTGAATTCATCGGCTCGGTGGTCTCTGCCACCATCGTCCCGTTCTCAAACCTCAGGTCGCCAATGAACCGGAACCCCCAGATGCCACAGGTGTCTGGCGTGAACACCAGCGTGGTGTCCGCACCCACGATGGTCACCTTGGCATGTTCCGGTTTGGGACTGACACTTTCGTCGAGAAAAGTGTGACGGAGGGCGTCGGCATCGGGATAGCCGCGCACCAGCCCCGTGATGGTGTAACTGGTGACATAGGTGCGTTGCCCGCTGTCGCCGATGCCCCAACAGAGTTCATAGTACCCCTCGCCTTTCTCCACGATGCCGCAACGGCCAGCCTTTTCCTTCCTGCTGCGGTCGACTTTCCACGCCCCGATGTTTTCGTATTGGCGTCTGCTCTCGTCGCTGACAGTGAGGTCTTTGACCGTGCTTGGACTCATGTTGTTCAGTCCGATGTAGCACTCTGTTCCATTGTGGTCGATGGTCATCTGCCGTGTCTCGGTGATGCGTGCGTCACCGTTCTTGCTCAATTCCACGCGGATGTCGAGGTCGTGCAACTGTGGTTGTGCGAAAGCCGTTGTCGATAAAGCCAAAAGCAGCAGCGACAATGTGATGCGTATTGTTCCTTTTGTCTTCTTCATTTCTATTTGCACATGATGAAGCAAAGATACGCCATTCCTCTCAAATGACAAAGACAATGGATGAGAAATCTCAATTATTAATTATAAATTGTAAATTATCAATTATTCGAATGTGATGCCTTCTGCTCCATTGACCACCACGTTGACAATGTCGACCTTGCCACTGAGTATGTAGCTCACCAATGTCGTCACGTCGGTTACGTTGACCATCCCGTCGCCTGTGACATCAGCTTTCTTCTTGACCTCGCTGTCCGCGTTGCCGCTTAGGATAAGGCTCACGAGGGAGGTGACGTCGGTGATGTTGACCATGTTGTCCCCGTTCACGTCCCCAATGTTGGTGTTTGCGATGAAGAATGCCTGGAAGGCGTTGATTCTCGTAGCGCCTTCCGGATAGAGCAGGGTGTTGTCTGCTCCCAGGTAGAGAATGTTGTGGTGGTCATTTTCCGCGATATCCATAGGAGCGTTTAGTCCCTTGAAGGTGACCAGGTTGGTGGTGATGGCATTGTCGTCGGGTGGGGTGTTGCCGACGGTCACGTTCCTGAATAGAGGGCTTTCGATGGAGGGATGCTCCGTGTCGTTGCCCCATTTGATGACATAGGGCTTTCCTGCCTCGATAGTCGGTGAATCCCCTCCAACAGCATCTGTGAAGTCGAGTGTCAGGGTTTCGCTGTTGAAGGAGGCTTTGTCGAGCGTCATCACCGAGGCACCTTCAAGGGGTGTGCCCGTCAGGTTGTCGATGTTGAAAGGCAGGCAGATGGTGCTCCATGTCCCGTCCTTTTGGAAGGTGTTGCCGATGAGGGCGACGGTTTGCGTGGTGTTGTCCCACTTGGCGAGTGCCGAGGTGTTGTCGGCGTCATCCTTCAGGCCGAGAAGGCCGCAAGCACACTTGTAGTCGTCGATGAAGGCATGTGGCTCCGAAAGGCCGCCCATCAGGCAATACTTGCAACTGTTGATTTTGTGTTGTATGGCATCGGTAATGGTGTAGCCGTTATCGCTGTGGGTGCAAGGCTCGATAGATGCACATCTATGATTTTGTGTCTCAACTCCTCTTATATCAAAATATTCTTTTGTGATGACTTTCGTTGTAAAGCCTGAGAATTCTCCTACGCTCACCATCATATTGTCACTAATGGCAAGCGAGTTTGCACCATATTCCATGTCATTGGAATAGATGGCCTTGCTGTCCACACCGCCGTAGGCATGGACGGTGCCCCCGCTGATGGATATGTTGCCCATTGCGGCATCCTCGCCGGCTCCAAGGCCGGCACCGGCCTCCTTTCCCTCGGCCATGACATACCCACCGGTGATGGTGATGGTGCCACCGTCGATGTCTTCGCTTTTCTCCTCGCCGCTTCCTATTCCCGCGGCATCAGTGCCTCCGAAGGCAAGGACCTCCCCACCACTGATGGTGATGGTACCGCCACTGCTGTCCTGCCCACCGCTGATGCCGGCGCCATAGTCGCCGCCATGAGCCTCCACCTTGCCGTCAGTAATGGTGATTTCGCCGCCATTTGTAGTAAGTGAACCATAAATACCGTTATCGAGTTCACCACTTCCAATTCCTGCAGCCTTGCCCCCATAGGCATTCACCTCACCCCCATAGACGGTAAGTTCGCCACCGCTGCAATAATAACCTCCGCCTATACCGGCTCCATTCTTTCCGCCATAAGCCGTAAGCTTGCCATCATATAAAGTGATAATGATTCCACCCCCAATATAGGGGCCACGCCACCTATTCCGGCTGCATTTGAACCACCTTTGGCAAAGATATAGCCGCCATAGATGGTGAGGGGGCCACATCTGTATTTACCTCTTGGGTTGCCTATGCCGGGGTTGTCATCAAGGTCGTCGCTGTTGGAATAGAGTTTTCCCATCCTATCTCCATACGACTGGCAGTAAATGTGGAAATAAGTATCCGAGTCTATGAGTAGTCCGTTGAGAATGACAAATGCGCCATCGCAGAGGATGAGGTGTATATCTTGGCCCTTACAATTCAGGCTTCCGTTGATGGTGGCAATCCCGTCGGCAATGAACCAATTATTGTCTCCCAAAAGTTCATGCAAGAGAAAAGGTTACAATGTCGTCCGTAACCGATAAAATAAGCCTATGAAACCGACAACAAAAAAATGTCGGATTTTAGGAAGTGGGAGCGCGGGCGTCCCCGCTCGCATCAACAAAGAAAATACAAAAATACATACACCAGGAGACCGTCAAACCCCAGCCTCCTGGCACCTCCCGGAACCTACTAAACCTCCTATCCCCTCCTAAACCCTCCTGCTGCCAAATCTCGCTTAAAACACAATCCTGTTGCTGTTGGTTTCTACTTCGGCTGTAGTCGAGACACCCGTCTCGTCGTCTTTTGAAATGTTGCAGATGCGGTCGAGGAATTTGCGTGAGCGACGTGCGGTGGTGGTTCTCTCCACAGCCATGATGATGTCCTCGTTGTCGAGGTCTTCCTGCTTGAAGATGTAAATGTTCGGACGTGGCTTGTAGGGGGTGGATGTGTTTTTACCGTAGTAAGTCTCACGACGATTGATTTGTTTCCTACGATGCTCTTCCTCATCGGCCAGGCGGGCGGAGTCGGTCAGTATGCTTTTGTTCTGGCGCTTGTCCATGCCGTCGACATGGTCGATGCCGAAACCTGTGGCAAGGATGGTCACCTTCACTTTCTTGCCCATGTCGGGATTGATGGCAAGTCCCCATTTGATTTTGTAGTCGTTGCCGAATTTGGCCATGAAGTCGTGGACGTCGTCCATCTCCTCCATCATCAGCCCCTCGTTATCCTTGTCCTCGGCGAAAGTGATGTTCAGCAGTATTTTCTTGGAGTTGAACACATCGTTCTTGTTGAGCAGGGGAGAGTTGAGCGCGTCGTGGATGGCCTTCTTCACACGTCCTTCCCCTTCACCGTAGCCCGTGCTCATGATGGCGACGCCGCCGTCTTTAAGTACGGAGCGCACGTCGTTGAAGTCGAGGTTGATGAGTCCGTGGACCGTGATGATTTCGGTGATGCTGCGTACGGCGATGTTCAGGGTGTCGTCGGCCTTGGCGAAGGCGTTGAGCACGGAACAGTCGGGATAGATTTGGCGGAGGCGCTCGTTGTTGATGACGAGCAAGGCATCCACATGCTTTGCCATTTCCTCTACGCCGTCGAGTGCCTGGTCTATTTTGTTGGCACCCTCGAATTTGAAGGGTATGGTGACGATGCCCACGGTGAGGATGCCGAGTTCCCTGGACAAGCGTGCGACCACGGGGGCGGCGCCGGTTCCTGTGCCGCCACCCATGCCGGCGGTGATGAACGACATCTTGGTGCCGTCGTTGAGCATCTGGTGGATGTCGTTCACGGCATTTTCCGCAGCTTTGCGTGCCACCTCGGGGATGTTGCCGGCACCAAGGCCTTCGCCCAGTTGGAGGTGCACGGGTATGGGTGAGCCGCTGAGGGCTTGGCGGTCGGTGTTGCAGACCACGAAAGACACGTCCTGTATGCTCTCACGATACATGTGGTTGACAGCATTGCCGCCGCCGCCACCAACACCGATGACCTTGATGATGGGATTCTCTTTTTGAAGGCCTTCGAAATCGAGGACTTCTTGTATGCTGGGGTTGTATTCGTTTGGCATGTTTCTATTATTTTTGGTGGTGAGTGAGAGGGTCAGTCATCGTATTCATCCTCGTTCTCTGCGGAGATGATTTTCGTGTAGAAATCCTGCAACATTCCATATCCGCGGGAGATCCACCCGTCCTTGTGCGGGGTGTTTGGCTTTTCGCGGATGTCTTTTTCCTGTGGCTTGCGTTTCTTTTCGCTGGATGGCTTTTTCTCGGGATAATCCATCTGTCCTGTTTCACCCATTTTGCTGGCTTTTGTTCTTGGAGTGTTTGGTTGAATGTTGACAGGGCGTTCTTCGGTGTCAAAGAGGTCGGGGATGGGTTTGATGGCCGAACCGGCACAGTTGATGTCGCCTTTGGCGAGAAGTGCAAGGGCGGTGTTCATCGTGCCGTCGTGGGCGTAGACTCCCCTGTCGGTGGAGGTAACTTTTTGGTTCACCGTGTCTGCGATGCGCACCTTCTGGATGCCGGTGATGTCGGTGAACGCCTTCTTGATTTCCTTCATTCTCGACCCTCCCCCGGTGAGGATGATGCCGCCCATGAGCTTGTCGTAGTATTTCGGCGGCACCTGGCCGAACCATACATTCTGGATGATTTCATCGACACGGGATTCCACCAGTTCGTTGAAAGCCTTTGCCGACACTGAGCGCTCGGCATCGATGGGCAGTGTCTCATCGGTGTCGATGTCTGTGGGCTCAATGAAAGCCTTGCCATACTTGATTTTCATCTCCTCGGCCTCGTCGTCTTCCATCATCAGGGTGGAGATGTCCTTGGTGATGTTGTTGCCGCCCAAGGGAATGACTGCCAGGTGGCGGAGGATGTTCTTGTAATAGACAGAGACGGTGGTGGTGTCGGCACCCAGGTCGACGAGGAGGCAGCCGCTGCGCATCTCTGTTTCCGTGAGGATGCTTTGCGCCAGGGCGATGGGTGCGAGATACATCTCGGCGATGGAAATCTTGGCCTTTTCAAAACATTTGACCAAGTTGCGGTAGAACGACTTGCGGTAGACGATGTTGAGGAAGTTGCCCTCAATCTTGTCGCTCTGGATGCCCACGGGGTCAACCTGATACAGAGTCCCCACCTTGTATTCCTGGGTGGCTGCATCAAGGATTTCAAGGTCGGTGTAACGGGTGCAGCGGTTGTTGTCCATCAGTTCGTTGACCATCTCCTGGGTGATGATGGTGTCTTCGGGGAGCGTCTTCACGCTGTTGTTGGGGATGCAGCGGATGGACTGACCGCCGACGCCCACATATACTTGTGATATTTCCGACTTGAGAAGTGTCTTCAGTTTGTTGATGATGTTGATCAGACAAGCGCTGGTCTTGTCGATGTTGTAGACCACTCCTTTGCGGATGCAAGGGGTGGCGTCCTCCCTCACGACGGCGAGCACTTGAATACTCCCGTCCATGTTCTTCTTGCCGGCGATGCCGGTGATTTTCGAAGAACCTAATTCTATTGCTACAATAAATTCCTTTGCTGCCATATTTGTTGTACGTTGGATGATGATATGTTATGTACGCATACGCTATTTTACATATAAATACTGGCATCATCCATTGTTTCTATCATGGACAGACGGATTGTTTCATATTTTTTATCATTTTTTTAAACGGGATGACAATAATATTTTCGTGCGTGTCTTTCTTTGTTGGTGCAAAAAGGGTAGGGGCGGGCACAAGACCCGCCCCTACGACTTCGGGGTATAACCAACAACGCCCAACTTATGGAACTATTGTCATTAACTTCGAGCGAAGCGATAACTTCTTTAACTTCTATAACTTCTTTAACTTCTTCAACTTCTTCTTTTATTCCTTGTCAGGTTGTTGCCCGTCGTGTGCCGCCCACATGCACTCGGTGACTTTCATATCTGAAAAGACAGCCGTAAACGACGACTCTTCGGGAGAACATGCATAGATGCCAAAACGGATTTCCTCTGCTCCTGCTTGCATGTGACAAATGCGCATTTGGCTGAATTTCACACCATCTTTGGAGCATTCGATGCAATAATCGTCCTCCCTGCGGGAGAAGCGATACCACATGGTCTTGACATCAGCGGGAATGGCTGTCGTTGCCCAGTCGGAGTAACCATTGTTGGTCACCACGCTTCCCAGATGTTGAAACTCCTCGTTCTCGTACTCTACGGAGCCTTTCAGCCAATTCGCACTGTCAAGATACATCACGATGCCGCACTGGTCGAAACGGTGATGGCTTTGGGTGAAATCGGTCTTGACCACGAAGCTGAAGAACTTCTCCCGTGTCTTCATCTGCAGCACCGGGGCGTTGTCGTTCTGGAAGTGATAGTAGGTGCGCTGCCACAGGTCGGTGTGCGGTGCCGTGGTGATGCGGATGGTGTCGCCTTTGATGTCGCAAGACTGAGGGCTCCTCGTCCACTGGAGGCTGTCTAATATGATGTGGCCGCTATCGGCAAGCGCCACCTTGACATCGTCTGAAAATTCCATGTCTGATGCCTTTTGTTCTTGTTTTTGACAAGCTGCAAACATAAAACTGATACCTAACAAGGCTAAAAGGGGCTTGTTCATATTCATATCAATTTTGATTTGACGCGTTGATGGTCCTCTTCATAATGGTTCAAACCATTATTCGATGGCTTTCACCCAATCCTCCAAATCTTTCTTTGTGATGCCGTTGAGGAGCTTGCCCTCTTTCCAGTTGACGTCGGGGTAGGCGGCTTTCAGGTCTTCGCATGCCTTGTCGATGTTGCTGCCGCCAGAGGTGGCAAAGGGGATGACGGTCTTGCCCTTGAAATCGTATGCCTCCATGAAGGTGTTGACAATCGTGGGGCAGGTGTACCACCAGATGGGGAAGCCGACATAAATGACTTCGTAGTCAGCCATGTTCTCCAGTTTGCCTGTAATCGCGGGTCGGGATGATTTGTCCTGCATCTCAACAGACGAGCGACTCTGCTTGTTGTGCCAGTCGAGGTCGGCTTCCGTGTAAGGCTGTTCCGGCTTGATTTCGTGCAGGTCGGCGCCTGTCACCTCAGCCAACTGTTGGGCAACGCCCTTCGTCACGCCTGACGCGGAGAAATAGGCAACCAATGTTTTCTTCGTGTCCTTGTTCTCCGTGTTTTCTTTGTTCTCTTTGCCCTTGTTTCCTTGTGAGCATGCAGCGAGGCCGATTGCCAGCACTGCCGCCATGATAAATAAGATTTTCTTCATAGTTGTATGGTTTGATGATGTGTTTCTTTCCTTTCGTTTCCTTCAAGGTAAGGCCAGATTCCAATACTTGCCCAACGGCCTTGCAAATTTAAGCAAAAAAATCGATTGATGAGCCGGAAGATAGAAAAAATGTCGCCATTTGGGGGAGCGCAGGCGAGGACGCCCGCGCTCCCTTGTTCATTCTTTCAAGAACTCAAGCACTATGCGATTGAAAGTATGTGGACATTTGTTGGCGACAAAGTGGTTCCCCTTGATGAAAGCGAGTCGGGCGTCAGGGATGTTGCGGGCTATCAGTCGTGTATGCTCCTCCTTGATCATGTCCTTGGTTCCGGCGACAACCAATGTCTTTGCCTGAATGCCACGAAGTTCTTCCGGCAGCACGTTGGGGTCGTTGACCATCAGTCCCAGCATCTCTGCGTTTTGTTTGGCAGACTTGCTCATCCTCGCAAACATGCTCGCGATTCTGTAACCCATCTCGATGGGGATTTGCACAGAGCGTTTCACCCCTTTTGCATCAAGGTTGGCTCCATTGAGTATCAGTCGGTTCACACGACCAGGATGTTTCATGGCAAAGACCATGGCGATGTTGCCTCCGTCGGAGAAGCCAAGCAGATGGGCCTTTCCTATTTGGTGTGCATCCATGAAGCCCAGGAGGTCGTCGGCAAACTGCCTGATGGTGAATGGTGCCTCGCCCCTGGGTGTCTTCCCGTGCCCCCTGGTGTCAATGGCAAGGACGCGATAATATCGGGCAAACTCATCCATCTGCCCTTGGAAATAGTCGCTGCTTTCACCATTGCCATGGAGGAGGATCAACGCCTCCCCCCGGCCTTTTTCCAAAAAGAAATGCTTGATGTCCACGACAACTTGTTTTCAATGGTGCATTGGCCTTGAAAGAGGGCTGGCAAGGACGTTCACTTGATGTACTTCACCTTGGAAGCATCACGGGGCTTTGCTGCCGGTTGCTCATCGGGATAGCCGATGGCGATGATGTAGTTGAGTTTGTAGTCGGCAGGGATGTCGAGGCGGTCGATGAAGAACTTCGCCTTTTCGCTGGCTACGAGCCATCTCACAGGACCACCGAGGCAACAGGTGCCAAGTCCCATGGACTGTGCGGCAAGCATGATGTTCTCTCCCAGCAATCCGGCATCCAGTTCGCCGCCGCCATTTGCCGGTGTGCAGACGCAGATGAGGTTCGGGGCATTGCGGAACATGTTTTTGAAATCCTTGTCGCGATTCACCTGTTCGGCATTCTCCTGCTTGTAAATCTCGGTCACTTCGGCTATCAACTTCTGGTCTTCCACCACCCTTACAATCCACGGCTGGCGGTTCATCCCGCTCGGTGCGTTGATGCCGGCACGTACGACGACCTCCAACTTCTCATGCTCCACGGGCTTGTCGAGGTATTTGCGGACGGAGCGCCGTGTCATGATGTTGCTCAGCACAGGGTTGGCTTCCATCAGCACGTCGGCTTCTACGTCGCTCATCTTGTCCGTCGGTTCGTAGCGCTTGACGACCTGTCCGTCGCGGTTGACAAGGAACTTGGTGAAGTTCCATTTGATGTCGGATTTCTTGTCATACTCGGCATCCTGCCTGCGGAGCATCCCGTCCATCATCTTGCCCCGCTCATCTGCCACGTCGAAGCCACCGAATCCCTTCTGGGATTTCAGCCACACATAGAGTGGATGTGCGTTGTCTCCGTTCACCTCGATTTTGTCGAACTGCGGGAAATTGATGTTGAAATTGGCCGTGCAGAATTGGTGAATCTCCTGAATGGTACCAGGAGCCTGCTGCCCGAACTGGTTGCAAGGGAAGTCGAGAATCTCGAAACCATCCTTGGCGTATTTCTCATAGAGGGCCTCCAACTCTTTGTATTGGGGCGTGAATCCACATCGTGTGGCGGTGTTGACGATGAGCAGCACTTTCCCCTTGTAGTCGGAGAGGGATACTTCCTTGCCGACATCGTCCTTCACCTTGAAATCATAAATGCTTTGGGCCGACAGCATCAGCACGCTCGTCATTGCCATGAGGCAGAAAAACAGTCTTTTCATATTCGTATTGTTGGTTGTCATACTTTTGGGTTGCAACATCGTTGAGTCCACTTTGAAAGTGGGAGGTGAGGAAAAGGGTGGGGCGCAAACTCCACCAATCCCCCCACTGGCTCAGAGGGGGAGGCTGAAATTTCCAATACTTGTCAAATGACCTTGCAAATATATACAAAAAAATGGATTAATCAGACAAAAAAGAAGAAAAAATGAAGTAGGCAAGTCGGCAGTCCTGTCGCAACAACTGCAACATTTGTCGCTCCCCGTTGCAAATCCTCCTTCGAAGTCGTAGGGGCGGGTCTATAAGATTGAAGATTGAAAATTGAAGATTAGATTCATTGTCATCCCGAATAGGCGAATTATTGACTGAAGTACCCATTCAAATGCACTAATCATATCCATAAAATAGAAATTGTCTACGGACTTTTTGGGCTAAAAGGACTATATGAGCTCGGCGCATTCTCCTTTCATCCTCAACTCCGTAGACCCGCCCCTAAAGAGGAGGGGTATGCAACTACGCCAAACGGTCTTGTTGTAACTGTTGGGACTTGCTTCATGCATATCTGTACAAACGGCCAAGAATGGCAGTGCGGCAAACGTAGCAACTGTAGGGGCTTGCTTCATGCATGTCCGAAAATATGCCGCAACATGCCTTTTGGCGTAAAACCATCACAGAGAGGAAAAGCAGCCTCGACATCCCGTCGAAGCTGCTCCATGATGAAACGTTAGTGAGAGAGTTTAACGATGTCATCATTTTTGTTCTTTCCTTATTTGTTGTCATAGAAAGCATATGCCTGTTCTCGTGTCATCCTCGGAAGCCAACGGGGTGTCTTTGCGAGGTGCCAAGGAGTGTTCCTCTCCATTGGCATCCGAGCGTTTTGTCGTAATCAGAATGATGTCATGGGTAAGTCCTTCCGGGGTTTCCTTGATGGCATCGGCTGTGCCTCTTTTCAGCCTTCGCTTTTCCTTGATGCAATTCGGTGAAATACGGTTTGCGGCTTCCTTGCTCACTCTTTTCCCATCAACGATATAGATGACGGAGTCATCCTGCATCTCTGAATAGAGCATCCTTACGCCATTCCCTATATTGACCACGACAAAGTGCGAGGCTTCGTTGTTTGGATTGGTCTTGGTGGTGAAAGTGATGTTTCCGGAAGGCGCAAGATGATTGCCGCCTTTTTGTTCCCCGTTGTAATTGGCGGCAGTGACATTCAAAGGGTATCGCTTGCCCATCCCATCATCTCCTGCCGTCGCCGTAAATGCTACTGATGTGTTAGGCGTTTCCATTTCTGATGGTTCAATCATTGCCGCCACTTGTTTGTTGTCCTCCCTTATGGGAATGTTGGGTTCTTGAATGTCCTTGTCGCCAACCAACGTCATCGATTTTTGCGCCGTGTTCCCTTCTTCCACCATGGTCATTTGGAATTCCGTTTCTCTTTCCTTTTGTTGCGATTGTTCCTTTAAGGATGTCTGTCCGTTAGTGGGGGATGTCGTGGTTGTTTTCATTGCATATTGTTGCGATGCGGGAGTTTCTTTCATCGTTCCCTTGGTTATCAGGCATAAGGCAAGTATGAGGGCGGCAACCACCGAGAACGCCCATGACATATTGGATGGAATCTTGTGTGATTTCCAATCAACAGTGTCCCTCTTCATCATCTTGTCGAATTCAGCCTCCTTTTCGTCATTCAACCCGTTCACCTCGACATGCCAGTTGGTGGAAAGGATGACGAGCCTCACATCCTCCTCTTCAGGAGTGAGTTCCTCCTCCGCATGCATGAAGTATTCCAGGAGTTGACGCTCCTCCTCAATGGTGGTCTCTGCTTCCAGATAACGACGGATGAGTTCGTGTCGTTTCTTCTTGTCGTTCAGGTCTGTCATTTCATTTCCTCCTTATATTGATAGTTGTCATCAGTTGTTTCCTGGCAGTGCAAACCATGGTTTTTGCACTAGCAGGTGTCGTGCCACAAGCAGCGGCGATTTCCTCCATCGTCATACCTTCACTCCTCATGACGAGCATCCTGCATTGCGTTCCAGACAATTTCTTCATCGCCTGGCCGATGATTCTCTCTGTATCGTGTAAGATGGCTTGATGGTCGGTTTGCAATGGCGCAAACACGACGATGCCGTCTTCCAAAGGTTCATGCTGAGAGCAGGCTTTCTTCAGCATGTCTATGCAAACGTTCTTGGCGATTTTGATGGCCAGGGTCTCAGGATTGTGATACATCCTCAGTCTTTCATGCATCAGCCATAGCCGCAGCAGTGTTTCCTGCACGGCATCCTCGGCATCGCAGGCCAGTTCCTGTCGGTCGAAGAAACTCCGGCACAGGGAAATGAGCCTTGGGCGAATCGCCGTCGCTAATTGTATGAAGTCGTTATGCATATCGTTTCCTATACTTATCACGAATGAGAACGAAAAAGGTAAAGTAAAAAATGACAGGCAAAATAACGACAAATATGACGAAAAGGCCCTCGGTGAAGCCAAGAAAGTGGATGCCGAGGGTGAAAGTCTGAACAAATGTTCAGATTTTTGTAAATTTTCGTAAGGTGCGATTGCAATTTGGTGAGCAATCTACGCCAAGAGACCGTGTCCACACCCCGGGATGCTCACTCGGAGTGCAACATCCCCGCCCCTCAAGGGCTGATCTTTATACACAAGTCTGCATCCATCTGAATAACAATTAATTAAAAAACGCTTCGCTAAAAAAAAGAAATAAAAAGGCAAGAAAAATAGCTGTAAGTAAGAAAAAAACGCAAGCGTTTCTCAAAAAGGGCAAAAAAAATTTTCCTTTTTGTGAGTCATTGCAAATTTTGAAAACGGAGACGAAGAGCAGAGACCAAGAGCAAATATATGCTCAGCTAATAAAGAGGGTGAATGAATTGACGAAAGCCGAAGGGACGCGGTATTCGCTTGCATGGACAGATAATGAAAGTTATCAGTTGTACAAGAACAAAGTTATTAAATGGGGCGAAGTAGAAGGTCACATCGTATATATGGAACGAATTGGTGGAAAACTGCTCATTCATGACGAACAAGGAAATACTTTCTGCAATCTAAAATCAATTTTGCAAATAGCAGAAATAGAAAATATGGGTTTGGAAATACTTCGTTTAGACAATCTCCTAATAAACACTCGAAATAAGTACCTGTCTAAAGTTATCGAATTATACCCGTAATATCGATGCTATTTGAGCCTGTTCCTCTATATCCAATTTATGAACAGTTCCGTCTTCTTTAATATAGAATTTACGGGATATGCCTACCTTACCACCTCTCCCAATGGCAAAATAGATAGTGCGACCATCCACAACACCAATTTGTAAAACCTTTTTAATGTTATTGCCCGGATATGCTTGCCTCGCAATTCCGACCATTTTTTTTGTTACATCCTTGTATTCCATTTTCCTTTCTATTCTATTGAATGTTTTGCAAAGTTATTCGAAAGTTCTGCTTCTTTAGGACAAAGTTAGTCAATAGTTTTGAATTTTCCAAACATTCTCGCGCAATTCCGAGTTATTTTTCTCAAAAATTGCGCGAGAACAACGAAAATAGTCTTGGTGGGGACTTTATTGCCCGTAGGATTTTCGTTGGCGAGAGGGCTTCCTCTGCTGTTTTCGTATCAGCGGCTCTCGCGTGATGCGGCAGAGTGAGTTTTCGTAGGGATTCCCGTCGGACACCCCGACGTTCCAGAGGTTCTCGACCTTGCAGCCTATCTGGAAGGGCTTGAACACGTCGTAGATTGCGGCGAGTGAACCAAATGCCGAACAGCATTTACGAGGTGTGAGAAGTCGGAATATTCAAGTGGCATTCAGCAAATATCTCACTTTTTCATTTTTTTATGTCACAAAAGGGGTTATATGGCGTCATATAGACAAAAGAACGACAAAAGGTATGACGACAGAGAGATTGATGGACGAAGTGAAGGCCATGCGCCCGACGCTGCTGAGCGTAGCCAGGGGAATCCTGGGCAGCGACGAGGAGGCGGAAGACGTGGTGCAGGATGCCATGCTCCGCCTGTGGCAACTTCGCGACGAGCCCATCATGAATGTCCGTGGATTTGCCAGGGTGGTCGTCCGCAACCTGTCTCTAAGCAAAGTCAGGCGAAAACGAGCGACGGTTGACATCGCCCGTGCCGACATCGCCAATGACGATGAGTCGGAATTGACAAGAAACGAGCAGATAGACCGGATGATGGAACTGGTCGACGCCCTGCCTACCATGCAACAGACCGTGCTCCGTATGCGGCACATGCAGGAAATGACGATGGCCGACATCGCAAGTCTCATCGGAACCAGCGAGGCCGCTGTAAGACAGTCGCTCAGCAGGGCACGGAGAAGCATCGTCGAACAATTAAAATCTGAATCAAAATGAACGAAACCTACATACGACAGCTGGTGGAGCGCTTCCTCAATGCTGAAACTACGTTGGAGGAGGAACAGATGCTCTACAACTATTTCCAAGGAGAGGACATTGCAGAAGACCTGATGCCTTACCGTGAAGTGTTCCAGAGCTTCTCCGCTGTGAATGGCATGGACAAGGAAATAGTCAAAACTCATACGCCGGTATGGGTTACTCTCCTGCGGACAGCCACGACAATGGCAGCAGTATTCTTAATCGGCCTGTTTTTCGCCGTCCAAGGAGAGAACAATGAAGTACCGCAACAGACAATGGCAACCAACCAAACAGGACATACGCCCGACCTCTGCGAGGGGAGCACACCCCGGGAATTATATATGTGCTACTTGGAGCGGAAAAGGGAACAATCGAAAACCTATCGTTCACTAAAACGGATGATTTATGAAAACCAACAGTAAAACCATAGCCGTGATGATGCTGGTGCTCTTCATGGCATCATGCAAGAACAAGGATGCCCGCATGCTGACCGTCATCAACGAGGACGGCACCTGCATCCGCGAATACTCGTTCCACACCGAGGAAAAGAAGCTGATGAAACCGCAGGAAGAGGATTTCGACAGTCTCATTGACAAGCATTGGGAACGCTCCTGGTCGGTCATCGGCAACGACTCCCTGCGACATCCCGTGCCCATGACCCAGGCCCAGGTCGACAGCCTTCAAAAGCTGAATCCTAACAAGCAACTGTCCGACACATTGATGGTGCACGTCAAGAAACAATTCGAGACGGTGCAGGATATGAGCGACCAACTGCTCATGGCAAAAGGGTTCAAGGCCAATAGCAAGTTGGAGAAAAACTTCAAGTGGTTCTACACCGACTACACATTCACAGAGACTTTTGCCTATGACGGTCCGCCACTTTTCCCCATCCCTATCAGTCGCTTCCTCGGTACCGATTCTGCCTCTTACTGGTTTACCGGCCATCCTGACCTGACACGAAACTGCAGTGGTCAGGAAAAGAAAGACGTGTTGGACAAAATGGAGGTGAAAGTCAACCAATGGATCAATGCCAACTGGTTTACTGAAATATGCAAGATCATTGCCGACAACTACGACAAAGTCAAGAACCCGCCTGTCAGCAAGGAGGCGTTCGTCAGTCAATGTGATGAGTTGGCCATGCATCCAGATGTGCTCAACTACACGGATGACAAATTTGACAACTTCAAAAAGTTGCTCGACAGTCATTTCCATTCCGATGCCTACACCTCCCTGAAACTCGACACATTAGACAATAGTCTGCCCTATGAATCATTCCTGGCGTTCAACACCAACTATGACCTTGTCATGCCTGGAAAAGTTACGGATGCAGGTATGGGAGAATATGACGGGCGTGCCATCCACTACCGCGTTTCAGGAGAGCGTACCATTCCCGATGGTTTTAAGTACAGTATCAGTGCAACCTCGCGTGTCACCAACATCTGGGCATTCGTCGTCACCTTCCTTGTCATTGCCCTGGCCATCGGTAGTTTTTTCATCCGACGACGAGGTAGCCGATAGGGAAAGAAAAGATGATGCATTCTCTTGTCCACCTCAATATCCATACAAAAGCCAAGAATGACGGTGCGGCAAACGGTGCGGCTGTAGGGGCGGGTCTTGTGCCCGCCCGTAAAATTCTCCAATTCTAAAATTCGGGATGACAATGAATCTAATTTTCAATCTTCAATCTTCAATTTTCAATCTTATAGACCCGCCCCTACGACTTCTGGGAACCATTTGGTCTATTCGGACACGCATGAAATAAGTCCCTACAAAGGGTCCGTACCCCCCAAAAAAAATGAGGTGGGGCGGGTTGTAAACACGAAGAGAACGGTCTTGATTTGCTTTGCTATTTGTCCTTTTTTCTTCGCAATCTGTTTTTCTTTGATGCGTTTGGCATTTTTTTTCATATTTTTGCCTCGGTTTTCGCACGCGCACGCGTGGAATTATGATGCAAAATCTTTCATCCACAAACCCATTGATAATGCACGATACAAGGAGCATCCCCGTCTCACAACACTTCGAGGGATGAACCTCGAAGATCATCCCTGTATATGACGTCCGAAAGGTAGTAAGCAGATGAACATCAATGGTTTCGCTAAGAAGCAATGTAATTGTTAATCATAAGAAGAGATGAAAAAAAGGAAACTCTGGATGCTGACCGCTATCTTGACCATCAGCGGTCTTACACTGCAAGCCCAGGAACAGGACTTCTCTACGAAGCAGGCTGCCCCAAAGGCCAAGGTGTTCAATTTCAAGGGAAGCCAGACGGCCAACCCTGTTTCATCGGTGAAACCGATAGAGAAGGTGCGCAAGCCTGGCATCGCCTTCCGTGACGCACGGATTGCCACCTCGATGTCCCTCGACGGGAAATCACCTGTCAAGGCCCCTGTTCAACCACAGGATGGCCGCCAAGCCAAGCGTCCTTCGCAAGTGAGCGTGGGCCTCCCCATGAAAGCCTCCAAGGCCAATGGCGAGGTGGTGGATGCGCATGGCATCATCGTCAGCCCCGCCCAGGGTGAGCGCAAGGTGTATGAACGTAGTGGCATGCGCTATGACAACGAAGACCAATTGGTGACGATGGAACAAAGCGGGTCGGTGCATATCGTGACCTGCGACGATGGTACGGTGTATATCCGCAACATCCTCTCCAATTATCCTACAGGAGCGTGGGTGAAAGGAATGCGCAAGGGGAACACCATCAGTGTGCCCGTCCACCAACCTATCGAGTACAACGCTTCCGCCGAGGTCACCCTCAGTCTGCAATGGGCTGTCGTCGACGAATTTGGTGGCTTCAGCAATTATGACGGTTACAACAACGGCAGGTTTACCTTCGCCGTTGACGACGTTGAAGGCACCATCTCGCTCGAGAAATCCTCGGAGAATTGTTTCATGGGACTGTTCTGGGACGACTACGATTCTTTCGCCTGGCAGGGTGACTATGAGACCGTGTGGACCTACACGGGCGGATACGAGCCCTTGGAGTCCGTCACGGTGACCCCGCCCGACGGTTTGCAGACCGAGACGTGGCATGTCAAGGGACATGTGCAGGAAGGCGAGGAACAGCACCTCTACAAAGGCTATGTGACCATCGGCTTCCAGGACGATTATGTTTATCTGAAAGGACTCTTCCCCGACTATCCCGAAGCCTGGATGAAGGGTAAGATAGACGGAATGGATGTCTCCTTCGAAGGGTTGCAGACGCAGGGCACCAACGGTGATGCCACGGTGTATGCCGTGGGATGTGAAGGCGGAGACCTGACGGATTTCCGAATGCTGTATGACAGCGACACCCAGACGATGACCTCTACACGTAACTTGCTGGCCAATGCCGACCCAGAGGAAGTGAGGGCGGAGATGTGGTTCAACGACATCGCATTGTCGAAGGACGACCCCTTCGCACCCATCGAGGTGCTGCCCTATGCCAACGGCTTCGACAGCGTGGACGACTGGGACTGGCTCACCATCATCGATGCCAACGGCGACGGCAGCACCTGGCATCAGTTTGAAGACGAGGCATCCTATAAATACAATAGCGACAACGATGCCGACGACTGGCTCATCTCGCCCGCCATACGCCTGGAGGCCGGCAAGACCTACAGCTTCACCATCGACGCCCATTGCTCTACGGACGCCTATGATGAGCGCATGGAGGTGAAGATGGGGACAGCAGCCACGGCCGAGGCCATGACCATCATGGTGATCGAACCTACCGAACTGCAGACGGAAATGCCCCTGACGCTGGCTAACAAGTTCATCACCGTGCCCGAGACGGGCTACTACCACTTCGGCATCCATGCCATCAGCGACTACGACCATGCCTCGCTGAGGGTGGACAACCTGTTGGTGGACGAGACCATCATGGCTGCTCCGGCTGCCGTGAGCGACCTGACGGTGACGGCAGACCCGGAAAAGCCCATGGCCACCATCACGTTCACCGCCCCGACGAAGAACATCGGCGGCGAGGACCTGACTGACAACCTGACAAAAATAGAACTGTTGCGTGACAACGAGGTGATCACGACCTTCGAGGACGTGGCTCCCGGCATGGCATTGACCTATGTCGACGACAATCCGGAACTGGAGGGTGCAACCTATCGCTACCAAGTGGTGGCCTACAATGCCGACGGTCAGGGCGACAAGAGCGATGTGGTGAGTGTGAGATTGAACTATGTGTATGATATTCCCTACATTGCCGACTTCACCCAGGATGCCGTGGGCGACCAGTTCATGCAGATTGATGCCAACGACGACGACCGGCGATGGGAATGGGATGGCGGCACACACGCCACCTATGAGTATAGCTCCTCCCAGCCTGCCGACGACTACCTCGTCTCTCCGCCCTTGCATTTCGATGCCGGCAAGCGCTACGCCATCACCGTGAATGCCGGTTCGGCGGGTTACCCAGAGCGTTTCGAGATTGTAGTAGGACGGGAGGCCACCGTGGAAGGCCTCAATATGAAGGTACTGGAAGACTGCGTGGTGACCGATGAGGACGAGAAGGACTTCGAGGCCACCTTCACCGCCGATGAGACAGGGTCCTATCATGTGGCCGTACATTGCATTTCCGATGCCGACATGTATGAATTGTGGATCAACAAGGTCATCGTCGATTTTGCACCAGAACCCACCGCTCCTGCCGCTCCCGAACTGACAGTGACACCTGGAGCATTGGGCGCCAAGTCGGCCGACATCGTCGTCATGGCACCCACCACTTCCGTCGATGGCAATGCGCTGACCGCCAACCTCACCAAGATAGAACTCTACCGGGGCAGCGACCTCGTCGATGCTTTCGAAGATGTGGCTCCTGGTGCGACACTCAACCATACCGACAATATTGAAGAGGCAGGCGAATATACTTACCAGGCTGTTCCCTATAACGCCGACGGCATCGGACTGAAGAGTGAGAAGGTGACAGTTTATCTTGGCCCCGACACACCCGAATATGTGAAGAATGTCAAGGCCGTCGACCAGCAGACTTCTGTGATGCTCACCTGGGACAAGGTGAAAGAGACAGGACACAATGGAGGCTATGTGAACCTCGCCGAGGTGGAATATGTCATCTATGCTTGCCTCCCCGGCACCACCATACCCGACGAGGAGGTGGCCTCGGTGACGGATGCCGACTCATATGTGTTGGACTTCACCACCAACGAGGGTGAACAGGGATACCAGGTGTGGTATGTGGCAGCTCGTAACGAAGTTGGCGAGTCGATGCTTTATGATGAGTCGGGAGCCAGGTTGTTGGTGGGCAGCCCATACGACCTGCCAGTGGTGGAGGGATTCGCCGAAGGCAACCTGCATTACTTCTGGGAAAGCAACAGCCTGGGGCTGAACTTCTCGCAGTCGAGCGACGACGACGGCATGGCCATTGCCATGACCGCGCAGGAGGCTGGCAACATCTACCTCAACTCTGGCAAGCTCAACATCAAAGAGGGCACCAATCCCACATTGCTCTTCGATGCTGTAGGGTTCGGCGTTGGCAGGGTGAACGTGACAGGACACGTGGATGGTGGCGACGAGGTGGCATTGGCCACGGAATCGTTGAATGAAAATGGATACAAGAACGTGAAGGTGCCGCTCAACGAATTGAAGACCGGCAACTTCGCCCAGGTGGGTCTCACGGCCGCCATCAAAAATCCCACCATCATCGACGACTGGGGTGAGATAGAAGAGCAGGGTGACGCTCTCGTAGTAGACAACATCCGTATCGTCGACCTGCTTGCACACAACCTCACTGTCGGGTTGTCGGCTCCCACCGCCGTGGATGCTGGCAAGAAGGCGGACATCACCGTCACCGTCACCAACTGGGGTGAGCAGGCTGCCAAGGACTACACCCTCATTGTCACTGTCGGCGACGAGGTGTTGATGCACGAGGCCATAGGTTCGGAACTCGCTCCGTTTGCCACCAAGGAGTTCACTGCCTCATGGGCCACCTCTGTCTTTGACGAGGCTGGCGACCGCACCATCAAGGTCCAGGCCGATTACGGCGCCGACCTGAAACCTGCCGATAACACCGCAGAGGCCACCATCACCATCAACGACAGCAAAGCACCCGCTCCAGAGAACCTCACGGCAGAGGACAAGGGCGCAACGGGCGTGGAGTTGAACTGGAATGCACCTGCTGCAGAGCCCGCTGAGCATACGGAGTCGTTCGACAACACTGATGCCTTCCCCACATTCAGCATCGGCGGCATCACCGCCACGGAGCATGCAGGCCGCATCGGGGAATGGACGCTCTTCGACGGCAATGGCAGCGAGGTGTATAGTTGGCAGGATCCCAGCATCAGCTATGAAAACAGATACGCCCCCTCGGCATGGATGGTCTTCGACATAGCCAAGGCCGGATTCGCCAAAGAGGTGGGACATAGCGGGACGCAGGTCATGCTGTCGATGTGTCCGGTGCCCGACGGTGATGTCGATGCTGCCGACCATTGGCTCATCTCACCTGAGTTGCCTGGCACGGAGCAGGAAATCAGTTTCTATCTCAGAGCCATCACCGACAGGTATGGCATTGAGTCGTTCGAGGTGCTGGCCTCCAAGACCGACAACCAGCCAGAGAGTTTCGAACTGGTGGAGAGTTTTGCCACCGACGAGATGGCGTGGACGCCATACAATGTCATGTTGCCAGAGGGCACGAAATACTTTGCCATCCGCCATACGTCGAACGACATTTTCGGCGTGATGGTCGATGACGTCCGCTTCAACTATGTCGGCGCGGTGAGCAAGTACAATGTCTACTACGAGAGGCAGTTGGTGGCCGCGGTGGAGAATGGCGTGACAACCTACACCATCGCCGCCGACCAGGTGGAGGATGGCGAGCACACCTTTGCCGTGACCGCGGTTTATGCCAGCGGGCAGGAGTCGAAACCAGTCTCCGTCTCCATCATGGTGGCTTCCGGCATCCGTCAGGTCATTGACGGCGGACAGCCTGTCGACATCTTCACCATCGACGGCAAATTGGTGCGCAGCCAGGCCAATTCGCTCGATGGCTTGAAAGGCGTCTATGTAGTGGGTGGCCAAAAGGTCATCATCCGATAAGGCATTCCCCATCCCTTCCTGAGGAGGGGATGGGGAATTCTCTTTTAAAAACTTCTCTTTCCTCCTCTTCTTCTTTCCTCCTCTTTCTTCCTCTTTCCAAAGATAATTCTGTCAATTTCTTTGCTTTGTCTGATATTTTGTATATCTTTGTCATCGAATCAACCTATCTCTATAATAGTATGAATAAAACAAGCCTGACTATCATTAGTTTCTTGATGGGTTGTGTGATGGCTTTCCCCATCCATGCCCAGACATCGAGAGCCGAACTGCTTGCCCATATGGAGTTGGCTACCGGCAACTATTGCAACTATCCTAATCCCTCTGGTAATGTGACACAACCCCCAGCAGGGTATGAACCTTTTTATGTCAGTCATTATGGACGACATGGCGCCCGTTATATGACCACCGATAAACACTATAAGTATGTGGTCGGGAAATTGGACACTGCCCAGACACGCGGATGGTTGACCGACAAGGGTGAGGAGGTGCTGCTCAGGGTGAGGAAAGCGGCGGCAGACGCCTGGCACAGGGATGGCGACCTGACACGGTTGGGGGCGCTGCAGCATCAGGGGATTGCCCACCGGCTGGCCTCCAACTATCCAACGCTGTTCATGCAACCCGTGGATGTCAAGGCCAACTCATCTACAGTAAGACGCTGCATGCTCTCGATGGCCAACTTCTGTCAGGAACTGAAAGTGATGAACCCCCAACTGAACATCACAATGGATGCCAGCGAACATGATATGTATTACTTGATACCGAACGACAGCATCGACATCCCAAACAAAGGCATCGACGACCATCTGTATGAAAAACTGGACAAGTTCCGACATGAGAAACTCAATGGGCGCCATCAGATAGGACTATTGTTCAAAGACCCGAAAAAGGTGGAAGATTTTATTGATGGCTACAAGTTTGCCGACGGCTTGTGGAACATCGCTTCCGACATGCACTGCCTGCCAGAGTTGGGACTGTCGTTCAACGACCTGTTCACTGAAGACGAACTCATCGACGGCTTCCGTGTCTATAACGCCAGCTGGTGCTTGTGGGAAGGGCTGATGCCTGGTTCACGCCCCAACTACTATGCCATATACCCGTTGCTGAGAAACTTCCTCGACGAAGCCGACAAGGTGATAGCGTCTGGTGAAAAGCAAGTGCGACTGCGTTTCGGGCACGATAGCGTCTTGTTGCCATTCTCGTATATCCTGGGTGTGAAAGAGGCCGTCAATGGCACCGATGACATGGAGAACCTGCACAACACATTTGCCTTGTTCCGACTCATCCCCATGGCAGGAAATGTGCAACTTGTCTTTTTCCGCAAACAAGGGTCCGACGACATCTTGGTCAAATTCCTGATGAACGAGAACGAAACCTCTGTACCCATAGACACCGACTGCTACCCATTCTATCATTGGAAGGATGTGTCGGCTTATTACCGCAACATGCTCAACAACGCAAACATCAAATACAAGGAACAATGAAAATTGCAATTGACTTGGGAGGAACCAACATGCGTGTCGGCCTGGTCGACGGGGCTGACGTGGTGGACACCGTGATAGAGCCATGTCCGGCCAATGAAGCAGAAGATGTCATCACCAACCAACTAAAAAGGCAGATAGCGCAACTGATGCGTAAAGAAGTGACAGGCATCGGTGTCGGTGTGCCGTCGGTGGTGGATAGCAACCAAGGCATTGTGTACAACGTGGCCAACATTCCAGCGTGGAAGGAGGTGCACTTGAAGGCAATTCTTGAGAAGGAATTCTGCGTGCCCGTTGCCGTCAACAACGATGCCAACTGTTTCGCGCTTGGGGTGTGGCGCTACGGCGAAGGACAGGGTACCAGCGACATGGTCGGGCTGACCATGGGAACCGGTGTGGGGGCCGGCATCATCATCGGCGGAAAACTCTATAACGGTGTGAATACGGGTGCCGGTGAGATTGGCTCGCTGCCTTTCAGGGATGCCGACTATGAGTTCTATTGCAGCAGCCGCTTCTTCACCGAATTGTATGGCGACACGGGAGCCAACTTCAGCAAGCGCGCACAAGCAGGCGACAAACAAGCATTGGCGGTATGGCAGGAATTCGGCGAGAATGTAGGAGAACTGATAAAGGCCGTGTTGTTCACCTATGCCCCGGAGGCCATCGTCATCGGTGGAGGCATTGCCAATGCATTCCCACTCTATGAGTCGGCTATGCGCCGGTCGCTGCAGTCATTCCCATATCCCGCCAATGTGGCTGCCACAAAAATCACACCTTCCTCTCTTGACAATGTAGCATTGCTTGGAGCCTCGTTGTTGGTGTAGTGTTTCCCTTCAACTCCTCTTTAACTCCTAAAAGTGATCATATGTCCTTTTAACTCCCAGATAAATCAATACTCCTCTATAACTCCCAAAAGTGATCATATGTCCCTTTAACTCCCGAAAAAACAAAAACTCCCCTTTAACTCCTCTTTAACTCCTAAAAGTAAAAATATGAACAAACTTGGAAACATGATGTTCTGCTTGATGCTCCTTGGAGCATTGGCGTCTTGCTCAGATAAGGCAATGCAAAAGATGGAATGGGAAGTGGAGACGCCCAAAGGGTGGGTGCCGGCACAAGTTCCAGGAACCCTGATGGGTACACTTACAGCCCAAGGCATGGAGCCTGAAGCACTGACCGCCGAGGACTATGCCAACATCGATAAGAAGCAGTTTGAGAAGGGGTGGCGTTATCGCACCACGTTCAACATGCCTGCACTGAAGCAGGGTGAACACGTCGTGCTCGATTTCGATGGCATCAGCTATCGTGCCAATGTATGGCTCAATGGTAAGCAGATAGCCGACAGTGCAGAGATGTTCGGTCCGTTCCGCCAATTCGAGTTTGATGTCACCAAAGATGTTGCCGACCAAAACAAACTCGAGGTTGAGGTGTTTCGTGCCCGGCCAGGAGAGCCCAACATAGGCTTCGTAGATTGGAACCCTCGTCCTGCCGACGAGAATATGGGCATATTCCGCGAGGTGAGCATGAAAACTTGCGGCAATGTGGCTGTATCACATCCGGCTGTGCGTTCAAGAGTGAATGCCGAGACGCTCGACGAGGCATGGCTCACCGTCGTTGCCGAACTGAAGAACCTTTCCGACAAACCTGTAGAAGGCACCCTGCAAGGTGCTGCCGACGGACACAAGTTCAGCTATCCCGTAACTCTCGCTGCAGGCGAAAAGAAACGTTTCACTGGTCCCGAGGAAATTCATATTGACCATCCCCGTCTCTGGTGGTGTCACAACATGGGAAGTCCCGAACTCTGCGACCTCCACGTGGAATTTGTCGAGGACGGCAAGGTCTCAGATACCGAGGATGTGCGTTTCGGCATACGCGAGATACACAGCTATCTCACCGACGAAGGATATCGGGGATTCACGCTCAACGGGAAGAAGGTGCTGATTCGTGGTGCTGGATGGACCGATGACATCTATCTGCGCGACACGCCAGAGACCAACCGATTGCAACTGGAGTATGTTCGCGACATGAATATGAACACGGTGCGGCTGGAGGGATTCTGGGGCACATCCCAGAACCTGTATGACCTCTGCGACGAGTTGGGGCTGATGATTCTTGTGGGGTGGAGTTGCCACTGGGAATGGGAAGACTATTTTGGCTCACCTTGTGATGAACGATATGGCGGCATCATCGGCAAGGATGACATCAACCTTGTCGCACAGTCGTTTGAAGACCAGGTGATGTGGTTGCGTCATCACCCGGCGATTATCGCTTGGTTTGTTGGCAGTGACATGTTGCCCAAGCCGGAACTCGAGGAGTGCTATCGGAAGTTCCTCGGCAAGGAGGACGACCGCGATTACCTGATATCGGCCAAAGACCAGAAGAGCGAGATTTCGGGACCGTCGGGCACCAAGATGGAAGGCCCTTACGAGTATGTCGGCCCAAGTTATTGGTATCAGCCCAAAGCTCCCGGAGGAGCGTTCGGCTTCAACACCGAGACTGGCATCGGCGCCCAGTTGCCCGTCAAGGAGTCTCTCGAGAAGATGCTGGGCAAAAACCTCTTTCCCATCGACAACCGGTGGAACATCCTTTGCACCGTGTCTGGCTCTGATATGAACTCGCTGAAACAACTCAACGAGGTGATTCATCAACGCTTTGGCGACGCCAAGGACATCGATGAGTATCTGCGTCGTGCCGATATGCTCAACTACGAGAGCACCAAGGCGATGTTCGAGGCGTTTCGTGCCCGATGGCCACACACCACGGGCATCATCCAGTGGATGCTTAACGGAGCACGCCCGGGAATCTATTGGCAACTCTACGATTACTACAAACAGCCCAATGCTGCATACTATGGGGTGAGGAAGGCCAACGCCCCGGTTCAACTTGTTTATGACTATCATCAAAAAGCCGTGTTTGCCGTCAACGAAACGTTGGAGACGGCCAATGTGAATGCATCGATGAAACTGCTGAAAGAAGGCGAAACGACAGAGGATGCCCAACAAATCCGTTTGGAGCCTGGCACGGTGGTCAAGGTGTTCGACATCGACAGCGCCAACGCACCTGCTGCATTTCTCTTCCTCAAACTCACTGATGGCAAAGGGGCTGAGATGGCCACCAACGAATACTTCATCCCTTCTGAGGCTGACGACTATGATTGGGGCAAGACCACATGGGTCACCACCCCCATCACCCACTATGCGTCTTATGCCATGATCGATGACATGTGCGTCAACGACTGTGAGTTGAATGTGAAGCCGTCTGCTGATGGAGTTTACGAAGTGACGGTAAGCAATCCCTCTGACAAGGTGGCCTTCATGGTTCGTTTGACTGCCAAAGACCAAGGAGGACAACTTGTCTGTCCTGCTTACTGGAGCGACAATTACCTTACTTTGGCTCCTGGAGAGACGCGCACGGTGACCTGTCGATTACCCTCATTGTCTGCTAAAGACAAGGTGAACATCTCCACTTCTGACTGATTTCACCACGCCTATCCTTTCATCTATCACCACTTCGGGGAATTCCCCATTGCAGAAGAGGGAAAAACCTTGACGGTTTTAGGAATCTTCCCTTTGCAGGTCGTGGAAATGACATTACTTTTGCAACAGAAACAAGAAAGAGTTTGTTTTCAGAATCAAAAGTATAACATCAAAAGAAAGAAAGGAATTTATTATGAAGACCATGTATAAAGTGATTGTTGCCATGATGATCATGGCCATCACAACAGCACCAATGTTCGCAGGTAACAACGTGGATAGAAAGAAAAAACCTGTAAAGAAGGAGATGGTGGACCGCAGACCTGGCAAGCCTGACAGGAAAGCAAACAGGGATAGGGGTTGGAACCACGACCGCCATGCAGCTGCCATCGAGGTGATTTCCTTCAAGGTCAGTCCCAAGGCTTCCAAGAAGAGGAACTTCGTGGCGAAGGTCGAGGCCATCCATGGCGTGAAGGAGGTCAAGTGGAGCCCACGCACCAAGATGATGACCGTGACTTACGATGCCAACAAGACTTCGGCACGCGCCATCAAGGCGGCAGTGAAATGACAATGGCCTCACCAACACAGCACCATGCTTGCCCATGGAAATACAACGACCGGCGGTTCTACCGCCGGTCGTTGTCGTAAGGATTACTCCGATTATTCCGATTCCTTTGATTACTCTGATTACTCTGATTATTCCGATTCTCTATCAATAAGATTTCCTGTCATTCGCTCCTCCGATTCTTATCTTTCGGGAGATGTTGCCATAGACGACGATGTAGGTGCCGGGGCGGAGTGATGCACGTGCAGCGGCAAAGGGCTTGCGGGTATGAAGGCGTATGCCACTGAGGGTGTAGATGTCCACCAGGGCGTCGGGGGCGATGGCTGTACCAATACCGTTGGTGATGGCGGAGACACGCAGTTTTCCGTCGATGAGCAGCGTGGAGCTGTCAAACTCATACCCCACGCCGCTATCATCCACTTTCACGATGAAGTTGCCTGTGTGCGAACCACTGACCTTGAACACGGTGATTTCGCTGCCGACCAACAATTGCCGGGTGGTGGGAACGACCACGAGGATGGTGTCGCCGTCGTGCCTCAGGTTGCCCTTCACGGTGAGGCAGGAGTTGCTGTATGCGCTCAATTGGCACAGCGTGGTGGCCCCATTCTTCATCGTCAGGTTCTGCAATGTGCCAGTGCCGGTGATGACACCCGTGGCGGCCACGGTGACCTGCCCCGTGGTGACAGCCGAGGTGGAAGCGTTGAGCAGTTCCAACGTACCGTCGTTGACGGTGATGGGCGACGTGCTCCCCGCCGTTCTCAGCGTGAGGCGCCCCTTGCCCTCCTTGATGACCGCGGCCCCCTTGAAAAGGCCTGAGAATGCCATGTCCTTGTCGAGACAACCTATGCGGTAGGTGGTCTGTCCTTCCAACACACCATCGGTGGCCGTGCCGGCAATGGCACCGATTCTCAACGTGGCAGCTTGTTGGGTGGCGCTGCCGCCGGAGTAGTGGGCGATGTTGGTGGCGGCATCCACCTTCAGCGTGGCCTTCGACATGTCGGTGACGTTGCTCATCAGGCGCCACTGGCTGCCCGAGGCCGTCAGCGTGCCCTCGTAGTCCTTGAAGTTCAGGCCGATGTCGCAGCGCACATATTTCGATACGATGGTCAGCGCACCTTTTCCCTTCACGCTGCCGTTCAGTTTGCCGCGCGAAGAACCTACAATTTTGTTCGTCGTGCCTTCAGCCACGGTGACCACGTGGTTGAAGACAGGCACGGTGGAGGTGCTGTTGACATCAATTTGCCGCACCTCGCCACCAGCCAGCAGCATGGGAGAGCCGTTGCGCCCGAAGGTGGCGTTCCACGCCCCTTGTGCCACGACGCCCTTCTTCACTATCAGGCCGGCGAAGTTGTTGACACCGCCATAGGTGAAGTTCAGTTGGCCGGCACCGTCTTTTACAAGGTATCCCGAACCGCTGACGGCACCTTTTAGCGAGAGCGAACTGTTGCTTTGGGTGACGCGTATGGTGGCGGTGTCGGTGACGGTGACCTGGCGGTCGGTGCCCATGTTTTCCTTGCTCAGCACCAGGGTGCCGCCGTTGAGTTGCAGGTTGTCCTTGGCAGCGGTGGTGGCGCCGAGGGCGCTGTTGCTCCCACCATCGAAGAAGTTGGGCACGGTGAGCGTACCGCCGTTCACGATGGTCTTGCCTGTATAGTCGCTGTATTTCATGTTCAGCGTCACGTTGGCGTCCTTGTTCACCGTCACACCGCCCTCGCCGCTGATGCCGCCCTGGCCGGAAAGGGTGTAGGTGCCGCTGTCGAAGGTGACGCCGCTGGTGACCATCATCTCCGGCACGTTGATGTTGGTTTGCTGACTTTGGGCATTGAATACCACGGCATCGCCAGGCACGAAGGCCGTGGGCTGGCCGATGCTGAAGTTCTCGTCCTTGTAGTTCCACACATTGCTCACGCTGCCCGTCCATACCACGTCGTGCTGCGGGGCGCGGGTGTTGTGGATTTTCAATATGAGGCTTTTGCCGTCTGCCACCTCGAAATCGTAGTTCACCCCTTCCAGGCCGCGAGTCTTCAACTTCGTCGGGTCGCAGGTCATCGTGCCGGTGCAAGAGGCGACGACATATTCTGCTTCATCCTTGTTTTGCAGGTTCACGGTGATGTGATTGGTGCCTTTGAAAGTGAGGTCGCCCTCCACCTGGAGGCTGCCGCAGACAGGTATGGTGCCATTGGAATTGCCCATAAGGCCTGCTGTCACTTCCAGATAGACGTTGCCAGGCAACACCATGCTCTTCTCCGATGTGATGACACCTTCGAGGGCATCTTCTTCGCCTCCCGGCATCAAGCGGCATCCCTCGTTGTTCAACGCTCCCTCGAAGGTGATGGTGTCCTTCAGGGTGACGCTGCCGCTCAAGGTGCCACGTGCCCGCAGTTCCACAGGTCCGGCGATGTCGCCGTTCACCTGCAGCGTCCCCTCGCTGATGATGGTGGGGCCGGTGTGGCGCAGCCAACCCGCGAGGAAGACCTTTCCTTGCATCGATTTGACGAGCGAACCGCTGCCTGTCGTGATGAGGCCATCCGTCCCCCCCAGGTGCTGACTCACGATTTCATAGTCGTGGCCTCGTGGGGTCATCAGGTAGACGACCGGGGCATTCATCGGGTTGTCCACCCATATCCTGGAACTATTGTCGCCGTAGATGTCGAAGAGGATGCTCTTGCCGTCGGCATAAGGCGCCGTGTTTGCCATGTCGAAGGTGGTGAAACCATCGTCAAGAGTGAAGCCCTGGCCTATTGAAGAGGCAGAACCGCGTTTCCACCGCAGGTCGGCTTGGAAGACGGGCGGCAGGGGAGGCATCGGCATGTCGCCACCGAGATAGAAACCGGTGTTGGGATGCTGATAGTAGCCGCGTGTGGTGCAGTCGCCCCGGTAGTGGGGGTCCTGTTGGAGGCAATAGATGCTGTAGTTGGTGGGCATCGCCGTGGTGTATCCCACAAGGCCGGTGCAACTCTCGTCGTTCTGCTTGGCCAGGATGACCTCCTCGCGCCAGTCGCCCATGATGTCGCCCATGAAGGCGGGGCGCGTTCCGGTGGCGGCGTGGGTCGCCCAGTTGCTCTCCTGCGAGAACTCTGCCAGGCGGTTGCCCAGCACCTTCGACACCATCAGGTTGGTGCCCCAGCCACTGCCGCCGGGGGAATTGAGCCACTCGCGCTGCAGGTCGCCGTCCCACCAGCAGCCCTCGAACATCGACCCCGTGCGGGTCTGGCCGGTGCGCTCGCCCTTGCAATCGTATACGTAGTCGTCGACATAACTCAGTATCTCATAGCCTTTGTGAGAGGCGTCCATGTCGAGGCAGGTGCCGCGCCCCACATCGTAGACGCTCGGCAGATACCACTCCTTGATGCGCTCGGCGGTGCGGGCGTCGTAGAGCAGTTGCCCGAGCAGCGAACTCTGTTGTATGGCATAAACCTCAAGACCGGGACGGTCGGGGTCGATGTCGGAGAGTATGAAACGGTCGCCGTGGCCGATGCCCGGACTGGCGAACCATCCCGTGTGGGGATTCACCGAGTAGCCGCCTTGTATCATCTCGTCGGTGCCGTCGCCGTCGACGTCTGCCACGCGCAGTTGGTGGAACTCTGCCGGCCATGGTGCCTTGTCATTGCGGCTCCAAGTGTGGGAGTGATGCCAGTTTGTAGCACTGCCGCTGCTCCAGTCGTAGTCCCAGGTGAAGACGTAGTTGTGGTGGGTCTTGTTGTTGTCGCGGTCAAGGCATTCCATCACCAGGGAGGGGTGGATGCCGTCAAGGTAGCAGATGGCGAAATGGCCGTCCATGGCGGAGTAGCCGTCGCTCATATAGTTGGGACGCGAGGTGCGCGTGTAATGGTCGCTGCCGTCGTGCACCTCATCGTATTTCAACTCGCTGGCGGCGATTTCCTCGCCCGTCAGGCCGTCGATGACGCTGATGTAAAACGGACGGTTGCGCACCGCCTGTGTGCGATAGTCCACGATGCCGTCGCCATCGACGTCGGCCACGTCGCTGCCCATGGCATATTTGCCCCAGGTGTTGTTGGCCTTGTCCCAGAAGCGGGTGCCGTCGCTGCTGCGCACCATCACCTCGCAGCGCCCGTCGCAGTTTATGTCCCAAGCCACGACCATGTCGTTCTGTCCGCCGCAGATGTTTACGTTGGGACCCATGTCCACCGTCCACAGCAGTTCGCCCGTGAAGCGGTAGGCCTGGATCTTGTGGGTGGTGGAGGCGGTGTTCTCGGTGTTTTCTGCCTCGTCAGACACACCGCCGGCAAAAAGGCGGTCCACCACCACGGCGTCATACTCCCCGTCGCCGTCGGTGTCCATGGGCCAGCAATATTTCGTGCGGTAGTCATTGCGAGACAGCACGGTGTTGTCGAAGTCGATGTTCAGCCACACGTTGGGCCACGGCTGGGTCTTGTAGAGGAAGGGTTTGCTCATTGTGCCTTCCACGCCGTCGGGACTGATGGCGGTGACGGCATATTCGGTGTTCGTCGTGAGCGATGCCGGCTTGTAGTTGGTCACCTTCAGGGGTGTGGCATTCATCTTCGTGAATTCGGAAGCCCCGGCTGCTCGCTTGTACACGTTATAGGTCGTTCCTTCCGGTTCCTGAGCCAATTTTCGCCAGGAGATGAGGTATCCCGTGCCGCCCGAGGAGGTGACATCGCGGCCTCCGGAGCGATAGACGGCCACCACGCCGCGGTCCAACGGTTGCTGCAGCCGTTGTGCATGCATGGAGAGATGACATACTGCAAGGAATAGAATCGCCATGGCGGCACGCCGCGTAAATGGCAAGGTAAAAGGCTGATAAGGTTTCATTTTTTTAGTAGTTTGCTTATTTTTCCGCAAAATTACGAAAAACATTTTTTGCAACAAAATTTTTCGTCCTTTAAGGTTGAAAAAAAGCCTATTGTGCGGTTGTCTGCAACTAGCGCCAAGAATGTTCTGCTTGTACAACTAGCGCCATGAATGTTCATCGGGATTTGCAATCCCGATGTAAATAATATCAGGATTTGTAATCCGCTAAAATCGTCATTATCTGTACTTTTTTTCGATTTGGCGTTTTTGCTAACCTTGTTGAGAATGTCCCCCAAAAATGAAGGGACTAGCTTCATGCATGTCCGTATGGCATCATTGCACTTTTGGGCGTTTTGGGGTGCTCACGATATTAAAAACAACAATTTTTCCACCATTTTGGAACGGGCAACCGCACAGCACGAAAAAATGTTAAGGAATGATGATTAAGTGGGGTCAGTTGAGTGGGAGTGGGGGCTTTTCATAAAAGCATGAATTCCCTGATGGCATCAGCCAAACAGGTGTTTTCATCGGGGTGTTGTGTGGATATGCGGAAATGTCGGGGTGTGAGTCCTCGGAAATTGGAGGCGTCACGGATGAGGATATGATGCTTTTGGGCAAGGTGGTCTTTCAGTTCGGCAGCGCTTTTCGATGCCATTTCCACCAGGAAGAAATTAGTTTGCGTCTCAGCGGCGGTGATGCCCGGGATTTGGTTGAGCATTTCACGCAGACGTCGGGTCTCGGCAAGGAGGGCGCGGAGGCCGCTATGGCTTTGGGGGAAGGTGGGGTCTTTAGGGTCTTTAAGGTCTTTAAGGTCCTTAGGGTCTTTAAGGTCTTTGGGGTCTTTAGGGTCTTTAGGGTCTTGCAACACGCAGATGTCGTTTTCCATCAGCCAGAGGCCGGCCTCTATGGCTAGGGCGTTGACCGCCCAGGGCCTGACGTTTTCCCGAAGCCGGGCGATGATGGGTTGTGGTGCTACGACATAGCCGATGCGTAGGCCGGGAACGGCATAGGTCTTGGTCAACGAGTGAAGTTGCACGATGTTGCATGATGCTGCTGCTTCCTGATGGGTCATCACCTGTTCCAACGTATAGTCTTCATAAGACTGGTCGATGACAACGAGGCCGTACCTTCGGGCATAGTCTACCAATTCCGCTTTGGGGTATAAGTCACCCGTCGGGTTGTTGGGGTTGCAGAGCCAAAGGATGGTGCGGCCTGCCTTCTTGGAACCATCACATCCATTTACTTGTGCTAAACCGAACATCCGGCAGGCGTCCTCGTATTCCCTAAAGGTGGGAAGTGGTCCGACACAGAAATGGGTGTGATGGTTTTTTGCGGCAGTCTGGGCGATGAGATAGATGGCGTCTGTGGCACCGTTGGTGACAAGGACGTTGTCGGAGGAAATCCCGTGCTTTCTCGCTATGACTTTTTCAAGCGAGCGTGGTTCGGGTTCGGGATAACGTTCAATAAGGTCCAGTTTCCTTTTTAGATGGGCTTTCAACCCCGTCAGGTCGGCATGGGGGAAGATGTTTGAACTGAAATTGCTTCTTATCCCGGGATGGTCGTATGTGTCGTCGCCGTGTCCTTGTAACATCGTTGCGTTGTTATTTCTTGAGTTTGATTTTGAGTCCCACCACCACCATCCTTCCAGGACTGTAGAGGGCGTATTTGCGCTTGGTGGAGTCGATGCGGCGGTCCACCCTGTCGAAGAGGTTGTCCACACCGATGCTGGGTTCGATGAAAGCCCATTGTGTGCAATCGAAGGAATGCGTGGTATGGATGCCCCACACGCCGTAGCCAGGCGCATCCTCGTAGTCGGGGTAGTAGGTTTTCGACTGCAGTCTGCCGTTCAGGTTGACGTTCAACCCATATTTTCCCCATGTGCGGTGATAGTTGGCGGCGATGGTGGCGGCGTTGCGCACGCTGCGCTCAAGCACGCTCCACTGCTCGCCGCTCTTCGTGCGGGCATACGTGCAGGCGTAATTCACCGAAAGGTTGAAGCCTTTGAAGAGGTTGGCTGAGACGTTGACTTGCAGGCCTTTCACGTCTCCCCTGTCGCTGTTCTGGTAGAGGGCGTAATGTTCCAGTTTCGCCGCCTGGTCGTCGGTCATCTCTGGGAATTCCTTTCTCAACATCGCCAGGGAGCCTTCATTGACATCGACATTGTCTTTCACCACCATGTCGTTGATGCGGTTCCAATATCCCGTCACGCTGGCAGCGATGACATGGGTGCGGTATTCCGCGTTCAGGGCGAAGTAGTTGCTTTTCTCAGGAGAGAGGTTCTTGTTGCCGAAGCTGATTTGCGCCTTGCCCCTGTTGACGGAGAAATAATGGTAATAGAGTTCGTCGAGTCCGGGTGCCCTGAATCCTGCGGAATAGGTGGCGCGGAAGCGGAAGTTGCCCGGTGCATACATCAGTGTGGCTTTCGGGGTGAATTGCTGGTCGAAGGTCTCGTGGTGGGTCAGGCGCAGTCCCACGGTGGCGGTGAGGTTCTTGAGGAGCTGGGTCTCGTGTTGGGCGTATGCGGAAATGGTATACACGCTTTGGTCGATGTTGCCTGAGGTGGCCGTCAGGAAGTCTTGCCGCCAGTCGGCGCCGAAGATGGTGGTGGAGTGGGGGAGAAGTCCCAGGATGGCTTTCAGTTCCAGTTCCGTCTGCCTTTGCTTCTTCGACTGCACATAGTCGCCTATGGCGTAGGTCTTGGTCTCCACGTCATACTCCTTGCCGTAGCGGTAACGGTCTGAGACGAAGTCTGCCTGCAGGGAGTTCTTGCTGGAGAACTTGTATATGCCGCCTACGTTCCATCGCAGTCCCTTGTAGCGCATCTCATAGTCGGTGCCTCCTGTGATGTCGGCGCGGGTATCCGGGCGGTCGGTGATTTTGTAGGAATAGTCGATGCCGGCATTCAGTGCAAGATGGCGGTTGGGGGCGTAGGTGAACTTCTGCGCCAGGAGGTTGGAGCGGTAGCCGGTGAAGAGTGGGGCGATGGTCGCCTGGGTTTCCGTGTCCGACCCCTTCACATATTCCAAACCATTGTTTTGATAACTGTCGGCGCGGTCGTGTGTGAAGGTGGTGTAGGAACCGAATCCGTTTTTGAAGATGTCGAGGGTGACAGACTCCGTCAGTTGGCCATGCCCAGAGACACGGGTGTCGGAAACGACGTTGATGAAGTCTTGCGTGGGTTGGTCGGTGATGATGTTGATGACACCGGCGATGGCATCGCTGCCATAGAGCGAGGAGGCCGCGCCGTCGAGCACCTCGATACGCTTCACCCTGGCCATGTTGATGCGGTTGAGGTCCACGTTGTTGGAGATGTCTCCGGATAGTTTCTGACCGTTGATGAGGATGAGGATGTATTTGTTGCCCAGCCCGTTCAGACGGAGGAACGTCCCCATGGAGTTGGGCGCCATCGACACCTGGGGCATCATCCTCTGGATGGCGGCGTCGAAGGTGGTGATGCCCTGCTCGTGGATTTCCTGGCTGCCAAGGACGTGGACGGGGGTGGCTGTCGACTTCAACCGCTGGTGATGGCCGGAGCCGGTGACCACTATGGGGTTGAGGTTGTAAGACCGGTTCACCGACGACGAGTCGTGCCGTGTCGTCTGGTGTATTTGGGAAAAGGCAGCACTCCCCGTGAGGAGTGCTGCCATGAGCAAACAAATGCTTCTATGAGTCATGAGAATGCTTATTCTTCAGGATTCTTTGAGTGGTAGTAGTCGAGAGGTTCGCCGTTGATGGCATCCTTGGTGTGGCTCATCCAGATCTGACGGATGGCGGGCAGTTCAAGCAGGCCCTTCTCTATCATGGTGGAGTTGTCGCAGGTGTAGCCCATGTTGTGGAAATACATCTTCCAGCTGGTGTCTTCCACTTCGCCTTCTTCGTTTGCCTTATAGCCGTTGTTCCAGGCATCGTCGTCACCGGCCATGTCGTTGTGGCCATGGTCGCCGTCGATGGACATCAGCGGGTGGCAGAACACCTTGCCGTTCATAATGCCGTTGGCCTGCATGCGTTGGAGTACATTGGTCTTGAAATTCTCCATCATGTCGACAGTGCCCACATAGTAGTTCTTGCTGTATTTCTGGAGTGCCTCCTCGAGTTGGGTGTAGCGCACATTGGCCTTGTAGGTGTCGTAGGAGTCGGGGTTGCCGTGTCCCATGAATGCCACGACGCCTTCCCTCGCTTGGTTGGCATAGAGTCCGTTGAGCTGGGCGGCCACGTTGTTGACGTCCTTCTCTGCATCCTGGAGCAGGGGCACGCCGAGCTTGAGCGTCACATTGGCCAGGTACTTGTCATCGATGTCGCCATTGGCGTTGTTGGCGAAGTCCTTGATGTAGTTGATTACGCGGGTGTATTCCTCACCGGGGATGACCTGCAGCGACTGCACCACGATTTCGGAGTATTTCACACCATCCTGTGCGAAGGCGTTGAGCCAGAACGGGGGTGCGTAGAAATTGCGGGGCTTCACATTCTCTCCAGCTGCGGCGCGGTTGATGCAGATGGCGGAGGAGAAGGAAAGGAACACGTCGTAGCCGGGGAAGGCGGCCTTGTAGGCTTCCACCGTGGTGTCGAAGGCATCGTATGCCTGCTGCCATGTGGAACCGAAGGCGACGAGGAGGATGACCTTCGAGTTCTTCTTCTGCGACTTCACGGTTTGGTTGACGGCATTCTGGTAGATGACATAGTTGTTTTCTACTTTGTCGTCATCATCGTCACTACAAGCGGTGAAACTCATTGCACCGCAGATTGCCAGCATGGCAATCATCAAAAACTTAATTTTCTTCATTGTCTCTTGTATTTAAGTTAGACTTATAGTTGTTTCTCAATTTCTTCCCCTTGTTGAAGCGGATGCTGAACGACACATAGAACGTACGTCCGGGGGTCGTGGTGCCCAAGTGAAGGCCGTGCGGGGTGCGGTCGGCATAGTTGAAAATGTTGTCGATGCCTGCTTCCGCACGATAGGTCATCGTCTTCGAATGTCCGAAGTCGTGGGTGGTGGAGAGCCGCCATGTCTGGTATCCTTTCCCGTCGCCGTCGATCTGGTAGTATCGCTTGGAGGAGAATTTCCCGTAGACGCCCAGGCCGAGGGTGTAGTCGGGTGAGAAGGCGTGGGTCCACGTGGCAAACAGGTTGCCCTTGTGGTGTGCCATTCCGTCGATGGTGACTTTCGTCATCTTGTCGTGGGTCGTGTCATACTGGTTGGCTTCGGTGTCGAGCCAACTGTACCCTATGCCATAGGCGAACTCCTTCCAAGTGTGGCGCACGTTCACATCCACGCCATAGGTCTTGGCGTCCTCGATGTTCTGATACTGACGGGTCTTCACGGGGTCGTACATCGCGATGTATTCATCCGGGGCTTGGTAGTTGGGGATGGTCACCAGGGCGATCATGTCGTCCACCTTGTTGTAATAGGTGGAAACGGTCACGCTGAGACCCTGCCAGGTGTACTCGCCGCTGATGCCGTAGTAGTTGCTGGCCTGTGGCTTCAGGTCGGTGTTGCCTAGATAGAGATAGGTGCCGCTCATCTGTCGCACATAGCGGTAGAAGAGTTCCTTCGTGGTAGGGGTCTTGAAACCCTGGCTCCATGTGGCGCGCAACCTCCAGGGATTGCCGATGCTCCACATTGCCGACACCTTGGGCGTCAGCCTTGTGCCGAACTGCTCGTTCTGGTTGAGGCGCAAGCCGGCGGTGATGTTGATGTGGGGGATGAGGTTGAACTCGTCCTGCACGTAGAGGGCTGCGGTCCAGTCGCTCACCGTTCCGCCTTCCACACGGTTGGGGGCTTCCAACCAGTCATAACGGTATTCCAAGCCGGCGCTCAGTCGGTTCTCGTAGGGCAGGCTGAACACTCCTTTGAGATGTGCCATCGTGCGCTGCTGGTCGCTCTGCAACTCTTCCTGGCTGGGGAGATAGGGGAAATAGGGGTAGTAGATGGTGCCTTTGCTCTTCTCGTAGTCCTCCACCAAGGTCGTAGCCGTGAAATGATAGTAATAGGCGTGGCGGTTCCAGTCGATGTCGAGCGTGATGTTGTCGGTCTTGTTCAGTTTCCACTTGCCTCCTGCTGATAGCGAGGCGTTGCGGTATTTCATATCGTAGGTCTTCACGTCGTAGTGGGCGTATTTGCCGCTGGGGCGGTAGATGCGCTTCCAATAGATGCTCCCGTCGGCATAGAGCTCCAGGTTCTTCACGGGGGTGTAGGTCAGGTGCTCCGACACCTGCCAGTTGGTGTGCCGGTTGACGGTCTTGTTGCGGGAGTCGGTGATGGGTGGCTCCGAACCTTCCGTATGCTCCACGGCGGTGTTCTGCCAACCATCGGAATGCTGGAGTTGGAAGTTGGTGTAGGAACTGACTTTCCCGAATTTCAAGGCGAGGCCGTTGTGCTGCCTGAGGTCGCCGTAGCTGCCCACGCGGCTGGTGTTCTCCACCAACACGCCGTCTTGGTCGTGCCGCTTGGTGATGATGTTCACCACGCCGGCGATGGCGTCGGAACCATAGAGTGCGCTCGAGGCACCTTTCACCACCTCTATCTTCTCTATGTTCTGAGGGTCGATGAGCGAGAGGTCGTTCTGCCCGCCCACGTCGCCGTGGATGCGTTTGCCGTCGATGAGGATGAGGATGTAGCTGTTGCCGAGGCCGTTCATCTGCATCTGCGAACCCATATCGTCTTCGTTGAACGAGAACGAGGGCATCAAGCCCGATAGGATGTCCTCGAGGCTCTTTCCGGCGTAGTTGCGAAGCATCTTGCTGGTGATGACCTCGGTCTGCACAGGGGCGTTCTTCAACAGGTGTTCGGTGCCGGTGCCGGTGACCACGACCTCTTGCAGGCTGTCCGTGCGCCAGATGTCGGTCTGCGCATTGACAGCCACGAAGAAACATGATGCCAGCAATGTTGCTGTCAGTTTTCGTGTCATAACAAATGTTGTTTTACGCCTCGCATCTTCCTGTACGGGCGTCGTTTCGTTTTCAGGCAGGTCTTCTGACTTTCCCCGGTCTGCTTTACCTTCCCGACCTCATGGCCAGTGGCGTCATACAAGCAAACCTCCATAATGGGGATTACAGCAGCAGGAACTGTTCCGGACTCTCACCGGATTCCCTTGCATCGAGGCGGCATCGGCCGCCTGATTGCCTTTCGGGTGCAAAGGTATATCAAAAAAAGCGCACCTCAAAATGATTCGTCAATTATTTAAGTAGGTAATCAAAAATAGATAATAGTAACGATTCATTTTTTATCCTCATTTGGTAACTAAAAAAATGTCCTTATAGTCCTAAAAGTCCGTAGACCTGTCATTCAATGGCTTCAGAAAAAAGAGGCTCAGGGGGGATTGTCCGTGGATAAGCCCCACCGCAGCCTAACCAAAAATCATCATAGGATGATGTGAAATCGAATTAATTTGTTACCTTTGCCCC
>CADADN010000029.1 GCA_902786665.1 uncultured Prevotellaceae bacterium | reverse complement strand
ACGACGGACACCCTTGCTCTTGGCTATGTGATTCCCGCTATTAGGGTTCACTCGGGACTTGCACCCGTTAGACAATGCTCATGCCGAGCATACAAAAAACGCTCCCCCTCGTTCGAAAGAAGAAGGGGGAGCGTGGTATGATTTCGGAAACAGTTATCCGAGGTACTTCATCAAAATCTTCGCATTGCCACTGTCGCGAAGCTTGGCGATGCTCTTCTCACGGATCTGGCGCACACGCTCCCGGGTAAGACCCAGACGGTCGCCAATCTCCTCCAGACCCTTCTCGGGCTGGCCAATGCCAAAACACTCGCGGATAATCGTAATCTCACGGTCTTTCAGCACCTTGTTGAGCACGGAGTCCAACTCAAGAGCCATCGACTCATGGTCAACGTAACGGTCGGTGCGGCTATCTTCGCCACTGGGCATCACGTCGAGCATGCAGTTGTCCTCGCCATCCTGGAATGGGGCATCGATTGACACATGGTGACCATCGGCCATCAGGCTTTGGCCAATCTTCTCCTCGTCGAGATTGGTGGCGTCCGACAACTCGGAAACAGAGGGATGGCGCATGTTTTCTTGCTCAAACTTATTGATCTCATGGTTGATCTTGTTGAGCGAACCTACTTGGTTCAAAGGTAAGCGCACAATGCGGCTCTGCTCGGCGATAGCCTGGAGTATGCTCTGGCGAATCCACCATACGGCATAGGAAATGAATTTGAAACCACGGGTCTCGTCAAATTTCTGAGCAGCCTTGATGAGGCCAATGTTGCCTTCATCAATGAGGTCGGTGAGGGTAAGGCCCTGATGCTGGTACTGCTTGGCCACAGACACAACAAATCGAAGGTTAGCGGTCACCAACTTGTCCTTGGCACGCTCTCCCTCCGGACCACCTTTCTTAATCTTCTGGGCTAACTCAATTTCCTCGTCAATCGAAATCAACGGAGCACGACCAATCTCCACAAGGTATTTGTCTAATGCCTCACTGGAACGATTGGTGATACTCTTTACAATCTTTAATTGTCTCATTCTACCTTAAATTACTCTAACAGATTGACTAACAATAAATTAACTTATTATCCTTTAATACGCGATGCAAAATTAATAAAAAAAGCAATACGTTGCTCGGCTGACAGATGGATTTTTTGTTTAAAAAAAGTTAAACCAAACTGTGCATTTCATTGATTTTAAATAATTTGAGTCGCAATTTTATACTGCAAAAATCATGCCAAATAATCCTCTGGCACAATATGGATGCCTACATGTGTAATATTGTCATATTTTTCCTTGAGTTTTTCCTCGATACGAAGTGCGTGCCGGTGGGCCTCGGTCACCGAAAGCGTCCCAGGCATGGCCACAAGCAGTTCGATGGCCAACGACTGGCCTACACGGCGTGAGAGCACCTTGCGCACCTCTTTCACGTCGGGCTCTTCTTCTGCCAGGTGTGCAATCTCGGCCTCTATCTCGTCGGGGAGGCTATGCTCCGAGAGGTCGCGAACGGCATTTAATATCAAAAGCCAGGCTATGCGGATGATGAAAACACTCACCACCACCGAGGTGATGGGATCCACGATACGCCACCTCACACCAAAGAATATGGCGACAAAGATGCCAATAAACGTGCCAATCGACGAGATGGCATCACTGCGGTGGTGCCATGCATTGCCCGCCAGCACCTGTGAACCGGTTTTGCGCACCACGGGGAGGGTGATGCGGTAAAGCCATTCCTTCACCACGATGCTCACCAGAGCAGCGATAAGGGCGATGTAGCCCGGCTGCTGGAGCACCTGCCCATGAATGGTACGAATAGCCACGGTCACGCCATGGTGACAGAGCCAAAGTCCAATGAAGCCGATGATGATGCCCGTGATGAGTGCGGCCACCGTACCGTATTTGCCACGGCCATAGTCGTGGGTGGCGTCGTTCGACTTCAGGCCTGGCTTCATCAGCACCAAAACAATGATGTCGGTGGCCAGGTCGGATAGCGAGTGAACGGCATCCGACAGCATGGCAGCCGAATGGCCGAAGATGGCGGCCAGGAACTTGAACAGCGTGAGCAGTGTGTTAATCAACACACCTTTCAAGGTGACGGATTGTATGTGGGTGTCGGCAGTCTTTTTAGGCATAATCGTACTGGCGTTAATCATATGTTCAATAACATAGATTGCAAAAATACGATGAAAATTTCATTTGAGCAAATTTTTTTTTGCTTGATGGTGCCAACATGGATTTTTATTTATAAATTTGCACGTCTGTTAGGTGGTTTGCATCCAACCACTGTGACCGACCTTACTAAATTGAGGATTTGGAAATGTCAGAAAACAAAAAAAATGTGAGAAAAACCGCACAAAAAGGTGCGGAGAAACCAGCAGCACCCAAAAAGAATTCTGCGAAGAGATGGTTGCTGGCTGCAGTGGCCGTGGTGGCTTTGGCGGCCCTGGGTTGGGTTGGATTCTCCCTGTTCGGAAACAACTACAAGAAAATGGCCACGGAGATGAAGGTCAACACGTTGGTGGCCCAGCGCCTTGCCATCGCCATGCTTACCGACTATCAGGACAACTGGCTCAGGATGGAGACGGAGCAACTGGGGAAAAACGACAAGGGTGAGTGGGTCTCTACCAGCGACCCGAAGCAGATTATCGCCTGGCGACAGCAGTTCTTCAAGAAAAATGGTGCCGATGTCGCTCTACAGAACCTTCTGGGTGAAATCGACGAGAACCTGAATGGAATGAAACTTACGCCGGCCAAATACCGCGACACACAGAACAATTTCAAAGAGGCGGCAAGTGCACTGAAACAATTGGTTCAACTCACCAAGAACCCGGGCGACTCGCTCATCGGCATGTGCTCGAGCATGGGTGAGTACTCCAAGAAAATCGACAATGCGCTCGAACCTACCGACTTCAATTTTTGGGTGACGTTTGATGAGGTGAAAGCCAAGGCCGACATCGTGTCTCAGCAAATCAAGGACAACGAAATCGTAGAGGCTCTTGCCAAGACCAGCAATGGCGAACAGAACAATGCCATCAACGTACTCAAATATAAGAAACTGGGATTCAAGGAACTTCCTGGCGGCAAGGGTGTGCTCTACCATGAGGTCACTGCCGGCAAAGGCCCCAACCCGAAAGACGACACCAAACTGCTTGTTCACTATGAGGGCAAACTCATGGACGGAACGGTATTCGACAGCAGTTATGACCGTGGTCAACCGGCTTCGATGCGTCCCAGCCAGACAGTGCCAGGCTTCTGGCATTCACTGGTCAAGATGAAGGCTGGTTCGAAATGGGAGGTATATATTCCCTACGACCAAGCCTATGGCAATAGGGCCGCCGGTGCCGTCAAACCTTATTCAGACTTGTTCTTCACGCTCGAAATCATTAAATTCGAAGAATAAATGAACGACTTCAGTAAAGCAAAAGGGCATCTGGCCATCTTTGCGGCCAATACGATTTTCGGTCTGGGTGTGCCTGTGACCAAGGCGTTGCTCGATGACTGGGTGACACCTATGGGCTATATGGCATCAAGGTGTGTGTTCGCAGCGATCATCTTCTGGGTCATCGCCTACTTCATGCCCAAGGAACCCGTAGAGAAACGCGACCTGGTGGTCATTATGCTCGCCGGATTGCTGGGCTTTGTCATCTCACAGACGCTTACTGCTTGGGCATTAGACTACACCACACCTGTCTACTACTCCCTCGTGGCTGCCATGACGCCAGTAGCCGTGATGATACTGGCTGCCATCTTCCTCAAGGAAAACATCACTGCTGTCAAGGTGTTGGGCGTGCTGTTGGCCATTGCCGGCGCATTGCTCATGCTGTTTATCTCGTGGAAGAGTGGCACGGGCAAGAACGACCTGCTGGGCATTTTCCTCACCGTGCTCAGCATGCTTACCTGGGCAGTCTACCTCATCGTCACGCGCAAGGTGTCGGCCAAGTACTCCTCGGTCACCCAGATGAAGTATGTGTTCCTCGTATCGGCCATCGTCACGCTGCCCATCGCCATGTTCACCGAGCCTCAGCAGCGGCTCTACTCCGCGGCATGGGAGTGGAGTGGTGCCCTCGAGATGGCCTTTATCGTGATCTTTGCCACGGTCCTGGGCTATTTCCTCATCCCATACGCCATGAAGTTCTTGCGGGCTACTACCGTAAGCATCTACACCAACATACAGCCTGTGGTGGCCTCGTTGGTGGCCATTGCCATCGGCCAGGACATGATGAGTTGGGACAAGCCTGTGGCTGCTGTCCTCGTGCTCCTTGGCGCGTATATCGTCACCATGCCCGACAAACGGGCCAAATAGCACTGACCGCTCCACCTGTCTCACCAAGCGGAGCAACTATTCTTTTAACGTCACAAAACCTATCGCCCGCTTGCCAGGACCAAAAGGCAAGCGGGCGATTTCGTACTATTCAGACTATTCAGACTATTAGTACTATTCAGACTATAAAAGACTATTTAGACTATAAAAGACTACTCAGACTATAAAAGACTATAAAGACTATTGTCAGAACTCCCAATCTCTATCGTTTCGGATGGAAGAAGCGCCTTTCCCAAACGCTGTCTTTGGGAATGACTTCGGGATGGACGATGGAGATAAGGTCTCTGATCAGCACATCGGGGGCCACGGGGATGGTCTCCTCAAACGATAGCATCCCGCTCTTGCCCTCTGGCTGCCAATACGCCTCTATCATTGCACTGCCCTTTGACGAGGTGCCTGCAGCAGTGGCAGGATGACGGATGATGGCACCGGCATCGCCAATAATCTGCTCCATGAGGGCATCAGTGTTGATTGGCTCCTTCAGGAAACCATTGTCCTTGAACAGAACGAGGGTAGGGCGGGATCTCACTTCCAGGATCGAATAAGTGGCCTCGTTGTAGTGCTGTTCGGCCTTGCCGAAGAAATCGCTGCCCGCAGTTTCCTTTCCTATGAGCATGGCGATGAGTTTGATCCATTCGGCCAGAGCGAGAGGATGACGCTCCAAGTTGCAATAGACGGGGATGGCTGTCGACGGGAGATCGGACAGGCGTTTGTCGCCAATGAGTGGGGGAGACACGAGCACGATGTCGGCACCCAGACGGCGTATGGCATCGATGTCGGGCGAGTGCATTGTTCCGATGATCTGGATATCCCCACTTTCCACGAAGTCAATAATCTGCTCGGCGTGCTGTGACTGGGGTGAGGGCACGCCTTTGATGATATGCACGGAGTCGAGACCGATGAAGAAGGATACTTGTGTCAAGTCGGTGCAAACGGCGCCACGGATGGGTACGTTGAGGCATCGGTATCCGGCGGGCACATTCTCTGTGGAATGGCCTTTTCGGATGAGGGCCAACCTAAGGGTGTCGTTCTCCTCTGATATGCTGTCTTGAGGGTTGGCAATGTCGATGAGCGGTGTCCCATCAGACAGGTACCTCACCTTGAATCCCTTGGCATAGGCCGGAGTCATGTCGACCACGGAGTCGAAGATCGTGGTAGGCGGAAACTCTCGTATATGATACGTCGCACGATCGTTCTTGCACGATGCAGAGCATAGCAGCAAGGCAATCAGGCACCAGGGGAGTATGCGCTCGGGATATCTCATGGCAGAGAACATTGGCGGGTTAGAAATGACGGTTGTGCACAATCACGTAGATGATGATGGGGGCACCGAGGAGTGGGGTGACAGCATTGAGCGGGATGACCCCGTTCTCGCCCGGAAGATAGCATACGAGATTGCAGAGCAGGGCCACGGCAGCGCCGGTAAGGATGGTGGCGGGCAACAGTTGGCGGTGGTTCTCGGTGGTGAGCAGCATGCGGGCGATATGGGGAACGGCAAGGCCGATGAACGACACCGGTCCGCAGAACGCGGTGGTCACGGCAGTGAGCAGTCCGGTCACGATGAGCAGCCAGTTGCGCACCCTGATGGTGTTGATGCCCAGGTTCTCGGCATATTGCTCGCCCAACAGCAGGGCGTTGAGGGGTTTGATGAGCAGGAGCGAAGCCCCGAGGGCCAGAAGGATGGAAATGGAGAAAAATGGGATGTTGGCCATGGTCACGCCACCGAAATTGCCCATTCCCCATACGGCATACGACTTGACACCTTCTTCGGTGGCGAAGAAATTGAGCAGCGAGATGACCGACGACGACACGAAGCCGATCATCACGCCGATAATGAGCAGCATCACGCTGTTTCTCACCATCGTCGAGAAGAGGAAAATCAGCATGGTCACGGCCATTGCCCCGACAAAGGCCCCCACGATGATGGCCATGAAACCAGTGGCCTGGAATATGCCCGAGGTAATCGAGCCGCCCATCAACAGCATCACCAGAGCCACTCCCAGACTGGCACCGCCGCTGATACCGAAAATCGAAGGACCCGCCAGAGGATTCTTGAAGGCGGTCTGCAGCATCAGTCCGCTCACAGCCAGCGCTCCACCGCACAGACTGGCGGTGATGGCTTGGGGCAGACGGGTCTCCATCACGATGTAGCGCCACGACGCTTTCTGGCTTTCGTCGCCCAGAAGTATGGAGAACACATCGCTGGCCGGTATCTTGATCGAGCCTATCAGCAGGTTGAGCACGAAGAGGATGACGATGGCCAGGATCATCAGTATGCAATATCTCACGCCTTTCATCTTGATATGGGCTGTGTTGAATGGTTCCTATCGTTTATTTCCACAAGGTTGTGTCTATTGGGGGCTGGGTCATTCCGTTGCTACCGGGGTATAGTATTTCGGTTGTCCCAGTCCCAGTTCAGGATGGAGCAGACAGATGTAGTCGCGCAGCAGGAAATCGGGACGGAACGGCACCTCCTCGAAGTATGTCACTTGCTGAGTGTCCACATACCAGGTGTTGTGTTCCTTGAAGGCTTTCATCTCCTTATATCCGGGATATTCGGAGGCAAGTCTCGAATAAGTCAGGCGGCCAGAACCGAAATGGTTGAAAATCCACACATCCGACTGTCCGGCCTTGTCGAGTACGGTCTCGAAAGTCATCGACAAACTGCCGCTGTGCTTGTCATCGGCCCAGGCATACCTACCGTTGGCATCGGCTATCAACCGTCCCACCGAACTTTCACCACCTGCCACATACCAGGTAGAGCCAGTAAGTTTCTCGGTGATGATCGAGCGCTGTACCGTAGCCTTGCGGGCACTGTCTTTCAAGGCCATGTACGACTGGTGCATCACATTGAAGAGCGAGTCGGCCACCTCTTCCTTGCCGAAGAGCATGCCATAGAGTCGCATCCACTCAGCACGGCCCAACGCCGACGTCTCCATGTAGTCGGCACACTCCATCAAGGGGATGTGGATGTCTTCCAGTTGGCCGTAGCCACCGGAGTTCTCGAACGGGGAGAGCATCAGCAGGTCGGGAGCCATATCGATGATTTTCTCCACCACGGGGTTCATGCCGTCGCCACAGTCGGTGATGGTTCCCTCTCTCACACCCTGCTGCACCCAGGGAATCGACATGTATTTCAAGTCGGCCACACCCGCAAGTTGACGTTCACCGTGGAGCCATCCCAACAGCTGACAATGAGAGGCAGTGAAGATGACAGCACGCTCAATGGGAGTTCTGATAACGGTGCCCTCGGGCAGATGGTCGGGCAGAGGCCGATGTTTGTCTACCAGCACGTAGCGGTGCAGGGGGATGCCTTCCTTCCAGGGGTTGGCAATCGACACCGTTGTATAGCCGTCGTATTTCACGATTTGAAGCAACGTGGCATAGCGCATGGCCAGCGTGTCGCCTTGTTCATTGTGCACCGATGTCCCGTTCTTCCTGCATTGTGCAAGCATTAGCAGCACCCCACATGCCATGACGAGGGGGAAAAGGATGGTCTTGGTGTATCTCATTTCTTTTCTTGACATGAAGAAGGTCGTCTTAATTGTGCCCGTTGAATGGTTCCATCGTCATTCCGCCAGGCGTGCCTTCCTGGTTGATTCCTTCACGGGCAAACACTCTCTTCAGGGTGATGAGCACGATTTTCACGTCGACCAGGAACGACAGGTGGTCTACATACCACACGTCGTACTCAAACTTCTGGGTCCAGGTGATGGCGTTGCGGCCATGGCATTGCGCCCAACCCGAGATGCCCGGTCGCACCTCATGGCGCCTCATCTGCTCCTTGCTGTAGAGAGGCAGGTATTCGGGCAGAAGTGGACGGGGACCAAGCAGAGACATCTCACCGCGAAGCACATTGATGAGCTGGGGAAGTTCGTCGAGCGACGACGCCCTGACCATCTTGCCCACCTTCGTCAGTCGCTCTGTGTCGGGCAGGAGATTGCCTTCGGCATCACGCTCGTCGGTCATTGTCTTGAACTTCACCACCTTGAAAATCTTGCCGTCTTTTCCTGGGCGGTCCTGATAGAAGAAGGCACCCGCGCCTTTATTGGCAAAATGCAACCATACCCACACCACCAGCAATACTGGCGAGAAGACAATAAGCACCAGCAGTGCGAATACGATGTCGATAACCCGTTTGAAAAAATGCTTATACATATTATGTCTAAAATTTTGTTTTGAGCTGGCTTCCTAGAGATTACTAGGATTACTAGATATTCTAGATTTTCTAGGGCTACTAGTTCTTCTAGTTTTCCTAGTTCCTTCTCATTCTCCAAATAGCAATTTACGGTCGCGCTCAATAGCCGGAACGGTCCACTCTTCTGGCACGAAGCGCCAATTGTTGTGGGGTTGAGGGTTGAGCACCCCGGCTTTCTCTATTTCCTGCATCAGATAATGGCGCTGGTCTCTCTCGCTTTGGTAGATGATTCGGTTAGGAATTTCTTCTTTCGGGATGCCTGCACCGCGGGTGAGCAACTCGCCGCCACCATTGCCGCGATAGCTGTTCATGGCTACCTTGTACCATTTATGCTCATCAAAGGGCTCGCCATTGCTCATGCGCAGGATGCGCACCTTCTGCCCGTTGGGTTTCGTCACATCCACCTCGTAGTCGATGCCTGCGGCACTGTCGAAGTTGAACGCCAGGTTCTTGAACATGAATCGCTGCTTGTCGTCGGTGCTTCCGTCGTTGAGCAACATGATATGGTCGTCGGCACTGGTCATCGTGTTCACCCACAGGTCGTAACTCATCTCCAGGTGTTTGCGCACCTCCTCGCCGGTCATCTTCAGCACGTAGAGTTCGTTCTCATAACGGTAGAGGTTGAACATGTCGCTCACATACACGTCACCTGCCTTGATCGATGTGTTGAACGACAATGGGGCGTTGAACGAGATGTCGGCTCCGGTCAGGCTCATCTGCAGGTCGTGGATGAAATCGGTGAAGGCGGCGCTGCCAAAATAGCAGTCACGGGTGTAAATGGTATTCTCAAACCGTCCGATTTTGCGGTCTACGTAGTTCTTCACGCTGTCGATGGCTGGCTGGAAGTAGTCGACGAATTCCTGGTCGATGGCTATTTCACTCATACTCACCACTTCGCCCTTCACTTCTTTCGTCACCTTGCCGCGGCGGCCTTTCCTCACGGTAATCGTGGCATCGGCCACGTTGAGCGCGTTGCTCGAGGGGTCTAGGCACACCACCTGCTTGCCGACGACGTTGGTCACGCTGCCGCTATATTGGATATGGTCGTGGCCATAAAGGATGAGGTCGAAGCCAGGCACCTCGCGGGCCACTTTGAACGAAGCATCCTCTTCATACTCATCGGTAGTGATGCCCCCCTCTGTGCCCGAGTGAAACAGGCCTATTACCACGTCGGGGTGCTCGTTGGCCTGCACGTAGTCCATCCACTTGCGTGCCGACGACACCATCTCTTCGAATCGGAGTCCCGTCCACAATTTCTCATTGAGCCAATGGGGGATAGCGGGAGTGAGCAAGCCTATCACGGCTATGCGCACGCCGTCGCGCTCCAGCATTTTATAGGGTTTCACATAGGGCTTGCCGGTCGAGGTGTCGATGATATTGGCACCTAGCATGTCACAGTTCACCTCCTTTATCCATTTGTCGTATACGGCATGTCCGGTCTCCACATCGTGGTTGCCCATGGCCTGGGCATCGTAGCGCAAGTAGTTGATTACCGATGCGGCCACGTTGGGCATCTTCGGGTTCACGTAGTTGGAGTAGTAGCAGGTGGGCTGCCCTTGCAGGATATCGCCGTTGTCGAGCAGGATGACGTTGTTGCCATATTCCTTTCGCAATTCCTTGACATAGGTGGAGACTCTAGCCAGCGTGCCGTTCAGTGGCTTGCGGTTGATGAAGTCGTAGGGGAAAAAGCAACCATGCACGTCGCTGGTTTGCACGACGCGTATCGTCACCGTCTTGTTTTTTGCCATTGTCTGCATGGGTGTGATTAGGAATGAGGCCATAACAGCCAGGATGATGTGTTTCATGTTATTTGGTTTTTGTTTTTTTCTCTTTTCTCTTGATGCCAAGCAGTTCGCGCCAACCGTTAAAGTCTTTCTTCATGATAAGTCCCAGTCCTTGCGTGTTCAAACTGTTCTTGATGAAGTAGCGGTCATTGGCCTGGTTGTACACCTTCACGGCCAAGTTGCCGTTGGGAAGCAGCAGGTAGCGGATATCGAAGTCGCCGATGAAACTGGTGGTGGCATTGGGGTTGTCGCGGTAGCCGAACTGTCCGTTGATGAGCAGTCGGTTGTTGAGCAGTCGCCCGCTGAGCAGTCCTTCATACTCGGCATTGTTGAAACCTTCGTCGCCGGTGGAGATGTTGGCACCGAAGTTCCAATTGCTGGTTTTGATGAAGTTCTTCAGCACATTGTTGATTTGCTGGCTGATGGTGCCGCTGAGCAGACTCTGCATGGCCAGACTGGTCTGGCTTTGCCCCGTCTCGCTCATGGCATTGGAATTTTGGTTGTAGAAGCGGCCGATGGCCAGCAGGTAAATCATCTGCTGGTTGAGTTCCTCTTCGCTGTTGATCAGACTACGCACCATTTGCTCGGCGTCGCTGTTCACAGTGGGAAGTTCCATGTCGAAATCCACCTTGGGATGCTCGGGGGTGCCGGTGATGTTCATGATACAGTTCACGCGGATGTTGTTGGTGCTGAAACTCTGGCCCAGGTTCAGGTCGGAGAGGGGCACGCCGTTCACCACATATATGGCCTTCAGGTCCAGTGCAGCATCATAGGGATTGCCGCCAAAGGCGATGGTTCCTCCTTGTTCGAAATCGAATTCTTTCTTGATGACGTTCTGGATAGTGAGATGGTAGAGTCCATGGTCCACCAAGTAGTTGCCATAGAGATTGAACGACCCTTTGTTGAAGTACGATGCGCGAAGCGAGCCGCTGCCGTTCAGGGCCACGTAGTCGCCGCTCTCGGCATCCATCAGCAGTCGGAGGGTGGCGTCGGGGGTGGCGTTGATACGGAAATTCATGCGCAGGTCAGAGGGTATCTCAGGCATTGTCGCCACGGTGCGCTCCACCTTTGCCTTGGGTTGTGAACCTGGTCCGCTGGCCGAGGGTAGGTCGCTGAAGTCGAGGGCCTCGGGCGTCACGTCGTTCCATGTGATGAAGTCCTGACTGCTCAGGGCTTCCGGACTGGCTGCATTGTAGTAGAAAATGGTGTTGGGGTTGGTGGTGGCGTCTACGTCGATCACGGTGCCATCGCCCTCGCTCTTGATGTGGCAGGTGCCCGTGGCATAGACGGTGCCACAGAAGGTGTCGTCGCCGAATTCCTTGAAATCGTAGGCCAAGAGGTTGTTGGCCCTTATGCCGATGTCGAAGGTGAAGTCGCTCAGTTCGTCATGGTCCACGCTGCCAGTGACAATGCCGGTATGTCCATCACGGTCGTAGACAATGTCGTTGTTGAAGATGATATGGTTGGGGATGAGCGTCACGGTATCATTCACCATGGTATAGTGGGTGTTCAGGCTCTTCACGAAGATGTCGCCATTGGCCACCACCTTTCCCTCGAGGTTGATTTCATCGAGTGGTCCGAACAGGCGGAGGCTACCGGCCACACGCACGTCGATGTCGCCCATGAAACTTTCTGTGAAGGTCTCCAGAAAATCCAGCGAGGTGCCACAGGGCAGGATGTTCAGTTCGATTTCTTCATCTTCGAGCGAGACGTAGCCCTTCACGTCGGTAGTTTCAGCATGCTTATCGATGGCATGGCCATCGAGTTCGATGCGGTTGTCATTGAAGTTCACGGCGAGGTTCATCTCACCGATACGGCCATCTGTGAACTTGAAGTCATCAATCATCAAGTTGGCCTTTGCCTGAGGCTTGTCGAAGACCGAGGTGACATAGGCGTCGCCTGATATCTGACCTCCGAAATCCACGCCCGACACATTGATGATGTTGGAGATAAACTCAGCGTCAAGATGGTTCATATCTACATGGATGGTGTCGTTCTTGCCATCGGTCACCGTTCCTGAGATTTTCACGTGCTGATTGCCGTTCTCTACCGAGAACTGGTCGATGACGATGTTGTTTTTCGACAGCACCAGGTCGGAGGGCTGCACGTTCCATGGCGTGTCGTTCAGAAAAATCTCGCTGGGCTGGAAGCGCACGTGAGCGGCCTCGCGGTGGTTCAGGTCCATGTAGAACTCGCTCACCGTACTGATGGTGCCATGTACGACCTGGTTCTCCTCGTCATCGCTGTTGAAGGTGATGTCGCTGTGGAGCAGGTTGTCGGCAGCGGTCGAGGAGAGGTTGAGTTTGAGATGCTTGTCGTTGTCGAGCATCATGGTCACCTGTGCATTGGTCTTCAGAGCGTTGTCTTGGGTAGTCATCACCACCTGTATGTCGCGGTATTCGTCGTCATCATACACGATGCTTGGCGCCCAGATGCTCAGGTCGAGCGTTTTATCCCGCTCATTCATCCATCCTTCTATGGCGAGGGGCGAGTTCAGTCCCACGTCGATGCCTAGCAGGTCGTTGGCCCAGCGGCTGTCAGAGATGACCGAGGCGATATGCAGTTCGTCGCCATGGGCCAGTGAGGTGGAGGGGAGTATGGGTAGGGTAGGGAGCTTGCTCCTGACGATATTGGCAAGACTCTTGCCGATGGTCTCGTAGTTGAACTTGCCATCGATTTCCAGTTCTCCGAAGTCGCATTTCACCTTCATCCGGTTGCTGGCACTGCTGTTGTCGGTGTCGAGATGGAGGTTTTCCATCCTGTAGGTCTTTCCCGGTGTCTGCACCACGAGATTGGTCAAGTCGGCCTCTCCCTGCAGGTTGCTGAGTGCGTTTCCGCTCATATCGGTTTGCAGTTCGAAGTCCATCACATAGCCTTTCATGTTGGCCACCAGTCCCATGGCCTGGGGGTTGAAATGCCGCGCAGTGGCAGTGATATTGGCCGAAGGCTGTGGCCCGGAGAGGTCGACATGGCCGTTGAGGGCGAGTTCTCCATTGGGGTCGTCGATGCCAAACAGTCCGTCTATCTCACCGGCTCGGTAAATGCCGTCTACCTGGATGTTGTTGTAGGTGTGTTGCTTGTAGTCGATGCGGGCGATGTCGCCTTTGGCACTCAGCGTCATCCCTTTGCCCAGAGGCAAGACGCCATCCACATCGATGGTGGTGGCAAGCATGCCAAAATTGTCATCGGCCAGGATGCGCTTGAGGTCCACGCCATCTGTCTCCAAGTGCCCCACGAGATGGTTGCCGCTGAGCGACCCGGTGGTGGTGAGTTCGCCGGCATCGGTCTTCACATGTCCTCGGAGGGCTATCTCCTGTGCTTTTCCGCCCACTTCGCCCTGAAGGGTGATGCTGCCCAGTCGCAGCACTTCCTCGGGTATGGTGACGGTGGTGCCGAAATTCTTGGCGAATTTGGATATCGCATCGGCCTGCGCCTCCAGATGGCCTATCTGGGCAAACCATGTGGGATGGCTTCCCGACTTGTCGTAGTAGCCGCTACACGCCAATTTCAAAGGTGCTCCTGCGTCGAGGTTCAGGTTGTCGAATTTCACGCTGTTCAGGGTGCCGGAAAAACGGGAAGAAAGCGACAGCGAGTTGTTGAACTCCCGCAACTGTGGCACGATGGATGCCAGGTCGCCGGGATAGATGTGCGACTCGGTAATGCAGCCGTCAAATTTGACGGACTGTGGAATGATTTCGTCATCCTTGAACTGATACTCGGCACGGAGGGTGTCGGCTATCAGACTGCTGTTGGGCAAAGCCACATGGAGTTCGGTGAGCAGTGCTCCCTTCTTGTCGGCTTCCAGGTTGAGCGACAGTTTGTCGAGTTGCAGCCCCGATTGCTCGACGAACGAGATACGCTTCACCCGCAGGTTGATCATGTCGTCGGTGAGGCGATGGAGCATCAGGTGGCAACTCAGGTTGCTCAGGTTCAGATGTTTGGGGTTGAGTTGGCCCTCGGTCATGGGGGCGTCGAGTTGGTCGTAGGCAAGTGAGCCGTTGCGCACGATGAGCGAACTGATGTTCAGGTCGAGTGGACGGCTTGGCGTATCGTCCTTCGAGGCCAGCGAGTCGAGCACAAACTGGAAGTTGGGCTCGCTGTCGGCAGTGGCCTTGTAGAGACGGGCTTTCAGACCGAACAACTGGGCCGAGGAGATGGAGATACGGCCTTTGAACAAGGGGGTGATGTCGTATTTGGCAGAGAGGCGCGAGGCTTTCAGCATCGATTTATCCGATTGGTCGAGAATCTCCACATTGTCGATGACAATGCGGTTGAGCAGTCCTATATCAACATGTCCTACCCGAACGGTGGTGCCGAGTTTTTCGCCAACAGCGGTAGCCACCTGCTTGCCGAGGAATGACTGTACGGCAGGCAAGTGTAACATGATATAAAGCAGTAGGATGGTGAATGCAAAAAACCACAATACTGCACTGATGATACGACGTAATTTTCTGATGTCTTACAATTTACGTTATTACCAATCGTCACCCGACTGCCCTACGAAGTAGGGCGGCTGGCGCGTTCACACTGCAAATTTACTAAGAATTCGCTTTCCAAGCAATTATTTTCCCTAAAAAATGGGCATTCTGAAAAGTCCTTAAGGTTATTAGGGGCCTTAAGGTCCTTAAGGTCCTTAGCGTCCTTGGCGCCTTCCTCAGAAGCCTAGGAATTCTTTCAGTCCTTCGGCCCTTTCGATGTCGGCCCTGCTCACGTAGAAGGGACCAGGGGGAACCAACTCAAGATATTTGTCCAAGAACTCCTCCCATGACAACTTGAAATATGCGGGCGGAATGAAAAAAGTCCTCGACCCACCTGCCGAGCGATTGCCAGCCTGCACAAAAGCCGAATAGCCTCCCAACTGATGCTTTTGAAACCGATAGATTTCCAGATACCAGCCTCTGCTAACACCACATGAGGATGGCACGTCGAAGGTTGCTGTTACGGGATTCTCATCCTCTATCGTGTACTGATGTTGACCAATGAAGGTCTTAATGAACTCTTCGCCGTTACAGTTCAACACGTTACGCTCTATATCGCCATCATTCCACTTGAAATAAGTGACAAATTGATAATCCCCATCCACCTCTTCGATGGCGTATGACCAATTCTTCCTGAGCATCTCTTTTTTTGCCCATGGATAAAGTTCTTTCATTTGCTCGAAAGCCTTGTCGATATAGGCATTCACATCATGGCCATAAGGAAACTTCTCGTTCATTTCAAAGGTGATAATAGTTATGTCTGTTTATCGTTTCAGGTTACTCAAGCCCTTTCCACTGCCCCCTGATTGTCTTGCACTGGGTGTAGAGCGAGGGACAGTTGAACACCTGATGAAGCACACTGCCTGGCTGCTTGATGACCTCCACCTGCCGCTGTTCGGTGTCCCATCCCTTACCCATGACATAGAGATAGACCACGCGGCCACTGCCGGCAAACTGCAAATCCTGATGCTTGTTGACGCTGGCTTTCATCTCCACAGTGTAAGGCCGTTGTGGGGTATAGCCATTGTCGGGATTGGCGCCCTTGAGCACGGCTGCCGGCAAATAGGGCTGCAAGTAGGGATCGTCGGACGGTGCGAACCTGGACGGTCCGTATTTGGTGTTGAGGATAGACGTGACGGGGTTGACATTCGTGGGATAGCACAGCAGTTTCAGACATTTCAGCCCCATATCCCGTTCGCGCCGATACAGTTCCATGGCCATGGGCATCATGGCAGCGGCGCCATGGGGTGTCTTGCCCAGGAATTGGGTATAGACAGCCTCAAACTCAGCATAGTCGGAAGGGATATGCGTGAAGGTCACGATGCCGGTGGCCTTGGCATCGTATGCCTCGGCATTGAGTGTGCCGGCCATCGTATAGGTGTGCGCTCCATAAGTGAACGTCGTCTGCTTGTCTTGGGCATCAGCCGGTAGGCCAAACAGCGACAGCATTATTCCTGTAATCATACTCAATAATATTTTCATTTTCAACTACTTGATCTTGGCCTTCTGGCAATGCCTGCAGATAAAATTATATACGAAATCAAAATCGGCATCGTCCACATACACCTGATTCCTGGATAACGTTTCGTTCACCCTGATGAGATGCATCCACCTCACGGCTTTCACCTTACGCACGGCACCGAATTCAGTGCTCATCGCTGTCCGGTTCGCGGCTAGCATTCCTGCACCCGCGACGCCAGGCCTTCGCGCCAACAAACTGACCAGAACCATCAGGCAACCAATCTTTTGTGCCAAGTCTTCAGGCCTTTTGGTCTGTTGGTGCACCAAGCCTTTCTCGTCCATGGTAAAATGTACGGTGTATTCCCATCCCAGCAATGCGGCATACAGTGGGTACCCGATGAGGCACAGCCCCAAAAAGATGGCTGCCATAAGGCCCACTATTTTCAGGATAGTGACCGTCGAGTCAAGGCTGACACCATCCGCGCACGAAAAGATAAAGAACAATAGAATACCAAAAATACCTATCGTAATGGCGAATAGTCTAATCACCTCAAAAAACACGGCAGGATTCTTGAGCATATGCAAGTCATACAGCCAATGGTATTTGCCATCGGGGTACATCCTCACTTGATAGTCGTAGGTGAAATGTTCTTTGCTCGGTCCCTTCCTTCCACTGGCCTGTTTTTTCTTTTCCGTGGAAGAGCCATCTTGTGTGGCAAGATCCTTGTTTTGCCCAGCAAGGGAATTGTCTTTTTTGACCAAAGGATTTCCTTGTCCTTCCATATTGTTTTTCGGTTGATTGAATGAATCTGGTTAAACTATTGCTTTAATCTCGAATCACCATAGGTGGACGAGCAGTCAAAGCACGGCTTCATGCCATTTGCAAAGATATGAAATCATTTTCACATCCGCAAATAAAGGCTTAGGTTTTATGCTGAGCAGTTTTGTTCCAAAAATATTGATGAATTCCAAATTAATATGTATCTTTGTCCCCACACGCACGGACCTTATATCCTAAAATCATAAAATGAAAAAACTATTTATCACAATTGCAGCAGTGCTGCTAACCGCAACGAGTATGGCACAATCATTAGAGAGAATGCAGTGGTTCAACGAACCAGAGAGCTGGAAAATCAAGGATGGTACGCTCATCATGGATGTCACGCCCCACAGCGACTTCTGGCGTATCTCTCACTATGGGTTCACCGTCGACGACGGTCCTGTGCTCTATACCACCCGAGGGGGCGAGTTCGAGGTGAAAGTGAAGATCTCGGGCGATTATGTGACCCGTTTCGACCAAGCTGGCCTGATGATACGTATTGACAAAGAGAACTATGTGAAGGCGGGCATTGAGTATGTGGATGGCAAGTATAATCTCAGTGCTGTGGTCACCCATCACACCAGCGACTGGAGTGTGATCAAACTCGACAAGCCCGTGCCTTTTGTCTGGATCAAGGCCCTACGGCGCCTTGATGCCATAGAGATTTTCTACTCCTTCGACGACAAGGAGTATACCATGATGCGCAACTGTTGGATGGAGGACAACACCCCCGTCATGGTGGGTATGATGGCTGCCTGCCCAGATGGCGAGGGCTTCAAGGCCAAGTTCGAGCATTTCCAGATCAAGCACCTTCCCGACCAGCGCCGCCTCGAGTGGTTGGAAAAGCATTAGCCGACGGAATACAGGCGTATCCCAACCGGTTACATATGATAAAATTACACCTCAAGTTATACCAGGAGAAACAATGATGATGACCAAACAACATTTACATGTGGCCGTTGTCGCAGGTACCATGCTCATGACATTGGCAGCATGCGACGGCACGAAATTCACAGAGCAACTCACCGACACGTTCATGACCGTCACCCAGAAAGGTGGTCCCACATTGGGTTACTCGCCCTCTTCAGGGGTCAAGATCCTGACCGTCGATGGCTATGCCTTCAAGGACCTCAACCGCAACGACTCCCTCGATGCCTATGAAGACTGGCGTATCAGTCCGCAGGAGCGCTCTGCCGACCTGGCTTCCAAGCTCTCCATAGAGGAAATTGCCGGACTGATGCTCTACAGCAGCCATCAGTCGGTGCCTATGGTGCAGCGAATGGGGTTCGGCGCCTCTCTTTATGGGGGAAAGTCGTTTGAGGAGAGTGGGGCAAAGGCGTCCGACTTGTCCGACGACCAGAAGAAGTTCCTCCGCGACGACCATCTGCGCGCTGTGCTGGTGACAGGAGTCGAGAGTCCGGCCGTGGCTGCCCAGTGGAACAACAACATGCAGTCGTTCGTCGAGGGCCTCGACCATGGCATTCCCGCCAACACCAGTTCCGACCCTCGGCATGAGGCCAAGGCTACCATAGAGTTCAATGCCGGCGCGGGAGGGCAGATTTCTCAATGGCCCACTTCGCTTGGTCTGGCCGCCACCTTCGACCCGCAGCTCATGCGCCGTTTCGGCGAGATAGCAGCCACCGAATACCGTGCCCTCGGCATCGCCACCGCCTTGTCGCCACAGGTCGATATCGCCACCGAACCCCGCTGGTTCCGCTTCAACGGCACTTTCGGCGAAGACCCGCAACTCTCCACTGATATGGCCCGGGCCTATTGCGATGGGTTCCAGACCACTCCCGAGACGAAAGGGTGGGGCACGAAGAGTGTCAACGCCATGGTGAAGCACTGGTATGGCTATGGTGCGCAAGAGGGCGGCCGCGACTCCCACTTCGCCTCTGGCAAGTATGCGGTCTATCCGGGAGAGAACCTCGCCATGCACAAGCGTCCGTTCACCGAGGGTGCTTTCCGGCTCGAGGGTGGTACGCAGATGGCCTCGGCCGTGATGCCCATCTACAGCATCCTTTGGAATCAGGATCCATCGGGCGAGAATGTGGGTGGTAGTTTCAGCAAATGGATGATTGAGAAGCAACTCAGAGAGGACGCCCATTTCGAGGGTGTGGTATGCACCGACTGGGGCATCACCAAGGACATGAAGGTGCTCGACAGTCCGATAGGTGGAAAACCATGGGGTGTGGAGCATCTGTCCGAGGTAGAGCGGCATTATAAGATTCTGCAGGCTGGCGTCGACCAGTTTGGCGGCAACAACGAGATTGGTCCCGTGCTCGAGGCCTACCAGATGTGGTGCAAGGAGTATGGCGAGCAGCGTGCACGCGAGCGGTTCGAGCAGAGTGCCCGCCGCCTGCTGCTCAACATGTTCCGTGTGGGTCTGTTCGAGAATCCCTATCTCGATCCCGCCGAGACCGATCGCATCGTAGGCAAGCCAGAGTTCATGAAGGAGGGCTACGAGGCACAACTCAAGTCGGTCGTGATGCTCAAGAACCACGCCAACAGCACTTTGCCCATAAAGGACAAGAAAAAGGTGTGGGTGCCCAAGCGCCATTTCCCTGCCATCCCAGGCATGTGGGGAGGCATCTCTGAAGAGAAGACCGTGGAGCCCATCGACACCGCCCTGGTGGGCAAATATTTCGAGGTGGTCGACCAGCCCGAAAAGGCCGATTTTGCCATTTGCCTCATCGAGGAACCCAGCACAGGCGTCGGCTACAGCACCGCCGACGTGAAGAAGGGTGGCAACGGGTATATGCCCTTCAGTCTGCAATACGACGATTACACGGCTTCCACTGCCCGTGCCGTCAGCATTGCCGGTGGCGACCCGATGGAGAAGACCACCAACCGCAGTTTCAAGGACAAGACCATCACCGCCTATAACTGCGACGACATGGTGATGGTGACCGACGCGAAGAAAAAGATGGGCGATAAACCCGTCATCGTCATCGTGGAGACCGGACGCCCCATCGTGCCCGCCGAAATCGAACCTTTTGCCGACGCCCTGCTCATCTCGTTCAATGTGCAGCACCAGGCATTGCTCGATATCATCAGTGGCAAGAGCGAGCCCTCTGCGCTGCTGCCCATGCAGATGCCAGCCGATATGGCTACCGTGGAGGAGCAGCTGGAGGATGTGCCTCACGACATGCGCTGCTACCTCGATGCCGACGGCCATTCCTATGACTTCGCTTTCGGAATGAACTGGAGCGGTGTCATCAACGACGACCGCGTGAAAAAATACAGCAAGCAAAAATGACCATCATCCCAAATAAAAACCGATACCCATGAGTATACGAAAGATATTACTACTGTTGAGTGTGACTTGCGGTTGGTTCACTGCATCTGCACAGGGTTTCATAGTTCCTCCGACCAACATCAACGCCTGTCTTCCACCCAGAAAGCAGTCGCCGATATGCGCCAGAAAGGGCTGTCCATCACCTTCAACTCGTTTCCTGGCGACCATGAGTGGCAAGTGTGGCGCAAATCGCTCCACGACTTCGCCCAACAGCTGTTCCGCTAGGGGTTGAAGCACCTTGATGGCATGGCCGAACCACATTGTAACAAAAGGAAAAGTATTAGGGATTTAAAAAAAAGGATATTCTAATTATCTTCAGTACCTTTACACCCAAATTCAAACTAACCAATATTAAACAGACACAGTATGAAGAAAATGGCTTGGGTGATAATGGGAGTTCTCATGCTCTCATCATCCCTCAAAGTGAAAGCCGAAGTAGATCCGAATTTCCACATCTACATTTGTTTCGGCCAGTCCAACATGGAAGGTAACGCACAGTGGCAGTCGCAGGATGTGGGGAATGTGGATGCCCGCTTCCAGATGCTGGCAACCTGTAACTTCGACAATCCAAAACGCACGCTCGGCAACTGGTACAAGGCCGAGTGTCCTATCGTCAGCCCTCAGGGCAAGCTTGGTCCTACCGATTACTTCGGTCGCACGATGGTGGCCCACCTGCCCGACATCAAAATCGGTGTCATCGCAGTGGCCATGGGTGGCAGTCCCATCGAGATGTTCGACAAGGACAAATATCAGCAGAAGTTGGCCGAAAACCCCAACGAGTGGTGGGCCCAACTATCCAAATGGTATTACGGCGGCAACCCTTACGGACGTATCATCGAGATGGCCAAGAAGGCCCAAGAGGTGGGCGTCATCAAGGGCATCCTGCTGCATCAGGGCTGCTCCAACTGTGGCGACCCCAATTGGCCCGACATGGTGAATAAGATATACAAAGACATGCTCAACGACCTTGGTCTCCAGGCTGCCGACGTGCCCCTGTTCGCCGGCGAGGTGGAGTATCAGAATATGGGCGGTGGCTGTTCGAGCCATAACGTGCAGGTCGACCGCTTGCCCAGCGTCATCCCCACATCCCATGTGGTATCGGCCAAATACCTGCCCGGCAACGGTACCGACCCCTGGCATTTCTCGGCCCAGGGCTACCGCTACTTCGGTCAGCGCTATGCGCAGATCGCATTGAGCGCCATTTATGATATCGACATCGATGTCGACCAGCCCGCCGTTCCCGAGACGCCAAAGGAGATCGACCATCGTTTCAGCGCACTCACCGAGATCAAGACTGCCCATTTCGCCATCATCGACGAGAGCGAGCAGAAGGCCTTCTATGGCCGCCATGAACAGTTCCTTGGATATGGCGATTTCTCGCAGGCTTTTGCCGAACTCAATTCCGGCTATCTCTTCAAACTGTCGAAAACGGGTGGTGGTTTCCGCCTTCGTCTCATCACTCCCGAGGGCAACGACTATGTGCTCACTGGCGACTTTGGCTTCCTGAACTCGCAGGACGTGGATGGCGATCGCTGCTTCATCGGTGGAGTGAACGGACAGAATGGACAAGACCTCCCCAAGGGTGCTGTATGGGACATCCAGTATGTCGAGGGCAAGGGCTTTACTCTCAGGAATGTCGGCACGGGCAAGTATCTGAAGTCCAACGACACCGCCAAGTACGACGAACCCACTTATTTCACTTTCTGCACGCTGAAGGATGGATCTTCGGGTATCGCCGAGCGTGAAATGACGGCCAGTCAGAAGATCTCCACAGGGTGGTATACTCTCGATGGTCGCCAACTCAGCCAGAAGCCTACCCGGCGCGGACTGTATATCTTTAACGGCAAGAAGACGGTCGTTCAGTAAAAGGAATGATGGACTTCAGTGAACTCCTGAAGGTAAGGCTATTGTCTGAACTCCTGCAACTCCTAAACTCCAACTGTTTAATGGGAAAAACAATTAAAGAATCAAATATTTCAGTTAGAACGATGAAGAGAACAATCAAAACCTGTCTGTTGCTGGCGGCATTGTCGCTCCCTATGACATTGTCTGCCCAGCTATCCTCCAACCCCGACAAGTTCCTGGGAAACATCACCACTCGAGGCAATGTGGATGCCGGCGGCGGTGTCCCCCAGTATTACCAGCTCTGGAACCAGATTACCTGTGAGAACGAGTCAAAATGGGGTTCTGTAGAGGGCAACCGTGGAAATTTCAACTGGGGATGCGATAGGGCGTTCAACTATGCCAATCAGCACGGCTTCACCTACAAGTTCCACGCGCTGGTGTGGGGTGCCCAATATCCCAACTGGTTGCCCAACCTGTCGCCAAAAGAGCGTTACGCCGCTATCACCAACTGGTTCGACAATGTGAAGGCCAAATACAAGACCCTGCCGCTCATCGACGTGGTGAATGAGGCCGTGGGCAGGCACCAGGATGGCAATCCCATGATCAAGGAGTCGCTGGGTGGTGGCGGAAAGACCGGTTACGACTGGCTCATCAAGGCCTTCGATATGGCCGGTCAGCGTTGGCCAGATGCCATCCTGATCTACAACGATTATAACTCTATCCGGTGGGATGTCGACAACTACCTCACCTTGGTGCAGACGCTGCGCGACGCCGGAGCACCCATCGATGCCTACGGCAACCAGTCGCACGAACTGAGCGACATCAGCACAAACGAGTTGAGCAATGTGCTGCAAAGGCAGCAGGAAACGCTCCATATGCCGATGTACATCACCGAATTGGACATCGACAAGGCAAACGACGCACAGCAAAAGTCACAGTACGAGAAGATTTTGCCGATAATGTGGGAAGCTCCCTATTGCGCCGGTGTCACCCTGTGGGGATATGTCCATGGTGCCACCTGGGTCGACAACTCTGGTCTCTACAAGAATGGTGCTGAACGCCCCGCCATGACCTGGATCAAGGAGTATATGGCCACCGATGCAGCCAAGAATGCCGTGAGTCCCTACCCGGGCATGAAGAAAGAGGCTTCTATCTATATCCGCCCCGCTTCGCTGAAAGTGGTGAAGGGCGACGTGCTGCCCATCAAGGTAAGAGCCCGTCTGGCCACCAAGACCATCGAGAAGGTGGATTTCTATGTAGAGGAAGAGCTGGTAGCCACCATGACCGAGGCTCCTTATATTGTTGAGTATGAAGTGCCGGCAAGAATCTCGTCGGGATGGAAGAACACGAAGGCTGTGGTCACCGCTACCGACGGCTCTACCTATGAGCGCTATGGCCGCTTCGCCGTGGTGAGCGGCAACACCAAGCACGAGCCCTTTGGCGAGGTGCCCGAGATGCCTGGCACCATCAAGATCGACGAATACGACCAGGGCGTGTCGGGCGTGTCGTTCTACAATGCCCAGCGCAACACCTCTACCACCGTGAAGACCGACCAATGGATGGACTATACCATCGATGTCAAGGAAGACGGTCTTTATTCGTTCGATGCCACAGTGGCCTCCACATCGTCTTCGGGCAGGTTCCACCTGGCAGAATATGGTCTCGACAGCCTGTCTTACCTCACCGAGTTCGTGGAGGTTCCCAAGACGGGTGGCGCCAACGAGTGGAAGACCCTTCATGGCTATCTCAAAAACGACCTGAAGGCTGGCCGCCAGGTCATCACCTTGCTCGTCGACCAGGGTGGCTTCTACATCAAGGACATCAAGCTCAATCGTTTCGTGGAAGGCGACGGATCGTGCATAGTGAAGACTTTCAGCGACGCATATGGAGTGGGCGACAATGTGGTCATTTCGGCAAGAGCCACGTCGAAGTCCAGCACCATCAGCGAGGTGAGGTTCTATGCCGACAACATGCTGGTTGGCACCGCTACATCATCGCCCTACGAGTGCGTGTTCACACCTACCGAGAAACGCACGTATGAGATCATTGCCGTGGCCGTCAACGCCGAGGGTGCTGAGAAAGTGTCGAATCCGCGCTACCTGGAGGTGACCAGCGACACACCGCTCGACATCCAGACCATCGAGAGCGAGGAGCCCAACACACCGGCCTACAACCTGATGGGTGTGCCCGTAGATGACAATTACCGTGGTATCGTCATCAAGAATGGAAAGAAAATCGTGGTGAAGTAATCGAGTAAAAATCCTAAAATATCGGGTATATTGCCAAACACCCGCTTGGCAATATACCCGATTTCTTTTATTCAAGAATCTTGGTCACATCGGCAAGGCTCTTCGACTCTACGCTGCCCTTGCCATCTCTTTGCACATACACATGGCCGGTCAGGTCGTCAACCGCTGTCACCACATAGCCGGGGCGGTATTCGCTCACCCATGATGCCCAGACCTTGTCGCCTACCTTGATTTTCTCTTTGAAGGGTACAAGGCGCACATCGGCTTTGTTGTAGGCTTCTATCTTGCTGCCGAAGCCCAGCACCAGCACCTTGTCGCCATTCACATGGATGAGCGTGCCTTTCAGCCAATCATTACCCTTCTTGATGGCCAACTGTGCGCCACTTTGCCACTGTCCGTCTTTGAGAACGGCAAACGATCCGGGCTTCAGCGGTTCTCCCTTCCTTTTCTCCTCCAGTTTCTGACTTTCGGGGTTGTCGGGCCAGGTCAGGTCAAAGTAGCATACTTTCGGTTCCTGCGGATTGCTGTCGTCTACAACGATAGCCCGTTGCATGCCGCTTCCCGATTGCCACCATGTGAGCACCACGTCGCCTTTCTTTGCCTTGGCTTTCTTGGGCAGGGGGATGATGAGTGCGTTGGGCATTTCCTGCACACCGTTGTATTTGTCGAGCGTTGTCTTTTCACCGCCCACCTCCTTCACGATGGTGTCGTAGAAGATGAGCACCGACTGACGTAATGGCTCGCCCTTTTCCACCGAACTGGGATAGTAGGTATAGGGACTCAATACGGTCTGGCCGACTTCCAACTTGAGTTTCACACTTTGTGGAAAGTCCCATGGCCAGGGATTGTTGTCTTTTTCTTGTGAGCAGACTGGAGTCACAACGGCTAGAGCCATCAGGCACAGCATAGTTTTTAGCGATTTCATCATGTTCTATTTTTCGTTTTTTTAGTTGTATATTCTTCTTCACCTCCTCTTGAGGCGAAAATGTTGGCACAAAGTTAAGGATTTATCAAATATAATCAAAACTAGAAGTCTGTTATTTTTTGCGATACATGATAGGCCATCTCTTTTTTCTCCTTTTTTCTCCTTTTTCCTCTTTTTTCTCTTTTTTTCCACTTTTTCCCTCTTTTTCCCCTTTTTTCTCAGGCTGCCCTCGCAGCCTTTTTCCCAAGCGTCAGCGGTTCATGTAACTTTTTCCCAAGCGTCAGCGGTTTTTTATTTCATCATGTGATAGGTTGGTATTCTTGTTGAGTAAGGTCGCTTCGCTCAAAATCGAAGGAAAATCTAATTCAAAATCTTTCAATTCAAAGGTTTCTACCAATAATATGGTATGCGATTTACCTTTATCGTGGGATTGTCAATTTAGGAAAAATATTTGTATCTTTGTACCCGAATTCACATCAATATATAAATAGAATATGAAGGAAAAAATCACATTGGTTACAGGTGCCAACAAAGGCATCGGATTTGGAATTGCAAAACACCTCGGCCTTAGTGGTTGGAAAGTGATTGTCGGCGCACGAGATGAACTGCGTGCGGAAAGAGCTGTCAGCAGACTGAGAACCGAAGGCATCGACGTGCTTGGTTGGGTGAATATCGAACTGAGGGATCTCGATGGCATCCAACAAGCCGCCAAAGAGATTGGAGAACGTTTCCCAGGACTGACCTTGCTTGTGAACAATGCCGGCATTCCTGGCGATATGAGCGTAGATGGTGAGCACACTGAAATCAGTGTCATCCAAGAGACACTCAATGTGAATTTCATCGGCACTTTTGCCCTCACCAAAGCCCTGCAGCCCTTAATCGAGAAGAACGAAGGCCGTATCGCCAACATCACCGTTCCATCGGAGGTCAGTCCCTACTGGCATCCGTTAGCCTATGTGGCCAGCAAAGCCGCACAGAATGCCATGATGGGTGTGTTGGCTATCGATATTCAGCAACAGGGCAAGCAGTTGGAAATCTTCTCTGTGCATCCGGGACCCACCACCACCGACCTGAATGGCAACATGGCCCTCCCCGGTTTCCACGACATCGATACCGTAGGCCAGAAGTTCGCCGAACTCATAGAGGATGGCCAAAACCATAACGGCGAGTTCATCGAGCTGTATCCCATCGTGAAAGAAGATTAATATAACCAAGCTCAAGAGCCCTCGCCTCGATCAAGAGGCCTCTCCCTGCTCAAGATACCAGGCCCAAGAGGCATCTACCTAACTCAAGAGGCCTCGCCCTCGCCCTCATCAGCCACTGTGGGTTAGGCGTCAGCCTAGCCCATACTATCCCCTTGTCACAAGCCCTGCCATGACCAGCGGTTAGTGCCAGTCTCGCCCCATCCCTCCAAATCATTCGAAAATGCCCATTCCACCCCGTTTTCAAGCCATGAGAGGAAAAATTGGATTTCATTGCCCATTTATTCCCGATTTTTGCCTACATTTGCAGCGAAAAGATAGCTGACATAAACTATTAGAATATATGAAAAGAAATATTGTTATCACCTGCGCCCTTATCGTCTTGTTGCTATGCTCATGTGGCCAAAACAAGTCGGATGCCACACAAGTGGCTCCATCATCGACCGAAACAAACGACTCTCTCGCAGCTAATCGTGACTCGTTGAACACGGATAGCACCGCTGCCACAGCAGATACCGACAGCACCAAGGTCGCTAAGCAGAAAATCACTGCCGACATGGCTTATGAGGGTGTCGACAACTACTGCCATAGCGAGTACGACTGGAGTATAGCCAAAGAAAATCCCTCCATCATGTATGTGACGATGGGGGAGGAGACCGCATCCGAGTATCAGGTGATATTCCGTAGTTACACCGGTGCTTTCGTCTATTTCTATGTCGACAAATCGAGTGGCTCCACAAGAATGGTCGAGTCGGTGCCCTCCCTTGAGGTGGAAAACGAAATCGGAACCATCAATCTTTTCGATTACCTGAAGAAAAAATAGCACCAGCAAATGCCTGAGCGCCTTAAGGGCTTTAAGGGCTGTCCTTAAAGTCCTTAAAGACCCTAAAGACCCTAAAGACCCTAAAGTCCATAAAGTCCTTAAAGTCCCAAAAGTCCTTAGAAGATTTTCTCCAAATCCACCGACAGGCCAATGCTGAAAGAAGTGCCTTTGGTCAGCGGCGAACAATAGTAATACGACTTGGGCTTGTAATTGAAGATGTTGTCGATGGCGGTGTTGAGATGGATACCGCGCCAGATATGGTGCTGGAGCATCAGCTTCCAGATGGTATAGCCCTGGTCCACACTCTTGTCTCCCGATTGTGGCTTGCCTTGGAAACGGCCCGAAAGCGCCGCATCAAGGGCGTAGTGGCGTGAGAATCGGTGCTCGTAGCCCACCCGGCAGGTGAACGAGTGCGAGCGAGGCTGCGAGAACTCTGAGAATACCACGTTGCCCGTCTCATGCATCCATGAGTAGTTGAGTCTGAACAAGGCTCCGCAATCCCAGATGTGGCCAATACTGACATCCACGCCCCACACTTTCACACCTTCTTCATTCCAGTAGAGCGCACTGGGCATCCCCTCATAGGTGTCGCCGATAGTGGTGATGCGCTTGTCGAAAATATTGCAGTAGCCCATGAGGGTGAAATTGTAGCGTCCGTCCAGGAACCCGCTGTTTCGGATGCGGTAGGTCCGCTCGATGGCAATATTGATGTTGTTGCTCTTCTCTGGCTTCAGGTCTGGGTTTCCCATAATCATATATCCCATGTTGCCCATGTCGAAGTGCATGTACATCTCTTTGAGCGTGGGAGCACGGAAACCGCTGGCGTAATTGGCGCGGAAGGTCATCCAAGGCATTTTATACACCACTGCGACCCGTTGGGTGAATGCCTTCTGCGAAGAGGCCGAGAAATAGTCGTAGCGGATGCTGCCCACAACGTTCAGCCGGTCGGTGATGTTCCAGTCAAACTGTGCGAAGCCGTCCACATTGTCCTGTGTGTGGCTGGCATTGTCAAGAAACTGGTAGGTCGTGAGGTAGTCGTGCATGTAGTCGGCCCCTACGATCAGCGTGTTCTTGCCAAACGAGTGGCTCAGCAGCGCATGCACCACATGCTGCCTGTTGCTGTAGTCGTGGTCGTGGGTTCGGGTGCCGTCGGGCATGAAGTTGGCCTTGTCATACTGGTCGTAGGCATACGAGAGTTCCAGATGCTGGTTCTGGCCCCAGTTGTAGCGCCCTTTCAGTCCGGCGCCGTAGGCATTGAAATGATAGTCGTGGGTGTCGCGCTCGCTGGTGCGGAAGAAATAGCTTCCCCGTCCCGTCAGGGTCAGTCGGTCGGTGGCCCGCCATATGAGCCGCTCTTTCAAGTTGTAGGTCTTCTGTCCATAGAGGCGGCTGAGGTTGGAGTCATCGTTCAGCACCGACTCGTCATAGGGCAGGCCTTGCGACTTCTTCAGCAGTTCCATGGCTATCTCCTCGGCCGAGTGCGCCTTGGGCAGGTCCACAGGGTCGATCATCGTATGTTGGAAACTCGTCTGCGAGTTCCATTTCTCGTTGTTGAACGAGAAACTTGCGCCATTTCTCCATTCGTGTCCGAAGGAATTGTAGCGCGAGTTCACGTTGGCCGTCCAAGGCTCAATATTCTCCTTACTGATGATGTTCACCACACCACCCACGGCGTTTGAGCCGTAGAGCGCCGACGAGGCACCTTTCACAATCTCTATCCGCCCCACGTTGTCGAGACTCATCCGGTTGTAGTCCACGTTGTCCATGGTCTCTCCGGCCATACGTTCTCCATCGACGAGGAAGAGCACGGCGCTACCACCGAATCCGCTCATGTGGAGCGCTGTTTCCTGACTCATGGCAAAGCCGAACTCCAGTCCCGGAATCTCCTGCGTCAGCATGTCCTGGATGTTGGTCGCATCGGCTATCTTGATGTCTTGGAGCGTGATCAGCCTTGTGACGACAGGAGCGTCCTTCAATGCCTTGGGCGTATGCGATCCCGTCACCACCACCTCCTCCAGGTCCACCGTATCACGAACGGCTATGGGAGGAGTCTGTGCCGATACTCCAATAGCCAGCATCGACAATGCGATGCTGGCTATGATGGATTGTGAGAATTTGCTCGTCAGGAAAGTTTTCACGGCTTATTTCTTAGTGCCTGTGAAATTGGTTACCATGGCGAATGGCATGTTGCCATACTTCAGCGAGAAGGTCACCACGACATTCTTCTCGTTGAAGAGCACCACGATATCACTGACGGTATAGGCTTTCTCCGACCCGTCGGCTGCCTTCATTGTGCCGCTGAACGAGGCCAGTCTTCCCGTAATGGTTTTGTTGCCCTCAGTCAGCATGATGCCTTTCACGAGCAGTTTTGGAATCGACATCGGTCCCATTCCTCCCATTTCAGGTATCGTCATGTCGATAGCGGAGTCGGTATTTTTGGCAAACTCGTAGGTGGCGGTGCCGTTCGACGATTCATCGCCCATAACGGTGACGATCTCATTGCCCTCATACGTGCCGATCACCTGAGTGGCCAATGCCACCACCTTATCATCGTCGTCACTGCCGCATGCACTCATGCCAAGCACCACTGCCACTGCAGCGAACATCATCGTAATAAAAGATTTAATTTTCATAACTAAATGGATTGAATGAATAAATATGTAATTTTCGTTTCGCATCATTTCTTGTTGTTCAAGACCTAAGGATGTTAATTGGAAAGTCCTCCAACGTCAAGCAAAGCATGATAAATCTCTCATCAAGCGAGGCTCAAACCTCAAACATCGTGCAAACCGAGCGCAATAGAACTTGCTCTAATTGCCGAGGTGCCGCCGATGTTCATCATGCGTAGCATGATAAACCTCCAACCTCCAATCTCAAACATCGTGCAAGCCGAGAGCAGACGAAAGCATGCTTTCTGTATGCCGAGGCGCAGCCGATGTTCATCATGCGAAGCATGATAAACCAACTTCCCCTTCTCCGTGCTCAGTTGTTGAGATTCGTAGTCATACTCCGACCCGTATGCGCTGTGGGGGATGCTGAAGATGGCTATCATGAACAGCACGGCCAGGGCCACCACCCATCGGTTGTGCTTCCACTTCATGGTGGCCAGGGCCAGTAGGAAGAACAGGAACGAGAGGAGTGTCTTATTGTCGGTGAGGTCGGTACCGTATGGGAATCCGGTCCACCAGGGCCCGAAGGCGGCATGCTGCACGAGCGGACCGAAGATGAAGCCCCCCACAAACAGAGTGGCCACGGTGATCTTCAGCCATTTGCTGTATTCCTTGCGTATGATCACCAGCATGAACGTGTAGACGGCAAACAGCATGGCCGCGAACATCAGCAGGATGTGGGGAATCAGGATGCCTGCCGGCACATTATTGCGGAACCGTATCACCACGGGCTCGTCGGCTGGATAGTCCTTACCGTCGACAGTGATGTAATACTGCAGTTTTCCGCCTACAGGCTGCACGGGCAGAGCTGCCTGCCACACGCCATCGTTCCATTCGAACTCCTTTGTGGTGTATTCCTCATGAGTGGGGTAGCGGCGGTAATGGATTTGTGCGGTGGCATCCTTCGGCACACCTTTTAGTTTCACCATCTCATCGTGCTGCACACCACTCCTGGGCAGCTTCACCTTCACACTTTCCCCATTCCATTCCACGGCCACTTTTTGGGGATATGTCGGACCCGTCATGCGCTGGTATATGCTCAATACCAACGTGATGACCACTGCTAAAAGCCAGAATAGGAATTTTCTCATCTGATGGGAGGTGTTAAGTGAACTTGAAAAACGATAGTCTCCTCACCCCGTAGCACCTTCACCGGGATGGTAGTTCCAGGTGTGAGTTCCGACAAGCGCTCCATGTATTCCTCGATATCCTTGAGGGGCTTGCCGTCAATCTCCTGGATGATGTCGCCGCTCCTGATGCCGGCATTGTGCGCTGGCTTTCCAGCCACCACGATGTCGGCACGTAGGCCGGGCACGTTGCTGGCGCCCATCACGTCGGGCATCAGTCCCAAGGTCACCTTGAAATTGGCGTGGCTCATCTTGTTGCTGCTGGGCACATTGATATAGTCGGGCGCCTCGGGCATGCTGGCTATCCTGCCTATCAACTCTTTCGAGAAGTCCAGGGTCTGCTGCATGCCGTCGTAATTCAGGGTCGATGGCACATCGGCAGGGGTATGGTATTCCATATGCCCGCCTGTGGTGAGGAAGAGCACGGGGATTTCCACGGCCACGAACGACGCATGGTCGCTCGGACCATAACCGTCGGCAATGCAGGCTACGTTCAGGTTGTCCTTTTCGGCTAACTCCTCTACCATGGCCTTGAAACCACTGCTCGTTCCCGTGCCCGACACGCTCATGGCATTGTCGCGCATGCGTCCCACCATGTCCAGGTTCACCATCGCCACAATACCGTCTTTGTTGGCAGGCAGGTTGATGCGCCGGCCATCTTCTTTCTTCATCCATTCCAGGAAGAACTTCGAACCCACAAGTCCCTGCTCCTCTGCACCAAAGAAAGCGAAGATGATGCTGCGGGGCTGACGGTTCTTCTTGAAATGCTTCGCCAATTCGAGCACCACGGCATCGCCGCTCGCATTGTCATCGGCACCGGGATGCACGCCCAGTGTGTCAGGACGTCGCGAACCCGAGCCCTTGCCTCCCATACCCAGATGGTCGTAATGCGAGGCCACGACGATGTACTCGTTCCTCAGGCGCTTGTCCTTACCCGGAAGCACCGCGATGATGTTGTGGGTGGTTCGCTTCTCGTTCTTTCCGTAGGTGAAGTCGTGATAGTATCCTTTGTTCTTCTTCTCCTTGACGATGGGCTTGAACTTCAGTTTGCGCAGTTTGCCGGCAATGAACTCAGAGGCGAGGGTGTCGCCGGCCGTGGCAGGATATCTGCCACCCAGTTCCTGCGAGGCCAGGTATTCCACCGCTTGCCGCATATCATCCTGTTTTTGGGCTTGTGTCTGTAATGCAAGTGCGCAAGTCAAGGATAAGAGAATATATCTTATTTTCATATCAATCATGCTGATTTCAGATTCCGTGTGCAAAGTTACAACTTTCTTTTTTAACTCACGCTCCCCATTTATGATGATTTTTGCCATGTTCCTGCCGCCAGGTGCGGATTTTTTTGTATCTTCGCATCCGAAGAGGAACAATATTAATAAATAATGTATGAGGATATTCGAACACGAAAGCGCCAAGAACACAAGATTTTCTTAAAGATTTTGTATGAATTTGAGCGAAGCGACCACAAAATATGCAGGAAAAAGGATTTGTGAGATTTGAATAGATTTGCTTGATTTCTGCCCGTAGGGCACTAAAACACAAGATTTTCTTAAAGATTTTGTAGGATTTTGAGCGCAGCGACCACTAACATGACAACCTGGCGTTTGAAAACGAACACTAATTAACCGAATCAACACGAATCAAAAAGGACTACGGAATATTCTGAGAAATCTGAATTTTTTTTTAACACGAATGTCCATTAATGATCATTAATTTCAAGCTACGGAGAGATCTGAATTGTTTTAGTAATTTTTTTTGCATTTTTCTCAGGCTGCCCTCGCAGCCTTTTTCCTAAGCGTCAGCGTTTCATGTTCCTTTTTCCAAGCAACGCGTTTTTTTATTTTCATGTGAGAAGTCGGCATCCTTGTTGAGTAAGGTCGCTTCGCTCAAAATCAAAAAAAATCAAATTAAAAATCATACAATTCATGCAAGATTTTCTTAAAGAATTTGTAAGATTTTGAGCGCAGCGACCATATACCCCCGATGCAGAAAAAATGGATTTGTAGGATTTGAATCGATTTGTAAGATTTCTCGCGAAGCGACTGAAAAAGATCAGAAGCTCATCCCCCGAAGTCAAGGTAACCACACCCTACCGTCCTACATATTTCTCCATTTTCACCAAAGTGCTTTCAGAGATGTTCTTGTCATCTGGAAGCCAGTTGTTGATGCGCCATTCCCCCTGTTCATAATCCAGCGACAGGATGGCCTTCATACTGAAGTTGTGCACCTTTTCCACAAGGATGAATTCGGCCTCCGCCATGGTGCCCGTCAGCAGTTCCACCTTGATGTTCTTCACTTCGAGTGGAGTCTCCAGGCCACCAGTCCAATGGAAGTCGTCTACAAAAAACCGTTTTTCAGCCGAATCTACTGTAGCCTCCTTCTCGTTCACGGCTTCGTATATCTCGTTCCAATACGCAGTATAGTAATTCTTGTCCAGATCGAAGGGATTCAGGCCCGACCCTTCGGCGAATGTCTTGTTCACCGCATCGAAATACTTCCGAATCTGCTTGGCCACAGCCTCTTCCGTCCAATCTTCATCAGGAGCGGCATCCACGCCGTCGGCCACGCCCTCCACACTCTCCTCTTCGGCCATCTCAGCCTCCACGCTCTTGATGAGCTGCAGGTTGGTCTGCTCGATGATGTTCAGTTTGATGGCTTTGTTGTTATTACCCGGCTTATACCAGCCTATTTTGCCGAAGTAGTCCTGCAGGTCTTTCGACTCGAATCGGTAGCCGTGATAGGCCAGGATCTTGTTTCGCAACAGGCGCAACTCCTTCTTGTCGGCCACGCGGCTCGACAGGTAGGCACGGTTGAGCAGGATGCTGTTCACGGCGTTCCAAGGTTCCTCCTGACACATCATCTCCTGCATTTCCTCGCAGGTATCCTCGTTATTGGTGGTCAGCTCCAGCGTCCATATCGCGTCTCCATTGGGTTTGCGTACGGCCAGGAAATTCTTGCCATCCTGACGCACATGCTGCACCCTCCAGCCATACTGCGCGCCAAACGGACAATCATCTGCCTGTCGACTGGGGATAATCTTATACTCCCCTTGTTTGCCGGCCACCTTCTCCAGGGTCAGTTCTTCGCCATGTCGGGCGGTCATATACACGATGCTTCCCATCCTTATCTCCTTCACGGTGTAGAGACTATATCCGTCCCAGAACTTCTGGTTCTCCCGAATCGTCTGTGCCTGAGCCATCATCACGGCACAAAGCATCATCAACGAAAGCATTATTCTTTTCATCATCGTTTCGTTTTTTATGTGGTTATGGTATTCATTAATTCCTCTACAAAAGTCCCGTCGACCTTCATCGCACCTGTTTTTTCGAGAACAGGCAGCATAATCGAATGGGCTATGGTGCAAAAATAATAAAATCTATTGAAAAACAAATAACCAAATTGAGGTAAAATAACAACAATGAGTTGATAAGCCACAAGGCATATCAATCGTTCATAAAGGAGCGTGCCTTAACTTAAATTATTCCTAAAGATTTGTGTAAGTGATGGTTTTGTTCTATTTTTGCAAACAGATAAATCGGAAATTGTATGCGAAAGAGTTTGATTCTATCGATGTTATTGTTCCTTCTCCCGATTGCAGGCAATGCACAGGTGCCTTTTGGTGAGAGGGTCCCTGACATTAGATATCCAGTCAGCGGGCAGAGAAAACTCTCCCGTTTGTCCAATGACGACGTCTTGTACACCATTCTGTATTTTGGATATAATAACGAGCCTGTTGATGGGCAGTCTGGTCTGGATGCGAATCCAGAGTATTTCGCATTAACGCTTTCCGATTCGCTGAAGCCTTATTTCAATAATTTCAATCCCGACTATGGCCGTGCTTTAATGATTGTATCAAAGATGAAAGGCCAGGCTGGTATTGAGCGGAAACTGGGGGTTACATCATACCCCGACATCGTTTTGGTTGATCCGAATAACAGAATCATAGCTCGTTCTTCCAAGGCAACTGATATCATTGATTACATCATCAACAACCTTTCGATGTTTGCCGAAACTGACTGGAATGCCTATATCCTCAGAGCATCGGAATTGTATGAAACCGGGCAGATCAAAAGCGCCCAGAGAATCGTGTCAGACTGTTTGCGGCACGGCAGATGGTATAAAGACTTCTCTTCGGAAGCGCACAAAGCCATTCCGAAGATTGTCTCTTCAATGAAGCACGATGAAATGTATATGGACTTCGTAGGTGAAATCAAACACAGATACAACCAAGGTGTCTTGTCAGAAGATGATGTTGCTTCTTTCAAGAATGAGTTCTCCAGAATCCATATGATGGGAGACAAAGATTTATAGAATACGGATTATCTGTATGGCAGACCTCACCAAATGATGTACAAGACAGAGACTGCGTATCAAATTCCCCGCACCCCTGATACATAAAAGAACCTGCCTATTTGGAAAAGACGGCATAAACTATATAATCATAAGAAACTACCAAAATCAACAACTATGGCTAAAAGGAGTATAATAACGGTAAAGGATGTGAGTATCAGAACAATGACCGTCAACGGTATTGACTACATCTGCATTACAGATATCGCTAAACAGAAAAACGAAATTGACCCTGCTGGTGTCATTGCCAATTGGATGCGTAATCGTAACACCATTGAGTATCTCGGTTTGTGGGAAACTCTATATAATCCGAATTTTAACCCCCTCGAATTCGAGGGGGTTAGAAATCAGGCAGGTCTGAATGCCTTCACCCTCTCACCATCACAGTGGATTGAGACAACACGTGCCGTAGGACTCATCTCGCGAGCAGGGCGCTATGGTGGAACCTATGCCCGTTCAGACATTGCCTTCAAGTTTGCTAATTGGGTTTCTGTTGAATTTGAGCTTTATCTTGTGATGGAGTTCCAACGCCTGAAAGCCAAGGAGCAAGAGCAGATTGGCTGGACAGCCAAGCGAGAACTTTCGAAAATCAACTACCGCATCCATACCGATGCCATCAAACGTCATCTGATACCTGAGGAGGTGACACCAGCGCAGTCGAGCATCATATATGCCGAGGAAGCTGACGTACTGAATGTCGCCATGTTTGGCATGACTGCCAAGCAATGGCGCGAGGCCAATCCAGAGCTGAAAGGCAACATTCGCGACTATGCCACAATTAACGAACTCATCTGTCTCTCAAATATGGAGAACATCAACGCCGTGCTCATCAACGATGGTATGCCACAAGGCGAAAGGCTCGTAAAACTTAATAAGATAGCCATCCAGCAGATGCAGGTGTTGGAAGATAATGAAGGTAGGAAGTTGTTGAAATAGATTGTTATGAAGGGGAAGAAATATACACAGACTCAACAAGTCATAGACACTCTGCGGCAGCAAGGAGGATATGCGACATTGGGAAATTTGTATCAAATAGTTGATACTTCGACATGGGCAACAAAAACTCCACAAGAGTCAATTCGCCGCATAGTTCAGCAATCGCCCGTTTTTTTTAAAATTCGGCCAGGTCTATGGGCGTTGGAGGAGTGCCGAGATGAAGTGATGCGAAAATTTGAATTGAAGCCTGGCAACAAGCAGAGCGAAGAACAATTTAGTCACGGTTATTATCAGGGCTTGCTCGTAGAGATAGGGAAGTATCGCCGCATGACCACCTATGTACCAGCCCAAGACCAAAACAGGCTTTTTATCGACAGGAAACTCGGAGAAATAACGGACACAACAGATTTGCCCGATTTTACATACGATGAGTTAAAGAGAAAAGCTCGTACGGTGGATGTCATTTGGTTCAATGAACGTCACATGCCATCTGATTTTTACGAAGTGGAACATACAACCGACATTAAGAACTCGCTGTCAAAATTCTATGAACTTCAAGACTTTAATTCAGGCTTCTTTATTGTGGCAGATGCTAACCGAAAGAAGGAATACGAGGATAAATTACATGTATCAATGTTCTCACCAATAGAGAAACGAGTGAAGTTCCTGAATTATTCACAAGTCGTGGAATTGTACGAAGGCCTGAAAAAGGTTGAAGTAAATATATGGTAACTTAAACACTATGGAGATATGGAATCTACAAACGAACAGGCTTTAGAAAGAAAATTGCACCAAGAAACCAGATACTTGCATATATCCATCCCATACGGTGAGGATGAAGGCAACGAACTTATAACCTTTGATGATGGCTTAGCAACAGAGTTACAATGTGAGACGGATTTTGTTCCTCCGATGTTCAATAATGAAAACCGCACTTTGGAGGTGATGGTAGATTTGGCCGAGCACAAAGTTCTTGGCTGGAGTGAAGAAAAGGGCTATATCCACATGTGGGGCAAGGTCATTGACTATGGCACATACACATTGTTTGATGCCAGCATGAAACCGTTGTATCAGATTCGCGGGTATGTTCCCAGCGCCTTGATTCCACCTTATGAGAGAGGCTTTGGCGATTATTTGGAGTTAACAATCAATCCAGACGGTTCACTTCCCAATTGGAAAGATGAGTTGGACTTCTCTAATTTTGTCGAAGATGGTCATGAACCTCTGCCCATTCTGAATTGTCAAGACGAAAAAAAGGTAAATCCAATGAACGAATACATAATTTTCACAACAGAGGGTCATACCACCGCGCCCAACGAGAACATTGAGGTGGAAAACTGCCAGATACTTGGGCGTGTTCGCGGAAACAATCCTGAAGAGGCTAAAATCAATCTGCTGAAGGATAATCCTTGGATTGCAGAGGCTGGCTTCGACAGGTCTGAGTTCATTGTTGAGCAATTACTGACAAATGAAGAACGAGCAGCTATTAAGGAGGTGTTAGATTATCTCTGGGATGATGAAGAAAGGCATTATGAAGAGAGTGGAAGGTCAGATAATCATATTTTCCCTATATTGAGCCGTCTAAAAACATCTATTTTAGGATGATGCTCATTCCTATAACTACGATTTGATGAAGCAACTCAATGGTGAAAACAAATGACAGATGTGTGGCAATTGCCAGCTATTGGTCGTTGGGAGAAGTCATGTGGCAAGCATCCGACACAAAAACCACTGGGAGTTTTGGCAAGATTGATTCAAGCCAGTACTAAGCCTGGGGCGTGGATTCTTGACCCCTTTAATGGAAGTGCGACAACTGGTATTGCAGCCAACTTGCTTGGTAGAAAATACCTTGGGTTAGAAATAGAAGATGAGTTCCTGTCAATGAGTAAAGCCAGAAGGGAAGAAATAGAGAATATTGCAGTTCGTAGCGACTATCTTGAAAGATTAGCAAAAGCAAAAATCATATTGCCTCCTAACAACTTCTTTGTAGCGGACGAGATAGACAATGATTATAATGTACCATGGTTATAATTTGAATTCAACATCTTTTCAAGATTGACAACGAAACAAATAAACCCACTGATTTTCAGCATCAATGCCGATTGTTAGTGGGTTAATTATTCCCAAGATGAGCCCCACAATCCATTTTGGGAACATAAGATGATTAAAACCAGTTGAGCCATTTGCCAACCATCATGACGATGACTGTAGTGAACAGAAAGAAGCCCAAGACGAAGAAGAACCAGAAGAACCACTGGGCATAATGTCCCAGATAACAGTCATCAAATTCCCTGTATCGTTTCTGAACTCTCCTGCGTTCTTCAGCAAACATTCCATTGACCTCACGGATATGTTCCTGCATCTTGCCAAGCATCAATTTGTGTTTCTGGTCAAACAAGCCTTAAATGAATCAAGAGACGGAGTTTTTGATTCGTTTTTCCGTCATACACCTTGTCCATCAGCTTCAGATGTGAGTAAATTTGTATCGGACTTAAATTGAAACGGCCATAAACAAGTAATTGAGTCCCCCGATGATCACGAACCGCTCAAAAAGGGCGGTCGTCATCAACAGGAGTTGAGGCGGGGTCGTCGGTAGTGGGGATTCGGGAGAGTTCGAAGAAATGGGTGGTGAGCGAACTGTAGCCGCATATGAACTCGCCAGTGCCCACGTTGCGGCCTTTGGCCAGACGGATGAGGGCGGTGCCCTCGGGGCGCACCTTGTGGAACTCGCCAGAATAGCCCTTGCCATACATTTCGGGACGGTAGATGAGGAGCACCATGTCGGCGGCCTCGGCTATCTGACCGATGCCACGCAACCTCGAGAGGGTGGGTTCGGTGGTGGCCTTGTCGCGACTGAGTTGTGAGAGCAACACGATGCAGATGTTGAGTTCCTTGGCCAGGTTTTTCAACTTCCGAGCCACCGTGCCAAAAAACTGCTCCTCGGTCTGCCGGCCCACGCCCTCATTGGTCTGCAGCACCTGCAGGTAGTCGATGAAGACCAGCTGCACATGCTGCTTGAGCACCATCCGGCGGATGCTTACGATGATGCGCTCGATGCTGATGGTGGCGGTGTCGTCGAAATAGATGGGCAGGTCGCGGGTAAGGTCGGCACCCAGTCTGAAAGCCCTGAGCTGACTGTCGGTGAGTGCCTCCTGCATGATGACTCGTGAGGAGACGCCGCTCTGACCGGCCACCATGCGCGACATCAGTTGGCTGCTGGTCATCTCGGTGGAGTAGAAGGCGCAGGGATGTCCACGGAAAGCCGCCTTCACGCAGAGGTCGATGGCGAGCGAGGTCTTGCCCTGCGAGAACTCTGCGGCGATAACAACAAGGTCGCTGCGCTGCAGACCACCCTTCGCGTCGAGCAGGCTGAATCCCGTGGGGATGCCTTTCGGACGTTTGCCGGAGATATTGTCATCGACGATGCCCTGAAGTTCTTCCATCACCTTAGAGGCTGGCATCACATGCGACTCGTCGGAGGTGCCAATGCCACTGATTCCCTCCACGGCGTCGTGTATGGCATCGTTGAGCGGGTATGCCTCCCCCGTTCCGGCACTGATGAGTTTCTGTCCTATCTGCCACAACATCCGCCGCTGCCAGAGTTCTCGGAGCCGCAGACAGTGTTGCTTGAGATGGATATCGGTATGGTAGGTAGAGAGGATTTCCAAGAGCGTCATCTCATTGACACCCGACCGGGGCTCGTTCTCAGCCAGCCATTGTCCCACGGCGATGAGGTTGGGACTTTCGCCCTTCGAGGTGATCTGTGTGATGGCATTGTAGATGAGGGCATACTTGGGGTTGTGGAACATTTTCGCTGTCAGGATTTCCGAGGTGTCGTCGTAGAGGTTCTCGTTGGAAAGGAGAATGTTGATGACGGCCTCCTCACAGACAGGGTCGTTGATGAGTGGTTGTATGGTCATGGGATATGGTTGATGGGCATGGTGAAGAACAAACGGTGACTAACTGCGGTATTGCTTGCGCGACCAGGTGGAGAGGCGCTTGCCGGTCTCCCATGTCTTCTGCATCTCGAAGCGCATGTGCCGTCGTCGCTTGTCGAGTTCGGTCCAATACTCGTAGAAGTCGTTGAGCATCTCACGGTCGTAAAGGTCGGCAAAGGGCACTATGCTCTCGTAGAAGTCCCTTTTCCTCTTTTCGAGGGTGGGGGAGGAGACCAAAGAAACTTTTTTCTTTGTTTCTCCGTTAGGAGAAATTTCTTTTTTATTTATATCATAATCAATATCATTATCATTATCTGCTATTTTTGCTATCGACTGCATAGCATTGCTATCGTTTGCTATAACAGAAGTAGCAGTGTTATCCTCGGCAACAGCAACAAGGGCAGAGTGATTCTCAGAAACAGCAAGAGGAGCGGCGTGATCCTCGGCAACAGCAAGAGGGGTGGTGTTATTCTCGGCAGTAGCGGATGGGGCTTGGTTGCCTTCCTCTGCCAGCGCGTTGTCGTTATCATTGTCGGTGCAGAGATCGTCGGCAGGGGCACCGCTCTTCTGCCATCGTTTGGCCAAGCCCTTGCGCCCTGCCTCGCTCCGTTTTTGGCAGGCAGAAGTGTATTGCTGCTTGTCGTACTCGAATTGCAGCCGCCATTCATTAAAGATGATGGCTACGGCAAGGTTGGGTTCCTCGTCGGGCACCTCGCCCTGTCCGGCATAGAGATAGAACTGACGGATAAGCCGTCCGAGTTCCTCGTCGCTGAGGAGTGAGGACATCCGGATGGTGCTCTCGTGGATGATGAAACTCTGGTTTTCTGCGTTGGGGTATTTTTGCTGTCTTTTCATGGTGGTGGATGTTGATGCTATAAAAATGGCATAAATGGATGAAATGGCACAAAAATAAGCGGCATTTTCACCATTACCGTGTCATTTTCGTATACCCGTGCAGTTGCCCGTGAGAAAATCAGGTCTTTGGGTGAGCCTGTCGTGATAACGCCTAAACGGAGAAAGGTGAGACTGAACGACTGACGGTGGCTTCTATTTGAACAATCTGGCCCTGATTTTGCAGGCTGTAGGGAAAATGGCGGAACAATAGAGAAAGAGAAAAGGCGGAGACCTTGAATTGATCAGGGTTTCCGCCTTTCGTAGCATAATCGTAGTATGATTATATTAGTATATTCTCAAGTCTTTAGTTGGACTTTCCCTTTGGGGTAGGATTAACAAAGAAAGTATCTTGTTCGGGCTTACTGACAGCGTTTGTGCCGAGGTCGACAGCCCATCCGATAAGACCTCCTAAAAGGATGTTGCCAAATGTCCATCCGTTGATGGTCTTCTTGAGAACGATGTCCTTGTAGTCGTAGTTCGGGGAGGTGATCTGGATGCGTTGTCCGTCAAGTTTCTTACGTTTCACTTTCACCACTTGCGGGAGATTCACATTTTCGTATGTCTGATAACTGGTGGTGATGGTTACAGGCTCAGGCGAATTGCCATCGATGTGGATGGAGGGGCTGGTACCGGAAAAAATTGTTGCGCATGAACTCAACAACAATGTTGAGAGAATAAGGCAAGAGCCTTTTTTCACTAAATTGATGTGTTTCATAACTGTCAAAAAATGTAAGTTAAGTGTTGATAATTAGTCGTGCAAAATTATACATTTTTTTAATATTGAATGGCCATTCGATAGTTTTTTTGCAAGAGAAACCAAAACGGCATTTGTCATTTTGGCCGGATAGACAAAAAAAACGTAATTTTGCATCTTCGTAGGACAAAAACGGATTAATCGGTGTAAATGAAATGAACAGAGCGAAACTCATTACATGTGTGATTATCATCGTGGTGCTGGCCATCACTTTTATCAATCCCATATATCCGCACGACCAGATGTTGCAGCATGCGGGAACGCTGCTGTTGATGATACCCATCGTATATGACCTGAAAAAAGACCGGATGCCTTATTCTGCTTTCTTGGGATTGGCACTGTTCACGATATTGCATATTATCGGCGCGAGGTATATCTATTCGAACGTTCCATATAAGGAATGGTTCGTTTCCACGGGGATCGTGGGTGCGGATTTCTTCGCCGACACACGGAACTATTACGACAGATTCGTGCATTTCATGTTCGGCTTTTTGCTATTCCCTTATCTGATGTTCCTCTGCCGGAAGTGGTTGAAATTGGGTGACTTGCTGGCCATCTTGTTCTCCTGGTTGGTCGTCCAGACGGGCAGCATGATATATGAGTTGTTTGAATGGCTGCTCACGATATTCATGGCGCCCGAGGATGCTGAAAACTATAACGGACAGCAGGGCGATATGTGGGATGCCCAAAAGGATATGGCGCAGGCTTTGATCGGGTCGACAATCCCTGCGGTATGGTTATGGTGCAAGAGGCTTTTCAAGCGGGAATAAAGTTATAGGTTTGAGCGTAGCGACCTTACTCAACAAGAATGCCCACTTCTCATATGAAAAAGAGTAACTTTGACTATTGGGGGAATGGCTTCTAATCTTTTTCAGTCACTTCGCGAGAAATCTTACAAATTGATTCAAATCCTACAAATCCTTTTTCTGCTTCGGGGGAATGGTCGCTGCGCTCAAAATCTTACAAAATCTTTAAGAAAATCTTGCATGATTTGTGTGATTTTTAATCAGTTTTTTTTCGATTTTGAGCGTAGCGACCTCACTTAACAAGGATACTCACTTCTGATACGATGAAATAAAAAAACGCGTTGCTTGGGAAAAAGGAACATGAAACGCTTACGCTTGGAAAAAGGCTGCGAGGGCAGCCTGAAAAAAAGGGGAAAAAAATCATACCAGAACGATTCAGATTTCTCAGATTTCTCAGTATATTCCGTAGTTCCTTATAACTCAGAATTCTCAGATTATTCCGTAGTCCCTTATAACTCAGATTTCTCAGAATATTCCGTAGTCCCTTAATATTCAGATTTCTCCGTAGTTCTTTTTGATTCGTGTGGATTCGGTAAATTAGTGTTCGTTCTCAAACGCCAGGATTGTCATGTTGGTGGTCGCTGCGCTCAAAATCTTACAAAATCTTTAAGAAAATCTTGCATGATTTGTGTGATTTTCAATCAGATTTTTTTATTTTGAACGGGGCGACCTTACATTCTAAATGAGTCATTTCTCCAATCGTGACAATCTGGAGAGGATGAGCACTTCGTACTTTTCCTGCAAGTTGTCGCTTAGGAATGAGTTGTGTATGAGCGCCTGCCACTTGGGAAGAGTCTTATGGAGTCCCTTAATGAGATGCTGCACCACATTTTCTTCCAGTCCCATAGTCTTTGCGGCATTCAGGAAGTCAATCCTGTGCAGTTTCGTCTTCCGACCGGAAAGTGTAAGGGCCAGTTCTTCTATATCCTTGGGATTGACAATGGCAACATTGAGGAGATCATAGGCTGGAGAAAGCTTTGCATTCGCTGCAGTGTCATTTCTTGGTTGCAGTAAGTTCGTAGTTGAACAGGTCGAGTAGTTGGTTTACCTTGTCCATCCTTAACGATTGTTTTCCTTGTTCCAAGTTGCGTACGAAACACAATCCCACTCCAGATTTCAAGGCAAGGTCTTCTTGCGTTAGGCCATATTCTTTGCGCAAGGCCTTTACCACCGCCGATAATTTGGTCCTTTCCATATAAAATTATATTGTTTCGAATGCAAAAATAGTATTTTATTTCAAAACTACTCTGAGTTTTTCAGTAATTTGTACCTAAAATTCCTGCGTCACCGTTTTGGGCTTGGCCGGGCGGCCACGTTTGGGGGTGACGGACTTTTTCTTTGACAC
>CADADN010000028.1 GCA_902786665.1 uncultured Prevotellaceae bacterium | reverse complement strand
CTCATCCGCCGTGCCCACCAGCAGACGGGCGAACAGGTGGTGGTCGTCATCGACGAATATGACGCACCATTGCTCGATGTGCTCCATGAGGAAGAGACGTTGCCCGCCTTCCGCCGTGTGATGCAGGAGTTCTACCAATGCTTGAAAGCCCGTGAGGCGATGATTCGCTTCTGCTTCATCACCGGCATCACGAAGTTCTCGCAGCTGAGCATCTTCTCCACGCTGAACAACCTCACCAACATATCGCTCCATCCTGCATTTGCCGCCATCTGCGGCATCACGGGCGAGGAGATTGACGAGCAGATGCAACCCGACGTGGCACACCTTGCCAAGGAGTATGAGGTCACGCCAAAGGAGATGCGCCAGATGCTGCACGATACCTACGACGGCTACCACTTCTCTCACAAGTCGCCCGACATTTACAACCCATTCAGCCTGATGAAGGCGTTCAACCTATGCGAACTGCGCAACTGGTGGTTTGAGAGCGGCACGCCCTCCTACCTGATGCGACAGATGCGCCTTTACCACACTGACATCACAAAGTTGGACGACCTTGTCGTTGCATCCGATGCTTTCGACCAACCTACGGAGAACATGGTGGATGCCTTGCCACTGCTTTACCAAAGCGGTTACCTCACCATCAAGGATTACGACAAGCTGACTGAGGAATATACCTTGAGCATTCCCAACAAGGAGGTGCGCGTGGGATTGACCAAGGGACTGCTGCCATTGGTCACGGGAATGAATGTCGAAGGGGTGAGGTCTGGCTTCGCCGTCCGTTTCTGGCGCGCCTTGCGTGCCAAAGACACCGACCTGGCACTGCGTGAGTTGCAGGCTTACCTCGAAGGACTGCCCTATGTGGAGGGCTTCAAGAAGAAGTTGGAAGAGGTGACTGTGGCGGAAGGGTTCTACGAGTGGACGTTCTATCTCATCTTCTCCATGCTCAACGTCTATGTGCAGACGCAGGTGAAGTGCGCCCGCGGCCGCGCCGACATGGTGGTGTTCATGCCCGACACCATCTATGTGATGGAACTGAAACTCAACGGCACGGCGCAGGACGCCCTCGAACAAATCAACGACAAGGGGTACGCCCAGCGCTACGCCACCGATGGCCGCCGCATCGTCAAGGTGGGTATGGGGTTCTCCATCGAGAAGCGTGCCATGACAGATTACATCATCGAAGAATGATGACCATATAAAGAAAGACTGGTCTACAAATGCAAAAAACTTTCACCCTCGCGCTGTTGCTGTCGCTTTTTTTTGCACATGCGTCCGCGCAGGACATCTATGTGTCCACCTCCTTCCACGAACCCGCCACCGAAGGGTTGCGCTTCATCTACAGCCGCGATGGTGTGCGGTGGGACTCCATCCAGGGCGTGTTCCTCACGCCCGAGGTGGGAGTGCAGCGGGTGATGCGCGACCCTTCCATCGTGCGTGGACCCGACGGCACGTTCCACCTCGTGTGGACCAGTTCGTGGCGAGGAGACCGCGGCTTCGGCCACGCTTCTTCCAAAGACCTCATCCACTGGAGCAAGCAGCAGTTCGTCGAAGTGATGTCCGACACGACGACCGTCAACGTGTGGGCTCCGGAACTGTTCTACGACGACGAGCGCCGGCAATACCTCGTGGTGTGGGCCTCCTGCGTCCCCGGAAAATTTCCCGACCACCAGGAAGACCACCTCAACAACCACCGCCTCTACTATGTCACCACGAAGGATTTCAAGACCTTCAGCAAGGCCGCCCTTTTCTATGACCCTGGCTATAGCGCCATCGACGCCACCTTGGTGAAGCGTGGGAAAGGCGACTATGTGATGGTGGTGAAAGACAACTCCCGTCCGATGCGCAACATCAAGGTGGCCTTCGCCTCCTCCCCCTACGGACCGTGGAGCGAATCCTCCGAGCCTTTCACCGAGTCGTTCACCGAGGGGCCGACGACGGCGAAGGTGGGCGACTGGTGGTACATCTACTACGACTCCTACCGCCACGGCATCTACGGCGCCCACCGCACGAAGGACTTCATCCATTTCCAGGACCAGACCGGCGCTGTCGTCTTCCCTCCGGGGCACAAGCATGGCACCGTCTTCATGGCTCCCGAGGAACTGGTGGAGAACCTGGTGAAATACAACCGCGACGTGGTGCATTACACCGGCGGCACCATCGCCCGCCCCGAGCGTCACGACGGTGGCTTGAAACCCGTGGTGGGCGTCCATAGCATCCAGACGATGCGTGGCGAGTGCCCCTGGACCTACAACCACCAACCCATGTTGGCCTGGTGGAACGGGAAGTTCTACCTGCACTACCTCACCAACCCGCGCCATGAACACGAACCACCGGGCAAGACGATGCTGCAGGTCTCCGAGGACGGCTACACATGGTCGGAACCCGTGGAACTGTTCCCCGAATATCCCGTGCCCGATGGCTTCACCAAGCAAAACCTTCCAGGTGTCGTCGCCAATGGCTTGAAAGCCGTCATGCACCAAAGAGTGGGCTTCTATGTCGCACCCAACGGCAAACTCATCGCCATAGGCAACTACGGCATCGCCCTCACCCCCAAGGACGACCCCAACGACGGCAACGGCATCGGCCGCGTGGTGCGTGAAATCAAGCGCGACGGGTCGTTCGGCCCCATCTATTTCGTCTATTACAACCACGACTTCAACGAGCGCAACACCCTCTATCCCTGGTATAAACGCTCAAAAGACAAAGCTTTTGTCAAAGCCGTCGACGCCCTCCTCGCCGACCCCATGCAACGCATGCAGTGGGTGGAGGAGGCCGACCGCAACGACCCGCTCATCCCGTTGAATAAAGCATACAAGGCGTTCAGCGGCTACACCCTCCCCGACGGGCGCAAGGTGGCGTTGTGGAAACATGCCGTGACCAGTCTGTCGGCCGACGGTGGCAACACCTGGCGCGTGCCCTGCGACCGTGCCCCAGGCTTCGTCAACTCCAATGCCAAGATCTGGGGACAGCGACTCACCGACGGCACCTATGCCACCGTCTACAACCCCGCCGAATACCGATGGCCCTTGGCTCTCTCGCTCAGCAGCGACGGACTGGAATACACCACTCTCTCCCTTGTCAACGGCGAGGTGACACCTTTGCGCCACGGCGGCAACTACAAGAGTTATGGTCCGCAGTACACCCGTGGCATCCAGGAAGGCAACGGCACACCCAAGGACAGCGACCTGTGGGTGACCTACTCTAACAACAAGGAGGATATGTGGGTGAGCCGCATCCCCGTGCCCGTGCGCCTCAACGCCACCACCCACGCCCAGGCTTTCCCACAAACCGACAGGCTGTCGGAACTCACAGACTGGAACCTGTATGCACCCCGTCTGTGTTCGATTATCCTGAAGAACGGATGGTTGAATCTCTACGACAGCGACCCTTACGACTATGCCAAGGCTGAACGCGTGATTCCCAACACGAAAGAGCTTGAGGTGGAGTTCGACTTGATGATGGACCAGGAGGACGAAGGCGAACTTGACATCGAGTTTGTAGACGATGAGGGGAATGTATGCTCACGCATCGTCGTCGACTCCACCCAGACCATCAAGGTGAAGGGCGGTGCACGTTATGGAACCATCCTGAAGAACTATGAGCCCGGTGTGGAGGTTCACATCAAAGCCGTGCTCTCCACCTCCCTGCATCGTGCCATCTATTACCTGAATGGCAAGAAAGCCTGCGAAAGGCAGTTCGACACTCCCGTGGAAAGTATCTCACGCATCGTCTTCCGCACAGGTCCGCTCTTCGACAAGCCCGATATCAACACGCCCGCCGACCAAGACTTCGACATGCCCCGTGCCGATGAACGCGACCCGGCGGTGGGCTATCACATCGCCAACGTCGTCAGCCGTTCACTCGATGGCGATGCGCCTGCCGCCGTGCTGCGCTATGCCGACTTCGCCCATTACGCCGAACGGTTCAACGCCATGGACGACGAACTGACGCCCACCACCATCCCCAATACCCAGGCTTCGCTGTGGATGGAGCGCAACATCCCCCTCTTCGACTGTCCCGATGATGACTTCCGCGAAATCTACTATTTCCGTTGGTGGACTCTCCGCAAGCACATCAAGCGCACCCCCGCAGGATATGGCATGACGGAGTTCCTTGTCGACCGTTCCTATGCCGACCGCTACAACCTCATCGCATGCGCCATCGGCCATCATGTGATGGAGAGCCGATGGCTGCGCGACACCACCTACATCCACCAGATACTCCGCACTTGGTACTACGGCAACGACGGACAGGCCATGACGAAGATGAACAAGTTCTCCAGTTGGAATCCTTATGCCGTGCAACAACTTTTCAAGGTGCAGGGCGACACCGCCTTCGTCCTTTCACTGAAACCACGTCTGGAGGAGGAGTATGCCCGCTGGGAGTCGACCAACCGTTTGCCTTCAGGACTCTACTGGCAGGGCGACGTGCAAGACGGCATGGAGGAGAGCATCAGCGGTGGGCGCAAGAAGCAGTACGCACGACCCACAATCAACAGTTACATGTATGGCAACGCCAAGGCTCTCGCATTCATCAACGACATGTGCGGGGAAACGGAAAAGGCTGACACATACCGCCAAAAGGCTGACACCCTGCAACACCTGATAGAGACAAGACTATGGAACGAAGACCAACAATTCTTCGAAACCCTCCGAGGCGACAGTTCGGCCTGCGTGCGCGAAGCCATAGGTTTCATACCCTGGTATTTCAACATCCCCAAACCCGGCATATACGACATGGCCTGGAAACAGGTGACCGACGAGAAAGGTTTCTCTGCTCCCTACGGACTCACCACCGCCGAAAGGAGGCATCCTGAGTTCCGCAGCCACGGCGTCGGCCGATGCGAGTGGGACGGAGCGGTATGGCCCTTCGCCACCTCGCAAACCCTCACCGCAATGGCCAACTACCTGAACGACTATCCGAGTCCCGTCATCTCCGACACCGTGTTCCACCTCCAGATGCAACGTTACGTGGAGGCGCAGCACCACCGCGGGAAGCCCTACATCGGCGAATACCTCGACGAGACCAACGGCGCATGGCTCATGGGCGACCGTGAGCGCAGCAAGCACTACAACCACAGCACCTTCAACGACCTGGTCATCACCGGCATCGCAGGACTCCGCCCGCAAGCCGACGGAAGCATCATCGTCAACCCCCTCCTGCCACGCAACAAGTGGGCCTATTTCTGCCTCGACGGCATACGCTACCACGGCCACACCCTCACCATCATCTGGGACAGCAACGGCCAACGCTATCACCAAGGCTCCGGCCTCACCCTCCTCATCGACGGCATCCCTCGGGCCCACCGACCCGACCTCGGAAAACTGACATGCCAAGCCCCCTGAAGCCTCCTTTCCCCTCCTATTCTCTCATATTCTCTTCTAAAACCTCCTACCCCCTCCTAAAACCTCCTATATCTCTCCTACATCCTCCTAAAACCTCCTAAAAAAATGAGAAGACCCCTCACCATAGCCCTCCTCCTCCTCTCCATGGCTGCTACGGCGCAGACCTTCGAGGACCATTTCACGCGCTCCTTAAACGACGTGATGGGCGACGTGCAACGTCGTTTTGGCATCCGTCTGAAATATGACATGGACACCACGGGCTTGAAGGTGCCTTATGCCGACTTCCGCATCCGTCCCTACAGCGTGGAGGAGACGTTGACCAACATCCTCGCCCCCTTCGACTTCAAACCCGTCTATCAGCAGAAGAACGTGTGGAAGGTGAAACGTTACGAGTACCCCCGCCGCCAACCCACCGACGGAGAGAAACTCATCGCCTACCTGGGCAGTCTCTACAACGACAAGGCACAATGGGAGGCGCGGCGCGACACGTTGAGGCGCGAAGTGGCAGAACGACTCGGCATCAAACCCCTGCGACAACTGTGCCTTATGGAGAAGAATGAGTTTGGCTCACCCCGCCAACACGACGGCTATACCGTGCAGAATTTCCGTCTTTCCACCATCGACGGTCACAGTGTCTGCGGCAGCATCTACGCCCCCGTTGCGTTGAAATGGAAAAAGAGCCATTTCCCACAAGAACACGATAAAGGGAGATATCCCCTCATCCTCTGTCCCAACGGCCATTTCAGCGGAGGGCGTTACAATGCAGACCTCCAGAAACGCTACGCCACACTCGCCCGCATGGGGGCCGTCTGCGTGAGCTACGACCTCTGGGGTTGGGGAGAGAGCGAGGACGAGGTGGGCGCCGAGGCACACCACACCAGCGAGGCCCACGTGATGCAGGCCTACAACGGTCTGCGCATCCTCGACCTCATGCTCTCACACAAGGACATCGACCCTCGGCGCGTGGGGGTCAACGGCGGTTCGGGTGGTGGCACTCAGGCCGTCTTGCTCTCCGTGCTCGACGACCGCTTCACCGCCAGTTGCCCCGTGGTGAGCATGTCGGCGTGGTTCGACGGCGGTTGCCCCTGTGAAAGCGGCAAACCCATCCAACTCGCAGCTGGAGGCACCTGCAACGCCGAACTCGCAGCTATGTTCGCACCCAAACCGATGATGGTCGTCAGCGACGGCGGCGACTGGACCTCCACCACACCCAACGTGGAATATCCCTACCTGCAACGCATCTATGGGTTCTATGGTGCCGCCGACAAGGTGCGCAACGTCCATCTGCCCGACGAGTCTCACGACTTCGGCCCCAACAAGAGGCAGGCCGTCTATCAGTTCTTCATCGACACATTCGGCCTCGATGCCTCCAAACTTGATGAGAGCAAAATCGCCATAGAAGGCGAGAACATACTGAGATACACCCCTAAACGCTAACTCCATGGCTACATCATCCCACGACAACGACATCTACCGCCTCTTTACCAAACGGCCCTCTATCGGACAAGTAGCCCTTGTGCTGCTCATCCTGCTGTCGGCCATGTATGCCGCATCAGCACAGGCCGGAGGCCCCCACAAACTATGGTATGACCATCCCGCGCAAAACTGGAACGAAGCCTTGCCCATCGGCAACGGCCGCCTCGGTGCGATGGTCTTTGGCAACGTCGCCGCAGAACGGCTACAACTCAACGAGGAGACCATCTGGGCGGGACGTCCCAACAACAATGCCAACCCCGATGCCCTGGAATACCTCCCCAAGGTGAGGCAACTGGTGTGGGAAGGACGCTACAAGGAGGCGCAGGACATGGCCACGCAACATGTGCAGAGCAACACCAACCACGGAATGCCCTACCAACCTTTCGGCGACCTCTACATCCACTTCCCTGGACAAAGTGATTATACTGGTTATCGACGCGAACTATCCCTCGACTCCGCCGTGGCCGTCACGCGATACACCGCCGACGGCGTCACCTACCGACGCGAATACATCGCCTCTTTCTCTGGCAACGTCATCGCCGTCAGACTCACCGCCGACCGCAAGGGCGCCATCACCTGCAACGCCATACTCACTTCGCCACACGCCGACGTGGCCATCAACAGCGAGGGCGACGAGGTGACACTCAGCGGCACCACCTCCAACCACGAAGGTCTGAAGGGCAAGGTGACCTTCACCGGGCGACTCACCACCACCGTCAAGGGAGGAAGCATCGCCTCCAAGGATGGAGTGCTCAGCATCAGCGGAGCCGACGAGGCCGTCGTATATGTGGCCATCGCCACCAACTTCAAACACTACGACGACATCAGCGGCAACGACACCATCCTCTCGGAAAACATCTTGCGCGAAGCACTCCGGCAAGACTATGCCACGATGCGCCATCAGCATGTCACACACTACAAGAAATATTTCGACCGTGTCGACCTCGACCTGGGCCCCGACCTCTATCAAGAAACAACCACCGAATGCAGGGTGGAACAGTTCAAGAACCACCAAGACAACCACCTCGTGGAAACCTATTTCCAGTTTGGCAGATACCTCCTCATATGCACCTCGCAGGAGGGTTGCCAGCCCCCTACCCTGCAAGGCATTTGGAACGACAAGATGTTTCCCAACTGGGACTCCAAATACACCACGAACATCAACTGCGAGATGAACTACTGGCCGGCAGAGGTCACCAACCTCTCCGACCTTAACGCACCCCTTTTCTCCCTCATTCGCGACATCAGCGAAACCGGTCACGAGACCGCCCGCATCATGTATGGAGCCGATGGATGGGTGCTCCATCACAACACCGACATCTGGCGCGTCACGGGAGCCATCGACAAGGCTCCCTCCGGACTGTGGCCCACGGGAGGGGCATGGATGTGCCAACATCTCTGGGAGCATTGGCTCTACACCGGCGACAAGGACTTCCTGCGCGAAGTCTTCCCCATCATGGAGGGGGCGGCACGCTTCTTCAACCAGACAATGGTGCAGCACACCTTCGACATCGACGGAAAACCCGAGACCTACTGGGTGATTTGCCCTTCGCTCTCGCCGGAAAACTCACACCTCCATGGCGCCAGCACAGCCGCTGGTGTGACGATGGACAACGAACTTCTCCGCGACCTTTTCTCCCATGTCATCGAAGCCGCCGACATCCTGGGCCAACCACTTGCCTTGAAAGACAGTCTGGAGGAAAAACTCGCCGGACTGCCACCCCTGCGCATAGGGCGATGGGGACAGTTGCAGGAATGGCTCGACGACTGGGACAACCCCGACGACACCCACCGTCACGTGTCGCACCTCTACGCCCTATTCCCCAGCAACCAGGTCACGCCGCTTCACACTCCTAAACTGGCAGAGGCCGCCAAGACCTCGCTCATACACCGAGGAGACCCCTCCACGGGATGGAGTATGGGGTGGAAGGTGTGTCTATGGGCTAGACTACTCGATGGCAACCACGCCTACAAACTCATTGGCGACCAACTCACCCTCGTGCGCACGGAAAAGAAAAGGGGAGGCACTTATTCCAACCTCTTCGACGCTCACCCGCCATTCCAAATCGACGGCAACTTCGGTTGCACCGCTGGCATCGCCGAGATGCTCTTGCAGAGCCATGACGGCACCATACACCTGTTGCCCGCACTCCCCGACGCCTGGCAGGAAGGCTGCGTGAGCGGACTGAGGGCAAGGGGAAACGCCGAGGTGGACATGGCGTGGGAAAACGGACAACTCAAGCAGGCCCGCATCACCTCCCACCACGGCGGGACGCTCCGCGTGCGCTCCATCACTCCCCTCAAAGGTCCCAGGATGAAGCACTCCACGCAACAGGGCTACCACATCTACGACATCAAGACAAAAAAAGGTGAGGCCATCACCCTGAAAGCAAATCCATAAAACCCTAAGGACCCTAAAGACCCTAAAAACCCTAAAGACCCTAAAAACCCTAAAAAGCCACACCAGATATGAAAAAAATCCTCATCGGGCTGATGCTAGCCCTCATCGCCGCCGGCACTCAAGCCGCCACCATCTACAAGCCTTGGAAGAACGGCAAACTGAAAGTGTCTGACAACCAACGCTACCTCGTACACGAGAACGGACAACCTTTCTTCTGGATGGGGAACACGGCATGGCTGTTGCCCGAAAGGCTCAACCGCGACGAAGTGGAATTCTTCCTCAACAAAGAGCGGGAGGAGGGCTACAACGTCGAACAGATACAGGTGCTCAACGCCATACCCACCTTCAACATCTACGGCCAACCTGCCAACGATGCAACATTCGACTTCACACGATACACCCAGTCGGGCAACTACGGCTATTGGGATCACCTCGACTACATCGTCGACATGGCGGAGGCCAACGGCATCTACATCGCCATGGACTGCATCTGGGGGTCGCAGATAGAGAAGATGGACGAGAAAAAGGCTGCGGCCTACGGGAAGTTCCTCGGACAACGCTACAAGGACAAGCCCAACATCATCTGGATGATAGGCGGCGACATCAAGGGCGACAAGGGAACCGCCTCGTGGGACGCACTGGCACGAGCCATCAAGAAAGCCGACCCCAACCATCTGATGACCTTCCATCCACGAGGACGAACCACCAGCGCATGGTGGTACAACGACCGCGAATGGCTGGACTTCAATATGTTCCAAAGCGGGCATAGGAGATACGGACAACGCAACGGAGACGGCGACTACACCATCAAGGAGAACACCGAGGAGGACAACTGGCGCTATGTGGACATGAGTGTGGAAAAGGCACCCTTGAAACCTGTCATCGACGGCGAACCTTCCTATGAGGACATCCCGCAAGGACTTCACGACTTCAACGCCCCAAGATGGCAGGACTACGACGTGAGGCGCTACGCCTACTGGGCCGTCTTCGCCGGATGCTTCGGTCACACCTACGGCCACAACAGCATCATGCAGTTCATGCGGCCGGGCGTGCTCCCTTCCTTCGGGGCAAAGAAAGCATGGTGGGATGCCATGGATGACCCGGGCTACCAACAGATGAAATACCTGAAATGGCTGATGCTCGCACTCCCCTTCACCGAACGCATTCCCGACCAAAGCATAGTGGCGGGACAGAACGGCGAACGCTACGACCGCGTCGTAGCCACCAGGGGCAACGACTACCTGATGGCCTACAACTACAGCGGAAAGCCTATGCAAATCGACCTCGCCAAAGTCAGTGGAGCAAAGAAAAACGTCTGGGTGATGAACCCCTCGGACGGCACGCTCACCTATCTGGGCGAATATGATAGCAAGACAACGGAATTCACCTTCGACGGTGCCTATCTCAGGGGCAGCGACCGCGTGCTCATCGCCATCGACACCCGAGCCAACTACCTCGACAAAAACGCCACAAAACTGGAAGAGAAATGGTAAAAACGACAAATATAGGCCATAAAAACTATAGAGACTATAAAAACTATAGAGACTATAAAAACTATAGAGACTATAAAAACTATAGAGACTATAAAAACCATAGCGCCCTTTTCGCGAGAGCCACCGCCATCCTGTTGATGACCCTCCTCGCCATCACTACAGTCTTCGCCGCCCCACCCACGAAGAAGAAAGGCGACGGGAAGACCACCATACGCGTCACCGACCTGCGCACGGAGCGCATGGCACGCCCTATGAGCATCGACACACCCACCCCCCGACTGGGATGGGTCATCGACACCGACAAGAAGGACGTGATGCAAACAGCCTACCACCTCATCGTCGCCTCCACAAAGGAGAAGGCGGAGGCCCTTGATGGCGACCTCTGGGACGTGAAAAAAAACTCCGACCAGTCGCAATGGGTGAAGTATGCCGGAAAAACGCTACGAGGAAACACCCGCTGCTACTGGCGCGTGAAAGTGACCACCACGCAAGGAGAGAGCGATTGGAGCGACATCGCGATGTGGAACGTGGGACTCCTCACCGAGGCGGAATGGCAGGGGCAGTGGATTGGCTACGACCATGCCATGCCGTGGGACATAGAGGAAGAGCACAGCCAACTGAGTGCTCGATACCTCCGCACAACTTTCGACACAGGTGGAGACATCCGACAGGCCACCCTCTACATCAGCGGACTGGGCATGTACGAGGCCTTCATCGATGGCAAGAAAATCGACCTCGATGCCAACGGGAGTCGACAGGTGCTCGCCCCCTGCCCCACCGACTACCGCAAGACCGTGCTTTACAACGCCTTCGATGTCACGGAAATTTTGAACGGCGGTATGACCACCCACGCTATCGCAGTGGTGCTGGGCAATGGCCGATACTACACCATGCAGCAGAACAAGAAACCCTATAAAATCAATCAGTTCGGCTATCCCAAACTGCGTGCCAACCTCATCATCGAATATGCCGACGGCAAGCGGAAAGTGGTGTCGACCAACGACAAATGGAAAATCAATCTCGACGGACCCATCCGCAGCAACAACGAGTATGACGGGGAAATCTACGACGCGAGGAAGGCCCTCGATGGATGGACTTCACCCGACTACGACGACAGCGCATGGGGCAATGCCGAGCGCGTGGCCATCCCCACAGGTACACTCAGGGGAGCCATGGCACCCAACATGACCATCACCCAGACCATACAACCCAAGGCCATGGAGCGGAAAGGCGACAAGGTGGTGGTGGACATGGGGCAGAACATGGCTGGATGGCTCGCCGTCAACATCAAGGACACCCACAGCGGAGACACCATACGCATGCGTTTCGCCGAGAGAATCGACTCCACCGGCAACATCTGGGTGGAAAACTTCCGACACGCCTTGAGCACTGACACCTACATTACCGACGGGAAGGAGAACGGTGCGACGTGGAGACCCACCTTCGTCTACCACGGATTCAGATACGTGGAGGTCAGCGGACTGCGACACCCAAACATCGCCGACTTCACCGGAGAGGTGGTGGAAGACCAGATGACAGCCAGCGGCACCTTCGCCACCACCGACACCATCCTCGCCAAGGTCTATCGCAACGCCACATGGGGCGTGAGGAGCAACTACAAGGGGATGCCCGTAGACTGTCCGCAGCGCGATGAGCGACAACCGTGGCTCGGTGACCGCACACGCGGTTGTTACGGCGAGGCCTTCCTATACGACAACCAGAACCTCTATGCCAAATGGGTGCGCGACATCACGGAGGCGCAGCGGGAGGACGGTTGCATCCCCGACGTGGCACCTGCCTTCTGGAACTACTACTCCGACGATGTCACCTGGCCCGCAGCACTGCCCATGGCCCTCGACATGCTCTACAAGCACTATGGCAACGACGCCCCCGTCCGCGCCTACTATCCCAATGTGAAACGATGGATGGAACACCTGAAATACCAATACCAAAAAGAGGGTCTCATCACCAAAGACAAGTATGGCGACTGGTGCGTGCCCCCCGAGGAAGAACATCTCATCCATAGCGAAGACCCCGCACGCATCACCGACGGCACGCTCATCTCCACTGCCTACTACCACCGCATCTGCAACATGATGAAGAAGTTTGCCGAACTGCAAGGGTTCAAGGACGATGCCGCCTATTTCGAGGAGGAGGCCGCCCTCTCCAAGAAAGCCTTCAACGAAAAATTCCTCACCTTGAAGAAAGGCACCACCACCGTGCCGGGGCACATCCTCTATCCCGACAGCACCTTTTATGGCAACAACACCGTCACCGCCAACCTCCTGCCGCTCGTCTTCGACATGATCGACGACGACTACGTCAAGGAGGAAGTGGGGAAGAACATCGTCAAGACCCTCATCAACCAGAACCTCGGCACCGTCACCTGCGGAGTCATCGGCATAGGATGGCTCATGCACGGACTCACCGACATGGGCCGCTCAGACCTGGCCTGGCTCCTCGCCACCAACAAGAAATACCCCAGCTGGGGATACATGGCCGAACATGGCGCCACCACCATTTGGGAATTGTGGAACGGCGACACCGCCAGTCCGGCGATGAACAGCGGCAACCACGTGATGCTCCTCGGCGACCTCCTCTCCTGGCTCTACGAGGACGTGGTCGGCATACAAGCCGCCGCGCCCGGATTCAAGAAGATACGATTCCAACCCGACTTCTCCGTCGATGAGATTGACGACATCGAGGGCACTTACCAGTCCATCTACGGCAAAATCGGCAGTCGGTGGAAGAAGGAAGGCGGCAGTCTCTTCTGGCACGTGGAGGTCCCGGCCAACACCACCGCCACGGTGTGCCTGCCAGGAGGAGAGACACGAGAAATAGGGTCGGGCGCACACGACTTCTGCTGCGACCTGCCACGGCGCGGACAGCAAGTGGTGACCGATGAGTTCCTTTACAAGAAAGCGTCCTTCCCCGAATGTCACTCTGCAAGCATCGTGGAGACCCGAAAGGGCGACCTCGTGGCCACCTATTTCGGCGGTACGAAGGAGCGCAACCCCGACGTATGCATCTGGGTGAGTCGCAAGCCCAAGGGAAAGAGCGAATGGACGGCGCCGCAGATGGTGGCCGACGGCGTCTTTGGACCCGACCACCGCGAGGCTTGTTGGAATCCCGTGCTCTATGAGACTCCGGGCGGCGAACTGCTGCTCTACTTCAAAATCGGTCCCAACGTGGCGGGATGGAAAGGATGGATGGTGCGCTCGAAAGACGGCGGCAAGACGTGGAGCAAGCGGGAGCAACTCCCCGACTCCCTCTACGGACCCATCAAGAACAAACCCATCCTGCATGACGGACGACTCATCTCACCCACCAGCGACGAACGCGACGGTTGGAAAATCTATTTCGAATACAGCGACGACATGGGGAAAACGTGGCGCAGGACTCCCTTCGTGGAGACTGAACCGGGTGTGAAAGCCATACAACCTACCATCATCGTGCTCCCAGACGGAAGGTTGGAGGCTCTTTGCCGCACACGCAGCCGACACATCGGCGTCACCTTCAGTAGCGACAATGGCGAGACGTGGAGTAAACTGCAACTCATAGACACGCCCAACAACAACAGCGGCATCGACGCTGTCAACCTCAAAGGAGGGGGATACGCCCTCATCTGCAACGAATGGCCCATCGAACCTGACAAGGAAAAAGGGGCACGCACACCGCTATCCATCCTGCGCAGCGACGACGGCATACATTGGAAACACTGGATCACCCTCGAGGACAGTCCCATCCTGCAATATTCCTACCCTTCCATCATTCAGAGTCGCGACGGTCATCTCCACGCCGTCTACACTTGGAGGCGCCAGCGCATCAAGCACGTGGAACTGACAATAGAATAAAACCACTCCGATTACTCCGACCACTCCGACCACTCCGACCACTCCGAAAAAAGTCATCATGAAGAAAACCATTCTCCCACTCCTCATCCTGCTGTTGGCTGTCCACGCCGCAGCACAGCCCGCCTCCGTAGCAGGCCTCTTCCCTTTGGAAGATGCAGGGCGCATCGTCTTCAACTTCAACGAAGGATGGCGCTTCATGTTGGGCGACGTAGAACACGGCGAGGCTGTCACACTCGACGACTCCGCCTGGTCCGTAGTCTGCGCCCCGCACACCGTGCGCCTGGAGCCCTCGGAGGCCAGCGGTTGCCGCAACTACCAAGGCGTCTGTTGGTATCGCAAGCATTTCACCATGCCACAGGAGATGGAAGGCAAGGAGGTGACGCTACATTTCGAGGCGGTGATGGGCAAGCAACGTGTCTATGTCAACGGCAGGTTGGTGAAGGAGCACGAGGGAGGATACCTGCCCATCATCGTCAACCTCAGCGACCTCGGAGTGAAGGCCGGCGACGACTGCCTCGTAGCCCTCATGGCCGACAACAACGATGACAAGAACTACCCGCCGGGGAAGAAACAGACACAACTCGACTTCGCCTATCACGGCGGCATGTATCGTGACGTGTGGCTTATCGGGAAGTCGCCACTCCATATCACCGACCCCTTGGAATACGACAACGTGGCGGGAGGCGGTGTCTTCCTCCATTACGACAACATCAGCGAGGCGAGTGCCGAAATCTTCATCGACATCGAGGTCTGCAACAACAGCGAGCGGTCGGATGAGTCCTTGAAGTCATTAAAGACCTTAAAGTCCTTAAAGACCTTAAAGACCTTAAATCCTACCATCGAGGCAAAGGTGAAAGACCACACGGGGAAGGTGGTGAAGACCATCCGGCAGAAGATTGCCTTGCCCGAAGACCTACCGGGACTGATGTGCACCGCCACCCTCTCCGCCACGTTGGAAAAGCCCCGCTTGTGGTCGCCTGAAGACCCTTACCTCTATGAAGTGGAGGTGAGGATTTACGATGGGAAACAGTGCGTCGATGGTGGCATGGTGAGGATGGGCATACGAAAGGCGGAGTTCAAGGGCAAGGATGGTTTCTGGCTCAACGGCAAGCCCTACCGCCAACTCGTGGGCGGCAACCGCCACCAGGACTTCGCCTATGTGGGCAACGCCGTGCCCAACAGCCAGCAATGGCGCGACGCCAAACGGTTGAAGGAGGCGGGCATGAACATCATCCGTGCGGCACACTACCCGCAAGACCCGGCATTCATGGATGCCTGCGACGAACTGGGCCTCTTCGTCATCGACCCCACGCCGGGATGGCAGTATTGGAACAAGGACCCGGAATGGGGTAAGAAAGTGCACCAGAACACCCGTGAAATCATCCGCCGCGACCGCAACCACCCTTGTGTGCTGATGTGGGAACCCATCCTCAACGAAACGCGCTATCCGAAGGAGTTTGCACTAGAGGCCTTGCAAATCACACGGGAGGAGTTCCCATACCCTGGTCGTCCCGTGGCTGCAGCCGACATGAACTCCGAGGGGGTGAAGGAAAATTACGACGTGCTGTACGACTGGGCGGACAACATCGGCAAGACGACGCTCGACACCGACAAGTGCATCTTCACCCGTGAATGGGGGGAGTATGTGGACGACTGGTATGCCCACAACGCCATCAACAGGGCGGCACGGGGATGGGGGGAACAGGCCATGCTCACCGCCGCCCTCTCCCTCGCCGACACCTACGGCATGATGTTCAGGGGAAGGAGGCAGTTCATCGGTGGTTGCCAGTGGCATCCCTTCGACCACCAACGGGGCTACCATCCCGACGCCTACCTTGGCGGCATTTACGATGCCTTCCGTCAGAAGAAATACGCCTTTGAGGCGTTCAGGGCGCAGATAAACCCGGTTTCTCAGACGGAGCAGGATGATCGGAATAATCGGAATAGTCGGAGTAATATGACGAATCTGACAGGCCCGATGGTCTTCATCGCCCATGAGATGACACAGTATTCAGGGAGCGATGTCGTGGTGTTCAGCAACTGCGACAGTGTGCGGCTCACTGCCTTGGAAGGGGCGAAGACAGCCACCCTCCCCGTGGCGCACCCCAAGGACGGCACACCCAACGCCCCCGTGGTGTTCCAAGGTTTCTGGGACTTCTGGCAGGCGCGCGACCTCAGTTACAGTCAGCGCAACTGGCAAAAGGTGTCGTTGCTGGCGGAAGGCATCATTGATGGCAAGGTGGTGTGCTCAGAAAAGAAGATGCCGACACGTCGCAGCACACGACTGCGCCTCTATGCCGACGAAATGGGAAAACCTCTCGTGGCCGACGGCAGCGACTTCATCGTGGTGGTGGCGGAGGTGACCGACGACAGCGGCAACGTGCGGCGCAACGCCCGTGAGCATGTCACCTTCACCGTCGAGGGAGAAGGCATCGTCATCGGCGACGAGAGCATCATGGCCAACCCACGCCTGGTGGAATGGGGCAGCGCACCCGTCTTGGTGAGGAGCACCCACCAGGCCGGCACGATACGCATCATCGCCAAACCCACCTTCGAGGGAACCTACGCCCCTGCCGCCGACACCTTGACAATCGAGAGCGTGCCATACACGGGCCGCATGTGTTACCGCGACACCCCTGCCGCCAAAACTTCAAGCACAAGGGGCTCCACCACGTCGACCACCCCCGCGATGACCGATGAGGAGCGCCGAAAAAACCTTGAAGAGGTGGAACGGCAACAACAAGAATTCGGGATAGGGAAATGAACACTACGCCAAAAATGATACCAGAAATAGAAACATACAATATTCCAAAAATGGGTTGTAAATAGCCATGATAACAAAAACAATGAATGGTTGATTCTTGGACAAGCCAAACGACAATGTCGAGCATATTGAAAACATATTCGCAGAACAGATACGACAATAAAGTCAAACATAAACTTTGATGTTTCTTGGTTTCTCTTATTTGCACATTGCCGAAGGCACTCACTCTCTCAGAAAAGTTCATAAAATTTGGCTTTTCGCTCACTTAATCGTATCTTTGCATTTGAATTGCCAAAATAAGGCATTACTCATCAATAAACCAACATCTTATGACCATGGGTAAATATATCAATGTTGGAAACGCTGGGTTCTTGTCATCCCGTAACAGTGAGTATGTGGATAAGTCGGAGCTTATCACCATTGTGAACAAGACACTCTTCACAGACCAGAGGTTCAGCTGCGTCACCCGATGCCGCCGTTTCGGCAAATCTATGGCGGCGAAGATGCTTTGTGCATATTACGACCACTCCGTCGACTCACGCAGCCTCTTTGCCGACCTGAAAATCGCAAAAGACACATCGTTTGAAAAGCATCTCAACAAATACCCCGTGATTTATTTGGACATCTCCGACTTTGTGACACGCTATCACGATGACGACATTGTTGGGAAAATCGATGCGGCACTGCAAGCAGACATTTTGAAAGCCTACCCTGGCCAAGAGGCGCAAGAAGGTGACGATCTGATGGACCTGCTGTTCCGCATCGCAGAAGACACAGATGAACGGTTCGTCTTCATCATCGACGAGTGGGATGCCATCTGTCGGGAGTTCAAATCCGGAACTTCGGCCATGGACCGCTACGTGAATTGGCTGCGACGCATGTTCAAGGGCGGTCTCACCATGAACGTCTTCGCTGGAGTATATATGACGGGCATATTACCAGTCAAAAAGTATAAGACGGAGTCGGCATTGAACAACTTCATGGAATACTCGATGGTGAACCCTCGCAAGATGGCAAGTTATTTCGGCTTCACCAAGGACGAAGTGAGAGCATTGGCAAAGAAATACGATGAGGATTTCGATGAATTGGCGAAATGGTATGATGGCTATCAGATAGGTAATGAGCAATCAATGTTCAATCCAAACTCGGTGATGCAGGCCATCGACAGCAATATGTGCAAGAGTTATTGGGCAAGTACGGGCGCCTTCGATGCAGTGAAAGATTACATCCAAATGAACTTCGAGGGATTGAAAGATGACATCATCCGCATGTTGGGTGGCGGAAGGGGGGCCGTTGACCCGACTGGATTCCAAAACGACATGTCGGTCATACGTAACCGCGATGACGTGCTCACCGTACTCATTCACCTGGGATACCTCAGCTACGATTGGAGAGAGGAGGAGTGTTACATCCCCAACCGCGAGGTGGCGGGTGAGATGGTCAATGCAGTGAAGGCCACCAACTGGCACCACGTCATCGATGCCATTGAACAGTCGAAACAACTACTCCGTGCCACCCTCGACGGTGATTGCGAAGCAGTGGCTCGCGGTATCGATGCCGCTCACGACGAAAACACCAGCATCCTTTCCTATAACAACGAAAACTCCCTGGCCTGCGTGTTGAGCATCGCTTACTTTTATGCTCGCAACGACTATGTCATCCACAGGGAATTAGCTTCAGGAAAGGGGTTCGCAGACCTCGCACTCATCCCACGTAAGAATGTCGAATCACCTGCCATCGTTTTGGAGTTGAAATACAACAAGAAGGCCGACTCTGCCATCGACCAAATACTGCGAAAGCAATACCCCGCCAAAGTGGCACAACACACCGGGGATCTCCTCCTCGTTGGCATCAACTATGACAAGGAGAAGAAGACCCACGAATGCAAGATGGAAATCATAAAAGCAACCATTTAGTTGACAAATGAAAAAAAATCACCAAAAAGTTTGTCAGTTTGAAAGGAAAAACATACCTTTGTCGCCGAAATGAATTTTTAACACAACGAATTATGGCAAAAGCAACATTCTTCTGGTGGTGGCGCAACTCAAGATTCAAAAGATCGTGAGAAGATAGCCGCGTGCCTGAGAATTTGCTTTAGGAGATATGGAGAGGCTTGTCGTTCTTGCGACAAGCCTCTCACTTTTTTTGATGTAAACATTCACAAAATCATATAAGACAATGGGGAAATATCAAGTCAACAAAGACGGTTTCTACGGAGAGTTCGGTGGGGCATACGTTCCTGAAATCCTCTACAAATGCGTACACGACCTTCAGGAAGCCTACCTACCGATTATCGAGTCGGAGGAGTTCAAGTCTGCCTACCACGCCTTGCTGAAGGACTATGTGGGGCGCCCCTCACCTCTCTATTTCGCCCAACGCATGAGCGAGCGCTACGGCTGCCAGTTGTACCTGAAGCGCGAGGACCTCAACCACACGGGGGCGCACAAGATCAACAACACCATCGGACAAATCCTCTTGGCCAAACAGATGGGCAAGACACGCATCATCGCCGAGACGGGCGCAGGGCAGCACGGAGTGGCCACTGCAACGGTGTGTGCGCTGATGGGCATGCAATGCGAGGTGTTCATGGGTGCCACCGACGTGGAGCGCCAGCACACCAACGTGGAACGCATGAAGATGCTCGGCGCTGAGGTGCATCCCGTCAGGACGGGCAACATGACACTCAGCGACGCCTGTTCGGAAGCCATACGCGACTGGTGCTGCCACCCGCAGGACACCTTCTACATCGTAGGGTCGACCATGGGACCACACCCATACCCCGACCTCGTGGCAAGGATGCAGAGCGTCATCTCTGAGGAAATCAAATGGCAGTTGCAGGAGAAGATTGGCCGCGACCATCCCGACTACCTCATCGCATGCATAGGAGGCGGCAGCAACGCCGCCGGCACCATCTACCACTACATGGACGACGAGCGGGTGAGAATCGTGCTGGCAGAGGCCGGAGGACACGGCTGGGACACCGACCACACCGCAGCCACCATCCACAGAGGAAGCATTGGCATACTACACGGCGCAAAGATGCTGGTGATGCAGGACGGCGACGGACAGATAGAGGAAGCCTTCACCATCTCGGCAGGACTCGACTACCCCGGCGTGGGACCCATGCACTGCAACATGGCGAAGCAAGGAAGGACGCAGGTGCTGAGCATCAACGACGACGAGGCCATCCATGGTGGTTACGAACTGACTCGCATGGAGGGCATCATCCCCGCGATAGAGTCCGCCCACGCCATCGCGGCACTGAAGAAACTGACATTCCAACCCGACGACGTCGTCGTGCTCACCGTCAGCGGACGCGGCGACAAGGATGTGGAAACTTATTTGAAAAACAAACAAATGGCAAAAGAATATGGAAACTTCTAAATACATCTTTACGACATCAAGCAAGACCATCCTCGGCGACCTCCACACCCCGGTGAGCGTATACATGCGGCTGCGCGACCTCTTCCCGCAGAGTGCGCTGATGGAAAGTTCCGACTACCACGACAGCAACAACTCTCGCTCGTTCATAGGCATCAACCCCGTAGCAAACGTGGCCATAGGACATGGCAAGGCCACAGTAACCTATCCCGATGGCAGAACAAGGCAACATGAAGTGGACAAAAACTACACTTCAGACAAGGCCATCCACGAACTTATCGACCACATCGAGGTGAAGGGCGACGACGCCGGCGTGAGCGGTCTCTTCGGATATACCAGTTTCAACGCCGTGCGCTATTTCGAGGACATCGACGTGAAGGACGAGACACAGGAGAAGAACGACGCACCCGACATGCTCTACATCCTCTACCAAGTGGTCATCGTCTTCGACCATCACAACAACACGCTGAAGGTGGTGACACTGAACAACGCCGACGGAACGGCTCCCGTGCGACTGTTCCTACAGACAGGCGACGTGCTACGCTTGATGAACAAGGCCAACGTACAGGCGTATGACTTCCACCCCGTAGGCGACGTGTCGAGCACACTCACCGACGAGGAGCACAAAGCCAACATCCGACGCGGCATACAGCACTGCAAGCGGGGCGACGTCTTCCAAATCGTACTCAGCAGAAGGTTCATCCAGAAATACGAGGGCGACGACTTCAAACTCTACCGCGCCTTGCGAAGCATCAATCCCTCGCCCTACCTCTTCTACTTCGACTTCGGCGGCTTCCGCATCTTCGGCTCCTCGCCAGAAACCCACTGCCGCATAGAAGGACGGAAGGCATACATCGACCCCATCGCCGGAACAACGAAAAGGACGGGCGACGCAGAAGCAGACAGGAAGGGAGCGGAATACCTGCGCAACGACGAGAAGGAGAACGCCGAACACGTGATGCTCGTCGACCTCGCTCGCAACGACCTAAGCCGCAACTGCCACGACGTGAAGGTGGACTTCTACAAGGACCTGCAGTACTACAGCCACGTCATCCATCTCGTCTCGAGGGTCAGCGGCGAACTCGACGAGGGTGCCGACACCATCAAGGCTTTCATAGACACCTTCCCCGCAGGGACGCTATCCGGCGCACCCAAGGTGCGCGCCATGCAACTCATCTCCGACTACGAGCCACACAACCGCGGCGCATACGGCGGCTGCATTGGCATCATCGGACTCGACGGCTCGCTCAACCAGGCCATCACCATACGCACATTCGTCGCACGAAACGGTGAACTATGGTTCCAGGCCGGCGGTGGCATCGTGGCCAAAAGCAACGAGGAGTACGAACTACAGGAAGTGAACAACAAACTCGGCGCACTGCGCCGTGCGATATTCATGGCAGAAAAATTATAAGGATATGAAAATAGTAATCATCGACAATTACGACTCTTTCACCTACAACCTGAGTCACATGGTGAAGGAACTGGGCGCCACGGTCACCGTGCTGCGCAACGACCAGTTCGAGCTCCCCAACCTGGAGGAATACGACAAAATCATCCTCTCGCCAGGTCCCGGCATCCCTTCCGAGGCAGGACTGCTGACAGACGTCATACGCCACTATGCCGGCAAAAAGCCCATACTCGGCGTGTGCCTGGGGCACCAAGCCATCGGCGAGGTCTTCGGAGCACGATTGGAAAACCTCTCCGATGTGTTCCACGGAGTGGCGACACCCTGCCACATCTCCGACCACACGGGTATCCTCGCCAAACTTCCCGATACCATCACCGTGGGGCGCTACCACTCCTGGGTCGTAGCCCAAGAAGGCTTCCCCGCCTGCCTCGCCGTCACCGCACTAAGCGACGAGGGTCAGGTAATGGCCCTTCGCCATCGCCACCAAGACATCTACGGCATACAGTTCCACCCGGAGTCCGTCCTCACACCCAACGGAAAAGAAATCATCAAAAACTTCATCACTGAGTAGGTTGCGAAGATAGAGAAGTTAGAGAAGTTAACGAAGTTATCGCTTCGCTCGAAGTTAGAGACAATAGTACAAGGTTGAACATATAATTGCCATATAATTAGCCATAAATTTTCCAAAAATTGGATGTATACAACCATAACGATGACAATTCATGATTAATTCGTGATAATTCGTGTTTAAAAAGAATTCAAACAAAACTGTTACCTATGAAAGAAATATTAGCCAAACTCCTCAACCACGAGGAACTCTCCCGTGAGGAGATGAAAACAATCCTGATTGGAATCACCCACAGCGAGTATCCCAACGAACAAATAACCGCCTTGCTCACCTGCCTGCAGATGCGCGGAGTGACAGTAGACGAACTTCTCGGATTCCGCGACGGCATATTGGAGACCGGCGTGCCCGCCATCCTGCAGTCTGACCGCTACATCGACGTGGTGGGCACAGGAGGCGACCGCAAGAACACCTTCAACATCTCAACCACCGCTTGTTTCGTCATTGCTGGAGCAGGATACAAGGTGGCGAAGCACGGCAACTATGCCGCAACGTCGGTCAGCGGCGCGTCGAACGTCATACAGCACCATGGCATCCGATTCACCGATGACATCGACCGCCTCAACCGTTCGCTCAACGAGGCGGGCATCGTCTATCTACACGCACAACTCTTCGCCAAGGCAATGAAGTTCGTCGGTCCCATACGCAAGGCCCTCCCCTTCCCCACCATCTTCAACCTCCTCGGACCCATCGTCAACCCATCCCGTCCACAATGCCAGCTGCTGGGGGTCGCCAACCTCGACCAGATGCGACTCTACAACAGCGTCTATCAGAAAATAGGCATCGACTACGGCATCGTCAACTCCATCGACGGCTACGATGAAATCTCACTCACCGGCGACTTCAAGGTGACTACAAAAGACTACGAACGCATCTTCAAACCGCAAGACCTGGGGTTCGACATCGCAAAACCCGAGGAACTCGTCGGAGGCGCCACAGAAGAGGAGGCCGCACAAATCTTCGATGCCGTGTTGGAGAACCGCGCCCTGCCCGCACAGAAGAACATCGTGCTGGCCAACGCCGCCTTCGGCATACAGGTGCTGGAGAAGGGGAAGAAGGATATCGAGGAATGCATCGCCATCGCACGCGAGAGCATCGACAGCGGCAGCGCCCTGAACACCTTCAAGAAATTCGTCGAACTCAATTCCTGACACCCATGCACGACATCTTGCAGGAAATCATCGCCCATAAGGAGAAGGAGTTGGAAGTGGTCTTTGCCAAGAAGCCTTCACTACGCGAAGCACTGCTCGGCAGCGAGACGGGCATCATAGCGGAGTTCAAGCGCCGCTCACCATCGAAAGGATGGATCAAGGAGGACGGACGTGCCGACATCATACCGCTCAGTTATCAGCAGAATGGGGCGGCAGCCCTCTCCATCCTCACCGATGAGCACTTCTTCGGAGGGTCCGACGACTTCATACGAACGGCTCGGCGCTCTGGCGTCACCATCCCAGTGCTATACAAGAATTTCGTCATCGACGAGGCTCAACTCTACGCCGCCGCCCTTTGCGGTGCCTCTGCGGTGCTGCTCATCGCAGCATGCCTGACAAAGGCGAGATGCAAGGAACTCATCGACAAGGCTCACGACCTGGGATTGGAGGTGCTGCTGGAGATGCACGCGGAACACGAACTGGAATATGCGGCGTTGGAGCCCGACCTCTGCGGCATCAACAACCGCAACCTAGGGTCGTTTGTCACAGACGTGGAGAACAGCTTCCACCTGGCGGAGCGACTGCCGATGGATGCCGTGAAGGTCAGCGAGAGCGGCATCTCCGACCCCGCCACCGTCAAGGCTCTGCGCGCCGCTGGATTCCGTGGCTTCCTCATCGGCGAAAACTTCATGAAAACCAGCAACCCAGGCCTTGCATTAAACTCCTTCATCAGTCAATTGAAATGATAAGCTCCAACCACTCCGATCATTCCGACCTCTCCGATCACTCCGACCACTCCGATCACTCTGATTACTCCGATCACTCCGACCATTCCGATCACTCTGATTACTCCGATCACTCCGACCACTCCGATTACTCCGATCACTCCGACCACTCCGATCACTCCGACCACTCCAACCATTCCGATCACTCCGACCACTCCGATTACTCCAATTCAAAATCTCCCATGAACAAAATCAACCAACTTTTCGCAAATAGCAAAGACGAGAAACTCCTTTCGTTGTATTTCTGTGCAGGTTGCCCCACCCTAGACTGCACCACAGACGTCATCCTCGCCATGCAACGTCGTGGCATAGCCATGATTGAGGTAGGCATACCCTTCAGCGACCCCTTGGCCGACGGCCCCGTCATACAGAGTGCAGCCACCAAAGCCCTGAAAAACGGTATGACGCTGAAGAAACTGTTCGGCCAATTGCAGTCCATCAAGGACCAGGTGCAAATCCCCCTCGTGTTGATGGGTTACCTCAACCCCATCCTTCACTATGGCATAGAGGCGTTCTGCCAAGCGTGCGTGGAAGCCGGCGTCAGCGGTGCCATCATTCCCGACCTGCCCTTCGACGACTACTTGAACGTGGTGAAGCCCGTGGCCGACCGCTACGACTTGCGCATCATCATGCTCATCACGCCGGAAACAAGCGAGGAGCGCATACGATTCATCGATGCGAACACCGACGGCTTCGTCTATATGGTCAGTTCGGCATCCATCACCGGCACACAGAAAAGTTTCGACGAACAGAAACAGGCGTACTTCCGACGTATAGACGCCATGCACCTACGCAATCCCCGGATGATAGGTTTCGGCATCAGCAACGCACAAACCCTCAAAGCCGCGCAGGACAATGCTGCAGGAGCCATCATAGGTTCGAAATTCGTCACTTTGCTCAATGAAACCAAAGGAGACGCAGATGCTGCACTTGACCAATTATTTGAAGCATTAAACAATTGACAATCAAGCGTTTTTGCATATGATTACCAAGCTCTTTTGCCGACCTATACGGCAAATAGTGCATAAAAAGGGCGGGTCTTGTACCCGCCCTAAACAAATAGTATAAAAATTCACCCTGCGGTGATGTGGAACTCTCCTGTCATATAGATGCATATTTTGAGAGAAAAGTCAAAATCACCCACTTGGTTCCAAGGGGCGTTGAAATATCGAATCTCTTTCAACAAGACATCTTTCTTGTCATAGTATTTCTTGGAAATGATGCGGTAGGTGAGCAGGGGTTCGTCAACCTCGTAGAGCACTTCTGCTCTCACGGGTTTGCCTACCACGCCATCGCGTTTGGCCTCCTTCTTGCAATCTTTCGCATTTTTGTAGTCATAACGCACCCATAAAAGGTAATTGCTACGCAAGCGGTCGATACAGTCGCTGGCATTCACCACCATCACATCATTTTCTACCACGGTCTTGTAGGTCTTCACTTGTGCGAATGCCACAGCATTGCACAACATCATCAAGAACAAAGAAACTAACAATTTTTTCATATACTCTATTTATAAAGGGAATTTCAATCTTCAAAGTTGCGATTAAGCGAGGGCAGACCAAGCTTGCTTGGAGTCTGCCGAGCGTGAGCAACTTCGGCCGAAGGCCAATTTTCAATCTTCAAAGTTGCGATTAAGCGAGGGCAGACCAAGCGTGCTTGGAGTCTGCCGAGCGTGAGCAACTTCGGCCGAAGGCCAATTTTCAATCTTCAATTTTCAATCTTCAATTTTCAATCTTCAATTTTCAATTTAATAAATTCTTCCGCCCTTTCCAAGTCTTCCGGGGTGTCGATGCCCACTGTCTCGAAATGTGTGACAGCCACCCTGATGCGGTATCCGTTTTGCAGCCACCGCAGTTGTTCGAGGCTCTCGGCCTTTTCCAATGACGATTGTGGCAGGCATGTGACCTCGCCCAACATCTCCTTGCGATAGGCGTAAAGACCCAAATGCTTGAGAAACGGATACTTCTCCAACCATGCGTCGCGCTCCACGCCTCTGACAAAGGGGATGACGCTACGGCTGAAATACAACGCAAAGCCTTGGTTGTCGACCACGATTTTCGGGGAGTTGGGATTCTCCACTGCCTCCATGTCCTCAAAAGGCTTCCCCAAAGTGGCTATCTGTGTCTCCTCGTTGTCAAAGCAACGGCACAACGCCTCTATCTGCTCACGACGCACGAAAGGTTCGTCGCCCTGAACGTTGAGCACCACGTCGAAGTCTCCACCGATCTTTACTGCGGCCTCCGCTATGCGGTCGGTGCCGCTCTTATGGTCGGGCGAGGTCATCACGCAGCGCCCGCCAAAGGCTGTCACCGCATCAAAGATACGGTTGTCGTCGGTGGCCACATAAGTGTCGGGCACCACGGAAGCCACTTGCGTATACACCCTTTCTATGACTGTCTTGCCTCCAAGGATGGCCAACGGCTTGCCCGGGAAACGCGTGGAGGCATACCTCGCCGGAATGATGGCTACAAATCTCATCTTTCTTTTCTTTTTCTATAAAATGATATCGTTTTACTTATTTTCATAGGCCTTACTAGTTTTACCAGTATACCTGGTTTCCCTAGAAGATTCGTCCGGAAAGCTTGACGCTGATAATGGGGCCTACGCGAACCTTGCTGATGCTTTGCACAAGGTTGTCGCCTCTCCCGTCAAGGCCGATGTCGGTAAGTTGGCGTTTGTTGCCATACACCTCTGGCTTTCCCCACATCTGCACACCCAGGTCGAATGTGCAGGCAAAGCGGTACTTCATCGGCACGACACGTCCGAAACCGATGCCCACGTAGGGACGGACCTTCTTCACTTTGATGTCGCCATCGATGGCTCCGTTGGCATTGGGCTCCAAAAGATAGTCGCCAACTTCAAGACCGATTTTCTCCGTGCCATCCACCATCACGCCCACTTGACCTCCAAGGTCGGCGGGTACATCGGAATAGGCGCCGATACGGTTGTTGAACTCATAGACATCTCTCATCGCGACAATGTCGGGATTGCCCCTGTAATAGTCTGTATAGACATCTATGATTTGATCTTTGCCGAAGAAAGCACCGGCGGTGAAGTGGAAACTTGATTTTCGAGAGGGATATATGTCCAATAGCACATGGGCTGTGGACATGTTGAGTTCGCTTTCCAACTCCACTCTCGATGGAAGGTTGGAGACATATTTGTGGGCGTTCGAATAGGCCACGATGTCGTATCTCTCCTTGGCTTTCACATTTGAAAAGAAATTGTAACCTCCGCGAAGAGACAGGTAAGGAGTGACGGGAAGAGCCATCTCGATGGTTGCACCATTGACGACACCAAAGCCCGCACTAAGGGAAAGATGATTGAACACCCAATTGTCGTAATGTCTCTGTGCATGCACACCGCTGAAGGAGAGCAGCACAGCGAATAATAAAATGGTCTTTTTCATTGATATCTAATTCTTATAGTACACTTGCAAATGCAAAGATAGCGCATATCAAGCACATTCCCAAATAATATCTCTCTTTTCCTTCTTTTACACGGCAACTCTGAAACAGGGGAAAAGTTGATTTTTTGTCATTTTTTTCTCATATCACGTTTTTCAACATCTTTCCTATAAATATTGGCGACAAGCATATCAACATCCTTAGCCAACATAACCATACCTCATCCTACTTTCATCAACTATTAGTTCTGAAGGAGTCTTACTTAGCATTAGAGCAACCACCTCCCCCAAAAAGACAGTTACTGCGACTGGCTAACTGGAACCCTACTCTTCTTCTGCCGAACAGATGAAATACTCGTTTGGCTAGATGTTGTCAATGCTAGCAACTTCCCTTACTTAACGACTGACAAGCTCTACCCAATCAAAAACCTTCATCCCTAAATATGACTTGCCATAACGGATGATGCACTGACGGACAATTTGGTAGATGCTGGTGCCGCGTTCATCAACCATCATCTTCTCAACCATATCGCACAAAGACTTGTCTGACTTGATGTCGGCAATACACAACATCGGGTCCTCTTCGTCGATTTGATTAAATACTTCTTCGCTATAAGCTTGACAACACATCTCATATTGTTCATTTCCAACAGCCTCGGAATCGGCTGCAAAATGTGACAAATCCTCAGATGATGACTACCATCGAATATGAGGCTCTTCTAATCGTTTGCAACCACAAAGTCGTTCCAACGCCTTCCCAATTCTCTTGCCATGGAAAGTCCAATAGGACGATACGTACATGATACTTCTTTTGCTTTCTATGGATGCCTCTGAGTTTTTTGAGAGCTGTATCCACAGTATAATTCGTTAAAGACTTTTCTTCCTTGAAAGAAACAAGATACTTCACTCGCCTTGTCCTATTTTATTTATATGATTTGCATTTCATGAGCGTTAATGTATCAGGGGGACGGGGAAATTGATACGTTTTTGAGCCTTCTTTTGATACTAAAGCTTCAACAATCCCAGCCTTCACTGGATTTGGTGAATGTATCTGAAGAGTGTACCAAGGCAAAGGATGTACAAATAAACAGGTGTGGCAATACCTGGAATCATCCACGATGACTTACTCCGCCTTTTGATGATGCTCGTTCACCATGGAGGAGCGCATTTCCTTGAGCAGGTCGCTGGCGAAGATGAAGTCGGTGAGGTGCTTGTTGGTCGACTCCATGATCTCGCTGCTGCATCCCTGCCAGTCCTTGTGACCTTTGTAGATGAAGAGGATGTTTTCGCCTATGCCCATCACGGAGTTCATGTCATGGGTGTTGATGATGGTGGTGGTGTTGTATTCCTTGGTGATGCTGCTGAGCAGGTCGTCGATAACCAGCGAGGTCTTGGGGTCCAACCCCGAATTGGGTTCGTCGCAGAAAAGATAGATGGGATTGAGGGCGATGGCCCTGGCGATGGCTACACGCTTCTGCATGCCGCCGGAAATCTCTCCCGGGTACTTCTTCTCGGCATCGACAAGGTTGACGCGGTCGAGGCACTCCTTAGCCCGCTGCACACGTTCGCGGTAGTTCATCGACGAGAACATGTCGAGCGGGAACATCACGTTCTCCAACACGGAGAGGGAGTCGAACAGCGCCGCACTCTGGAATATCATCCCCATCTCGCGCCTCAGCATCACCTTCTCATGCTTGCTCATCGCAACGAAGTCGCGACCGTCGTAAAGCACTTGTCCGCTGGTAGGGTCGAGAAGTCCCACGAGGTTCTTCATCAGCACCGTCTTTCCCGAACCACTCTGACCGATAATCAGGTTGGTCTTCCCATTCTCAAACACGGCGCTGATGTCGTGCAGCACTTCCTTGTCCTCAAAAGACTTGCATAGGTTTTTTATCTCTATCATCGAAACAGGATATGACGGGATTATGACAGCAACTGGGTGAGGAACACGTCGGAAAACAAAATCAGCATGCTGCTCGACACCACGGCGTTGGTGCTCGACTTGCCGACCTCGACGGAACCTCCTTCCACGGAATAGCCGTAATAGGATGACACACTGGAAATGATGAAAGCAAAGAAAAGACTCTTGACGATGCTCATCCACATGAACCAAGGGTTGAAATCGTGCTGCAAACCGACGGTCAAGTCGTCGGGACTGATGATATGGCCGATGAAGGCTGTGGCGTAGGCGCCCAAGATGCCGGCGGCGGCACTGAAGACAACCAAGAAAGGCATGATGGTGATCATACCTATGATTTTGGGAAGGATGAGGTAACTGGCGGAATTCACACCCATGATTTCCAAGGCATCTATCTGCTGAGTCACACGCATCGTCCCCAACTCGGAGGCTATATTGGAGCCCACCTTTCCCGCAAGAATCAAACACATAATGGAAGAGGAGAACTCCAAAAGCATGATCTCACGGGTGGTGTAGCCTGTCACAAACCTCGGCATCCACGGACTCTGTATGTTCAGTTTCATCTGAATGCAGATGACGGCGCCTATGAAGAATGAAATGAGAAGCACAATGCCGATGGAGTCGACACCTAATGCCGACATCTCCTTCACATACTTCTTCATGAACATCCTCATGCGCTCCGGCCGTGAGAAAGACTTTCCCATCAGCAGCAGATACTCGCCGAAAGTCTGAAGAAACTTGATAATGAACATGCAAAGACCCTTTTTATGCCACCATCCTTACATCAGGAATGGGAAAGACGACGGCGATAGGTAAGAGCAAGGGTGACACACAATGCAAGAGCTGCCAGAACAGCCAAAGCAGTCAACAGCAACATCGAGGAATTGTCGTCGCCTCCACCGACAACGCCGCTTGACTGCATGCTGGAGACGGTGTCCGTGGCTTGCTTCTCAAGGTTGAGCAATGAGTCCCTGACAATAAGGAACGAGTCCTTGGCTTGACTGAAATGTTCCTCCACCACCTCTGGTTTGATGACGTGAGGATGACGGGGAGTCCAATGTGAACCTGGGTCGGGTGCTATGTCCAACAAGAAATTTGTCAATGTCATATTTCCAAAATTTTAATATCCTTCTGCTTTTATGGCACATAAGATAGTGCAAACCGAGTGCAATGCAAAGAAAAAGGTTTTTTTCCTTTCATTGCCGAGGTGAAGCCTATCTTTGTCCAAGGGTACAAAGATAGATATTATTTCGCAATTATGGAAAAGACGAATCTTAAAAATTGAAAATTGAGCCGCCTTTCTTGTCGTTTCGGGCTGGCACAAGACCTACCCACACCGCCGCACCGTCCGTGAAATCAATCCTAAAAGGTGAAAATTCTCCCATACTGCAAAAAAAACACGAAAAAAAACCAATAAACATTGTCATTCCAATGATTATTGCTAACTTTGTCAAACCATTCGGAATCAAATACTATGACTTCGCATCACCATTGGTTGTGGAAGCCATGACATCAACAATTAATGAGTCTTATAGACTATTACGCAAATGCCTACAAGCATCACCCCATGCAAGTGGCACGATATGGCATCCATTCTTGTCAAAACAATGAGAATAAATGACCTTAAGTATTAGAAAATCCTGTGAATGTGCCTCTATATGGTTGTAAAAGGGAAATAAACAATAAAATTATATACCAATGAGAACAACATTATTATTCATTTTATGCAGCCTCTTTCTCACGGCAAACAAAGCCATGGGGCAAGAGACCTACAAACTTGACGAACTGGAAGTGACACTTCCGAAAGGCTACAGCGGATACTCACGAATGTCTGAAGGAAATTTGAACACTGCTATAACCAAAGAAGGACATTCTCCCACTTCCCAACTTATTATCGCGATTTCTGATATAAATAAAATGAGGTTGGATGGAGGAATCTCCGACAATGACCTTGACTTGATGAAATATGGTGTTATTCAGCCGTATAAGAAGATGGGAATAGAATTCGAACCATCTTCCGAATACTTTTTCAACAACCGCAAGGGATTCAAGATGAAAGGAACAGGAACATTATACGACGTACCATGCAAGTTGATTATCAAGTGCTTCTTATTTTCTCACTACCTGGTGTTGTTCCAAGAAATGTATGGGGAAGACAACGAAGCAGACTATCTGGCAATAGAGAACTCATTGCGCATTTCTTCGGGCAATGAAAAACAGACTGGTATGCAAACCATCTCCAGTGATGGATACTGCTTCACCTATGATGCCGACAAGCTCATGGCATCAACAAAGAAACAAAATGGATCAACCACATTCTATTTCTCATGCAAAGATGCAAAATATGGAGAAACCTTCCTTCAAATCGATTTTTCATCCAAATCGGTAGAAAATTTATATGGAGATGCAAAATCGATATTGGATGCCATAGGAGATCTTTTTGCCAAAAGCTACGCTATCCTTGATATGCAACCGATGGAAAGGGGTACTTTCCTTGGAAAGTCGGGGTATTACAGCACGGGGACCGGCAACCTCAAGATAACAGGTCAAAAAGTTAGACTAACTTATAAGATTTGTAACTATAACGGGAAATTCACCACAGGAGCAATACATCAAATACTCGACAGCAACGGACAAGTGCCCAAAGAGATCAACGAACTCTTCAATGCGGTGGAGGCATCACTGAAATACTCGCCACAGTAAAGAGATTAACAATATGTCAATAATAACTAAAGACAATATACAATGGAAAAGATTCGTGTTTTTTTAATGATTTTTGTGTTGGCTGCATCCCATCTTGCATCCAATGCACAGACAAAAGTAGTGGAAAGTGGAAATTTCGCCGTCACCATCCCAGAGGGATGGTTCTCATACGATGCAAATATTTCAGCATTGGGATTAAATGGTATTTTACTGAGAGACGAAAATGCCGAGCGTATCTATTTATTGCTTGAAATGGAGGTTTTACTTTCCCCTGAAGAATCCATGGAATATGGAATCTTCAACAATCAAATGTTGAAAGAAGGAGCCGAATGGGGGGATAAAGAGTCCATCAAATTCTTGTCTTTCGACGCATGCAAGGTTTCTTTCACCAATAATTTCGCAAATGCTCCCCGAACGGGAAAGGCTATCACATTCAACGATGGTCAGCGGTGCTACGCCATTGTGGCCATGGCAATTCCTGGTTATGACTTCTCAAGCGACCTTGTGATCAATTCATATCATCTCACCGGCAAAGGGACATCACAGGCATACACAAAGAACACCCGTGAGCAACTCGTTGATATGATAGACACGTTCAAAGACAGATGGGGTATGGAAATCGGCGAAGGAACGACGATGGAAAAATGGATATTACATCCCACTAAAAATGAATTGACCATTCCATTTTCCATCCTGATATTGGACAAAGAAGATATTGACGAAGGCACTTTGCTGCTTATGAAAATCGGATTGCAAGATGATTTGGTGGAAGCCCTCAACCAGATGGCAAAAACCTTCCCGCTCTTACAGAGATGCAAGGATGAAAACTATACTTTCATCTTCAAGTATCTGGACAAGAACAAGCAGGAACTATGCACCTACACCATCAAACCTGAAGATTACAAGTAATTACAATATCAAAGAATTTCCAATTCTTCAAACATTTTATAAAACAATCAACTTATGAGAACAGCATTATCCTTCCTATTCTGCTGCCTCTTTCTCACTGCAAACAATGCATTGGGACAAGAGACCTATCAACTTGACGGCCTGGAAGTGACACTTCCAAAGGGATTTAGCGGGCACTCCCGAATGATGGAAGGCAATCTGAACGCAGGATTCGCCAAAGAAGGAACTACTCCATTCTCTCAACTCATTCTTACAATTACCGATTTGAAGAACACAGGAATGGATGGGGTGATCACAGATGAAATGCTACTACTCGCAAAAGATAACATATTATCACCATTCAAGCAGATGGGATTTACTTGCGGACCAACTTCAGAGTACAAATTCCAAAAACATCGCGGCTTCAAGGTGGATGCAACGGGAACCATGGCCGATATTCCTATCAAGATCACCATGAAATGCTTCCTGTTTGCTCAATATATGGTGATTTTTCAAGAATGGTATGGAGAAGACTGCTCTGCAGAATACCAAACCATAGAAAACTCATTGCGCATTTCTTCGGGCAATGAAAAACTGAGTGGAATGCAGACCATCTCAAAGGAAGGCTATTGTTTCACCTATGATGCCGACAAGCTGATGGCATCTTCAAAAAAAGAAGATGGAGTCATTAATTTCTACTTCTCTTGCAAAGATGCAAGTTATGGGGACACCTTCATACAATTCGATTTCTATTCCAAGTCGGGAGAAAATCTATATGGCGATGCCTTTACACATTTTGACACGTTGGTTGACCTCATCACAAAAACATATGCCAAGATTGACTTGAAACCAATGGAAAAAACAACATTCCTCGGAAAGTCCGGATATATGCGCACCGGCTTAGGACAAATCATTACATCAGGCCAGAAAGTGAAATTCACCTACAAGGCATGCAACTATAACGGGAAATTCACCTTGGGAACCGTGCAGCAGGCTCTCAACGCAAATGGTCAAGTTCCCAAAGAGGTGGATGAATTATTCAAGGCTGTAGAGGCATCACTGAAATACTCACCGCAGTAAACTCCGGATTTGTGACGACTTGCCACAAGGCTTGTCCTACACATGCGTCATCGTCATGAAGGTGGCCATATGGTTCCCAAGGAATGGAACTATATGGCCATTCGCCATATCAGCTGTACCAACAGCCCGAAGAGACAGCTGGTGGCGTTGCAAAGGGCGCTATAGACCAAGGATTGGAAGACATTCCTGACGAAGGCAAAATACCACAAGGCCTCCACCAGCACCACCAACAACTCTCCTACCACGAATGCCATCCATCCTCCATCCACATGGAGCATGTAGAGGTTGAGCGGAATGTTGGTCAAGATGTTGACGAAGATGGAGGAAAGAAGCACCTTCCGCCTCTTCTCTCCAAGAAGCAAAAGCATCCCATATTCCACCAAGATGGTGAAAAGGAGAGCAAAAGACATCCAACCTAAATGCATGACAACACCAACGTCAGAAAACTGCCAACAGATAACCGGGAATCAATGCGGCGGCGAGGATGCCGAAGGCAAGCCCCTCCTTGCCCTCCAAAACCACATTGGCCAGATAGAGCGTGACGGGCATAGTGCAGTTGGTCATGAAAATTCCTGTCAGCAGTATCGCAAGATTCGACCCGCCGACGACAAAACATACCATCACAAACAACAAGACAACCACCATCGAGGGAACGATGCCGAACCACTTGGCAAACCATCCGCCCGCCATCTTCCCAAGCATCGCAACGGCACCCATGAGCAGCACCACCACCTGGGTCTTTCCGACCCCGGCACCCGAGGAAAACAACTCACCGGTGAAGGAACGGAAAAGCACGAAAGCCACCAATGCCGCCATGGAAGCCAACACAAAGCCCATGCCATAACGCGAAGCAATCTCCACACCACCATTCCAATCACTCCGATCACTCCGAACACTCCGATCACTCCGATCACTCCGACCATCCATACCCACATAGGCCACTGCCAGCAGGCACAATACCAGCAGAAAGGCTTGCAGCAAAAACCAAGAATAAAACACCACGCCGAGGGAAAGGCCCAACGCTCCGGTGGAGACAAACAAGCCTAAAGCCGGCATGTCATTGCCGTGGGTGATGACAACCTGCTTGCCACCCCATACATGGAAGAGGGAATTGCCGAAACCTAACAAGACTGCCACTGCAAGCATCCCTGCCTTGACGGTTCCTGCAGCAACCACCATCGACGCTGCGAGTACGGCGATGGACAGCAATGACATGGAGACAAGCAGCACCCAGTGACGACGCTCCATCTTGTCGACCAACAAACCTGTGAACGGCTGTGTCATGAAAGCCAAGATGTTGTAGGTGAGAAACACGCCTACGAAACCGACAACTCCGGAGGAGGCTGCCATCAGGTAAAGGCAGCAGACACACAAGCCATCGACCAACAGGTGCATCACGGCACTGATGCCCAACAGCATTCCTGGGTGTTTCAGAGTGGATGGCATAAGTTCTTGATTTGATGTGATAACAACAGTGGAAGGAGATGGGCTCACCTCATTAGCCACAACTTGTCGCGCTCCACCATGGGCACCACCACCTCTTCAGTGGTGCTGTCGCCATAGCAGATGACAAGATAGGCATTGGCGGCGTGATTGCGCTCATCCACCTCGGCCCCGGACACACGGATGCTGTCTATGCCCTTGTGCATCTTCTCCTGCTGACGAACGAACATCTTCGCATTGGCACGCAACTGCTCCTTGTAGGCGGGTGAGGGAGACAAATGGAGGTCCATTCCTCCCACGAAATCGTCATACTTGCCATCAAGCAAGTACTGATAGTATAATTGAGCCGTGGTGGCCACGAGCTGCTCTTGGTCGACGGTTTCACCTCCGCACGACAAAAGCATCGCTGCCACCACGGCCATGCCCAGAAAACGCCGACAACTCATGACATGCTATTTCTGACGGATGAACACATGGATGGGGCAACCCGTCATCTGCCAGTTCTCACGAATCTTGTTCTCCAGGAAGCGCCTGTAAGGCTCCTTGACATATTGCGGCAAGTTGGCGTAGAACACAAAGGTGGGAATCTTGGTGTCTGGCACCTGCATGCAATATTTGATCTTGATGTACTTACCCTTGACCGATGGTGGCGGGAAAGCCTCGATGAGGGGCAGCATCACCTCGTTGAGCTTCGAGGTACCCACTTTCACCGTGCGGTTGAGATACACTTGCTTGGCTGTCTCGAGCACCTTGAAGATGCGCTGCTTGGTGACAGCGGAGGCGAAGATGATGGGGAAGTCGGTGAATGGTGCCATACGGTCGCGGATGGCGGCCTCAAAGGTCTTGACAACCACCTGGTCCTTGTTCTCCACTAGGTCCCATTTGTTGACGACGACGACGAGCGACTTGTTATTGCGCTGGATGAGTTGGAAGATGTTCATATCCTGCGCCTCGATGCCACGGGTGGCGTCGATCATGAGGATGCATACGTCGGAGTTCTCTATCGCACGGATGCTACGCATGACGGAATAGAACTCCAGGTCCTCAGTCACCTTGTTCTTTCGGCGGATGCCGGCGGTATCGACGAGATAGAAGTCAAAACCAAATTTGTCGTATCTCGTATAGATGCTGTCGCGGGTGGTGCCGGCGATGTCGGTGACGATATGGCGGTCCTCGCCGATGAAGGCGTTGATGAGGCTGCTCTTGCCGGCATTGGGTCTGCCCACGACGGCGAAGCGGGGGATGCCCTCCTCCACCTGCTCGTCCTTGGCATCCTTCAGTTTCTCTACCACGATGTCGAGGAGGTCGCCCGTCCCGCTTCCGGTAGCAGAACTGATGCAGATGGGGTCGCCCAAACCGAGTTTGTAAAACTCGGCTGCCTCGTAGTATTGGTCGAAGTTGTCGGCCTTGTTGACCACGAGCAGCACGGGAAGTTTTGCCTTCCTGAGGATGAGGGCGACATCCTCGTCCCAGTCGGTCAGGCCAGTGGTGAGGTCAACGAGGAAGAGCACGAGGTCGGCTTCCTCTGTGGTGATGATGACTTGCTTGCGTATCTCTTCCTCGAAGATGTCGTCAGACTTGACGACCCATCCTCCGGTGTCGACGACGGAGAACTCGCGTCCGTTCCATTCGCATTTGCCATATTGCCGGTCGCGGGTGGTGCCGGCCTCGTCGCTGACGATGGCCTTGCGCGACTTGGTGAGTCTGTTGAAAAGGGTGGACTTGCCCACATTGGGCCGTCCGACGATTGCTACTAATGCCATAGGGTGTGTTGTTGAGGGTGTGATGTCTCGACCTTCCTATTCCGGGTTGTAGCCGAAATGGTCGAGTTCTTTCTGAGACGACCTCCAGCCTTTGTCCACCTTGACGAAGGTCTCGAGGAAGATGCTTTTGCCGAAGAAGCGTTCCAGAGCCTTCCGAGCCTCTGTGCTCACCTTCTTGAGTGCATATCCCCGATGGCCGATGATGATGCCTTTCTGCGAATCGCGCTCCACGTAGATGACGGCGCTGATGCGGATGATGTTCTCCTCCTCCTTGAACTGCTCGACGGCGACTTCCACTGAATAGGGGATTTCCTTGTCGTAGTAGAGGAGGATTTTCTCACGGATGATTTCACTGACGAAGAATCTTGCGGGCTTGTCGGTGAGTTGGTCCTTGTCGAAGAAGGGAGGGCTGTCGGGAAGGAGTTCCTTGATGCGCTTGAGGATGAGGTCGGTGCCGAATTTGTTGAGTGCCGAGATGGGGAGGATCTCTGCGTTGGGGAGCAACGTGTGCCATTTCTCCACCACGAGGTTGAGACCCTTCTGGTCGGTGAGGTCGATCTTGTTGACAAGCAGCAGGACGGGAACCTTCATCGTCCTCACCTTGTCGAGGAAGTCGAGGTTTTTCTCCGGATTCTCCACCACGTCGGTGACATAGAGTAGAACGTCGGCGTCGGCCAATGCTGACTCTGAGAAAGCGAGCATCGACTCCTGTAGCTTGTAGTTGGGCTTGAGCACGCCGGGCGTGTCGGAGAAGACTATCTGCATGTCTTCCGTGTTGACGATGCCCATGATGCGGTGCCTGGTGGTTTGAGCCTTGAAGGTGGCGATGGATATCCGCTCGCCCACGAGTTGGTTCATAAGCGTGCTCTTCCCCACGTTGGGGTTACCCACGATGTTGACAAATCCTGCCTTGTGTTGCATGTTGTTGAAGGTCATTGTATGACAAAAAAACGCATCTCATATCATATAGGATGCGTTTTGATGAAGTGTTACAGGTTTATTTCTTCGGAGTGACGGTGTTGCCATCATACGCCCATCTGAGATAGGATGCCCCGTGGACGAATCCTGCCCCGAAGGCGGTGAGTATGATGTTGTCGCCCTTTCTCAACCTGCTTTCGTAGTCCCATAGGGCAAGGGGGATGGTGGCGGCGCTGGTGTTGCCATAGCGCTCGATGTTGACCATCACCTGCTCCATAGGCAGTTCCAAGCGCTTGGCCACAGCCTCGATGATGCGCATGTTGGCCTGATGGGGCACCACCCATGTGATGTTGCTCTTGTCCAAGCCGTTGCGCTGGGCGATGAGCGAGCAGTCATCGCTCATGTTGGTCACCGCATAGCGGAAGACTGTGCGCCCCTCCTGATAGAGGAAGTGGAGTCTGTGGTCTACGGTGAAATGCGATGGTGGGCATACGGAGCCTCCGGCCTTCATATGAAGGAAAGGCAAACCCTTCCCGTCGGTCCGCAAGTAGGAGTCGATGTAGCCCACGTCCTCCTCCTCGCTGGCTTCGACAAGCACTGCTCCCGCCCCGTCTCCGAAGAGCGGACAAGTGGCGCGGTCGGTGTAATCGACCATCGACGACATCTTGTCGGCGCCCACGACGAGAATCTTCTTGTATCTTCCGCTCTCGATGAGGCAGGCTGCCGTGTCGAGAGAGTAGAGGAATCCACAACAAGCCCCCCAGAAGTCGAAGGCGTATGCGTTCTTCAAGCCCAGTTTGCCAAGTACGATCGACGCTGTGGATGGGAATTGGTAGTCGGCGGTGGAAGTAGTGAGGATGAGTGCGTCGATGGTGTCGGGGTCGACACCAGTCTTCTTCACCACCATCTTGGCTGCCTTGCGGGCCATGTAGGAGGTGCCAAGACCCTCTTCGGTGAGGATGCGGCGCTCCTTGATGCCCACACGCGTCATAATCCACTCGTCATTGGTCTCTACCATCCGCGACAGTTCCTCGTTGTTGAGCACATAGTCGGGGACGTAGCCGCCCAATCCAGTGATGATCGCTCTGACTTTGCCCATTCCTACTCAGCGGTTTCCATTACGATGGCGACTTTGCCCCTATAGTATCCACATGCCGAGCACACGGTGTGATATACATAGTAAGCGCCGCAGTTGGGACAAACGGCCAGTGTTGGTGCGACGGCCTTGTCATGGGTTCTTCTTTTCAGTGTACGAGTCTTTGACTGTCTTCTTTTAGGATGTGCCATTTTGTTCTATTCTTTAAATGTTGATTTGATTCTTTCAAGTTCGCTCCAACGTGGGTCGATGGCGTCAGCACTTTCGTCTGAGACAATGGAGAGTTCCTCCAACTTGCCCAGCATGGCGGGGTCGCAGCCACCTTCCTCATGGACGTGACGGGTGGGAATGGCTAGGACGGCCATCTCATAGATGAGCCAAGCTGCATCCAACGTTCCGTCGTCTTCAGGAATGGTGACAGAGTCCTCGTCTTCGTCGTAACTGTCGCCAAGACGCGCCACCACCCTCCCCGTGGTATCCACCGGGAGAGTCATATCGCCAAGACAGATGTCACAAGGAACAATGACATCGCCCAAAACCTTGAAGTTCAACTCGTAGACCTCTTGGACTTTCCTCACTGCAACAGTGGCATGCAAGGTGCCGCCCTTGACCTCCGTAGCCTCCACGGCCTCGAAATAGTCATTGCCCAACTCGCACTCGAAGGTGGCGGTATCGCCTTTCATTCCCTTCAAGTCGATTAGAAATCTATCTTGACCACACATTTTTCTCTATGGCGAAATGCACCAACGGAGAAGGAGAGATACCGTCCTTCCTACTTCCGTAAGGCATTCTTCTGCTTTTGGGCTGCAAAGTTACGAATTTTATTTTGAATTGTGGAAATAAATATGGAAAAACTTTGATTACAATTGAAGATTGCTTCATCATCACATTTTCAATTCAATCCTGAACGTGGTGCCTTTGCCCACTTCGGAATTTTTCACATAAATCTTTCCTTTGTGGTATTCCTCCACAATCCTCTTGGCAAGAGACAAGCCCAACCCCCACCCTCTTTTCTTGGTGGTGAAGCCTGGGGTGAAGACATTGCGGAGGTCTTTCTTCTTGATGCCCTTGCCGGTGTCTGTGACATCGATGACAACCTTGCCTTCCGTGCTCTCAAGATGAAGGGTGATGGAGCCTTCGCCCTCCATGGCGTCAACGGCATTCTTGCAAAGATTCTCTATCACCCATTCAAAGAGCGATGGGTTGATGTCGGCGATGATGTCGTCTGATGGCAACTCCGTGCGCATGAGCACCTTGGAGGAGGTGCGGCGATTCATATAATCCACCACGTGCGCCATCACCTCGGAAAGATTAGTCGGGGTGAGTTCGGGCATCGAACCTATTTTGGAAAAACGGTCGGCTATGAGTTGGAGGCGCTGCACATCCTGGTCCATTTCCGGAAGCAGGTCGTCGTCGGGATAGGTTTCCTTGAGGATTTCAGTCCAAGCCATCAAACTTGAGATGGGGGTTCCCAACTGATGAGCCGTCTCTTTCGACAAGCCCACCCAAACCTTGTTTTGCTCCGCACGCTTGGAGGTGAGCAAGGCAAAGATGGCCACGACGACAAACACCATGACTATGCCAAGTTGGACATAGGGCCACAAGTGCAAACGCTTGATCATGACCGAGTCGTCATAGCACACGTTGATGAAGTCGCCTGTGCCATTCTCATCTAGGTAGATCTTGACGGCATTGCCGGCCTTCAGCATGGCCTGGCCTTTTTCTGCTGCGCAACGCAGGCTGTCTTCATAATCCTTGCCGTCGATGCGGATGTTGCGGAAAGTGCTGGCTGCGCCGTCTTTGTCCAACACGATGACGGGGATGGTGTTGTTGCCATCGATGACCTTGAGCACAAGATTGAGGTCGGTGTTCTCATCTGCGTTGTTGAGAGAGCGCATGGCCTCGGCCCACACCTCCATCTTGTGCCTTTCCTCGATGGAGAGGTCACGCACAAGATATTGAGAGATGAAAAGCGAGGCCACGGAGATGAGCACGGCGGCCACGACGAGGATGATCTTAACCTGCCTGATCCTGTCTGTCCATTGCATGGGATTGATGGTCTGTTATGCTCCAAGGACTCAACTTTTACCGTATGTGCGGTTGATTTTTCCTTGAAACAATGTGAATTGACGAATCACTTGTCCCAATGATAACGGACTCAGAAAGGATTTATTGTCATTTCAGGGGTATCATTCAATGAAATAACGGAGAAGATGTCTTTTGCATCTTCATCTGCGGCAGGCGACTTCTGGATGTATTCGGTTGTGGCGCCACCCTTGCTGGCATCGTCCTGCTTCTTTGGTTGACCACCATCCAACGGGAAGAAGAAATAACTGAAAAAGACGGCTGCTATCATACCGGCAATGTCGGCGGTGAGACCACATTTGACGGCATAACGGTATTTCTTGATGCCCACGCTGCCGAAATAGACGGCGAGGATGTAGAAAGTGGTGTCGGTGCATCCCTGAAGCACACTTGAAAGATGACCAACGAAACTGTCCACGCCGAAATGGGAGAAGTTCTCCAACATCATGCCACGCGCACCAGGTCCGCTGAGCGGTTTCATCAACGCCACGGGCAGGGCACCGACAAAGTCGGAGTTCAAACCCATCGCATTCACGGTACTGGAGACGGCGTCCTGCAACATCTGCAAGCCGCCAGAAGCCCGGAACACACCCACCGCCACAAGGATGGCCACCACATAGGGAATGAGCGTGACGGCAACCTGAAATCCACCTTTCGCCCCTTCGATGAACGAATTATAGACGTTGATCTTCTTGAAGGCTCCCGACAGGATGAATATCATGATGGCTCCGATGATCATAACGCTGGTGAGCACGCGGCAGAACTGCTGCATCTCTTTCTCGTTCATCCCTGCCATGCAGGTGAAAAGGGCTGCCACGAACACCGCGATGACAAAGAACATCAGGAAAATGTAGCGGTTGAAAAGGTTGATGCGCTGGATGGCGGAGCAGACGAGCAAACCCACGATGGTGGAGCACAGCGAAGTGAGGAGCAAGGGGATGAACACGTCGGTGGGGTCTGCCGCACCATTAGATGCGCGGTATGCCATGATGGAGATGGGTATGATGGTGATGCCCGACGTGTTGAGTGTGAGGAACATGATCATGGAGTTGCTGGCCGTGTCCTTCTCCTTGTTCACACTTTGCAATTCCTGCATGGCCTTCAGGCCCATCGGCGTGGCGGCATTGTCGAGTCCGAGCATGTTGGCCGACAAGTTCATGAAGATGGAGCCTAAAGCCGGATGACCCTTGGGGATGTCGGGGAAGAGGCGTGTGAGCACCGGACTGAGGAAACGGGCAAGGCGGCTGATCAAACCACTGTCATCGCCTATCTTCATCAGACCCATCCACAACGTGAGTGTTCCAGTCAGACCCAGGCACATCTCAAAGGCATCCTTTGCATAGGTGAAGGTGGAGTCCATCATCGCAGGCAGGGCCTCTGTGTCGCCAAGAATGAGTTTGATCACGCCAACCAGGAAACCGAGGACGAAGAGCGCTATCCAGATGTAATTGAGAGCCATGGGGCTGAAATATGTTTAGTTGTTCAATATCCTCGCTGGGTCGAAATGGCGCTTGCGCTCTATTTTCTGCTTGCGCATCGCCTTGATTTCAAAGGGGAGGTCATCCACCTTCTCATCCTTGATGATCACTTTCATATTCACTCTGGCGAATAGGTCGTGCAACGTGATAATGTCGGCATCTTTCAGGCGGATGCATCCTTCGCTGGCACGTCCCGGCACACTCTGGGCATTGTTGGTGCTGCCATGGATGCCGATGCCGCTATGTCCTGGAGTCACCAGCCTGAGGAACCAATGGCCGTATGCCTTGATGTTGCCGCGACCATCCCTGAAGTCATGACGCCAAGTAGAAGCATCCTGAATCTGGGAGATGTAGAAGGAATTGGCAAAGGGATTGGCTTTTTCACTGTTGCAACTGCTAGGTGTTTTTTTATCGCCACGTCTTTGTTTGTTACCCACGTGCTGGCCGAAACAGCAGTCGAAGCGTGCCAGCAAGACGGTGTCGGCACCTTGGGGCTCATACACATAGAGGTAATAATCCTTTTTCGAGATGACGATGAAGCACTTGGAACGGTCTTGCATTTTGCCGTCAAAACATAGGCTCTCATCGGGCATCGTCCTGACGCAAGTATTGCCATGATCGTTCACCTTATTCTCCTCCACATTCGTGTAGGGGAAGGATTTATAGACACCTTTACCTTGTTCTTGGGCTTGAACGAAGCCGAACATCATCGTAGCAAGCGTCGCTATTAATAAAGTTTTCATTCTCAAAGGTTTTATTGTTTAGAGGATTAATAAATGCTATGTTACTCTACCAAATAGGTGAATTGCTTTGACATATAATATTTCTTACCTTGATAGACCACTTGATACCAATCACCGTCCTCGCCGACACATTCCAGTTCAGTGCCTTTCTTCACCGACTTGGTGGCGCCTTTCTCGTCCTTGAGGTAATTGGCTTTCAGGCTGGGACCGAAGCGAAGGCGGACACCATCGCCATTGACCACCACGCGCTGAGACTTCTTGGAATCATACTTCACCTTGCCGTCGTTCTTGACCTCTTCCTCTGGCACCTTCACCTTCGTGATGTCTGGCACCTGTTCCTCATCATCGGTATCCGACTTGAGTGAACTGTAATGATAGATGCCTCCTAAAATGAGCAACAAGACAAGGAGGGCGATGATGAAGAATAAAAGTTTCCTGTCGCCACCTTGGTGAGGAGGCTTCGAGGGCTTTTCCGGCTCTGCCTTTACCTCATCCTCAGGAGCATTCACTGTTTCTTCATCAAGAACTTCTTTCTGCTGGAATTGCTTGATAGACAAGCCGCAATAAGGGCAGAGGTTGGCTTCATAGGGTATTTGTTTCCCGCAATGTTGACACGTAATCATATCTTTTGTTTGTATGGAAAGCAAAGGTAAGACAATTTTTCCAATTGAGAAAAAGCCAGTCGCAAAAATATGTTAAGGGAATGAAAATGGAAGAGCGTACAACGACAAAGCCCCGCCGCTCGATGAGCGACGGGGCTGTCTTGATAAAAGAGGCGGCGACCTACTCTCCCGCATTGCATTGCAGTACCATCGGCGCAGGCGGGCTTAACTTCTCTGTTCGGGATGGGAAGAGGTGGGACCCCGCCGCA
>CADADN010000027.1 GCA_902786665.1 uncultured Prevotellaceae bacterium | reverse complement strand
GCGTCACCCAAATCACCCTATAAAATCCTGCAACTAATTGAAAATCAATAGTCAAATTTTGAAATGTTGGAATTTTTCAATGGATTCCCGAAGTCAGGAGAAAGATGAACGCCGAAGTGTTGGGAACAACCAGCGACCCCTATTATGGTGCTCCCACCATCATCCTCGTCCTTACCGACAGGGGGTATGGCAATGAGATATACGACGGCAGCATCGTCCTCCAGACGATGATGCTGGCGGCGCATGAAATCGGACTCGGCACCTGCTGGATTCACCGGGAACGCGAGATGTTTGACTCGGAAGCTGGTCAACAACTGCTTCGTGACATGGGCATCAACGAGAACTTGATGGGTGTCGGTGCCTTGAGCATCGGCTATGAGGCGGAAGGTGGCAGCCACGCCCCGAAACCTCGCAAACCGGATTATTACAAGGTTGTCAAATAATGTATGATAAAGTAAAATGACATTCCTATGATAGTAGCAATAATCATTTTCGTCATCATGTTTGTGCTTGGCATGGTTATCTTATCAGGAAAAGGGGATAACCTCATTGCCGGTTACAACACTGCCAGCGAAGAGGAACGGAAGGAAGTGAATATCAAGCGTCTGCGAATAGTTGTCGCGGGTATCTGCATCCTGTCTCCTGTAGTGATATGCATACCTGTCTTCATTGGGAAAGAAGGCGATGCCAGTTTACACCTGTTCACGGCTTTCTGTGTCATACTGATGACAATCATTGGTTTGGTGCTTGCCAATACATGGTGCAAAAGGAAATAGTTATCAATCCCCACAGATACAGATATGGAAATCATAGATGAGAAGTTAATCAAGAAGGTGACGGAAGAAGCAAAGGCTTCACCGAGGCTGCGGATGAACTACAACTTTCACAAGAGCCTTTCAGAAAAATGCCATCGTTTCCTCAATGCCTTGGAGCCTGGCACGCAGATTCCTGTGCACCACCATCCTACCAAGGATGAAACCGTTGTCATCTTGAAAGGCAAGGTCAGGGTGACCACCTACGATGACGATGGCGAAATGATACAGTCCTGCGTCATCAGTCAGGAAGATGGTAATTACGGGGTCGACATACCAAAGAACACATGGCACGGAGTGGAGTGTCTGGAGCCAAGTATTCTTTTCGAATGCAAGGAAGGTCCGTTCGTCGAGCATGAGGTGGATGGGATTTTGGAGATAAAGAAGCCGTAGGGAAGTTCGCTGTTTGAGCGCCATAATGAAAACAACTATCGTAGCTAGATGAGCTTTGTGGTGGGGCAGACGCTCTTCGCTGACTGGCAGAACAAGGAGACAGAGCGCATCAGCCAACTGAAGATCGTCATCCCCGAGGCTCTTCAGGCGACATACGACATGCTGAACGCCATGGAACAATGACGGGATGGCCGGTTCCTGCACCTCAATGGGTGCTAAGCCGGACTTCACGGGAACAGGATGGCCAAACCCCAACACATGTATCATGAAGATATGCGTCGAAAGACGATGGCGGCAGCCGGAAAGAGGACTGATAAAAAAGTTTCGTCTTCTGCACGGACGGCATGCCCTCGGGCTACTCAAACCGAACTCCTGCCGGCCCTCGACATCAGCCTTGTCTTCAACTTAGTCTTCGCCAAGGGGGGTGCAGTCCCCCCAAAGGCCCAGACTGTTCCCGACCCGTTTTGCCATAAAACAAGATGGAAGACTCTCAACATATCCCCGGAGACTTGTCAAAGTCTTTGGGGATTTTTTCTTTTCCATATACATGACCCCAATGGACGAATCAAGAATATGAGCCTCATTGGAAAAAGTTTGTTTTATATTGGTATTTGTTCAGCTGAAAAACCGCCATATGCCCTTATTTTGCACCATACAGACCTAAATAGAGCCAAAAAATTCAAAAAAAAACACCTCTTGCGTAAAATTTACGCTAAAAAATTTGGAAGTATGAAATTTATACCGTACCTTTGCGTAAAAATTACACAAGGCATGAAAAAAGAGAAAGAAAGAATCGTTGTGATGGGGGGCAGTTTCAACCCTCCGACAGTAGCACACTTCACATTGATGAAGGTGGCCATTGATGCCATAGGCGCAGATATCGGCTTCTTCGTTCCGGTAAGCGACGCCTACCTGAAGCGGAAGATGCGCCACAGCCACCCGCCAGTCGTTCTGTCGCCGGAGTTGCGCATAAGGATGCTTCAGGCGATGTGTACGGACATCCGCATGCAGGTGTGTGAGAAAGAAATAGGCACCATCGAGGCTAGGACGATGCCGACTTTGATGGCTCTTCAGGAAGAGCATCCCAATGCTGAGCTGTACTTCATCATGGGTGCCGACAAGCTGGACCTGCTTATTCACCTGACGGAAAAGAGGAAGTTCCTTGACGCTTTCTGTGTCATACTCTTCTCAAGGGAAAGTGATACGCTCGACACCATATTGAGCAAGAACGAAATCCTCTCCAACCACCTTGACCGCATCGTCACACTGCCCCAACCCGAAGGAACAAGCTCTGTAAGCTCGTCGCTGATCAGGGAGCGGATGCTGAACGGAGAGTCCTGCAGTGAACTGATGTGCCCCGGGGCATGGGAGCTGTTCAAGGACTTCAAGGCAGCGGACTTCCCAGATATGGTTGAGAGGTTCAAGGGCGACTATGCCTTCATGGACAACCGCTTCGGATGCCCGTTCGTCTGGGAGGGCATCAGGTACAACACTGCCGAGGCAGCCTTCCTGTCCTCCAAGTGCCAGGACGAGTCCGAGCGCAAGGTGTATGCCAGTTGCTCCATCGACAAGGCCATTGTCAGGGCAAAAGAGCAAATCCCCTACCCCGGCTGGGAAGATGCCCGGCTCGACATCATGGAGTCCATCCTCACGGCCAAGTTCGGACAGAATCCCGTTCTGATGAAAAAGCTGTTGGAAACGGGAGACCACATCCTGGTCAACGGCAACAGCAAGCAGGAGACTTTTTGGGGTGTTGACCTGTACAGTTGGATAGGAGAGAATCATTTAGGTAAAATCATCATGAGAATAAGAGAAAAGGAGACAAGAAAATGAAATACGACATTGAGAAAATCAAAGAGATTGCACGTCGGAATCCAGATACGACAATCATCTACTTCTGGGGACACACTCCCAATCCGAAGAAAATGACAACGGCATGCTTCAGCCAGTGGTACGACTGTTGGTTCGAGGTGGAGGGCGTGCAATACCACACCACCGAGCAGTACATGATGGCCAGCAAGGCGCGGCTGTTCGGTGACGAGGAAGTGTTCAACGAGATCATGGCGGCTGACAACCCCTTCTACTACAAGAAACTGGGCAGGAAGATCCGCGGCTTCGACCAAGAGCTCTGGGATGCCCGCAAATACGGCATCGTCGTCGCTGGCAACAAGGCGAAGTTCGGACAGAACCCCGACATCCAGGCCTTCCTCCTCTCCACAGGGGAGGCCATCATCGCCGAGGCGAGTCCCTTCGACAAAATCTGGGGCATCGGCCTTGGAAGGGAGGATGCGCAAAAGGGCACTGTCGAGCAATGGCAGGGCGAGAACCTGCTTGGATGCGCCTTGATGGAGGTCCGCGACTGGCTCATGAAAGATGAAGAATGAAAAATGTGATTGAGCGAAGACAGGGCTTGGGGATGTACAGCAAAACCGCTGCGAATGCACGCGAAGTTGGCTCATCCACCAGGCTCTGCCAAGCCCAGATAATGCAGAAACAAACCAAACAAGCAATGGAAGCAAAAAAAAGGACGATACACCTATGAACACCCCCACCCCAGCGTCACGACAGACTGCGTGATATTCGGGTTTGACGGCACAAGGTTGAAAGTGCTGCTCGTAGAACGGGGAATTGAGCCATACAAATGCCGCTGGGCCTTCCCCGAAGGGTCTATGCGTACATCCACGGGGCGGCTGCTCTTGCCTATCTTCACCCAATCATCACGAAAGCTTTTGTTCGTGAGGATGTATACATAACCTTTTATCTTATCCATAGTCCTGTTTTGGTTACAAAGTTAAACCGTCATAGTGTAGTCTATCTTCACAAATGACTAATACATATGGCAAAATTACGAAAATTGAGCGAAAATGAACGTTTTTGATGCCAATTTAACATTATATGATGTATTTATTGTTAAGGGAAACGCTTATAAAGCAAGAAAAATGTTAACTTTGCATATTAAATGTGCGACCTTGAACACATTCCATACTAACCTTATCAGATAGTCAGAATGCCTACTAACAAAAATGCCCAACTGCGCTACCAGATACTTGACCGTTGTTTCTGTGATTTCAGCAGGAAGTACGAGATAGAAGACCTTGTCAACAAGGTTAACGAGGCACTTGACGACTTATATGGGAACCAGTAATTGACAATTAATTGTTTCACGATATGAACAAACAACAACTTGCCAATCGTATTTGGGCTTCAGCCAACAACATGCGCAACAAGATAGAAGCCAACGAATACAAGGACTATATCCTTGGACTTATCTTCTATAAGTTTCTATCCGACACCGAAGTGAAGTATTTCACGGAGGTATGCGACTGGGAGGAAGACGAACTGCCCGAACTCGTGGAGAACTATGAGGATATGAACATGAGGAATGCCATATCAGAATGCCAGGAGCATATCGGATTCTTCATCGAATACAAATATCTTTTCAGCACATGGCTCAATGATGCCAGTTTCAGCGTGCAGACCCTGAGTGAGGCATTGAGCAATTTCGAGCGGTTGATGAGCGACAACTACGCATCAGTGTACGACGGCATCTTCAAGACCCTGCGTGAGGGACTCAGCAAACTGGGCGATAATCCCAGTTCGCAGACGAAGGCACTGAAAGGACTCATCAAACTCATCAAGGACATTCCCACCGACGGCTCACAGGACTACGACGTGCTGGGCTACGTCTATGAGTTCCTCATCAGCAACTTCGCTGCAAATGCCGGAAAGAAGGCGGGTGAGTTCTATACGCCCCATGAGGTGGCGATGATCATGTCGGAGATAGTGGCCGAGCACCATAAGGATAAAGAAAGCCTTGAAATCTACGACCCCACCTCCGGTTCCGGTTCGTTGCTCATCACCATCGGCAAGGCAGTCAGCAAGCACATCCAGGGCAAGAACAAGGTGAAGTATTATGCGCAGGAGTTGAAGGAGAACACCTACAACCTCACCCGCATGAACCTCGTCATGCGGGGCATCATCCCACAGAACATCGTCACTCGTTGTGCCGACACCCTAGAGGAGGACTGGCCCATCCATGAGGAGGGTTCCGAGATTGACAAGCCGCTGGCAGTGGATGCCGTGGTCAGCAACCCGCCCTATTCACAACACTGGGACCCGAAGGACAAGGAGTATGACCCACGATTCAAGAACTATGGCGTGGCACCGAAGACCAAGGCCGACTATGCTTTTCTCCTTCACGAATTGCACCACATCAAGAGCGATGGCATCCTCACCATCGTCATGCCCCATGGTGTGTTGTTCCGTGGCAAGACGCCCAAGATTTATGACAAGGACGGCAACCTCCTCCCTGCGGAAGAGCGTGAGGAAGGCCAGGCTGAAGGGCAGATTCGTGCCAACCTCATCGAGAAGAACAATATCGATGCCATCATCGGCCTCCCCGCCAACATCTTCTTCGGCACGGGCATCCCCACGCTCATCATGGTGCTGAAAAAGAACCGTGGCAGCGAGGGCGTGCTCATCATCGATGCCAGCAAAGGGTTTGTGAAAGACGGCAAGCAAAACCGCCTCCGTGCCTGTGATGTGAAGAAGATAGCCGACACCTACCGCGAGCGCAAGGAGATACCGGGCTTCTCGCGTGTGGTGAGTCGCGACGAGATTCGCCGCAACGAATACAACCTCAACATCCCCCGCTATGTGGACAGCAGCGAGGCACCTGTGAAATACGACATCTACGCCACCATGTTCGGCGGCATACCCAACAGCGAGATTGCCGACCTTGCGGAGTACTGGGATGCCTTCCCCACACTGCAGCAGGAAATCTTTGCTGCGGAGCAAGACAGCCCCTACTCCACCGTCAAGACTCCCGACATCGTGGCTGCCATCAAAGCCAATGCCGACGTGAAGGATTTCAAGGCACGTTTTGCCGCAGCCTTCGACGACTTCAAGCGGTTGCTCCACATCCGTCTCATCGACAATGTGGAGCAGGTGAAGGAGGTGGTGGAAAGCGACCTCATCTCTGCCCACATCTTCAGCCGCTGCGAGGGACTGCCTCTTGTAGACAAGTATGCCGCATACCAGATTCTCGCTGACCACTGGGCAGACATCATGGGCGACGTGGAAATCATCCAGACCGAGGGTTTCGGTGCCTGCAATGTGGTGGAAGACAAGATGAAGATGGTGAAAGACAAGAACGGTGTGGAGCAGGAGGTGCAAGACGGCCTCAAGGGGCGCATCATACCCTTTGAACTCGTCCAGAAGACGCTCTTCCAGAGCGACCTCGATGCCATCGCTGCCCTGCAAGCCCGCATCGAAGCCATCGACGGCGAACTGGATGCTGCCCGCGAGGAACTATTGGGCATGGAAGATACCGAAAAGTATTTTGACGCGGAGAAGGACAATGCCTTCATCAAGAAGGAGATTACAGCCGACAGCAAACCCAAGGCGGAAGTGGACGATGACATCAAGGATCAACTGAAAACCATCGTTGCGCTCTGGGATGAACAGTCGGCAAAGAAGAAACAAGTTGCCAAGGACAAACAAGCTTTGGAGGCACAGACCATCAAGACCATTGAAAGTCTTGACATGAAGGACGTGCAGATGTTCTTGGAACAGAAATGGATTCTCCCCATCACTTCTGCCATCGAGGCGCTGCCTGATGCCGTCGTCCAGAACTTGGCCGATGCCATTACCGCACTTAGCGAGAAATATGCCATCACCTACAACGACATCGAACAGGGCATCGCTGAGTCAGAGCAGAATCTCGCCACGCTTATCGGTCAACTGACGGGCGATGAGTTTGCAATAAAGGGATTGTCTCACCTTATCAAGAAGTAAGTATGGAGCCAAAGATAAGAGTAAAAGGGTTTAGTGGGGAGTGGTGCCAAGCTCCATTCTCCGAAATTGCGAAAAGAACATCAACTTCGGCATCATCATTGAACTACCCTGGTATTGAGTTTGAAGACATCAATGCAGGTGAAGGCACTTTGAATAAAGATGTTAGTAAAAAGAAAATTGTTAAGATTGGCAAATTGTTTTCTAATGGTGATGTACTTTTTGGCAAACTAAGACCATATTTGAAGAACATTTTATTAGCAAATTTTACAGGGGTTGCTATTGGTGACTTTTGGGTTCTCCATCCAGAAGCAGTTACCCCCGAGTTATTGTATATTCTTGTAAATTCAAAAGAGTTTATGAGAATAGCCAACATTTCTTCTGGCTCTAAAATGCCTCGTGCTGATTGGAATCTTGTTTCTTCATCAGCATTAGTATTTCCTAAATCAAAAGAAGAACAAAAAGCCATCGCATCATATTTCACCAATCTCGACTCCCTCATCCAATCCACCACAAAGAAGATTGAATCCCTCAAACAGGTGAAGGCGGCAAGTTTACAGTCGATGTTTCCACAGGAAGGAGAAACTACTCCACGCGTCAGATTCAAAGGATTTGATGGGGAGTGGAAAAGGTTGCCGCTATCATCTTTTGCAAGTAAAGCAACTGAAAAGAATGGAGCACTGGAGTATACTATTACACTCACTAATTCTGCTGAATATGGAGTGATTAACCAACGAGATTTCTTTGATCATGACATTTCAAATGATGACCATATTGATGGGTATTATGTAATTCATAATGATGATTTCGTTTACAATCCAAGAGTTTCAGCATCAGCGCCAGTTGGTCCGATTAATAGAAATCGACTTGGCTACTCTGGTGTGATGTCTCCTTTATATCTAATATTTAAGGTAGATGGAATTAATAAAGATTTCTTGTCTTTTTTCTTTAAGACAACGTTGTGGCACAATTACATGAAGCTTGAAGGAAATACAGGAGCGAGATTTGATAGATTGTCAATAAGCGATGAACAATTCTTTAATATGCCAATTATTGTACCAAAACAAGAAAAAGAGCAAACAGCCATTGCCTCTTATTTTACCGCTCTCGACACTCAAATCTCCCTCCAGACCCAACGTTTGGAGAAACTTAAGCAAATCAAGTCAGCCTGTTTAGACAACATGTTTGTATAAAACGTTATTGATTAGCATAAGCACAGAAGATGAAACAACATATAGAACAATTCAATTTTTAACGGCAAACACTATTCAAAAATCGTAAAATTGAAGAAAAATTTGCCGTTATCGGCAAGAATATGTATCTTTGGCTCAAATTCAATCAAAATATGCCGATAGGATGGAATACATATCAGTAAAACAGTTTGCCGAGAAATATGGCATCAGCGAGCGCACGGCACGCAACTACTGTGCTGCGGGCAAAATCACAGGCGCATTCCTCACAGGGAAAACCTGGAACATCCCCTCCGATGCACCATTGCCTATCAAGAGGAAAAAGATATCACCCCTTCTATCGCGATTGAGAGAAGAGAAGGACAGCCGACTCAAAGGAGGCATCTATCATCGCACACAGATAGACCTGACTTACAACTCGAATCACATAGAGGGAAGCCGTCTGACCAAGGAACAGACGCGCTATATCTTCGAGACGAACACATTGGGCGTCACAACCGAAAACACCCGCATCGACGACATTATGGAGACGGTCAACCACTTCCGCTGCATCGACTATATCATAGACCACGCCACAGACAAGATGACGGAGGCGCATATCAAACAGCTGCACCGAATACTGAAAAGCAACACTTCTGACAGCCAGAAATCATGGTTTGCCGTAGGCGATTACAAACGTCTGGCCAACGAAGTCGGTGGAAGGGATACAACACTGCCCGAAGAAGTACACCAACGGATGAAAGAGCTACTCAGCCGATATCACAGCATCAAGGCCGCCACTTTCGACGATATTCTGGAGTTTCATGTCTGCTTTGAGCGCATACACCCCTTTCAAGACGGCAACGGACGTGTAGGTCGATTACTGATGTTCTGGCAGTGTCTGCAATGTGGCATTGTGCCATTCATCATTACCGAGGAACTGCGTCTTTTCTATTACCGGGGAATACAAGAATGGGGGCACATCAACGGTTATCTGCATGACACTTGCCTCTCGGCCCAAGATCAGTTCAAGTTCTCGCTCGACTATTTCAAGATAAAGTATTGACTCAAATTTCGCATTTGTATAACAACCCTAATAATTTTTGTACATCATGCCAGTAGATGTTTTAATCCGACCTTTCAGTAAGGAACTTGACTTCGAGAAAGCCCTTGCCGACTTCCTTCCCCAACATGGATGGGAGCCCAGCGTCATCATGAATCCCACAGAGGAAACCCTCGTCAAGAATTGGGCAGCCATCATCTACAACAACAACCGCGACATGAACCGCCTGGGCGACTTCCCGCTGACCGACACCGAGATGCAGCAAGTCATCACGCAGGTGGATGCCTTGAAAAACCCCTACGAGGTGAACAAGTTCATCAACGGTGGCCAGGTGATCATCAAGCGCGACAACCCCGACGACAAAATCAACTTTGGCAAGGAGGTCTATCTCACCATCTTCAATGCCAGAGAGATACGTGCCGGACAAAGTGTGTATCAGATTGTCCGCCAGCCGAAGTTCCAGACCAAGCATCCCCTTGGCACCACACGCCGTGGCGACGTGATGCTGCTCATCAACGGCATGCCAGTAGTGCATATCGAACTGAAACGGAGCGGGGTGGACGTGACCCAGGCCGTGAACCAAATCAAGAAGTATGCCCATGAGGGCATCTTCTCGCACGGCATCTTCTCACTGGTGCAGATATTCGTGGCCATGACCCCGGAAAAGACGCTCTATTTTGCCAATCCGGGTGCTTCGGAAAACTACTCGCCGAGTTTCTATTTCCATTGGGCAGACTTCAACAACGAGGAGATTCACGACTGGAAACGCATCGCCGCCAACCTGCTGTCGATTCCCATGGCTCACCAGATGGTGGGCTTCTATACCATTGCCGACGACAAGGACGAGACGCTGAAGGTGCTCCGCAGTTACCAGTACTTCGCCACCACGAAGATTTGGGAACGGGTGCGTGAGACCAACTGGGACGACCATTATCACAAGGGCGGCTATATCTGGCACACCACTGGCTCGGGCAAGACGATGACCTCGTTCAAGTCGGCACAACTCATCGCCAAGGCGAACGACGCCGACAAGGTGGTCTTCCTGCTCGACCGTATCGAACTGAGCACACAGTCGGCCGACGAATACCGTGGATTCGCCAATGCCGACGACAACGTGCTCGACACGGAAGACACAAGAAACTTGATTCGCGTGCTGGAAAGCGACAGCAAGGATGAATGCCTCATCGTGACGTCAATACAAAAGATGAGCCGCATCAACAGTGGCAGCAACGTTCCGCAGTCGACCATCGACCGCATCAACAAGAAACGTGTGGTCTTCATTGTGGATGAATGCCATCGAAGTGTGACAGGTTCAAGCAAAGTCAGCGGCAGCGGCATGTTGCTCACCATCAAGAACACCTTCCCCCGCGCCGTACTCTTCGGATTCACCGGCACACCTATTTTTCCCGAGAACGCCCATGGCGAAATGACCACAGAGGTCATCTTTGGCGACATGCTCCATAAATACACCCTTGCCAGCGGCATCCCCGACAAAAACGTGCTGGGCTTCGACCTCTATCGTGAGGACACCTTCACCGAACAAGAGATACGCGAGGCGGTGGCATTGCGTGCCGTCGATGCCGAGTCGTTCGAGGAGATAGAGCATGACAAGGAGAAGGTGGAGATATACAACAAAATCATGCACGACACCGACATGCTGAAGATAGAGGATGAGGCGAAGTCGCTCTACGTCAGCGAGTCACACCACATGGCGGTGATGAACAAGATTGTGGAGGAGCGCCCGATGCTCAGCCATAGCGGAAAGTTCCACGCCATCCTTGCCACAAAGAACATCCCGGAAGCGATAGAATACTATCACCTGTTCAAAGAGCACTATCCTGAATACAACGTGACAGCCATCTTCGACGACTCCATCGACAACAACGGCGGCGGGGAGTATAAGGAAGATGCCATCCTTGAGATACTCGATGACTATAACAAGAAGTTTGGCACCACCTTCCAACAGTCAACCTACGCGAGATACAAGAAAGACGTGGCCAAGCGCCTTGCCCACAAGATGCCCTATCAGCGCCTGGAAAAAGGCAAGCAGTTGGACATGCTCATCGTGGTGACCCAGATGCTGACGGGTTATGACTCGAAATGGGTGAACACGCTGTATGTAGACAAACTGATGCAGTATGTGGATGTCATACAGGCTTTCTCGCGCACCAACCGTCTGTTTGGTCCCGAAAAACCCTTCGGCATCATCAAATACTTCACGCGTCCCAACCGAATGGCGAAGAACATCGATGATGCCCTGGCACTCTATGTAGACCAGCCACTGTTGGTGTTTACAGACAAGTTGGAAGCCAATCTGGAGAAAATCAACCAGTCGTTCCTCACCATCGACCAGCTCTTCAAGGCTGAGGGAATCGAATACTATGCCACGCTGCCTCAGGCTGAGGCTTCGAAGAAAAAGTTCGCCAAGGAATTCTGCGAAATGACCAAACGGCTGGAAGCCGCGAAGATGCAGGGATTCCTATGGGAGAAAACGGAATATGAGTTCCAACACACAACCGGATGGGTGAAAGTGAAGATGGAACTTGACGAGCAGACATACAAGATTCTCCTTGCCCGCTATAGGGAGTTGTTTATGAAAACCACAGGCGGTGGCGACGAAGATGACGTGTATCAGTTGGAGGCATACATCACCGAAACGGGTGCAGGAACCATCGATGCCGAGTACATCAACTCCAAGTTCATCAAGTTTGTGAAGAACCTCTATACGTCGGGACCCGGCAGCGAGCATGTCAAGGCCGCACAGGCAGAGTTGCACAGTGCCTTCGCGTCGCTTGACCAGCGCGACCAGCGCACCGCCCAGCGCATTCTTCACGACATCGAGAGTGGCGACTTGCGTCTGAGTCCTGGTAAGACCATCTACGACTATATCCTCGACTATCAGAAACGTGAGTGCGACCAACAGGTCTATACGCTTGCCGAGGCCACAGGACTCAACATCACCAAATTGCAGGAACTCATCAGCAACGACACCACCGAGCAGAACATCAACGAGCAAGGGCGCTTCGATGCTTTGGTGCAAACACTTGACAAGATGAAGGCCGTGGTATTCCTGAAGAAGGTGACTGGTCAGGATGTACCTAAGCGTTTTGTCATCACCAACATGTCGAGCATCCTCCGCCGCTTCATCCTCGACCCGGCAGACAGGGCAAAGATTATCTATGCATACCAGAACGACGACTACTTGCTTGATGTCAATGTGCCGGATGAACTTCCTGAGGAAGAGCAACCCCAAGAATCTCCGGAACAGAAACAGCAGCGGGAAGAATGCAACACACTCTCTGTGGATGAAATGAAGGAGAATATTCGCGAATTGGTCAAGAAGGATTTGAGAAGGTGTGAAGGCATGCCGCTCACGAAACAAGTGGTCGAATCTTTCTTCAAGATTCTTGACACAAGAACGATTCCCAGCGTCGATGGCGTGGGACTTGAAATCAACAAGGCGATGGACGAACTTTTCAGAAGAAAAGAGGTAAAGTTCATGGACAAGCACATGCACTCCGGCAGTTTGTCGGTGAAGTTTGAGGTGTATCTGAAGAAATTGTACTACATGCTTCATGGTAAGGAGATACAACCTGCCGAGGAGGGAAAGAAAGTCACACTGGCCAACTGCATCTTTGCCTTCCCATGCCTGAAGCGGTTGAAGTGGAGCGTAAAGGAGACAGAACAAAAACTCTCCGGCTATCTCGATATCATTCGCAACAACCGTAATACGGAAGATGGAAATGGTGCACATTCCTCATACTTGTTGACCGAGCAACAACTCGACAGCAACATCAAGGCATTTGTCACCCTCTATCTCTATGTGACAGGAATGTGCTATGATGAGCTAAAAACCAAATACAATATTTAAAAAACAAGGTATGGAAAAGAGGGGGATTCGAACCTTGTCGGTTTGAACCCCCACTCTTAGCGGAAAGAGAGGATTTTGAACCTATATATCAATAAAGCATAATAAAGTTCATTTAGTGCTCATTATCAATTAGTTAAATAATCATAATACTAACGAAGTTTTTCTGATTTTATTTGATTATTCCAATTTTTGGGGGTAATTGGAGGGTGAAATTCAAAACATAACCATGGCTACAATTAAAAGGAATCTGGTCTTCGCCCCTGAACGTAAAAAGAAGGACGGTGTCCTTATAAAGGATAACGTAAGAATTTTCATACGTGTGACTTTTAACTCCAATAGAATAGATTTCTCTATGGGGCTTTTCAATCTAATACCCTGTATGGAATATATGTTATGCCTATAGGGAACATCTCCGATTGTCTTCAAATTCAAATTGGATGTGTCCTGTGTGAACTGCAGATAGTCCCGTTTCAATAGGTGGCTATCCGTCGGATGTCATCCTCGAAGGTGTCCTTGTTGCGGGCACGCGACTTCAGTTTCGAGCGATAGGTGTAGATGGTGGTGATTGACGAACGGAGGATGTCGGCAATCTTTTGGTTGTCCTGGATTCCGAGGCGGATGAGAGCAAGCACACGGAGTTCGGTGGTGAGTTTGTTGGCATCTTCGCCGACATCAAAGCCACTGCCTTCTGTCATCAAGCGGTTCACTTCATTTACAAAGTCAGGGTAGATGTTGAGAAATGCCGTGTCGAAGTTCTGGTGGAACACCCGGATACCACCATTGATGGAGGTGTTGCTTTTGAGTTCAGCGTAGAGTTCTTCCAATTTCCGCTCGCGGGCCAGGCGATTCATTTTTTTCAGCCGTTCTTCGCCTCGATGAATCAGATTGCTACACAATTCCAGGAAACGACCAATGTACTCATCCTTGATGCGGTTGGCCTCCTTCATTTGTGCGTTCATCATTCTTATTTCGTCATTGTGCTGCGACAGTTCGTCATTCATCCTCTTGATTTTCTCATTGGCCAGACGACGCTTTCTCATCAAAGAGAGCGTATAGATGATAGACCCCATTAAAAGCAAGGCGATAAGTGAGATGATGAGGAGCAATATGTTGGTACGATGCTGGGATTGGGAGCGTTCCGTATCGTAGGCTTTTGTGATGAGAGGTGCCAGGTGAGCTGCTTGCACGCTTCGCAATCTGCTGCCATAAAGTTGGGCGTCGTCACTGGCTTGCGAGAGATAGGAGTAGGCTTTCGAGTAATCACCTCTTTCCATCAGGATGGAAGAAAGTTCACGAAAGGAGTTGTTTTCCAAGATTGTGCCTTTCAAATCACTAATGGCACTCAGCAGCAAGTATTTCTCTTGCATGTCAGATTGCTGTTTTCGTGAGTAGAAATAAGCCAACGTGCTGGTGATGATGCTGTACCGACGGTCGCCTTGCGGGATGGAAGGCAAATATTCCTCGAAAATACGGATGGCCTGGTCAACATTTCCTCTCTCACACGTATAGCTGGCCAAGTTGGTGATGTATTCAAACGATTCTTTGGAGGCTATTTGCAGGATAAGCTGCCTGTAATATTGCGCGCTGTCTATGTATTCTTTGAAATAAGGAGAATGTTGAGCCATTTCAGATTGATAGAGGAAAAGCTCAGCCTTTTGGTTGTAATATTCCACCTTCTTCTCCGTATTAAGTTGGGAAAGCGAAATCTCATCAAGCATGGCGTTTGCTTTCTCAAACAAACCTGAAACAGCAAGGATGTGAGCCATCCTGATAAGGCTGCTTGCCTTGAGGTTGGCGTCGTCGAGTGATTGAAGGATTTCGATGTTCTTTTTAATATAATAATGAGCAGAGTCAAAATTAAAGGCCATATATTCGTCGTAGAGCCGATGATTCAAAGTCAATTCTTGTTCAGACGACAATTTCATACCTTTTACTCCGTCATGAATGGCTTTTATTTGGGCTTTCTTTTCTGCGATGAGGCTTTCCTGACAGTCGATGAGGCTGTCAAGGGTGTGAAAGAGGAGTTTGATTTCCTTGTCGTTCGTGCTGGCCATCATCTCATAGAAAGAGAAGAAAAGCAAGACAGTAATAAATAACTTCGTCGAAAAACGCATGGTTACCACTTTTGTTAGTCATTTCACCACAAAATTAGTTTTTTTCAATCAAACCACCAAATTCAATGTGTCAACAATAGGTGTAAAAAGCAGTTTTTTCATTTGTAATCATTTAGATTTTTCAAGGCCTGAATTTTTACAATTGGTTGATTTACAAATGGATGTATTTTTGACTATTTTGATTTTTGCTTGATGAGATTGTTAGTCCATTCTTGCCTCCTTATCTTTGCAATCGAAATTCAAATCCAGCCCTACCCCACTATCAAACGATAAATAAGAATTATGAAAAAGATAAAGTTAGGTATAGTTATTAGGTTTTTATTTTTTTGTTTTGTCATTTGTTCCTTTGCTTCAGTTCAGGCAAAGGACATCTTGGTGAACTCACCCGACGGGGCCGTGACGGTAACCGTCGGGGTGAGTGCCAAGAAACCTTTTTACAAGGTCGATTACAACAAGGTCGAAGTGATCTCTCCGTCACATCTTGGTTTTCAGTTCGACAATGGGTTCTCTGGCAATAACGTCAAACTGACGGAAAAACGGTTTGCCTCTAAAGATGAGACATGGGAGCAGCCTTGGGGTGAAGAACTGACCGTGCGCAATCATTATAATGAACTGACCGTCTGTTTTCAAGAAACGACTGGCGATAAACGCAAGATGTACGTGATATTCCGCGTGTTCAATGACGGTATCGGTTTTAGATACATACTTCCTGGTTTTGGAAAAGGAAAGAACTATTGCATTCAAGATGAGTTGACTGAGATCACCTTGTCGCATGACGCCAAGGCTTGGTCGATTCCTACCAACCACACCGAATATTTCGAGGGCATATATACCAAAAGTCTGGTGAGTGAGAAAGATACGGTATGCACCCCTCTCACTATAGAATATGAAGACTCGCTCTTCATGGCTATCCATGAGGCCGCTCTTGAGGACTACGCGAGCATCAACCTCACTCCACGAGCAGGAAATAATGGGCAGGTCAGGCTACTCACAGCCCTCTCACCTTGGCAGAGCGGTGTGAAAGTCTATGCAGAGGGAGAGTTGAAGTCTCCTTGGCGTACCATCATCATCGGCAAGACCGCCGGCGATCTGATGCTCTCGCGTTTGATGCTCAACCTGAACGAACCATCACGCATCACCGACACCTCTTGGATAGAGCCAGGACGTTACATCGGAATTTGGTGGAGCATCCACAAGAAGCAGAACACATGGGAAATGGGACCCACGCATGGCGCCACGACCCAGAATGTGAAGCACTACATCGACTTTGCCGCCCGCCACGGCTTCAGCGGCGTGTTGGCCGAGGGATGGAACCAGGGATGGGGCCAAGGCGAGCAAATCAGTTATCTGAAGCCATACCCTGATTTCGATATCGAGGAGGTTTGCCGCCATGCCTTGTCGAAAGGTGTGCGCTTCATTGGTCATACTGAGACCTGGGGCAATGCGAAACTCCTGGAACAGCAGATGGATTCGGCTTTTGCCTGGTATCACAGTCTGGGTATCAAGGCCGTGAAAACAGGATATGTAGGCCATTATTTCGACGGCAAGGAACTGGCCAAGTCACAGTATGGCATCCGTCATTACCGCAAAGTGATTGAGACCGCTGCAAAATACCAGATCATGATCGACAACCACGAGCCTGCCATGCCTACAGGCATACAGCGCACATGGCCCAACCTGATGACACAAGAGGGCGTGCGCGGGCAAGAATACAACGCGTGGGATGTGAAGGGGGGAAATCCTCCTGCACATACTGTGACGTTGCCCTTCACCCGTGGTCTGGCCGGACCCACCGACTTCACACCTGCCATCTTCAATTTCTCCGAAGTGGTGAAGGGCACGCATCCGCACTCCACGCTCGCCAAGCAACTCGGTGAGTTCGTCATCATCTACAGCCCCCTGCAGATGGCGGCTGATGCGATAGAGAACTATGAGGGACAACCGGCACTTACATTTATAGAAACCTGTCCAACGACCTGGAGCAAGACCGTCGTCCCCAATGGTAAAATTGGCGAGTATGTCACCGTGGCTCGCAAGGAGCGCAATGGCGACAGATGGTTTGTGGGCAGCATCACCAACGAGGAGGCAAGGACCATCAACCTCTCGCTCGACTTCCTCGATGTCGGCAGCCGCTACCGTGCCATCATCTATGAAGACGGCCCCGATGCCGATTTTGAGTCCAATCCCTATCCCATGACCATACGCCAAGAAGAGGTGACACGTACATCGGTATTGCGCCTGTCTCTTGCTCGTAGCGGTGGAGCAGCCATCAGGATTGAGAAAATCAACTGATTCATCATATTCATACTAATCAATAATTAAAAACCCAAATCAATGAAAAAAGCAAAGAGTCAATTCTACCGCTTGCTAATGCTTATGGCGGTTGTGGTTTTTGCCTTGGATGTTTCGGCCCAGGCCACGATAAGCGGCCATGTGAAGGATGACACCGGCGAAGGGGTCATCGGAGCCACTATCATGGAGAAAGGAACATCCAACGGCACTGTTACCGACTTCGACGGAAATTTCAAGTTGGAATGCAAGGAAGGTGCCACCCTGGTCATCACCTACATCGGTTTCGACCCACAGGAAGTGACGGCGAAGGATGGCCTCGACATCACCCTGAGGGAGGATGTGGCTCAACTCAACGAAGTGGTTGTGGTGGGCTACGGCTCCATGGCCAAGAAGGAAATCTCAAGTTCTGTGGTGCAGATTTCCAAAGACCAGTTCAACCAAGGCGCTGCCAGCGACCCTATGGCACTGATAGCCGGCAAGGTGAGTGGCTTGAACGTCAGTACGACGGCCGATGCCAATCCCAATGCGATGACCGACTTCCAGGTGCGTGGCGCCGGGTCGCTCACGGCATCCAACGGACCTCTGATTGTCATCGACGGCATTGCCGGTGGCGACCTTCGCAACATCGCCACACAGGACGTGGAGTCCATCACCGTGCTGAAAGACGCAGGTTCCGCTGCCATCTATGGCACTCGTGGCGCCAATGGCGTGATTCTCGTCACTACGAAGAAAGGTTCCGGCACCCAGGGTGTGACCAACGTGACTTACGACAGTTACATCGCCCTGAATTTCGCCAAGCCTAAACCCGACATTCTTACAACCGATGAGTTCCGTCGCTCCCGCCGTGGCCAGGATTATGGCGGCGACACCGACTGGTGGGATGAGATCACACGCTCTACGAGCTACAGCCTGAACCAGTATGTGTCTATCGACTCTTCCACAAAGAATGGCTATTTTGGTCTGTCGGCAAACTACAAGAAAGGCAACGGACTTGACATCGTCTCCGGGCGTGAGGAGTATGGAAGCCGTTTCGTGGGTGAGCAAAGGGTGCTCAACAACCTTCTGCAGTTCAATGCATCTCTCTCTGCCCGCAAGGTGCATGAGAAGTGGGGCAACGATGGCTTGTTCGACACAGCACTCACGATGAATCCCACCATCCCTGTCAAGAATCCCGACGGTTCCTATTATCAACCCAATTCCCCGACCGACATTCACAACCCTGTGAACGACCTCAAGGAGAATGTGAGCAACGGCGACCGCATCTACCTGCTTGGCAATGCCGATGTGAAACTCAACATCTTGCAGATGGAGCAGCATGTGCTCAATACTTCACTGAGCTACGCCCTGCAGTACAACGACCTGAAATCCAACTTCTATACACCCTCCACTTCCAGTGAGTCATATTGGAACGGATATGCCGGCCGCGCCAACGTCAACTACCAGAAATGGTGGACCAACCGCCTGGAGTGGCTCGTGAACTACACATTGACCCTCAATGACCACCAGTTGAAAGCCGTGCTCGGATATTCCTGGGAGCGAAGCAAATGGGAGCAGAGTGGCAACGAGAACATGGGCTTCGTCTACGACTCGATGAATTACCACGGCATCGCAAATGGTACATACCTGCGCGATGGCAAGGCAAACCTTTGGGCAGGTTCTTCCGAGTCGACCCTGATAGGCTTCTTCGGCAGGTTGAACTACAATTACAACGACATGATCTATGCCACCGCTTCCATGCGGCGTGAGGGCAGCACCAAATTTGGCGCCAACACCAAATGGGGTAACTTCCCATCTGCCTCACTGGCATGGGAAATCATCAACACCCCGTTTGCCGAAGAACTCAAATCCACATTCCAGAGTTTGAAACCACGTATCTCCTATGGTGTGACAGGACGTTCCGATTTCAATGCCTATCAGTCGCTGGCCACCTATAGTGGTTATGGCGCATACCTGATCGACGGGCAATGGATCAACGGCTATGCTCCATCGGTGAATGCCAATCCCGACCTGGCGTGGGAAAAATCCACCGCCTTCAACATTGGTGTCGATTTCGTGGCCTTCAACAGCCGCCTGCGTGGTAGCGTGGAATTCTTCGACCGCCGTTCCCAAGACCTGCTTTACAACTATACCGCTCCGCAACCTCCGTTCATCTACAAGAGCATTCTCGTCAATGTGGGAACCACAAAGAACACCGGAGTGGAAGTGACACTCGACTACGACGTACTGAGAAAAGGTGCCGTGAAGTGGACCACAGGCCTCAATTGGAGCATGGGCAGCACCAAACTCACCAAGCTCTCGAGCGATGTATACCAAATGGCGTATCTCGACCTCTATCAGAAACCCGGCGTGGGTACGAGCGAGTACTTCTTCCGCGTGGAGGAGGGTGGCAAAATCGGACAGTTCTATGGCTATGAGCATGCCGGCATCGACGAGAACGGCCTTCTGCTCATCTACGACAACGAGGGCAACAAGGTGCCTGCAGCACAAGTCGACCCGTCGTACAAACGCAACATCGGCAACGGCTCGCCCAAGCATTTCCTCTCATGGAGCAACTCGCTGAGTTACAAGAATTGGGACTTGAGCCTGCTCTTCCGCAGCGCACTGGGCTATCAGATATTCAACATGCGAAAGTATGGAATGGGCTTGCAAGGAGCCGGTACCGACAACGTGCTCCGCACTGCATACACCGACTATAGAAATGTGCATTCGAGCGGCGGTATCATCAGCAGCTACTTCCTGGAGGACGGCGACTATTTCAAACTCGACAACGTGACGCTTGGATATACCTTCACTCCGAAGAAACGCGACCTCGTGGAAAGCCTCCGCGTGTATCTCGCCGCCAAGAACCTCTTTACGCTCACTGGCTATGAGGGCAATGACCCCTCGATTGTCACTTCCACCGGCATCACGCCTGGAATCGACTCCAACAGCGCCTATCCGCAAGCCACACAAGTCAGTTTGGGTGTCACTCTCCGTTTCCACTAATTTCAGCAACTCATCAACATATCATCTGAAGAAAATATGAAAGCAATTAAATATAGCATCATAGCAATGGCAGTTGGCCTGGGCATGTCGGCTTGTACAGACTTGGACGAGAAGGTGTACGACCGCATCGACGCAGGTGTCTACTACCAGAACGAGGCCAGTGTGAAGGGCGCAGTTGCCGCCATCTACAACCAGACTTCATCTACACTGGCAGGAGAGAACTTCTTCCATCTCTCCGAGTATCCCGCCGACCAACTCACCTGGCGTGTATGGAACGGAGGACAGTGGGGATGGGACGAGGCCATGAAGACCGTGCTCTCCTGGCACAACTGGACTTCTGAATCAACCATCATCGAAAATGCCTGGTCGGGTGCATGGACAGCCGTGGGACTGGCCAACCTGCTGCTGAGCGACCTGGAGGGGCTCAGTGCCTCCAATCTCGGCATGAGTGAAGAAAAACTCGCCCAATATGTGGCCGAAGTTCGCACCATTCGCGCTTGGAACTATTACTGTATTTTCGAACTCTGGGGTGGAGCTCTGCCTCTGAACACCTCTGCCAGCAGCGAGGTTCCAGGCACTGCCGACGCCGACTGGAACACCTCATGCAAGAAAATCTACGACTTCATTGCAGCAGAACTCGATGAGACCGTTGGAGCACTTGCCAAGGACGACGCCAACCACTCAATGGTGAACCGTGCCAATCAGGGTATGAACCGTCTGCTCAAGGCCCGTCTTCTCCTCAATGCCGAAGTTTTTATCGGCGAGCAGCACTACGATGAGTGTGAGGCACTGTCCAAGGAAATCATCAATGGCACATACGGAAACTACGCCCTGGACAGTAACTACCGCAATCTCTACAGTATCGACAACGTGAAAAGCCCCGAAGTCATCTTCGCTCTGGCAGCCGAGGACGGACAGGGCGCCGCCAACGCTATCTCCAACGTTCGCACGATGGTGGGCATGTGGTATGGTTATGCCGACTATTTCGGACAGAGTTACGACGGCATCGGTGCATGGAACTGCGTCTGCCTGGTTCCCTCGTTCGACAATTCAGGAACAGTGCTCCCGACGGGCGGTTCAGAAGGAGCCAAATGCTTCCTCGACGCCCCTTACGGCGACAAGCTCGGTGCTCCCTACGAGCGGTTCGACGACCGTGACATCCGTAAGCAAAACTATACTTACGACGAGGCCACCAGAACCCATGGACCAGGTATGTTCCTCAAGGGTACGATGCGCGCCAACTTCGGCACAGGTGATGTGCTGAAGGCCGATGCCGACCGCGATGGTCAGGATTTGGTCTATGTCGACCAGGTGGGCACTTTCCTCAATCAGGGCCGCAACCTCGAGACTGTGATGAACCCCCGTTGGGGAGAGACCAACTCGGGTGTTCGTCTGGTGAAATACCCCCTCTATCCAAACGACGATAAAGGTGGTTTCAAGTCGATTGACGATGTGCAGTTCCGTCTGGCAGAGGCCTACTACAATGTGGCAGAGTGTGAGATGCGCAAGGGAAACAGCGCCGAGGCCAAGAAATATGTAGACCAGGTGCGCCAGCGCTACTTCAAGACCGGCGACCGCAACAATGCCTTGAGCATACCCGGTCCTGGTTTCACCGACTTCAACATGGACTGGATGCTCTCTGAGTGGGGCAAGGAATATCTGGGCGAAGGCAACCGCCGCCGCACCGACCTGCGCCGCTTCGACAAATTCACGCAGGGACAATGGTGGTTCTGGGGACGCGCCACTGAGGATGGTGTCAACCTGCCTGCCAAGCGCGACCGCAAGTATGAGTGGTATCCGCTGCCACAGAGTGCCCTTTCCGTCAATCCCGGACTTATTCAGAATCCGAACTATTAATCCATAAAAAACAGAGAATATGAACAAGAAATTATATAGTCTGATGCTGGCGTTGCTTGCCCTTGTGGGATTGGTAAGCAGCTGCTCAGACACTGAGGACCTCGTTTTCGACCATGAGCGTCAGCAATTCGAGACGCGTGCCGACCGCATCCTGTTGGAGTTCATCGCTCCCTTTGGCACTACTGCCGATGAGGAAATCTACATCGTGGGGGCCTTCAATGGCGACAGTACGGCTATCGGGCAGGAGCAATACTTGCTCACAAAAGCTCCAAAAAGTGATGTGAAATGGGGCATCTACCTCGACCCCAATACTTTCGTGAATGGCAAGACTCTCTCTGACGGATATCGGTTCTATTCTGCCACCCAGGGAATGGAATTCACCATCGACGGCGTGGCTGCCAACCATACAGAGAATCCTGGCCTGGGCGCATTCTCCAATGTCTGGGGGCAGCGATGGGAAGCCTACTACTGGGCTGGAGGCGAGGCGCCGGAACCCGAGCATGACGGTTTCTGTGTCTACGTGGACGACCAGACAGGATGGGATGTCCTCACACTCTATATGTGGGGCGACGTGAACAACCTGAATGGCGACTGGCCTGGTATGAATGTGACAGGCACGTGGAAACACGAGGGCGTGACCTGGAAATACTTCGACATGGGTGCAGCGAACACCGGACTGGTGGAGCACCTCATCTTCAACAATGGTGGCAATGGCGTGCAACTGCCCGACTTCGACTATACAATCGACCGCAACATCTTCCTGCGTGTCACTCTCGACGGCGTGGAGGAAGTGGGACTCGAGCCCTCGGTGAAGCACGACGGATACGCGCTGTTTGTTCTCAATGAGTCGAGCCAGACCGACTTGGCACTCTATGCTTGGGGTGACGCCGAGGCTTTCGGTGGATGGCCTGGAATGGCTCCCACCGGCACACAGACCATCAACGGTCTGGAATACATATACTTCGACATGGGCGAGGCCAATACTGGTCTGCAGCTCCATCTCATCCCCAACAACAATAATGGTGGTGTGCAATGGGAGGGCGACGACCTGTTCTTCACCATCGACCACGACATCTTCGTGCGCATCTTCGACGGTGGCTACGAGGTGATCGATGCCAACTACCAAGATGGTGGAGGAGGCGACACTCCCGAACCCGGCGGGAAGTTCAACCTCTACGTGAACAATATGACGGGATGGGACGCTATTGCCATCTATGCCTGGGGTGAAGGACTGCCAGAACTCTTTGGGGAGTGGCCTGGAAACAGTGCGCCCTCAACGGCAACCTTTGCCGGCACCGACTATCTGGCATTTGGCTATGAGTCAGGAGTAAAAGAGTATCATCTCATCTTCAACAACAATGGAGGCGGCTCCCAATTCGACGGTCCTGTCATCACCACAGGCAACGACTTCTATTACAACGTGACCGCCACCGAATGCAAGGACATCACGCATAAGATCTACGTCGACGACCAAACAGGTTGGGATGCAGCTGCCATCTATGCATGGGGCGACGGCATCGCCGAGCTCTATGGCGACTGGCCTGGCAAGAACGTCTATGGAACAGAAACCATCGGTGGTGTGACTTACAAAGTGTTCACCTTCCCAGCTACGGGACAGGTCTACAATCCCATCTATAACAACAATGGCGGTGGCTCGCAGTGCGACGGACCGGCCATTACGCTCGACAAGGATTACTTCTTCACCGTAACGGCCTCAGGCTGGACTGCAAAATGAGAAAACAACTTTCATTTCTTTATCCTCTCGCCATCACGCTGCTTCTCGCAGCGTGTGGCGGAGGGGTTTCCGATACTTTCAAGGTTGACAACACCGAGCCGGCAAGTCCCGAAAACCGCATCATCTATCAGATGAACATCGGTGCCTTTACACCAGAGGGCACATTCAAGGCTGCGCAAGGACAGTTGGCACGTCTCGACACATTAGGCGTTGACATCCTCTGGCTCATGCCCATCTATCCGAGAGGGGCTACCATGAATAGTCCGTATGCGGTGATGGATTACAAGGCGACCAATCCTGCCTATGGCACGGTGACCGACTTGAAGGAGTTTGTCAAAGCAGCCCATGGACTGGGCATGAAGGTGTGGCTCGACTGGGTGCCCAACCACGCTGCGGTGGAAAACCATTGGGTAAAGGAGCATCCCGAATACTTCACAAAGGACGAGAAAGGGCAGATGATCCATCCCCATGGATGGGGGGATGTCTTTGAACTCAACTATCAGGAAAAGGGTCTCGTGGATGCCATGAACGATGCTCTCCGTTTCTGGGTCAGCGACTGCGACGTCGATGGATTCCGCTGCGATTATGTGAGTAGTCCCACCATACCCGTGGCTTATTGGCAGAACATCATTGCCGACCTGAAAAGCCAAGGCAAAATCATCGAGATGCTCAGCGAGACCGACATCAGCAATCCCTACAACCAGCGCATAGACTCCTGCGGCTTCGACTACGACTATGCCTGGGATTTCCAGAGCGACCTGGTTTACCACTTCGGCAGTGAGGGCTCACAGGCCGACTCATTGAAAGCCATCTGCGAGAAATTCCTGAAAGCCTCGCAGGCCATCAAAAACCGGCGCATGGTCTACCTCACCAACCACGACCAGAACTTCAACGACGGCGGGCACACTCTGAAGGACTTCTATGGTGATAACCGCTATCCGCTCACCGTGCTGGAGTTCACCTTCCATGGCATGCCCCTCATTTATAATGGCCAGGAAATCGGCGACCCCGATACGCTGAACTATTTCACCGATGCAAAAGTGAAGTGGGACCAAGTGGATGTCAAGATGAAGAATATAGTGCGTGTGTTGACAGCCTTGCATCACACTCAGTCCTCTCTGGCTGCCGACGCCCCTGTAGAGTTTCTTACTACCGACAACCCACAGGTGCTGGCATACAGACGCGGCGAGGTGGTCGTGGTCTTAAATCTCGCTGCAGAGGATACCCAAGTGAAGATTGAAGGCATGGAGGAAGGAGATTATGCGAAATGGCTCGACAGTAAGACCATTCTCGATGGTCCATCGTTGAAAGACGTTCACTGTGACGGCTCGACGCCCTTGGACTTGGAAGGAAAAGGATATGAAGTTTACGTAAAACAGTAATGACCTGCTTCATCAAATAAAGGCATACTGTATAATTAGAGTTAAAATTTTAACCACGGGCTGGCTGCTCTGTGAAGAACGGCCGCCCTTCTAATTAAAACCAAATATGATGAGAAATCTTATTATTTGCTTATTGGCATTGATGCCCATTACCTTGTCGGCCGGAGACTATATCGACGACATCAATTCCTCAATGGTTGCCCGACCTTCCGGTCAGCAAGTGATTTATGAGATGAATGTGGGCTCGTTCACGCAGGCCGGCACGTTTGCGGCTGCCCAACAGCGGCTCGATGAGCTGAAGACACTCGGTATTGACATTGTGTGGCTGATGCCCATCTATCCCCGTGGCACATCAGGCAGTCCTTATGCCGCCACCAATTTCCAGCAGACCAATCCCAAGTATGGTTCCATCGACGATTTGAAAGCCTTCGTCTCACGTGCCCATGAACTCGGCATGGAGGTTTGGCTCGACTGGGTACCCAACCATACGGCCACAAATGCCGACTGGGTGACGTCGCATCCCGAGTATTACGCCAAGAGCGGTGGGCAGATGATTCATCCTAACAACTATGGCGATGTGTGGCAGTTGGATTATAACAATGCGGGGTTGGTGAGTGCAATGAACGATTGCCTGAAATTCTGGATCGACCAATGCGATATCGACGGCTATCGATGCGACTATGTGAGCAGCAGCTGGATTCCCGTAAGCTATTGGCAAAACACCATCCCCCTTATCAAGCAATACAAGGCTGGCAAAAACATCACCTTCCTCGGCGAGGCCGACATCGCCCAGGATGTCACCCGTCTGAAAACGGCTGGCTTCGACTACGACTATGCTTGGCAGTTCCAAGGCAATTTGGCCAACTATGGCTCGGCAGGCAATGCCAGTGCCCGCCTCAAGGCTTTTGCCAACACCTTGCTTGATGCCTCGAAGGATGTGGATTTCGGACGTATGCTCTATCTCACCAACCACGACCAGAACTTCAACGACGGAGGGAGGACTCTGACAAAGATGTATGGCGAAAACCGCTATCCGCTCTCTGTGCTTGCCTACACGATCTATGGGATGCCGATGATATATAATGGTCAGGAAACTGGGGGCAACCAGATTTTGGATTATTTCGCCGACACGAAAATCGACTGGAATGCGAAAGACTCCAAGATGCGAAACACTATCCGTACGCTCTCCGCTCTCAAACATGCCGTGCCTGCTCTCGACGACAGCACGCCCGTGGAATGGGTCACGGTGACCAACAACAGCAGTGTACTGGCTTACACCAAGAAGTCGGGCGACAGCCAGGTGCTTGTCATCCTCAATATGGCCACTTCCTCCAGCAATGCCACGCTCACCGGTCTGGATGACGGAGATTGGAGCCTTTGGCTGAACAGCGAGAACATCGCTCAAGGCACAAGCCGCAAGCAACAGACATTCGGTGGCACGCAGCCTTTCACAATAGAGGCAAAAGGCTACCGCGTGTATGTGAAGGGCAATTTCTCGGAAGAGGAGCCTCCGGCACCTGAGATATATACCCCCATGCTCGACAGTGCCAATGAAATCAGCATTTTCTTCGAGACTCCCACTGCCAATTCGTATGATGTCTGGGTATGGGGAAACCTTGGTGGTGGAGAGGCCTATTGCGTCAACACCTCTTGGCCCGGTGATGCCATGACTTTCATGGGACAGACCATGACAGGAGCGAATATATACAAATATAACCTGACGAAAGTAAACGAGGTTCCACAATATCTGATTATCTCAAAAGAAAACGGCAACACAAAAATCTACGATGGGGTCGACTTCGTTAATCATGGTTACTACGTGGAGGGTAATGTCACCCCAACACAAGTCATCAATACCACAGGCATGGAGGCCTCCATCATGAGTATCCAACCGACAGATAACCGTATCTTCACCATCAGTGGTCAGTTGATAGAAACTGGTTCACAGCTTCGCCCTGGCATTTATATTCAGAACGGACGCAAGTTCATCATCAAATGATAAGAACAAGCCCCTCTCCCCTTTCAAAAGCTTGGAGAGGGGCTTTGTTGTCGTTTATTTGTTCGCCCTGAACTCTGCAGGTCTCATCCCCGTCTCGCGCTTGAAGAACTTGGAGAAGAACGAGGGATTGGGGAAGTTCAAGGATTCAGCGATCTGCCAGACAGGCAGGTCGCTGTATTTCAGTTGGAGTTTGGCCTGCTGGATAATGTGGCGGTGAATCCACTGCATGACCGTCTGTCCGCTGACTTCCCGGATGACGGCTCCGAGATGGTTGGGTGTCAGGCAGAGACGGTCAGCATAGAAGGCGATGACGTGTTCACGAGCGGCATACTCGTTGACAAGAACGGTAAAGCGATGAAAAATATCCTTCTTACGGCTGATGGGATGACGCTTTTTTTCTGCGTTTTCTTTATTGTGTATAAGATGGAGTTCGGAGAGAAGCGCCGTTTGCAAAGCACGGACAGAGGGAAGTGACAGGGGCTGGCGGTTGACAGTATGCCAGAGCAAGTGGAAATACTCGTCGGTGAGCAGCCAGTCATCAACATCAAGGTGGAATGCCGTACTTTCCTTGAAAAGAGCCTCTTTGGGTAACTCCCGATAGGAGAAAGTCTGGATGTCGAACTCATCGTCCATCTCTTCAATCTCGAATACGGAGTCGGCTGGCACAACAAGCAGCATACTTGCCTGTAAGTCGTGCGGTTCCATATTGATAATGCTGTGGGCATGACCTGAAAGGACGCGCATCACGCGACCGTCATCCACCCGATAGGGCTGGCCTTTCAGGAGAAACTGCTTGCCAAACTTGCGGGCGCTCATGGCCATGAATAAATCATCGCCTACATACTCGCCGTGGTCATCACCAGCCAGGTGTTCTACCGCCCTCAAAGTGAGATTTTCTATCTTTTTTGCCATATATTCCCGAAATTCATTCACCTACCCGTAGCATTTCGTTGAATCGGAACATTTCTTCCGTTTATATGATAACGTAAAGATGGAAAAAACATTGTAATTTTGCATCAGAAAACTTTAAAATAGTAAAAATTATGGCAAATGTAAAAGAACTGATGATTCGCAAGGAGTCGCTGAAGTACCGCGACGTTAGGAACTATGAGGGTGAGTATTACGACTGGGTTGCAGGGGAGCACCTGCTGAAGAAGGGGACGAGCGTCCATGCGCTGTTCCACCCGCTGGAGCATGACATCCGTTTCATCAAGGATGAGCAGGTGCCTTTGAGAGACGGGGTGAAGATTCTGACGGACGTGTATCTGCCTGCCGACACCGACGAGCCGCTGCCCGCCATCATCGCTTGGAGTCCTTACGGCAAGAACTCGGGTAATGCCGAGCGCTTTAAGAACCTCTTCGGACTGTTAGGTCTCGACCAAAAGCGTATGAGCGGACTTCAGAAGTTCGAAGGTCCCGATCCTGACTACTGGTGCGCCAAAGGTTATGCTATTGTTCATCCCGACCCACGCGGCATCGGGCGTTCTGAGGGCGACAGCACCATGCTCGGCACTCAGGAGGGACAAGACGGCTACGACCTCGTGGAATGGGTAGCCCAACAGCCTTGGTGCAACGGCAAGGTGGCCCTGAGCGGCACCAGCTACCTCTCATTCTCGCAGTGGTTCATCGCCGCCGAGCGTCCGCCACACCTTGTTTGTACACAGGTAACAGAGGCGCTGACCGACGGCTATCGTGACATGTGCCTCGTAGGTGGTATGCCCGATTATGTCTTTACCGAGGGTATTCAGAACAACCACGAGGGTTTTGGAATGCGTGAGGATGTGGCTGAGGAGAGTCGGCAGTACCCCTTTGCCAATCATCCGCTGTGGCAAGACAAGATAGCCCGTGTGTGGGACATCGAGATTCCTATCCTCGTGGTGGCCAGTTACTCGAATGTGCTCCACACCGATGGCACCTTCCGTGCATGGCGACAGTTGGGCTCGAAAGAGAAATGGCTGCGCATTCACGACAACCTGGAGTGGCAGGACTACTATGAGCCCAAGTATGTGGAGGAACGCCTGCGCTTCTTCGACTATTATATGAAAGGTATTGAGAATGGCTGGAAGGACACTCCGACAGTGCGCTACTGCCTGCACGACATGAAGGGCGGCAACAAGATTGATGAGCCTGCCACAGCATTCCCGCCAACCAATACAGAATATAAGAAATACTATCTCAACGGCCTCACCCGCCAGTTGCAGAGCGAGGCTCCTGCTCAGGACACGCCCGCCTTCTACCTCTGCGATAGCGATGCGCCCAAGGCTTCGTTTTATCTGCCGATAACGGAAGAGACGAGTTTCATCGGCTATCCCAAGGCCCACCTCTACGTGGAGGCTGACGGCTCGGACGAGATGGATCTGTTCCTCATCGTGCAGAAGTTGGACAAGCACTATAACGTGCTGCGCCAGTTCACCATTCCTGCCACCTCGCCCAAGACCCACGACATGCTGGAGAACCACGGTGGCGTGGCCAAATACTCTGGTGCTTACGGTCGTCTGCGCGTCAGCCGCCGCCACCTTGACGAAACCCTGAGCACCGACATCATCCCTGTGCAGAGTTTCGACCGCGACGAGAAACTGTCAAAGGGTGAAATCGTGGAAATCGAAGTCTCTCTGGCTCCCACGGGCATGACGTTTTACCCCGGCGAATACCTCCGCTTCATGGTCAGCAGTCAAAACATCACCGGCAACGTACACCCAGGCGTTCCCGCCTATGTCTCTAAGGACAATCACGGTCGCCACATCATCCACTGCGGCGGCGAGTACCAAAGTTATCTACAAATTGGTATCCTGAAATAATCATCAAACACTGATATGCGTATGAAAACAATATTGAACTGGCTTTACGAGAACTGGATGAAGGGAACGCCATTCCTTGCACTCTACACGTTCATCTTGATTTGGCTCTATGTCAAGGATGCAAATTATCCGTTGTTTCTCATCTGGTTGCAATGCTCGGCCTATTGGCTGCACGAGTTTGAAGAGTATGTATGCCCCGGCGGATTCCTCGACTTCTTCAATCGAGGTCCGCTTGGCTCTACCCGTGGCGACAAACCGCTGACGAAGGCAGGTTCCTTCTGGATCAACATCCCGTTGATGTATGTGCTGCTGCCTCTGTCGGGCATTCTGTCGCACTTCTTCGGCATTGATTGGGGACTGTGGACAGCCTATTACTCCACACTCAATGCCTCAGCCCACGTCGTGATGTTCTTTATCTTCGGCCGCAAGTACAATCCCGGTCTGGTGGCAAGTGTGCTTGTGAACATTCCGCTCGGCATATATATGATATACTATTTCCTCTCCAACGGGCTTGTAAGCACAGAAGTGAACATCGTGAGCATTATCGTCGGCATCATTGCCCAAGCCTCTATGATGGTCTATGGCTTTGCCTATCTGGTACCCACATCTAAGAAAGAAGGCTATCATAGGAACGTACAAAACAAATAATCTCTATAGCGATATGAATAGAATTGGACTGGGCTGCATGGGTATGGCCCGCAGAAATGAAGAGAGTAGTATCCGCACTGTTGACACGGCACTCGACCATGGGGTGACGATGTTCAATGTTGGTGAGTTTTATAACGGAGGCGAGAGCGAAATTGTGCTGGGCAACGCCCTGCGTCAGCATCCGCGCGACAAATATTTTGTCAGTGTGAAGTTCGGGGCTCTTCCCAGCCGTGAGGCACTGTATGGCGTGGATATGAACCCGTTCAACGTCAGGGCACACCTGACATATAGTCTCAGCCGCCTTGGGTTGGACTATGTTGACCTGTACGAGCCAGCCCGCATGGATGATGCCTATTCCGTGGAGGAGGTCATCGAGGCAGTCAATGAACTGGTGAAGGAAGGACTGGTGCGCCATGTCGGCATGACGGAATGTACAGCCGAAGAACTGCGCCGAGGCAATGAAATATGTCCCATCAAGTATTTCGAAAAAGAGTACTCACTGCTTAGTCGTAAGATGGAAGAGGAAGACCTGCCCACCTGCCGAGAATTGGGCATCCCTGTCGTAGCCTACGGGCTATTAGGCCACGGTCTGCTGACTGATGGCTTTGCAACAGGAGAGCGTACTCCGCACATCCTGCCATTTCTTTTCCGTCCCGAGGATATGGAGCATAACCGCGCCATTGTGCAGCTGTTGAAGGAGATGGCCGACGGCAAAGGCTGTTCCACCAGCAACATCGCCGTGGCGTGGGTGCTGCAGAAGAATCCTGACATGCTCGCCATCGTCGGCACCACCCATCCCGATCATCTCACTGACTCGCTGAAAGCCCTCGACATCACACTGACAGAAGAGGAGATGCAGACCATCGGCGAAATCTTCGCACCAGGTCGTGTGCGCGGTGGTGTACTGCCGAAAATGCGCTACAAGAATGGGCGATTCTTGGGATTCACTTCTGAATAAGGGCGTAATACGCCATGAGGAATAGGGGGCAATTGGCCGCCTATTCCTTTTTTGTTATGAAGTCTATGAATTCAACAAACGGATGAGTGAACTGCAAAAGCCAGTCAACCCATCCTTTTTTAATAATCAATTTGTTATTTTTTCGTATTGGAAATGGACTCCATCGGGCTGTGTCAGTCATGAACTATACGGACGTTTTTTTCGGGTTCAAATAATCATGGAAAGAAATGTTAGAGTTCTTTTCCCGAGAATTGTTCAAAAAAGAATAGTATTGTTTCTTTTTAAACAAAAATACTTGTTTACAGAATAATTCTACTTTGTCTGAACATGCTTAGTGACGATTAAAAAATTAATTGGGACAAATAATAAAGAACACGAATTATCACGAATTAACCAAAAATTCTGACGTACAGCCGCTCGGCGACGAAGGAGACGCTTGCCAAAGCAAGAATTTATGACTAATTGTATGATAATTATATGTTAAAAATCGTACCAAGTTATGAAGATTTAAACTTCTTCTTTCCCTATTGCTTTTTGTTTCCCCATTCCCATATTTTTGGGGGTGAATTTCGGGATAAACTTTGTAACTTATTGAAAATAAGTACATTTCGCGGAGAGAGGGGGATTCGAACCTTTGTCGGTTTGAACCCCCACTCTTAGCGGAAAGAGGGGGATTCGAACCTTTGTCGGTTTGAACCCCCACTCTTAGCGGAAAGAGGGGGATTCGAACCCTTGTCGGTTTGACCCCCCACTCTTAGCGGAAAGAGGGGGATTCGAACCCCCGAACCGGTTTCGCCGGTTACACGCTTTCCAGGCGTGCCTCTTCAGCCACTCGAGCACCTTTCCTCGGCTGATTATGTTTCGGGGTGCAAAATTATGAATTTTTCGCTAAACGGACGAATTTTTTCCTGTTTTTTTTCGTTTCACCCTTTTTTTTCTTGAATTGACCTTTCAAAAAGTGAGTTGCAGGGTTATAAAGAGGACCTGATTAAGTGGAGGGAATAGGAGGAATCGACTTAGAAGGCTGAAAATCCACATAAATAGGGATTGCACAATCAAAATGTTTGTTGTTATTTTGCACCCGAATTCAAAATGACATGAGATTAATGAGGAAAGCGTCAATTATATTTTCCATGATTTTCGCGCTTGTTTTCCAGGCGCACGCCCAAAAGCAGGATGATATGAGACAAGCAGTGGAATACCTTGCTTCACAAGAACTTGGCGGCAGATACCCTGCCACCCTCGGCGACACCCTTGCCTCGGAATTCATCGTCGGCAAACTTCGCAGTCTGAAGTTCAAACCTATTGTCAAGGGAAAGAAAAAGACAGGTTTCTTCCACGACTTCACCTATGGTAAGACAGAGAAAAGGACCACACATAACATCATCGCCGTCCTTCCGGGAAACGACAAACATCTTAGGAATGAATACATCGTCGTGGGTTCGCATTACGACCATCTCGGGATGGGAGGCGAAGGATCCGGGTCGCGTCGTCCCGACACATTGGGCGTCCACCCTGGCGCTGACGACAATGCCAGCGGCGACGCCGTTGTACTAGAACTGGCCAAGCATTTCAAGAAGGTGGGGTCGCCACGAAGCATCATCTTCGCGTTCTTTGGTGCTGAAGAACAAGGTCTCGTCGGCTCCAAGTTCTTCCTGGAATGGATGAAGCATGGCGACGACCGTCGCATCAATCTCCCTGCCGATGAAAAAGGCATTGTCGCCATGGTGAACCTGGACATGGTGGGCCGCATGCGCGACAACGCCATGAGCGTATCGGGCACGGGCACCAGCAGCGGTTTCAAGACCATGGTGGAAGATGTGGCCGAACGCAACCACTTGAGAGTCACTTGCATCCCTGATGGATATGGCCCCAGCGACCATGCCTCGTTCGTGGCGGTCGACATCCCCGTCCTCTTCCTCACCACGGGCGGCCATATGGAGTATCACACCCCTGCCGACGTGCCTTCAACCTTGAATTACGACGGCATGCAACAGACCCTGGAGTTCTCCCAGGAACTGATATCCCGATTGGCATCCATGCCGGATACGCCCGACTACATCAATGTACCCAGCAGCCAGAAGATGAGCCATGCCAAGTTCAAGGTCACCTTGGGACTGATGCCCGATGTGATGGGTGCAAGCAGCGTTCCCGGCCTTCGCGCCGACATCGTGGTGGCAGGCAAGCCTGCGCATAACGCCGGCATCAGAAGCGGCGACATCATCCAGGAAATAGACGGCAAGCCCCTCAAGGACATCGAAGAATACATGGAACGCTTGTCGGAACTCACCCCCGGCACCACCATTCCCGTGAAGGTGCTTCGTGGTGAAGAGACCATCATATTCCAAGTTCACTTAACTCCCCCTGTAAGATGAAGAAAAGTTTGTATTGGTTTCTGGCTGTTGTCATCACATTGGTGTTGAGCATATACCAGCGTATGACAGGTCCCACCTACCCCAAGAAGGTGACCGTGGAGTTGAATGGGGAAAGTTACAAATTGAAATTGCCCAGAAGCGGTGTGCAGCACGACGAGGTAGTGAAGCTGAAAGGCGTTCCGTCGGACGCCAAGGCGCAGATGCATTACCGTCGCTATCCTACGACAAACGACTACACCACGGTGGACTTCTGTTGGAAGGACGGCGAGTGGGAGGCTGCATTGCCCGTTCAGCCTGTCGGCGGGAAGCTGCAGTATTACATCACTGTCGATGGCAAGGACTATCCCGCCGAGGAGCCACCCCTGATACGCTTCCGCAACGATGTTCCCGCCAGCATCCTGATACCACATATCCTGTTCATGTTTGCGGCAATGCTGTTCGCCGTCTATACTTTCTTGCTGGTGGTCACCCGCAAGGAATACGGCAAGTGGTTGAAAATCACCGTGGCGACCTTGTTTGTCGGCGGTTTCGTCTTCGGCCCCCTCGTGCAGCATGCAGCTTTCGGCCCTTGGTGGACGGGATTCCCAATCGGAACAGACCTCACCGACAACAAGACCCTCCTCTCCTTCCTATGCTTTGTGGGAGCCCTTGTCACTATGAAGTGGAAGTACAACAAATGGGTTGTCGTCCTTGCCGTCTTGTTCATGATCGTCATCTTCAGCATTCCTCACAGCACCTACGGGTCGGAGTATGACTATGCCACCCAACAGTTGGGCACGGGAAAATAGAGGCGGTCGTATGGCCAAGACATCAAATCATCATTCCATATATAATTATTATGACAACGAAAAGTTTTATGACAATCAAGAATTTTATGACACTGATGTTTGCCGCGGTGGTCATCGTGTCGGGTTTGTGCGCATGTGGCGACGATGACGATGAACCAGAGGCAGCCGTAGCCACACAGGTGGCAGGTTCCTATACTGGCAACGAGGTCATCATGGTCATGGGCGAGGAATCGTCGAACGGCACAGCCACCTATGAGTTTGCCAAAGCCTCTGACATCACTGTCGACATGACCATCCCTGAGTCGGGAGAAGGTCCTATGACCATCCCCAAACTGGTGGTGAAGAACATCCCGCTAGCCAAGAACGGCAATTCCATTGCTGGAAAGCTCGCCTCATACACAGGAACAGTGACGACCGCCTCAGGCAGTGAGAAAGCCTATACCGTGAGCAATGTCACCTTGTTGATGAACGACAAGACGATGGTGGTTACATTTTCTTTGAAGTATGGCAACATGCCGATGGCAATGGAAACCACTTTTACTGGAACCAGGAAGTAAGGGATTTGAAGATTGAAGATTGAAGATTGAAGATTGAAAATTGAAAATTGAAGATTGAAGATTGAAAATTATGATTATCCGCATGTACCCGAAGAACGGTCTGAAAGGCCTGCAGCTCCTAGCCCAGAGCAACGCCCTGGGTAAAAGAGCAAGAGCAAGAAGGCAATCGCTCTGCAAGGGCATAAGCTTTACAATTATTCGAATGCTTATGCCCTTACAGGGCGATTGTGGGCACACCTACACCCAGGGCGTTGCCCTGGGCTAAGTGCTCATTGCCCCTTCGGGGCGTTTTCGGACAAATGCGGATAATCATATTGAAGATTGAAAATTGAAAATTGAAGATTGAAGATTGAGTCCACTTTAAAAAGTGGACAGTGAGCAAAAAAACGGTGCTCAGACTCCCCAACTCCTCTTCTGGCTCAGAGGGGGTGGCTGAAAGCTGGGGGAGTCGGATTAGAGGGAGTCAGGGGGCGTTGAAACACACAGTGGGCGGAGTGAAACATGCTTAAAAATCAACAAGTTATAGACCCCACCCCAGCCCCTCCCCTTGAGGGGAGGGGATATGAACACTCCGGGTGTGTTCAATGCCAGCATATCGGACTTTTTCAAGTGGACTCAAGATAGATAATTGACGATGACAAACAGGCTTTCACATACCATCTTGGCTGGCATGGCATTGGTCATGCCAGCTGTTGGACTTTCCGCCCAAAGCATTCGTGACTCCGTGGACTTGGAACCTGTCGTCGTGACAGCCTCCCATTCGCCCAAGGCTCTTATGAATGCGCCAGTCGTCACGAGGCTGATCAACATCCATGACATCAAGATAGCCGATGCGACGAACATCCAGGACATGCTTGTGCAGGAGATTCCCGGCCTGGAGTTCGGCTTGGCCATGAGCCAGGAGACCTCCCTCAACATGAGCGGCTTTGGCGGCAATGCCGTCCTCTTCCTCGTCGATGGTGAGCGTATGGCGGGCGAGACCATGGACAACGTGGACTACAGCCGGATGAACCTCGACAACGTAGGGCGCATAGAGATTGTGAAAGGTGCTTCATCGGCACTCTATGGCTCAAACGCCGTAGGAGGGGTGGTCAACATCATCAGCCGGGAGAACATCGAGCCATGGACAGCAAACGTCAACTCTCGCTTCAACACTTTCGGGAATGAATGGCGCAACGGTGCCAACTTCTCGTTCAACACGAAGAAATGGAACTCCCAGACGAGTTTCCAGCATACGACAATCGACCCCGTCAACCTGCCCAAGGCTCACTCTTCGGAGGAGATAGCCATGGAACTGATGAAGAAGGCGCAAGGCTTGCCTTACGACGAGTCGGTGCTGCAAGACGATTCCAACGTGAGCCGGCTCTATGGACAGAAAACCTACAATGTCAAGGAACGACTGATATGGCGCCCCACGGAACGGTTGACATTCGTCGGCCGGGGCGGCTATTTCTTCCGCACAAGCGAGCGCGACACTCACGACTATCATTTCAACGGATACAGCGCCGGACTAAAAGGCAAGTACGCATGGGACCATGGCCGCCATTTCGAACTGTCGTACGCATACGACCAGTATGACAAGGCCAATTTCATGCCCGACGGCAGGCGTACCCACGACCACGACTACAGCAATCGGCAACACGTCGTGCACGCCCTGTACAGCCATTCGCTGGGCAAAAACAGTCTCATCCTGGGAGCCGACTTCCTGCACGACTATCTCACCACCTATCAGTTCGTCGACAACACCAGTCATTCACAGAACAATATCGATGGCTTTGCACAGTTTGACTGGAACATCACCGAGCGGCTGAACGTCGTGGGCAGCATCCGCTACGACTACTTCTCAGCTTCTGCACAGCAGTCGTTCACCCAGCGCCTCGCCGTCGTATACAAGTTGCCGTGGATTACTTTCCGCGCCAACTATGCCAGCGGTTTCCGTGCACCCTCGCTCAAGGAAATGTACATGCACTTCGACATGGGCAACATGGGATACATGATTCTTGGTAATCCCGACTTGAAGCCAGAGAGGAGCCATAATTTCAACATCGCCTTGGAGAGGACGAACCGCATCAGTAACAGCAGCTTCCTTGACGGACGCTACAATTTCACCCTCGTGGGCTATTGCAACATCTTCGACAAACGCATCACCACCATCGACGGCGGCTTGTACAACGGGATGGAAAGTGCGCTTTACTGGAATGAAGATGGCGTCAAGGTATGGGGTGCCGACCTCAGCATCACCCATATCTGGGATTGCGGAGTATCTCTCAAGTTCAACTACTCTTGGATGCATGAGACCGGCAACGTCTATTTCTCTCAATTCTCCCAACCCCGTTCGCATTCCTTCACATGGCGCGTAGGCTACGACCATCGTTTCTCGCGCCACTATGCCTTTGACGCCGCTCTCTCCGGACGCCGCCAAGGCAAGCCGCAATCGGGTCGCAAGGACGTCGACCAGGGATATACCATCTGGAAACTGATGGTTCAGCACCATATATGGAAAGGGGTGAATCTCAACACCTCCGTCGACAACATCTTCAATTACAAGCCCAAGTCATATTACTATTGTTCCCCGCTGACCACGGGAACCACCTTCAGCATAGGCTTGTCTCTCGAATTGGACAAGATGTTATAACATGCCCGATGGTGGGTGAAGCTTTGGGTGCTGGTCGCTATTGTTCTCTTGTCCCTGCCTTCCTCTGCTCTTTCCTTTGCCCACGTGTCTTTTCGTTCTCCCAAAGGTCGACAGCGACGTCTGTCAATTCCGAAGGCATGACATTCCCGCTTTTCTGAATCTCCACCCAAGGGCAAAGCGCGGCATAGTTCTCATCTATCACCATGTCGGTTGGCGGTCCGATGGGACTGTCTTGACTATAATATAGATGTCGCCCGGAGCTAATCAATTCATCTGGATCTTCACCAGGTTGATCGAGTCGATTAAAGATTTCCTCATCTATCTCATAGAGGTGATAATCCCCTCTCCACGAAGTTTTTGCTGTATAGAGGTTTCTTTCATCGTCATAACATGCTTTCCAGCCTATTCCTGTTTTGAAATGTAGCATATCATCCGTATTCAAGGTCGTTTCATAATCTTTCAGCAATCTGTTTGCAGTGTTTCTGACAACAAGAGTTGTTTTTCACTCCATCTTTCTTGGCGACTCTTCTCCGAAGAGATACGAGGGTTGCCATCCACCACAGTCAATGACAATTTTCTCAAAGACGACACCTGGGTCAAGCGGTTCCACACGAAGTATGTGTCTTCCCGGGCCGGCAGAGACGTCAACGGCACTCTCCACCACCCTTTTCGCCACGGTGGGATAATAGATGCTGTAGATGTTGGCAGGGTCTTCATTGAGTTTAGCATTGAAGTTGACCACCTTAGGTTCTTGTCCGTCCAGCGTGATGCGGTATCTCAACCCGCCTTGGTTGAGGAAGTCGAGAGTGGACTTCACGATGACATGGACGCCCTTCACCTGGGAAGAGGTGTCGAAGCGATATTCGAGGGCCGCCCCTTCCACGGAAGCCGTCGTAGGCCTTAAGGTGACGCCACTGAGGGTGCGCCCCATTCCTGGGATGACCATCCATCTGGCTTCCTTTCCATCGGTGCGTCCAAAGGTGTGCTCTGCCTCGATGGCCACCACCCCGTCTTTCTCCGTCAGGACACTGGCCGTCCCTTCGACGTTGACACGCCTCACCTCGGGCATCTTGTCACGCGGGAAGTCATCGTTCCAACTCCTGTATCCGATGTGTTTCTGGGTCATCATCCCATTCCATTTACCCCCGGCGATGTCGTGGTTGTAGGCGGCGCAAAGGATGGAGTCGCGCTGGAAAGCCCGTGCCACCCTGTCGGCCCAAAGGTTGGCGTCGGGGTTGCCCTGCTTGTGCAGCTCCAGGTTCATGGCCTGGGCGTAATACATCTCATAGATGTTGGCCATGGCTTGTATGGGGAAGAGGATGATTTGCTGATAGGCATCGCGGTATTCCGGCTGGAGTGCTACATACTGCCTCAAGGCCTCTGTCTCCAGTCTGTTGTAGTCGGCCACCACCTTCTCCCACTCACCAGATGCGAGGTTGTATGTACGGTGGTCGAGCATCTCCGCAGTGATGCGCCCGTTGTACTTGCAACACAGGTCGAGCAGCCTTGCCGCCTCTTGAGCCTGATCCTCTCCAAACGACTGTCGGCAGAATTCGAGCGTGTGTCCAGGAATGTCGGCACCACCTTTCCACGCCATGTCCATGAAGAGCGTGATGGGGTATTCCATGGGTTTGAGGTCGCCCACGTTGAGAATCCACATCTTGTCGATGCCATTCTCATAAGCCAGGGAGAGTTGCTCCCACATATTCTGTATTGGTGTGACGTTCAGCCATTTGGAGTTACGAGGAGCTCCTACGTAATCCACGTGGTAATAAAGTCCCCATCCTCCAGGATGCTTGCGCTCCTTTGCGTTGGGCACACGTCTCACATTTCCCCAGTTGTCATCGCAGAGCATGATGATTACATCTTCAGGCACCCTCATCCCTTGGTCGTAGTATTCCAACACCTCTTTATATAAAGCCCATACCTGTGGCGTGGCCTTTGCGGGTTTCTTGGTGACATCGCTGATGATCTTTCGCTGCTGTTTCACAATCTCCTGCAAGAGTTTGGTGTCGGCGTCCTTGCTCATCGCCTCGTCGCCATCGCCTCTCATGCCGATGGTGACAACGTCGTCGGTGCCGTTCATACGCTCGATGCCCTCACGGAAGAACTTGTCGAGCACCTCTTTGTTGGTGGCGTAGTTCCAAGCCCCGTACTCCCTGCGGTGTCGTGCCCACTCCTGGTGGTTGCGTGCCATGGGCTCATGGTGCGAGGTGCCGATGACAACCCCGTACTCGTCGGCTGTCTTTGAGTTGAGCGGGTCGTCGGCATAGAAGGCCCATCCCCACATGGCGGGCCAGAGATAGTTGCCCTTGAGGCGCAGGATGAGTTCGAAAACCTTGGCATAGAACTCATGCCCACCATAATCAGTGCCAAAGGTGTTTTTCACCCACGAGGTGAGACACGGCGCCTCGTCATTGAGGAAAAGTCCGCGATAACGCACCGCAGGCTCCCCATCGGTATAAGTTCCCGGCTTGAGCCACACCTGGCTGTGCTTCTCCACCGGCACGTCTGCCCACCAGTACCAAGGTGACACACCGACCTGTTTCGACACCTCGTAGATGCCGTATATGGCACCCCGCCTGTCGCTGCCGGTTATACGCATGCCGCTGTCATCAATCTGTATGACATATTTCTCCGTGGCCTTCATCTTGGGGTCCACCTCTACGACGATGTCTGCCCCTTCCGCCTTGTCAACGAGGGTGCAGGCAGCCCCACATACTTTGTTGAGATCATTGCAAAGGTCTTTTGCAGCACGAGCCACCCCCTTTTCTGCATTGGGTTTGACATACACAGTGACCTTGCCGTCTTTGTTCAGCAATCGTCCCTGACCAGAAAAACTCACAAAAGGCTCAGCTCCCCAAAGCTGTGTGGGAAGAAGTGACATGAAGAAAGCCCCTAAAAGAAGATGTAATGATTTCATAAGCACCAAATGTTGTTTTGTGCAAAATTAATTGTTTTTCTCGACATTCAATAACAAACCATAGCGAAAAACACCTTAATGAAACGAAAAGGAAAACAATTGAAAACAAATGGAAACGATTCAGATAGATGTACCGAGTTAGGAAACACAAAAAAGGCCCCGCCCCGCAATCCATCCCGGAACGGGTGGTGCACACTCCAGAGATGGAATCTATGTTTTTTTCATTTTCAGCCCCCGCCCAATACGGGCGTGCGCAAGACCCACCCTTAAGACTTCGGATGGCATTCCACGGTCGACTTGCCTGATTTTTGCAGTGGGGTGAGTTATTTCACTTGTTCTTCTTCAGTTTTTCAATGGCCTGCTCCAAAGACTCGGAGGGCAGGATGATGTTGTAGTCTTGCCAGAAGTCTGGGTCATAGAATACGGACACCTTGTCGAAGAAAGAGTCATTAGAGCGGAAAGCCTCCGTCAATGCCATGGGCTTGGCGTCATTGGCCACCAAGTCGGTCACCACCATTTCAGCTTCCACGTGGAAAGGAGCAGAAAAGAGCTTCTTTTTCCAGTCGCAATTGAACCTGACGTCGCTATGCAGGTAATGCATCCTGCAAGTCTCCCCATCGTATCGATAAGTGACCACAGTGGAAAGCTCCCTTGGCTTGAAGCGCACGCCCATTGGTTTTCTGACAAGGATGCATTCCGTCACCCTTTCCGTGTTGCTCATATCAAGTGACATCTCCACCCTTGTGAAAGCCATCGTCTGCCTGTCAATGTACATTTTTCCATAATAAAGCACATGGTCGGTGATGGTATTCGGGGCGAACGAAATGACATACTGCGTCCTGTCATCGATGTTCACAGGCACTTCCATACGCAAGTCATAATTGTTCATCTCGTCGTAACTGAGGAACAACTCTGTTTTTTTTACCAAGTCGAGTTCGATGGCGAGCGTGGGTCCACCTTGTATCTTAGCCCCGAGCGTGTCGGCCTTATGTGTGTTGACGAGTTTCCTTCCTTTTCTGATGGCGATGCGGTCGGTGCCTACAATTCGTTGGTATCCGCTTTTGTAAAGGTCTGCCACAGCTTCCGCCACATAGATGTAGCGTTTTCCCTTTTGGGTGGTTTCCCGATAGAAACATCTGAGAAGTTGGTTGTCGTGCGAATAGTTTTCCGGCATCTTCGACAATGCTGCATTGACGACGTCGCGAGGGTTGATGGCGGCCACGATGAGTTCGTCGAGCGTCACCGTTCCCGGCTTGAGGCGGATTTTGAGTTCCTTGTTAGTAGTCTCTCCAAGGACAATCTTTTGTGCATCATATCCGAGACAAGAGACGAACAAGCACGACGGCTTTTTCTCCGTCTTGAGTATGAAATGGCCGTCGGCATTGGTTACCGTTGTCTCATTGCCATCCATCGTCGAGATGCTGACCTGTGGCAAGCGATGGTTATTACTGGCATCACGCACCACGCCGCTGACGGAATAATTCAACTCCTGTGCCCTCATACTTCCAGGAAGCATGAGAAGCATCATCAATAATATGGCTGATATGATTGTAAAACGTCTCATAAGCAAACCTCCTTTATTTGGGTGTAAAAATACGCAAAAGAAATGAATATTGCAACAATTTGACAAAAAAAATTCTTAAAGAGTGTTTTTGAAGAGTCTTTTGCCCAAAGAAAAACAAAAACTTTGCTCCGACGGTCAAGAATACGCACAAATTCACTAAATTTGCAAAAAAATGGAGATGCGCCAAGTGTTTTGTATCATTTTGTTGCCGGTGTTGCTATTCACATTTGGCTGTGGCGGCAAGCAGTCCTCCCCTGTCAAGGACGAAGGAGGGACGGCAGCCGTGAAAGAAAAGAGCGAGGCACTGGCCACCGACTCTTTCAAATACTCCCTGCGCAGCGAACACGGCACCTGCGACGTGTTCATCGACTATCCCGTATCCGGTCCCCATGAAGTGGTCGCCGCCCTGAAGGCATTCGTGAAGTCCACGCTGTTCGAGGATGGTGGCGAGACCCAAAGCGACGACCCGCAAGACCTTGTGCGCGCCTATTGCGCAGACCGTCAGGCGCATCTTGCAAAAACCCTGAAGCAGATGGGCATCTCCCAGGTGAGCCGCGACAACGCCCCCGAGGAAGGCATCGAGATAAGGAAGGTGTGCCAGACGAGCCGTTTCATCACCTTCGAAGTGTATCGTTATTCCTATATCACGCATGGCGCCCATGGGGAATACTCCGAATACGGGGCGACTTTCCGCATTCGCGATGGTCATCGCTTCGGCAACGACCTCATCGAGAAGATGGACGAGACGCTCTATGCACATATCCTCTCCGGCATGAGGGAATATTTCAAGGTGAGCAGCAACGAGCAGGTTCAGTCGGTCTGCACCGTCGACCTGCGCGAGATGCCCCTCCCCACTTTCCCGCCCTACCTGGTGCACAACGGGGTGCGCTACCACTACTCCATTTACGACATCTGCCCTTTCGACATGGGCGACCCCGTGGTGACCATCCCCTACAGCGTGGCCTTGCCTTACATGACGAAGGAAGGCCGTGAAATGGTGGGCGATGTCTCAACCCCCAAACAATGAAGCCATGGCAGTGATAGAAATCAACAATTTGTCGGAACCGGGCGTGGAGGTGTTCTCCCGCCTCACAGAAGCACAGTTGCGCAACCGCCTGTCTCCCTGCGACGGCATCTTCATAGCAGAGAGTCCGAAAGTGATTGCCGTGGCTCTTGATGCCGGCCACACCCCCTTGTCGCTGCTCTGCGAGCGGCGCCACATCACCGGCGATGCGGCTTCCATCATCGACCGCTGCGGCGACATTCCCGTCTACACCGGCGACCGCGACCTGCTGGCGCAGCTCACCGGCTACACCCTCACTCGTGGCGTGCTATGCGCCTTCCGCCGCCCCACCCCACCCTCGTTGGAGGAAGTTTGCCGCAACGCCAGCCGCCTCGTTGTCATCAACGGTGTGGTGGACACGACCAACATCGGCGCCATCTTCCGCTCCGCAGCGGCACTGGGCATCGACGGCGTAGTGCTCACCCCCGACTCCTGCGACCCACTCAACCGTCGTGCCATACGCGTGTCGATGGGCTCGGTGTTCCTTGTGCCTTGGACATGGATGGAACACGGTATTGGCGAGTTGAACACCCTGGGGTTCCGCACAGCGGCCATGGCACTCACCGACCAGTCGGTACCCATCGACCATCCCAGCCTGATGGCCGAACCTCGCCTGGCCATCATCATGGGCACGGAGGGTGACGGCCTGCCCCATGAGACCATCGCCGAAGCAGACTATGTGGTGCGCATCCCCATGTCGCACCATGTGGACTCCCTCAACGTGGCGGCAGCCGCTGCCGTGGCTTTCTGGCAGCTGAGGAAGAGAGAGGGGAGTTTTTTATAGGAGGTAAAGAGGAGTTAAAGGGGAGTTTTTTTATCTGGAGTTAAAGAGGAGTTAAAGAGGAGTTAAAAAGGAGGTAAAGGGGAGTTAAAGGGACATATGTTCACTTGGATGGGGAGTTTTTTTATCTGGAGTTAAAGAGGAGGTAAAGGGGAGTTAAAAAGGAGTTAAAGGGACATATGTTCAGTTGAATGGGGAGGAGTTCTCCCTCGCCCCGGCCTGCGGCCACCCCCTCTCGGGCAGCTGATCTTTATACACAAGTCTGCATCCATCTGAATAACAATTAATTAAAAAACGCTTCGATTAAAAAAAGAAATAAAAAGGCAAGAAAAATAGCTGTATGTAAGAAAAAAAACGCAAGCGTTTCTCAAAAAAGAGGAAAAAATTTTTCTTCCTTTTTGTGAGTGCCTTGGCACTTTTTCAGTCTTCTTTCATATTTTTCTCCTTTTACTTTCTTCCTTTTTCTTCCTTTTTCATCTTGTTTATTGCAATCTTCTACAATCAATAATGTCTTGTTGACCAAATGCTTAGAGATTTGTGTATAAAGATCAGTTTCGGACAGAGGGGGAGGAGTTAAAGAGACATATGTTTGTTTCAACACTGGCAGAATCAGAGGATGACGCCCACTAAAGTAACTACATGGGCATAAATGGAACATATGAGAAACAAAAAAATGACAGAATATGTTGCCCATATCGGTTATTCTTGCTATTTTTGCATTTTAGAAACAGGTGGTACGATGACAGGATGTCGTCCACCCCTTCAAGAAAACAAACATCAACAAACACCATCGATATTTATGAAACGATTTTTAGTATTCTTTGCCGCCCTTGCGATGGGTGCCACGATGTGGGCTCAGCAAGTGTTCACCGTCGTATATGCCACATCCGACGATGGTTTCGTGAATGTGAGGCAGCGTCCTACCACCAAAGCCCCAGTCATTGGCAAAATCTACATGTTCTCCCACGGGTTAGGGAATGGTGTCCTCCGTGGGCAAAGCGGCAACTGGAGCAAGGTAAGCACAGGCAAGGTCACCGGCTGGGCATACACCAAATATTTAGGCACCCAGGACTGGTATAAAGGCCAGGGCCACGACAAACTGGTGGCCATTCGCAACAACACGCCCATCTACTGCGAGAGTATGGAAGACGGTTCCAAACATCCCTTGTTCACAACCGTGAGCAAAGGCACCATCATCGCCGATGAATATCAGGAAGACGAGATATACTACATTCTCGTCACTGCGCACGACAACCTTTTCGTAAAGAAGAGCGACGTGAAAGTGGTGAGCGGTTTTTGACTCCTGCATAGCGACATATCGACAAGATTTCACGCGCAATCACCTATTTCCCCCTTTTTTACACAAAATGCGAGAAAAAAGGGGAGAAAAATTTTGCTATTGGGAAAAAAATCAGTACCTTTGCAGCCCAAAGTGTGAAATAGAGAAATTTAACATAACAGTAACGAATAAAAAATGAAAAAAGGCATCCATCCAGAAAACTATCGCCCCGTCGTATTCAAGGATATGTCCAACGGCGATATGTTCCTTACAAAGTCCACATGCAAGACCAATGAGACCGTGGAATTTGAAGGTGAGACTTACCCATTGGTGAAAATCGAGATTTCAAACACCTCGCACCCATTCTACACCGGCAAGAACAAGCTTGTGGACACGGCAGGTCGTGTCGACCGCTTCATGAGCCGCTATGGGAAACTGAAGAAGTAAGGTACTGCCTTACCCTTCACCCTGCGAGTGCGTAAGCAAGCATAGCATCAAGTGCGTCCGAGCGTAGTTGCATATACGCTCAGCCGCACTTTTTTTATTACCAAACAACCATAACACTATGAGACATCTCCACCTCCTTCTGACCATGCTCGCCGTGCTGGCCTTCGTGTCCTGCGGCAGCGACGATGATGAAGAATTCATCCCTGGTGACTCCAAGAAGATCAAGAACGTGAATGCCAACCCCACCACGCGCCCCGAATACGCAAGGTTGGAAATGCCCCACATCAAAAACAACAGCACCAACCTCGTGGTGGTGCACTCCACCTACGAGCATGGCGTGAACTACATCCTGGAATGGGACTGCCAGAAGAAATCACAACGATGGTCGTGCTATACCCTTGACAGGAGCAACAGTCCCAAGAACGTGTCACGCTACTATGCAGGAAACGGAGAACCCCAATACCCATGGGACCCCGACATTCCCAGCGCCTACACGTTCAGCAGCGACCCCTACTACCGTTCGGGCTATGACCACGGCCACATCTGCCCCTCCTACGACCGGCTGAACAGCCGCGAAGCCAACATCCAGACGTTCTATATGAGCAACATGCAACCCCAGCGCAACGTGTTCAACGCAGGAATATGGCTGAAGATGGAGAACATCGTGAGCAACACTTGGAACCTCAACACGTTCCGCGACACACTTTACATCTGCAAAGGCGGCACGATAGACAAGCCCGAGCAAATCCTCACCACCACCAACCAAGGGTTGCTCGTACCAAAATACTTCTTCATGGCCATCCTGTGCAAGAACTCAAAAGGCTACAAGGCCATCGGCTTCTGGGTGGAGCACCTGAACGAAGACCACAGCAAAGACAACCTCTACGACTATGTGGTGAGCATCGACGAGTTGGAACACCTCACCGGCATCGACTTCTTCTGCAACCTCCCGGACGACGAGGAGGAAAAAGCCGAGAAAGTGGTGTATCCCAGCGCCTGGGGACTAAGATAGATTGAAAATTGAAAATTGAAGATTGAAGATTGAATTTTTGGAGCAGCGAGAGCAGAGTCAAGCTTGCATAAAATCTGCCGAGTCGCGACAAAAATCAGCGAAGCTAAAATTGAAAATTGAATTTTTGGAGCAGCGAGAGCAGAGTCAAGCTTGCTTGAAATCTGCCAAGTCGCGACAAAAATCAGCGAAGCTAAAATTGAAGATTGAATTTTTGGAGCAGCGAGAGCAGAGTCAAGCTTGCTTGAAATCTGCCGAGTCGCGACAAAAATCAGCGAAGCTAAGATTGAAAATTGAGTCCACTTTAAAAAGTGGACAGTGAACAAAAAGCGGTGCTCAGACTCACCAACTCCCCCTCTGGCTCAGCTGATCTTTATACACAAGTCTGCATCCATCTGAATAACAATTAATTAAAAAATGCTTCGCTTAAAAAAAGAAATAAAAAGGCAAGAAAAATAGCTGTAA